>DAOSVM010000012.1:0-70020 GCA_035379625.1 Ignavibacteriales bacterium | reverse complement strand
TGTAAATACAATATATTTGTTTTTATGATATAATTGTAAAAGCAATTTTATGATATAAAAACGAATCAAATGTAAAAATTTGCAAAATTACATCTTAGCATCGTCAAAAGATTAATTTTTATCTAACACTCCTTATCCTACGGATTGCCAGGTATTTTGGAAAGATATAAGTATAAAGGCTCAAAGCACTACACTTTGTAAGGTGATAAAGAAAAGATTTTTAGCGGGCCGTTTCGGCCCGCTGTCCGTTGCAGCTTGTAAAAAGCTGCAACGGGCTTAAGCTTATACTGTCCGAGCTAATGAAAAATATTATTTTATTTCAAAAGTAAGCTAACCTGTGTTAACCTGCTTTAATTTTACACTTTTAACTTCAATATCGAATTATAAACTAAACCCTTCAGCCTCAGATGGACTTAAATCATACAAAGAAGCATTAATCTCTCTCATTCTATAATACCAATCCATACCACCATATTTCTTGATGATTTTTGCAAATCCCTTAAAATCATGATCAATTACTTTGTAATTTATACTACCAGTTTTTTCATTAACGGTTGGACAAATTTTTAGTAATTGATTTAGCATAAGGACATATTTCATATTTTCATCCAAAACAGACCATAAATCATTCGAAATTTCAATAATGTAATCTGCTTCCGAATAATATTTTAACTCTTTTGTCGATTTTATACATTTACCAGCACACTTTTTAGAAATATGAGGATATGCCATTAAATATTTTACTCTTGCCCCTTTTAAATCTAACATTTCTTTATCTATTATATCATGGGCAAACTCTTTCAAAATATCTGACTCTTGCAATACAATTTCAACTACTTTTTGAGTTGGCTTAACTGGCAACATTTTCTATCCATATTGTTTACAAAACTACAAATTTAAAAAATTTTGAGAATAATATTACAATTATTTTTTAAATTTCTCTAAAGTTTTAATGTAATTCTCAATATCTTTATTTTTCTTTTTTGCCAATTCAATAGCTTCTTCTTCAATTTTAATAGCATTATTTTTATCCCCTTTTGCAAAAAGAATATTAGCATAGGTATCCAATATTTCTTCATCTCTTTCTAATTCTAAAGCCTTTTTAATCCATTTTTCAGTAAAATTTAATGCTTCATTATCTTTTGGTAACATTCTGTAAGTATTCCAACAAATTTCATTTATTGCTTTAGCATTTGAATTTTGATACTTGGTTAGATAAATTTCACAAGCATTTAAATAATTCTTCCAATCCTTTAACCTTTGGAAATACATAATTTTGTTATATGCTAATAATTCATCTTTCAATTTGAAATTAAGATCTTTAGTTCTTTCTAACCACATATCATATGTATAATTAGCATTAGAATTTTTTCTCATCATCGTTATTAAATCCATTCTAAACTTATATTTTAAACCATCAACAATTTCATTTTCTGGCTTATTTAATTTATCAAGGTTAGAAATTAATAATTTAAATAAATCACTAGTTATATCATCAACATTTTCAAAAATTAAATTTAAATTATCACTTTTAGTTCTATCTTCATCTTTTAAATTTGAAAAATAAACATCCAAAACATCTTTTGCATCTAAATAAGCTTTTTGTAACAATGAAATATATTCCTTTATAAAAACTTCATCTTTTCTCCCATTAGCAAATTCATTTTGATAATATTTTAAATTTTTACCATTTAAAGCAATTTTACCTTCTTCTACAAAATCACTAACATTCATTGAACCAGCAATACGATGAATTATTTCACCATCAGGATTTAAATATAAAAGTGTAGGATAAACTCTAACTTCATATTTTTTTGCAAGTTCAAGCCCTTCCCCTTTTTCCATATCAAATTTAGCATTTATAAAATTATTGTTATAAAAATTCCCTACAGTATCATTTGTAAAAATTACATTAGACATATATTTACATGGACCACACCAAGATGCATAAGCATCTAAAAATATCATCTTATTCTGCTCTTTGGCTACTTTTAAAACTTCTCCCCAATTTTCATGATAAAATTTAATTGGATTATTCTGAGCAAATAAAAATAGACTAATCGCAAATAAAACTAATAGAAGCTTTTTCATTTTTCCCTCTTTTTGTTAAGTTAATAATTTTACAAATAAAAATTACCATTAAAATTAATAAATATTGAATTTTATACTTAAAATACGTAAATTTTACTTTTAATTAAAAGGAATTATATATGAAAAAGATTATAATTTTTCTAAGTTTTTTTGTTATATTATTTTCACAAAATAAACTTATCTATGATCCAACATTAAATCCTTTCAAACAACTTAATAAAGCAGCAATTCAAGCAAAAAAGGATAATAAAAATATTCTAATGATTGTTGGCGGCGACTGGTGCCCTTGGTGTAGAAGAATTGCTAAATTAATAGAAGAAGATAATGAAATTAAAAATGCAATATCCAATTATGTAGTTTTAAAAATCCATTATAGTAAACAAAACAAAAACACCGAATTCCTTTCAAATTTCCCAAAAATTGATGGCTATCCACATATTTTTATTTTAGATAAAAATAAAAAATTAATCCATTCACAAAATACTGGCGAATTAGAAAGTGATGGCGGATATGATAAAGAAAAATTTCTAACATTTCTTAAAAAATTTTCTAAAGGCTCACAATAATGCTAAAAATTTTACATATCGCTCCTCAAAATCACGCTGGTGTTTATTACGATTATTATAAAATGCATAATCAATCTGGTGATTTTTCAAGATTAATAACTTTCCACAAAACTAAATTTAATTATCCTGAAGATATTTGCTTAAATATTCCACTACCTCAAAATAAATTTGCTAATTATTGGCGATTGAAAAAAGTTATAGAAGTAGAAAATTCTGACCAAAAAACATTGAAATATTTTAAACCTAAAAATTTTTTGGAAAAAATTTATTTTGAATTCAGAGATTGGAAAAGAAAACCAATTTTTGAAGAAGTTATCAAAGAATATAAATTAAATGAATTTGATATTATACACTATGATACTGGAATGGATTTTTATAGAGATTGCTCTCAAGCTAAAAAATGGAAAAAAGAAGGGAAAAAAATCGTCTGCTGCTACGATGGCGTAGATTTACGTATCCGTGGGATATTCAAAGAATTAGATGAAATTTCAGATTTAAACATAACATCTGAATATGACCATCTTAAACTTAAAGATGACTTAATTTACTTTTTCTATCCATTTGATACAAGCCAATTACCTAATTTCCAAATAAAAAATAATGAGAAAGTAGTTATAGTTCATTCCCCTACCAATAGAAAATATAAAGGAACCGATTTAATTTTAAGTGTTATTGATAAAATCAAAGATATTAGAAAAATTGATTTCAAACTTCTCGAGAATGTTCCACACGCTGAACTTTTAAGAATAAAACAACACGCTGATATATGTATTGATCAAGTCGGTGGTTCTTACGGTGCTGGTACAGGATACGGAAAGGCTGGGCTAGAAACTTTGGCTATGGGCATACCTACTATTACAAACATGACTGACGAATACAGGAATTGGCTTCCAGAAAATCCTTTTGTTGTTGCTAATAACGCACAAGAACTCTATGATGTTCTTATTAAACTTATTGATTCTCCAGATTTAAGATATGAAATTGGTATGAAAGGTATGGAATGGGTTGAAAAATACCATGGTTTCAAAAATGTTAATGATAAACTCAAAGAATTATATAAACAAAAGGGTATCATTTGATTGATTAAATCTGTTTTTAAATTTACTTTTAATTATACAGTAGCCAATATTATCTCCAAACTAGCTAATTTTATTATTCTACCATTTATTTCATATTTCATATCTGCTGAAGAATTTGGCATTTATTCTCTTATAATCTCTTACACAATCATTGTAACCGTATTTTCTGAATTAGGTACACATTTTTATTTTCAAACAAAATACTTAAATTCCACAAATTACAAATACATAGATTTATCTTTTTCATTCCTAATCTTAAATTCATTGATTGCTTTTTTTATTTTTTCAATTTTTTCGCCTTTTTTATCTTATTTCTTATTTGGAAATTTTAATCTCATAACTTTAATAATTTTATCACTTTTAGGATACGTTTTAGAAACCATTGCAAACTTTGGAAGCTTAATATTAAAAATTCAAAATAATGATAAATTTCTTTATATAATAAGTTTATTGAATTTTATTACTCAACTTATCATTTTACCAATATTTATTTTGATCTTTAAACTTAATATTATATCATTTTTCATAACACAAATTTTATCTAATTTATTAATAATAATATACCTTCACAAACAAATCGGTTTTAAAATAAAAATTGATTTTAATTTTAATGAATATAAAAATTTTTTAATTTTATCTATTCCCATATTATTTACAAATCTTTTAACACTCGGAATTGATATTAGCGATCGATATATTTTAAATTTATTCTCTACAAAAACGGAAATAGGCATTTATAGTTTTGCTTATAAATTTGCAAGCTTGATAAAAATTGTCTCTCATTCTTTTTTACCAGCTTTTCTTTCTGTATCATTAAAACAAGGTAACAATAACAAAATTTTAGAAAATAATTTTTATAAAATAACCTTTATTTTTATTTCGCTAGCTTGTTCAATATTTGTGTTAACTGACTTATTTTTTCAGCTTCATATTTTCAACAATGAATACAACACTAAATCTATCATTTATCTTATTTTAAATTTAAGTTACTCATTTTATGGAATAATTAACTTTTTTTACTTTTATCCATATTCAGTAGAAAAACCATCTATAATATTAATTAGTGACATAATCGGATTTTTATCAAATATTTTATTAAATATTTTATTAATTCCCATCTATGGCATATTAGGAGCAGCGATAGCAACGCTTTTTAGCTACTTTTTAATCTCTCTCTATCTTTACTATGTTGTTCATAAAGCTTTAAACTTTAATATTGATTTTAATAAATTATCCATATTAGTTGCTCTATTTTTTACATCTTTTGTAATTTTATATCTTTTCAATAACCTTTTAATAAACATTTTTATTTTTATTACATTAAATACTTTACTTTATTTAATAATAAAAAGAAGTAAATATGCCTAAAATAACTATAGTCATTCCAACTTATAATAATTTAGAAGAATTAAAAAAGTGTCTTGAAAGTCTATCCAAACAAACCATAAAAGATTTTAATGTTTATATTTGTATTGATGGTTCAACAGATGGCACTTTAGAATATTTAAAACAATCGCAATACTCATTTGAAATAAAAATATTTGAACATCCTGACAAAAATAATCACGGCAGAGCTACTACCAGAAACCTAATTATAAATCATATTAATTCAACTTATATTATTTTTCTCGATTCTGATACTTTTGCAAAAGAAGACTTGGTTGAAAATCATATAAAATTATTAGAATCTAATAAAAATTGTATTTCATCAGGCTCGGTATTTTATATCAATGAAAAAACTAATCTAATTGCATATTACTTAAATAGACGCGGGAAAAACAACCTGAATCATTTAGAAAATCTACCACCGCAATATTTCACTACTCAAAATTTTGCTATGCACTCTAATAATTTTATTGAGACACAAGGATTTAATGAAATATTTGACCAGTCATATGGTGGAGAAGATACTGAATTTGCGGTCAGATTAACGGAAAAGCACAAATTTAAAATCATTAATAATCACAATTCTTTAACTTATTCGATAATGGAAAAATCAATCAAAAAATTCATCACTCAAATGTACAATTTTGGTTATACGAACTTACATCTTTTAGTTGAACTCTATCCAAAATATAATTTTTTTAAGACAAAAAGAATTCTTTATAGAAATAAAAACTTAACAAAATTATTCTTAAAATTTAATAATATATTGTCTATAATTTTAAAATATTATCTCACAAATAATTCTAATGGATGGTATAAAATTAAATACTACATTCTACATTATTTGGTATGGGAAGAAATTATTCGTGGTTATTTTGATAAAATTAATATGCAGGCAAGTAAAATTGAAATATTTTAGTTAATTCTTCAGTAATAGCAGCCGAATTATGCTGGCTAACAAAATCAAAATTAGGTTTTGGCAATCTTCTATTTCGATAATCATTATACAGATCTAATAATTGCTGTTGTATAGTAATATTATCATTTGGATTAGAAATATAACTCGCATCATATTTTCTTAAATCTTGTTCTAAAGCACCATCAGGAATTATAGCAAAAATTGGCTTCTTAGCACCAAATACTTGATAAATAATAGGTGGAGTTAGTAAATCAATATTCTGATTTTTGCTAGGTAAATTAACAAGAATAACATCACTATTAGTAATCTCTTGATTTAATTCACTTAACGAGTTTATATCTAATTCCTTTATATTATCTAATATATTTAAATTAAAAATTTTCTTTTTTACATCTTGTTTTAATGGTTTAACAAATTTGATTTCTACATTATTTGCAAAATCTTTATTTCTTAGTTTCAATTCACTGAATGCTTTGAAGAAAGGCATTAAGTCGAAATTTTGTAAAAGACTACCAGGATGTAAAATTATTAATTTATCACTTTTTTGTGGGACATTATAAATAAAATCCTTTTCATAAAATGAATTATGTAAAATGACAATATCGTCAAATGTCAAAAATGGATATTGATAAAGTAAATGCTCTTTAATTTTTCTATTTGGAACTATAATTTTGTCAACTTGTTTTAATGAATTATACTCAGCTTTTTTATGCATTGTTCTATGCATAAATGTTGGATAAATAGCGTTATAGTTATCTAACCATAATTCTCTATAATCAACTATGATTGGAATATCGTATTTCTTTTTGAGATAAACAAATTCCTTTAAAATAGAAAAAGGGGGTAGTGTTAAGAATAACACATCATAATTTTCTGTTTGTAATAATTTATCAGCCTCAAAAGCAGCTTTCTTTGACCATCTTTTTTGTTTGTCTGGAACTGTAAAAAAAGCGTTTACAAATCTACTTAATTTTATTTTATAATCTGGTAGTTTAAGTAAATCTTTATGTATAGAGGGAATATTAATAAAATTAGATAATTTGAGTTCTGAATTATTTAAATAATCGTTGGTATCTATACCAACTGGTAAAGATGTTACTAAAGTTACATCCCAGTTATATTTATTAAAATTCCTTAAATAATTATATACTCTGATTGCACTATTGATATGGTATGGAGGTATATTGTATGATATAACAAGAGACTTAAACATAGCAGACTTTTATTATTTCGAAAAATGGGCAGTTGCCTGCCCATAAAATTAAATAGCTTTTACAACTTTATTTGCTTTTAAGCATTTTGTACAAACTTTAATAGTCTTTTTTTCACCATTCACAATAACTTTTACTGTATGTAAATTAGGCAACCATCTTCTTCTTGTTTTATTGTGAGCATGGCTTATGCTATTACCTGTAATAGGTTTTTTACCACAAATTTCACAAACTCTTGCCATTTTATCCTCTTATAAAAATTAATAATTTTAGAAACTAAATATAGTAATATTTTCTTTTTTTTCAAATTTTTTTTATTTTTAAAACATAATTTTTTTAGGTTTATATGTTTAATAAAAACACTGTCTATTCGATTATTGTTGCAGCATGGATTTCTGCAATATCTCAAAACATACCTTTTATTAAAAATTTCTCTTATTTTTTAATAATCCCTAATATCCCCATAATAACTCTTTATTTTTACATAAAAAGTAATAAAATAAAAGAGAGAATTAAATATAACAAAATTCTATCTCTTTCTATCTTAACTGGATTTATCTCAGCAATATTTTCAAACTTTTTTGATGTCATTATCACTTATTTTACAAAAAATAATGACCTTGTTACTACATTACCTGAAATTGAATATGTCTTTAATCAAATTCCATCTGTTAACCAAACTTATATAAAAGAAGCATTAAATTTTTTGTATGCAATCTCTAACGAAATTACAACTTACGGTTTTTCATTAAATTATGTTTTCTTATCTTTGTTTAATTTTTTACTTATTAATTTATTATTCAGTTTTCTTGGAAGTTTTTTCTCTATGTATTATATAAACAATATAATATTACCAAATATCTTAAATAACGAGGATTAAGAATGCTATTCGCTTTAATTTATACTGCGCATGTAATTTTTTTATTTATTATATTCATAAAAAAATGGCAAAATGATTCTTTGCAAAATGCTTTTTTAAACATTTTACTTATCATTTTACTTTTTTCTGTAGGCGGTGGTATAACAAATATGATTGCTAATGTTATAATTCCTAAAGAAGGCATTAAAATATTATACGTACATGAAAAATATAATATAATTTTCGATAGGGCTTCTTTTGCACTAATATCTTTAACGATTACTGAATATTATTTTTATAAGTTCTATTATAGACAAGATTTTATTTCAGACGAAATGGGAAAATAATAGTTACTGTTTGTTCATAATCTCCATCATCAAGAGGCTCAAATCTCCATTTGGAAAGAGCATTCATCGAAACACTCTCCAAAATTGGGTGAGTTTTAACTAAAGGAGTAATTCTTGTAACTGATCCATCTGGTAAGATAGTAAATCTTAATTTTACATTTGCCTCCACCTGAACGCCATCAGGATATTGAGGAATAATATATTTATATATTTTTCTCTTTCCTTTTCCGCCCCATTGTATATCAAAACCAGAACCTTGATTTCCAGAAGTTTCGCTGGCGCTCTGCGTTGTTGATTCATTTTTTACTTTAGAATTATCAACTTTATTTTTTTGAGAAATTTTAGGTTCATCAAATTGCGCTTTTGTTTTAGGTACATCAACATTTTTTTTTGTTTTATCTTCTACAGCACTTTCTTTTTCAACTTGTGTTTTGGGGTGTTCAATTTTTTCATTTAGTGGTTCTCCTTTCATACCTAATCCCTGCCCTTCACCAAATCTATCACCTATTTGAATTTCAAGAATATCAATTGTTTTAGATTTTGGTTTTGGTATAAGAAATAACACAATTAAAAATATTAATAAATGTATTATAATTGAATAAATATAGGCTTTTTTCTGTAAAGATTTATCTATTGTCATATTTTCTTTTCAGTCTGAATAGTAAATTTATTCATCCCTGCTAATTTAGCTGCATCTATCGCTTTAATAACTAACTCAATAGGAACATTTTTATCAGCTTTTATTATTAAATTATCATTATTCGTTTTCAACTTTAAAGATTTAATTTTTTGTTCTAGTTCTTCTGGCATAACAAAATCGGTATTTACATAATATTTTTGATCCTCAGAAATTACTACAACTATTTGAGCAGCATCTGAATTAGTATTTGCATTGCTCCCTGGTAATTTAACTTTTACGCCTGTTAAAACAACAAATTGTGAAGTTAATAAGAAAAATATTAGTAAACTCATTACAATATCTGTTAATGAAGAATGACTGAATTCTACTATTGTTGATTTATCGTCTAAATCAAAATTCATATTTTACCTATTGATTAGTTAATTGTTGTTCCTGCAATGTATCCAATATTTCAGATGCTTGATATTCCATATTTAATATTATTCTCTTCATTTTAGCGTTAATAAGATTATAAAAAATTAAACAAGGAATACCAACAAATAATCCGAAAATTGTTGTAATCAATGCTTGATAAATACCGCCTGCTAAATCACCAGGAGATACTGCACCTTGTAATGATTCAATAATACTAAAAGCTGTTGATAAACCAGTAACTGTTCCTAAAAAACCTAACATTGGAGCAACACCTGCAATTGTTGCAAGTAAAGTTAATCCTTTTTGCATTTTATAAACTTCATTTCTTCCTGCTGCTTCCATAGCTTCTTTTACTCTTTCGTGACCAAATTTTAATTTTCTTAAACCTTCAAAAAAGATATTTGCTGCAGGTGACTTATCATTTAAACAAAGATTTACAGCACCTTTTATATCATTATTTTTTATTAGAATATTTACTTTATCCCAAAATGAAGACATTTTATTTTGTATTTTATTCATTAACAAATATTTTTCAATAATTATAGCCACACCTACAATAGATAAAATTAAAATAGGCCACATCAATGCACCACCTTTCAAGAACCATTCTACAATAGCCATTTTATTACTCCCTATTTTGTTCTAATTTTTACCCTATAAATTTCCATCCCATTTATAATTGCTTTTTCAATAAAAGCATCATAACCTTGTTTCTTATATTTTTTAACCTCTATTTCTGCTTTCTCCTCGGAACTCCAAGCAGACATTTGTTTAACTATTACATTTTTTTGTTCTTTAGCATCAGATTTAGTAGTTTTTTTTGTATCATCTATATTACTTTCTTTTTTTATTTCACTTGGTGCAGTATTTTTTTCATCCAAGTTTATTTGATTTATTTCTTCTACAATAAATTCATCAGCAGGTATTGTATTATCTCTTTCTATTATTATCATTTTAATCGGGATTTTTTCATCTGAAGGATTCACCTGATTAAAAATATTATCACTTTTATTCATTTTATAAACATAAAACCAATATCCAGCTCCTAAACCAGCGAATAAAATTGATATAGTAAAGTAAAATATTATTCCGGATTTAACATCTTCAAATGTTAATATTTGAATTAATGATAATTTCCCCTTAATCTTGTCTGAAACTGCAAATTTAGTAAATAGTTTATTTTTTTCTTTTTTGGGCTTAACTTTTTCTACTTTATCTTCTACTTTATTTTCTATTACAATTTTATCTTCTAAGGAACTAGTAATCTCTTTAATTTCTTTTACTTTCTTACTTTTCTTTTCTTTCGGTGGTTTTACATTTACAGAAAAACTTTTGTTAATTTGTTTTTTTACCCACCATATTTTTATTTTTTCAAATATTCCTTTTTTCTTAACTTCATTTTCTTTAGGCAAATTAATTGGTTGGTTATTTGAACTTTCCTGTGCTATAGAAATTATTTCTAATAACTCTTTGTCTTCACTTAATGGCTTAATTTCTTCAGCTACCTCATCTTCTAATTCTATTTCTGTCTCAGTAAAAGATATATCGTCAACAAAATCCTCTAATAATCCTTCCCTTTCACCAAAATCTATCTTAGGCTTACTGAAACTATCCTCTTCAGTAAATTCTGTATATTCTTCATTGTTCTCTTGAACATCATTATTTATTTCTTCATTAACACTTTGAATCTCTTCAGAAGTATTTATGTCATTGCTTTCTAAATTTAATTCCTGATTTTCAACCACAACATCTTCTTGAATAGAAAAATCTACATTTGCAATATTTTCAGGAACTACTGTCTCATTTGCTAAATCAATTTTCCCCTTTTCATCTTTTTGATTAAATTCTGTTAATTTCGTTTCACTCTTTTTCTTTAGTTGCGGAATAAAAAATATTTCATTCTCATCGTAATTTTGAATCTCAATATTCTGTATTGTATGAAGATTTTTTATTTTACTTTTTTGAAATTTTTGCTTTAATAAATATTTTTTTATTCTTTCAATTATTTCTAACAAAACATTGTATTTTAAAGATTCTTTAATTTCTTCAGGAACAAAACCTAGTAATAACTCCTCTTCATCAACTTTATTATCATTTATAGTTTTTAAAAATGTTACAATATTTTCAACAATATTATTTTCTTTCAATTGTAACTTATTAAAGGGTATTATTTGAATTTGCTTATTATTTCGTAATAAATCAACAATAGAAATTATAAATATCGACTTAAATTTTTCACTATCAATTTCATTTAATAATAAATTTATCTGAATTTTACTAAGTATTTCTTTTTTAAATTTCATATTACCATTTATAGATTAAGCCACCTAAAACTTCAAATTTCTTTTGCAAATAATAATTATACAAATAATTTTTAGAATTTGTTATATTGTTAAATTTAATAAAGATATCAGCATTTTGTGCAAATTTATAACTTGTCTTTATTCCCAAATCAATAAAATTTTTATTTTCGTTATTTTTAAGATCAGTATAGCTTTTAATCGCAATATTTACATTAGGCTCAAATGTAAAATTCCCATAATTATATTGATATATGAATTGTATATTCAATAAAGGAATAAATGGTATTTTTTTATTATTATCATCCTTAACAATATTTAAATCAATAATAGAAGTTAAAAGACCATAGTATAATGTATTATATATTAAAGTATTTTGTATATTGAATTCACTTGCCTTAGTATTAATTAAATCATAATTTGCTAAACTATCATTATATGAGTAATAATAAAATTTTTTATATTTATTGATATTTATAGCAAAAATATTTTGTAAATATTTGTAATATTGATAATCTAAAGCAAATTTGAATGAATATGTTTGAGTATTTAGTATTGTTTTTTCATTTAAACTTGCGTAAAAATTTTGTTGTAATATATCATTAACCGTTAAAAGATTTTTTCTTGGTGAATATTCTCCCTTAAACCATAAATAATCATCAATTCTCCAATTATAAGAAATATGCGGTCTTACAAATATTTTTTCCCCTTGATACGCTGATGAATAAATACCCAACATTAAAGCGAAATTATTACTTATATTATATTTCAATTTAAATGTATTATCCAATAAATAAGTATCTGAAAGTAGAGAATCATTAGAAAAGAAACTTTGGTTTTTGTAGTCAAAATCATCCTGTAATATAAAATCATAAATTTTAACTGATGGAAAGAAATTAAATTTTAATATATTTTCATAATCTTTATTTTTAATATGATCAAGGAATAAGAAATGTTGATTATAGTTTATTGAAAATTGGAAATTATCATAATTTTTATTTTCTAATGCAGCAGAAAAATATAAATTATGAGTGGTTCGTGAATGATTTTGAATATTTTCAAACTTGGAAGCAAAAAAATTAGAAATTTTTCTATCATAACCCCCACCCAAACTCATTTTAGAATTAGGTAGGAAATCATAATCATTTGGGATAAAAAGATTATATAACGCATTTATTTTTAAATTATTAACACCTGATTTTTTAGTATATTCTCTTTCATTAATGCCATACAAGTCTGTTATTAAATATGAATTCTTAAATGATTTTGATATCATTAATTCAACTTCAGGCCAAGTATAAAAACCTAATCCGAAATCTAATCTTCCATTTAATTTATTATTCTCAGCATTATTAGGAATTTCAATATTGATATTTTTAAAATCACTAATTTTTAAATAATCTAAAGGAATAGCAGGTTTTAAGTATTCATCAGTAAATATGCTGCCAGCAACTTTAAGTTTTTCTTTAGTTGGTAATTGAGTTTTTCTTTTACCAATAATAACAAAATCTGGCAACTCAACATTTCTATTATCTTGAGCCAATAAAGGTAAAATTAGTACAAATATTAAAAATATTATTTTTTTCATTTTAATGTCTTTAATTTTTTCTGAGCTTCTTTTGTATATTCTTGATTAAAATTTAATTGTATTATAGTATTATAAATTTTTTTTGCATTATCAATATCTTTTAATATTTCATAACATTCAGCAATTTTAAAATATGCTTTTATGTGCCATTCAGGATAATCAGGATAAAAATTTATGATCCTTATAAAATTACTTATTGCATTACTATAATTTTGCTGCTCCATTTGTGAAACGCCAAGATTAAACTGAGCTTTTACACTTACATCGTCATTTTGTATTAAAGAAAGCTCGGTAAAAACGTTTTCAGCGGATGAATAATTTTTCTTAGAAAGTTCTAAGGATGCTAGCTCATATTTAGCTTTATTAACAAATGGACTTTGATCAAAGTAAATAATTATATCATTAAATGATGCAACAGCTTCTGAGATATCCCCTTTTTGTAAACAAGCTAAACCTTTTTTGTAATATAGTTCAGCTATTTTTTCATCTTCAGGGAAATAAGATATTACTTTTTCATATGTTTTTATTTCGTTATCATAATCTTTCTCTCGAGAATAGATTTTCCCCAATTCGATAGCAGCATCAATAGCTAATACATCATCTTTATAATTATCAATAATTTTTGTAAATGAAGATTTTGCATCTTCGTACATTTTTAACTTACTGTAAGAATAACCTAACCAATAATATATTTGAACTTTGTTACTAGATTCTTTAACTGAATCCAAATAAACCTTTGCTGAATTTATCGTATTTGAATAATCGCCTGCATTAAAAAACATTTCAACTGATTTGTATCTTATAACTTCCTTAATTTTATCATCATTTTTGATATTTACAAAACCATCAAACAGATTTTTAGCTAAGTTTAAATCATTATTGTTTGTAGCAATGTAAATGATACCATTTAATGCGTTTGAGATATAAGTAGTATCATCATAATTTTTCACAACTCTTTGATAATAAACTAAACTTGAATCATATTTTCCTAAATTATAGTATATATCACCTGTTGATAATAATACGATTGGAATAATAGGTGCATCTGAATATTTTTGAATTAATTTTTTGTAATGGGATAAAGCTATTGAATAATCTTCTTTTTGAGCATAAATCCAACCATTTAAATATATTGCTTCTGTAATATATTTAGAATTAGGATATTTTTTCTGAAAATTTGATAATTCTTCTAATGCGGCTTGAAAATTACCTGCTCTATATAATGATTGAATATATTGATATTGAGCGTAATCATCATTAAAGTTGCTATTTTTTTTGGAAAAAACTTCTGAATAAATTGTATTAGCTTCTTTATACTTTTTCAAAGCATAATAACAATCTGCCAACCTTATTTGTGCATCATAAATATTAGGTTCTTTGCTGTAATTTTTTACATAATCCTCGAATAAATATTTAGCATTTTCATAGTCTTTGGAATTAAAATAAGCGTATGCTTTCCCATATATTACATATTTCTGATAATCTGAACTTTTAACTAAATCATAATATTTAATCGCAGTTGTATAATTACCTTTTGCAAGTTCTATTTCTCCAAAATAGAAATTAATTAAATTTTTATCAAAGTTGTAATTTTTAATTTCATTTAAATAAAATAATGCTTCTTCATATTTGTTTCTCTGATAAGCAATTATAGCTTTCCCAAATTTAGCTCGAAATATAATAAATTGGTCGTTTGCTTTCGCTTCAGCAGAATTAAAATAGTTATAAGCAATATTTATTTTATTATCCTTTAAATACAGTTCTCCAAAAGATATTAATATTTTAGGATGAAATTGAGGATTTGAATTATTTAATAAATCCACAAGTATTTTTGAAGCTTTATTAAACTCATTTCGTATGATATAAATATTAGCAATATTAAGTTTAACGTCATTAATTTGTAATCCATATGGATATTTATTCATATATTCTTCGTAATATTGTAATGCTTCGGCATATTTATTTTCGTACCTTTTACATTCGGCACTCCAATATAAAGCGTAGCTGGAAATAGTATCTTTGTATTTAGAAAGTAAATTAAAAATTTTAAAAGCTTCGTTATAGTTTTTTTGTTGGAAATAAGCAAAAGCAAGAGTAAATCTTATTTCTTTCGATAAATAATTACTTGGATAATTTTTTAAACAATAATTAATGGTTTCAATACATCTTTCAAAATCTGAATTTTGGAAATAAGCATTTGCTAAAATATAATTAGCTTCAATTTTATTGTTTTTGGGAAGAGATGTAATTACTGTATCTTTTAATTCGACAATAGCATTTTCGTAATCCTTTAATTTATAATAGCATATAGCAATTCTAACTGTAGCAGAAGGAGCAAGTTGAGAATTAGAAAAATATGATAAAAGTAATTCATAATATTTTACAGCATTTTTATAATCATTTATTAGTTCGTATGTGTAAGCTAAAGAAAAATAAGTTGCTGGTATATTACGATTTGTTTGAAAGTAATTTAAAGCTTTTTGATAATTAACTATAGCGCTATCAAATTGTTTTTTCTGAAAATATGTTTGGCCAACTAAAAAGTATGCTGTTCCTAAATCCTTAAAATTTGTTCTCGAATTAAATAGTAAGTTAGCTTTTTCTATTACTTTATCATAATTTTTATTGTTATAATAAATATTGATTAAACTAAACAAAGCTTCATTGAAGAAGTAAGAATATGGTTCATAATTCACTAATTTTTCTAATTCTGAAACAGCTCCATCTACAATGCCTATATTCAAAAGACAATTTGCTTTATAATAATTTATAGAAGCAACTTTAATTTGCTCTGAAACTTTACTTTTATCTATTTTCTCAAAATAATCATAAGCTTCGGCATAATAACCTAAATTATAAAGTTTTAAAGCTTTATAATAAATATTTTCTTGTGAATATAAAAAACTAATAAAAAATATTAGTATTAGTAGAATTTTTTTCATAGTACTATAAAATTGTTAAAAAAATAAGTAATGATACAATAAAATTTGAAATAAAATTGACTAAATCATTATTTAACCAATGGATACCCGAATTATGCTCGGTTTTAATTCCGCAATGAACTTTTCTTTCTGTTATTGAATGACATTGCGTACATATATTTTGATTCTGCCAAAAAGCACCTATTAAACTATCAATAATAGATCCTGCAAATCCTAATAAAGCTATTATGATAAAATATTTAAAGCTTTGATGATATAAATAAGCTGTATAACTAATTAATGTTGCCCCTAAAAAACTACCAAAAGTTCCGACATAAGAAACACCACCTGATACCCCAGGTTTAACTTTTTTGAAATTTTTTATTGAATATGTTGTTGTTTTGAACATAGTTCCTATTTCGGTAGCCCAAGTATCTGCAGTTGCTGCAGCAATAAAAACTACAAAAGCAATATAAAATATTTCATTATTATAGAAGTAATATAACAGTACTAAAGGAATTCCTAAACCACCATTTGCAAATACCTGATAAATATCTCTGGTATCGGATTTTTCAAAATTAAGTTCAACATCATTATTTACTTTTTTCCTTAATTTTGATAGAATTGATGATAGGAAGAAAAATGTTAAAACGGGAATTATCCATTTCCAACTTCCAAAACTTAGTAAAGCAAATGCTAAAATAAAAGCCCCAAAAGCACCATCTTTTTTTAGGAATTTATATTTATATGATAAATATGCTGCAAGAGTTGAAATAAAGAAATTAATATGTAAATTATATACATAGAAATAATTCTCATTATAGCTCAATACATATAACATTAAGCTTGTAACAATTGGAACAAATAAATTATCCAATCCATAAGAGGATGCTGCTTCTATTGCTGTCAATAAATAAGCTAAAAATAAAATTGTCAATCTGAGCTGTTGTGTATCTGTTATTTTATCGTTTAATTGCCAATAGAATATTGCTAAAGAGGTTATTAAAAATACTACTGAACCTAAATAACTTTTTGTATCTTTTGTAATTTTATAAAATTTGTTAGCAAATAACATTCCTGTTAATCCTGCAAGACCATCAGAAATACCAAGGATTAAATAGCTTATTTTTACAATCTCTCTGTATTCAAAACCTAAAATTCCATAGATTATAACATAAGATAGTGGCAGTAAGATAATTCCATAATTATCAGATGCAACAGTGAATGTCTGTAAAATATTTTTATTATGGATTAAGGAAACAATAATAAGGACCAAACTAAAAAGTGATAAGTTTAAATAGATATTTTCAATAATAAATGGTGAGTATGCTATCATTATGCAAGCAATAATATGCAATATTTTTCTTGAAATTGCATTTGTAAGAATATCTTTTTTTCGGAAAATATCTAAAATTTTAATTACAAAAGATATAATAAGTAAATAACCAAAAGCATATTTAATATCATTAACCAACAAATAATCCCTATTTTTGTAACTTATAAAGATAAGAAATATTGAAAAAAAAAACAAACTAACGGTTTTTTGAAACATTTTTTTTAAATTACTATTCGATTTGTAAAAAATAGGAATAACATTATGAAATTTGGCGCAATAGACATTGGTACTAACGCAATAAGATTATTAATAAGCTCAGTTTATGAATTTGGAGAGCAAACTATATTTAAGAAAGTTTCATTAGTTCGTTTACCGATAAGATTAGGCGAAGATGTTTTCACCCACGGAATTATATCCGAGAAAAAAATTAATAAACTGGTTAAAGCTATGATTGCTTTTAAGTACATATTAGAAATACACGAAGTTGATGATTATTTAGCTTGTGCAACTTCTGCAATGCGTGAGGCAAAAAATGGTAATGAAGTAGTAAAATGGATAAATGATAATTCAAAAATAAATTTACAAATTATTAGTGGTGAGTTGGAAGCCGAGTTTGTAGCATATAATCAATTAGATGAATACATCGAGCCAAATAGAAATTATTTATATATTGATGTTGGTGGTGGTAGTACAGAATTAACATTGTTTGTTAACGGGCAAAAAATTTCTTCTCATTCATTTAAAATTGGTACTGTTAGACTATTAAATAATATGGTAGAAGAAAATGAATGGGAAGATATGAAAAATTGGATAAAAGTTAATGTAAATTCTTACAATAATTTAATTGCAATTGGTTCAGGTGGTAATATAAATACCTTAATGAGAATTGCAAATGCTGAAGATTACAAATTAACAAGGAAAGAATTAAAAGCATTTTATAAGCAACTTAAAGAGATGAATTATACCGAAAGAATAAAAAACTTTTTACTAAAAGAAGACCGTGCTGATGTTATTGTCCCTGCTTTAAAAATATTTAATAAAGTTATGAAATGGTCAAATAGTAATAAAATAATAGCTCCGCAAATTGGTCTTGTAGACGGTATCGTTAAAAAATTATATTATGATAAAATAAAAGGATTGAATAACTAATTTATTTTGAATTACTTTTTCAAAATTTTAAAAAAAATGTTATCTTTGCAAGATAAATTATTTTTTATCAGGAGGAAGTTTTGAGTAAAAGAGTTTTAAGTGGTATGCGCCCCACTGGGAAATTACACATTGGTCATTATTTAGGCGCTTTAGAAAATTGGTTAGACTTACAAAATAAATATAACTGTCACTTTTTAATTGCGGACTATCACGTTTTAACAACTAATTTGGATACTTCAGAAATTTATCAAAATTCGATTGATATGCTTATCGATTGGCTTGCTGTAGGGATTGATCCCGTTAAAGCACCTATGTTCAGACAATCACAAATAAAAGAACATACAGAGTTATTTTTAATATTCAGTATGCTAATTACCACTGCTAGATTGGAAAGAAATCCAACATTAAAGGATCAAATAAGAGATTTAAATATTGAAAGCGTTATATATGGATATTTAGGATATCCTGTTTTGCAGGCAGCTGATATTTTACTTTATAAAGGTGATTTTGTGCCCGTTGGCGAAGACCAAGTTCCACACGTAGAAATTACCAGAGAAATTGCTAGAAGATTTAATAATCAATATGGAAATGTTTTCCCTGAATGTGAACCATTATTGACTAAATTTAAGAGAATTATAGGCTTAGATGGAAATGCTAAAATGAGTAAATCTTTAGGTAATACAATTTATTTAAGTGATGATAGAGAAACGGTAAAACAAAAATTACGCAAAGCAGTAACTGACCCGCAAAAAATAAGAAAAAATGATCCTGGCCATCCTGATGTTTGTGTAGTTTTTTCATATCATCAAAGATTTAATGAAAGTGAAATCCAAGAAATAGAAACAAATTGTAAAAATGGTTCATTAGGTTGTGTTGATTGTAAGTTGAAATGCGCTGAAAAAATTTCACAAATGTTAGAACCAATTTTGGAAAAGCGTAAAAATTTAGAAAATCATATTGACGATGTTATTGATATTCTTCATGATGGAGAAAAAAGAGCAAGAGAAATTGCTTCTTCAACTATGGCTGAAGTAAGAAAAATAATGAATTTAGGATAAAATGTATACTGTCAAATTACAAGAGTTTGAAGGACCTTTAGATTTACTTTATTTTTTTGTTAAACGAGATGAATTAAACATTCTCGATATTCCTATTCATAAAATCACAAATGAGTTTATTGAGTATATTCGTTTGATGCAAATGTTAGACATTGAAGTAGCTAGTGAATTTATTCTAATGGCGGCTAATTTGATGCACATTAAAGTTAAAATGCTACTCCCAAGAGAAAAAAATGAAAAAGGCGAAGAGATTGATCCTAGGGAAGAACTTATTAAAGCTCTAATTGAATATAAAAGATTCAAGGAAATGTCATTCGAACTTGCTAACTATGAAACACAAGCTAAAAAAGTTTATTTCCGTAGGAATTTTTCCGAAGATCCTAAGATTATATCTTCAGATTATGTTACTTTATTAAAGAATGTAACAGTTTTTGATTTAGCTAAATTTTTTAAAAATGTTATAGACAAGATACCGACTAAACCTGTTGTGCATCAAGTCGAGAAATTTTCAGTTACTTTAGAAGAAATGCAAGATCATATACTCGAAAAATTAAATGAAGTAGAAAGAATTAGTTTTTTAGATATTGTTATAAATTTCTATGATAAAATTAAAATCATAATAACCTTTCTGGCAACACTTGAGCTTGTAAAAAATAATAAAATTGGTTTGGAAGTATCAGAAATTCATAACATGTTTTATTTATATAGATTGGATAATGTAGAGGACAATGCAAATGAATGATGATATTTTAAAAGAATTAGAAAATGCGACAATAAAATTAGAAAAAATAAAGAATTCAGAAGAAGAGAATATAAATGATGATAAAATTGATTTAAATGAAAAAATAAAATTGTTAGAAGATAGTATCGAAAAGGAAATTGAAAGTAATCCAGAACTTAATATACCTGTAACAGATCAAGATATCACTGAGCCAGAAAATAATATTAAAGATGGACAATTTATAGAAGAAAACAACTCGAATGATAATAATGAAACTGATATTGATAAATTTTCTCAAATTAATAATAAAAAACTCGAGAAGCTTACCGGTGATATATTTAGCAAAAATTATTTTAATGTAATCGAAGCTATAATTTTTGCTGCTGATGAACCTATTAAAGCAAAAGATATTTTAAATATTATCTTTGAAACAGATGGAAAAAGTGTAAAACTAAATGAAAAAGATCTTGAACAAGCTATCGAAGTCCTAAATAAAAAATATGATGATTACGATTTATCTTTTCGAATAATTTCCGTATCTAATGGTTATATTTTTGCAACTAAAGAAGAATTTGCTAGTTATTTAAGTTCAATGGATAAAGAAAGAGCTAAGAAAAGATTGAGTCAAAGTGCGTTGGAAACACTCTCAATTATTGCTTACAAACAACCTATAACAAAAGCGGAATTAGAAAAAATTAGAGGCGTTAATTCTGATTACATTATTAGTACATTATTAGAAAAAAAACTTATTACAATAGTTGGCCGAGCTGAAAGTCCCGGTAGACCACTTCTCTATGGCACTACTGATGAGTTTTTACTTTATTTCGGTTTAAAAAGCCTTTCAGATTTACCGAAACCAAGAGAAATTGAAGAAATTGTTCAAGATCCAGATTTTGAGGAACAGAAAAGAAAAATTTTATCAGCTGCTCTTGATGAGCAAGAAGTTATAAACGATAGTAAAAGAGGTGATGATGAAAATAGTTAGATTAAATAAATATTTATCAGAAACAGGCGTATTCCCTTCCCGTAGGAAATCTGAGGAATATATTTTACAAGGTAGAATTGAGGTAAATGGCCAAGTTGCAACAGATTTGAATACAAAAGTTGATATCGAAAAAGATATAGTTACATTCGATGGAGAAAGATTATATTTACAAAAATATGTCTACTTTTTACTTAATAAGCCCAAAGGTTATATTTGTTCTACAGTTAAACAAGATGATAAATTGCCTGTAACAGCATTAATAAAAACACAAACTAAAATTTTCCCTATTGGTAGATTAGATCTGAATACTACTGGTACTTTATTATTAACTAATGATGGTGAATTTTCAAATTTTCTAACTCACCCTAAACATAAGATTGAAAGAGTTTATATTACAAAATTAAGTCGAGAACTAACAGACGAGGTAATGGAAAAATTATTAAAAGGTATAATTTTAGACGGTAGAAAGAGTAAATTTGAAGATATAAAATTTGTTAAAAGAAATAATAGAAAAATTGTTGAAGTAAGTTGTACAGAAGGTAGAAATCATTTTGTTAAGAAAATGTTTCAAAGTTTTGGAATTTTTGTTGAACAGCTACATAGGAAATCATTTGCAGGTTTTACAGCAGATTTCTTAAAACTTGGCGAATACATAGAAATTGAAAGAAAAGAGATACTTGAAATTTGGGATATTTTAAAAAAGTCTAATACAGGTAAAAATGCCAATAAGAAATAAAAATATTATATTTTTTTTATTTCTGATATTTTCTAACTTAATTTTTGCTCAAGCTGTTAAACAACCCAACTATAAATATTATTCTGCAGTTTCGATTTTGCAAGAGCAAATTAATGAAATACTTCAAGATATAAACTTTGCTAATTCAAATATTGGAATTTATGTAAAATCACTTGATAATGGAGATATTCTTTATTTATATAATAAAGATAAGTTATTTCACTTAGCTTCCTGTACTAAATTTTTTACATCCGTAGCAGCATTTGAATATTTAGGCGATAAATTTCAGTACAACACTGAAGTATATTATGATGGGAAATTATTAAATTCTATTTTGAAAGGTAATTTATATATTGTAGGAAGTGGAGATCCAACTTTAAAGACACAAATTACGCAAAACAAAACTATTTACGATATTTTTTGGGATTCTCTCGATTATAATGATATTACAGAAATAACCGGGAATATTATTGCTGATGATAGCTACTTTGATAATAAATATTACCCAGAGAGTTGGCTTTTCGATTATGAAAATAAATGGTTTTCCCCACCAAGTTCTGCGCTTTCTTTAGATAATAATCTTGCAAATTTAATTGTTATTCCAACCAGACAAGATCAAAAAGCAAAAGTTGTAACAGAACCTTCTAATGTTTATTTAAGTATAATTAATAACGTTAAAACAATTAGTGGTAAAAGTAATAATATAACAACTAAACGATTACGTGCTAGTAATGTAATTGTTTTGAATGGTACAATTGGACAATATTCAGATTCTTTGTATTATCAAATACCAATTAATAATCCAACTCAATCTTTTGTAGTCAATTTAAGAGACAAACTTATAAAAAGTGGTATAAAAATTAAAGGTAATGCAACTAATATTACAGATGAAAATTTAAATCCCGATTATGATAAATTAGAATTACTCTTTACTATAAAGTCCAGTCCATTATACAATATTTTACGAGAAATGAATAAGAATAGTGATAACTTTATAGCAGAACAAGTTTTAAAAACAATAGGTGCAGAAATTGTTTCAAGCGGATCTACAGATGCTGGATTACATGTAATAAACGAATTGATTACCAAAGCTGGTATTTCATCTAATAATATATCATTAAAAGATGGTTCGGGATTAAGCCCGTATAGCATGGCTACTCCTTTTGCGGTTGTGGATTTTTTAAGCTATGTTTCGAAACAAGAATATTTTGATAAGTTTCTTTCAACATTACCTATAATGGGAATTGATGGAACTTTAATTGACAGAATGAAAGGTTATTCTTATAAAGGAAAAATAATTGCTAAACCCGGTTTTTCGTATGGTACAAATACACTTGCTGGTTATATAATTACAAATGAAGGTGAAAAGTTAGCATTTGCAATATTAATTAATAATTTTTTAGGCTATAATTTATTAGCTACTAAATTACAAGATGAAATTTGTTTTAAATTAGTTAATTTCTCAAGAAAATATTAACAAAAATAGAGGTATAAAGTGGAAAATAATGTAATTGCAAGTCAATTCGAAAATTTGAATGAAGTTCGTAAAAGAAGATTAGAAGAACTCGAATTATTAAGAGAAAAAAATATTGAACCATACGCATATAGTTATGATGTCGATGCTTTTTCTACACAAATAAAAAATAACTACTCAGAATTTGAAGGAAAAGATGTTAGTGTTGCCGGAAGAATTATGGCAATAAGAAAAATGGGAAAAGCCTCATTTGCAACAATACAAGACTCCAAAGGGAAAATACAAATTTATTTAAGAAAAGATGATTTAGGCGAATCTTATGATCTTTTCAAATTAATGGATATCGGTGATATTATTGGAGTTAAAGGTTTTGTTTTTACTACCAAAACTGGTGAAATTTCTATCCATGCAAAATCTTATCAGATTTTGTCAAAATCTTTAAGAGTACCCCCTATTGTCAAAGAAGTTGTTGATGAAAATGGCAATAAAATTGTTTACGATGCATTTGCTGACAAAGAGTTAAGATATAGACAAAGATATGTAGATCTTATCGTAAATCCCGAGGTGAAAGAAGTATTTATAAAAAGAGCTCAAATAATTAATGAGTTAAGAAATTACTTGAATGAAAGAGGATATATAGAAGTTGAAACCCCTATTTTACAACCATTATACGGTGGTGCTTCAGCTAGACCTTTCAAAACTCATTACAACGCATTAGATTCAATATTTTATTTAAGAATTGCTCCTGAATTATATTTAAAAAGACTAATAGTTGGTGGTTTTGAAGGCGTTTTTGAATTTGCTAAGAATTTCCGTAATGAAGGAATGGATAGAAGTCATAACCCAGAATTTACAATGATAGAATTATACGTAGCCTATAAAGATTACGAATGGATGATGAATTTTGTAGAGACTATGATTGAAAATATTTGCCTTAAAGTATTTGGGAAAACTCAATTTGAAATTGAGGGACATTTGGTTGATTTTAAAGCACCTTGGAAACGAATTTCAATGGTTGACGAATTATTAAATAAAACAGGAATAGATATTCGTACTGCAAGTAAAGAAGAAATTGCAAATTATTTAGATAAATTGGACATTAAATATAACCCAAATGAAAATCGTGGTAAATTAATTGATGAATTATTTGAAGTTGTTGTACAAAAAGATTTAATTCAGCCAACATTTGTTGTTGATTATTTAATAGAAATGTCACCTTTAGCTAAAAAACATAGATCAAAAGAAGGAGTTGTTGAAAGATTCGAAGGTTTTGTCATTGGGCGTGAAATTTGTAATGCATTTAGCGAATTAAATGACCCAATAGATCAAAAGAATAGATTTTTACAACAAGATAGATTAAGAGAAGAAGGTGATGATGAGGCTCATCAAATTGATGAAGATTATGTAAGAGCTTTAGAATACGCTATGCCACCAACAGCAGGTTGGGGAATGGGAATTGATAGATTAGTTATGTTATTAACTAATCAACCATCTATTAGAGATGTGATATTATTTCCACAGATGAAACCTGAAGTAAATAAATAAAATAAGGAAGAAATTGTTGTATAGTATAATTATCCCAACATTAAATGAAGAAAAAATTATAAAAAATCTATTGAATCAATTAACTGATAATGAACTTAAAAGTAAATTTGATTATGAAATTATTATTTCTGATGGCGGTAGTAGTGATAAAACTTTAGAAATTGCAAAAGAATACGATGTGAAAATTATAGAAAAACCAAAAAATACTAAACAAAATATTGCAATGGGAAGAAACGCTGGCGGTTTTGCCGCCAGTGGTAATATTTTAATTTTTTTTAATGCTGATATAACAATTGAAAACCCCTTAAAACTATTTTTAACAATTAAGAACGATTTTGAAAACTCAGACTATTTAGCAATGACTTGTGATGTAAGAGTTTCGCCTGAGGAAGAAATTCTGATTGATAAAATATTCCATACTATATATAATCGTTACTTAGAATTCTTAAATTATATTAATATTGGAATGGGGCGCGGCGAATGTCATATTGTTAGAAAAGAAGTATTTGTAAAAGTAAATGGTTACGATGAAAAATTAGCTGCTGGGGAAGATTTTGACCTTTTTCGCAGAATTAGATATTTAGGTAAAATTGCCTGGCGTCGTGATTTAAAGGTTTTTGAATCACCAAGAAGATACCGCAAATTAGGTTACTTAAAAGTTTGGTGGATGTGGTCAAGAAATGCATTTTCGGTAATGCTGACAGGTAAATCATTTGATAGCGAATGGTCACAAGTTAGATAAAATTTTTTATTTTGTTTTAAAATTTTATTATTTAAATTTAATTTTTAATAATCAGGAAAGATTAAAATATGAAAAGAACATTCCCTAAAATTTGGTGGATATTAGCTATCTTTTTAGGTGGCGCTTTTTTTGGTTTCAAAATGAATACATTGTCATCACAAGATAATATTTCTGATGCTTTTAGAAAAATTCAGACAGTTATGGAACTTACTTATAAATATTATGTTGATGATGTTAATATAAAAGATCTTACCGAAGCCGCCATTAAAGGAATGTTTGATAAGCTTGATCCACATACCACTTATATTCCACCTAAACAACTTGAAAGAGTTGAAGAAGAATTCAAAGGTGAATTTGAAGGTATAGGAGTTGAATTTCAAATATTAAATGATACTTTAACAGTTGTTTCTCCAATTACAGGTGGACCAAGCGAAGCAGTCGGTATTATGGCAGGCGACAGAATAGTTAAAATTGATGGTCAAGATGTTATAGGTATTAAAACCGATGATGTAAGAAAAAAATTAAGAGGTCCTAAAGGTACAACTGTAACAGTTACAGTCGTTAGACCATTTTACCACCAATTATTAGATTTCACTATTACTAGAGATAAAATTCCTTTAAATTCTGTTGATACATATTTTATGTATGATAATAATACTGGATATATTTCATTGTCCAAATTTTCCGAAACTACTTATAAAGAAATTATAACCGCTATGGATGCTTTAGCAAGAAAAGGAATGAAACAATTAATCCTTGACTTACGAAATAATCCTGGTGGATATATGAACCAGGCTATTTACTTAGCTGATCTTTTCTTAAGCGGGGATAAACTTGTAGTTTATACTAAAGGAAGAAGAGAAGAATTTAACGATTCTTATTCTTGCAAATCTACTTCACCATATGAAAATATACCATTGATAATTCTTGTAAACAACGGTAGTGCTTCTGCAAGTGAAATTGTTTCTGGCGCAATTCAAGATTGGGATAGAGGCTTAATAGTAGGCGAAAGAACTTTTGGCAAAGGTTTGGTACAAAGACAATTTGAATTAAATGATAAATCTGCTGTACGTATAACGATTTCAAGATACTATACACCTGTAGGAAGATCAATTCAGAAAGATTATACAGACAAAAAATCCTACTATAAAGTAAATGAAGATGACACAGAAGATGGCGATAATTTCGACCATAAAAAAGAAAGTGAAAAAGATAAAAATAAACCAACATACAAAACTAAAATTTTAGGTAGAACTGTCTATGGTGGTGGTGGTATAACACCTGATTATGTCATAAACAGTGATTCATTAACTTCTTTAACAATAGACTTAATTAGAAATAATATTTTTTACCTTTTCTCCCGTAATTATTTAGATGCTAACAGAAACAATATTCAAAATAATTATCCAACTATACAAGAATTTAAAAAACATTTTCATATAACACATGATTTAGAAGAAAATTTTATATCTTTTGCGAAATCCAAAAATGTAAAATTTGATAATAACAAATATGATAGAGATAGAAGCTCTATTTTAACCAGATTAAAAGCTCAAATAGCAAGAGATTTTTGGAAAAACGAAGGTTGGTATTATATAATTTTAGACTCTGACAAACAATTTACTCATTCTTTGACTTTATTTAACAAAGCTCAAGAAATATTGAAAAAAACGCAAAATAAATAATGAAAATTTTTATAAACATATTGTTGTTATTATTTCCTTTTTTATTTTCTGGAGTAGGTAATTCTATCATCTGCAATAACAAAGAGTTTTTTAATAATGAAGAATTTGTATATGAAGTTAGTTATGGCCCATTAAAAATAGGTCAAATTAGAATGAAAATAATAGATATTGTTGAAAATAATGATGGGGAACAATTTGTTGCAAAAGCTTACATTGACTCTTATAGTTGGGTACCATTTGTAGATTTACACCACATTATGGAAACTTATGTAAATAAAAATTTATATGCTAATCACTTTAAGTATTACGAAAAAGAAGAAAATAAAACAAAATATACAGAATATAAAATTAACTACAATTACAAAACATTAAGAGTTATAAAAGGATACGTTAAAGGTGAAGTACTTGTTGATACAACTTATATAATAAAAGATAAATTACAAGATGGACTATCATTATACTATTTTGCAAGAGCTTATTCTGGAAGCAATACTCAAAAATCTGTTAATTGTTTTATTATCGAAAAATTTGGAACTGCTGATATTCATTTCACACAAATAAAAAAATATATAGAACTTGGAACTTCAACACAAGTAAAATGCAATTATTTATACGGGAAAGCAAATTTTATCGGAATTTTTGGTTTAACTGGTGATTTTAATGGCTGGTTTACAGATGATATATACGGTTTACCAATTGAAGCATCCCTTAAAGTTATTCTTGGTTCTGTTAATGTTAAATTAAAAAGTTGGAATAATAAATATTGGAATCCAAAATAATGCTTGACAATAAAAATATTTTTTCGTATTTAGAATTTAAGCCTATAATTAATTCAGAAACTTTTATAGCTCCAGGTGCTAAAGTAATTGGGAATGTAAAAATTGGAAAAAATTCTTCAATATGGTATAATTGTGTTGTTAGAGGTGATGTTAACTTTATTGAAATAGGGGAAAATACAAATATCCAAGATGGAACAGTTGTACACGTTACAACAGATAAATATCCAACAATAATTGGAAATAATGTAACAATTGGGCATAATGCAACTATTCATGGGTGTATTATAAAAGATTATGGTTTTGTAGGTATGGGTGCTATAGTATTAGATGGTGCTGTTGTTAATTCTTTTTCTTTTGTAGCTGCAGGCGCCTTGGTTACACCTGGTTTTGTAATACCTGAAGGAAAATTAGTAGCAGGAGTTCCAGCAAAAATTATTCGAGACTTAACAGAAGAAGAGAAAGATAATATTAGAAAATCAGCGGAACATTATATTCAAATTGCAAAATTTAACAAACAATCTTTGAGCAAATAAAATGAAATTGCAATTTTGGGGTGTACGTGGAACAATAGCAGTTCCTGGTAGAGCAACACTTAAATATGGTGGTAATACACCTTGTACGTTGCTGCAATGCGATGATGGAACTCATATAATTCTTGATCTTGGAACTGGTTCAAAAGCATTAGGTGATTACATAATTAAAAATCATATTACTGATAAAATAAGTATTCTAATTTCCCATGCGCATTGGGACCATATTCAAGGAATACCCTATTTTCTCCCATTCTACACAAAAGATGTTATTATTGATTTTTATGGTCCACTTTATGATGGTTTAACTTTGGAACAACTGATTGACGCACAATTAGTAAGATATTTCTTTCCTGTGCAAAAGGATGATGTTTTTAATGCAATCATAAGATATAAAAATTTGCAACCCAATTATCGCTACCATATTGGTGATATCAAAATTACTACAATAGATAATTTCCATCACGAAAATACACTTGGTTTTAAGTTTGAAAAAAATGATCATACATTAATATACTTAACTGATAATGAATTAAAAGCCGATAATATTAATAATCCCATAGCATTTGAAAATGATAATAAAAAATTTATTGAATTTTGTCAAGGAGCAGATTATTTAATTCATGATTGTACATACAATAGCATAGATTATCTAAAATATAAAAATTGGGGCCATTCATATGAAGATTCTGTTTTACTTTTAGCAAAACTTTCTAATGTAAAAAATCTGATATTATTTCATTATTCTCCAGACTATGACGATTTTACAATTGACAAAATGGTTGATAATATGAAACTTAAATCAAAAAATCAATTTAATATTATTCCAGCAAAAGAAGGTGAAATTATAAATATTTTATAAAAATAGTATGATAAAATATTTAAGAATAAATAATTTATATAAAAAATACAAACTCAATAAATCTTTAGTTCATAATTTGGTAAATGAAATAAAAAATTTACTTGACTTTTCAATAAAAAATATTGATATTAATTTTGTAAACAATGATGTCATAAAACAAATTAATATTGATTATTTAAAACATAATTATACCACTGATATTATTACTTTTAATTATGATGGTAATAATAAAATATTGAATTCAGAAATTTTTATATCAATAGATGAAGCTAAAGATAATGCAGAATATTTTAAATGTTCGTTAAATGATGAAATAGTAAGATTAATAATTCATGGTTTTTTACATCTTGTTGGCTACGACGATATGAATGATCAAGATTACAAAGTAATGAAGTCAAAAGAAGATGAGTTAGTCTCAATTTTTGCTCCTAAATATAAAGGAATTATCAGTGACACCCGATAGATTAATATCAATAATTATCACATTATTAGAAGCTGAAAAATCTAATATTTCCTTTAATAACATCGAAAAAAAACTTATTAAACAAGAAAAATTTAGTAGAAATGAAATTTCTGCAGCTTACCTTTTTATCCAAGAAAAAGTTAAAACAAAAACTCTAAATAAATTAAATAATCGTAATTTTCGTATTTATACAGAAGATGAAATTAACTTTTTGGGCTATAATAATTTTCAGTACTTAATGACATTAAGAGCCTATTCAATATTATCAGATAGTGATATAAACAAACTAATAAATAGCTTACAAGTTGAAAATATCACAAAACTTACCCCAAATATTATAAATAATTATATAATTTATAATTTTTTCGGCAATAAGGATTTTTCATTCAAAGAATTATATAATTTTTATATTAATCCAAATGACTTAATTAACTAAATGGAACAATTATGAAATTAGTTATCGTTGAATCTCCTTCAAAAGCAACAACAATAAAAAAATACCTTGGTAAACAATTTGATGTTTTAGCTACTATTGGTCATATTAAAGATCTTCCCAAGTCAACTTTAGGTATAGATATAAAAAATGGTTTTATACCTAACATTAAAATTTTAAGCAACAAAAAAGATGTTGTAGAAAAAATTAAAAAAGCAGCTCAAAAAGCAAAAGAAATTTATATAGCAACAGACCCTGATCGTGAAGGAGAAGCAATAGCAGAAGATATTGCACAAATTATAAAAGAAAATAATACAGCTGATCAAGAAATTAAAAGAGTGCTTTTCAAAGAAATCACAAAAGATGCAGTTAATAAAGCTATTCAAAATCCATTAGATATAGATGAAAATTTAGTAAGTGCACAAAGAGCAAGAAGAGTATTAGATAGAATTATTGGTTTTAAAGTCAGTCCAATACTATGGGATAAATTTTTAAAGGAAGAAAATAGTAGTTCGCTATCAGCAGGAAGAGTTCAATCTGTAGCCTTGCGAATTATTTGTGAACGAGAAGAAGAGATCGAAAATTTCAAACCTGTTGACTATTTTAATATTTATGTAACTTTTAATGGTGAAATTTCCAAACCATTAAAAACTAAACTTTATAGTGTCGATAACAAAGAAATAAAAATTTTACCTGAACCTGTTGATACTTTCAAGAATTTAGAAAAATTTCAACAAAAATATTTTCCTATTTATACTAATGAAATTGCTGAAAATTTGATACAAGAAATAAAATCATATGATAATTATAGAATCCTCGATATCAAGAAAAGATCACAAAAAAAATCACCTAACCCACCATTCATTACTAGTACACTGCAAGCTGAAGCTTCAAAATTGTTGAAGTATAGGCCTGCTGATACAATGAAACTTGCACAACAATTATATGAAGGTGTTGAATTAGGCCCTGAAGGACAAGTTGGTCTTATAAGTTATATGAGAACAGACTCTACTCGTATTAGTGAAGAATTTCAACAAAAAGCAAAAGATTTTATAACTGATAAATATGGTCCTGAATACGCTCAAAAAGGTACAACAAAAGTTAGTGCGAAATCTCAACAAAACATACAAGATGCTCACGAAGCTATTAGACCAACAAATTTAATGTATACACCGGAATTTGTAAAACCTTATTTGGATAAAAAACAATTCAAACTCTATGAACTTATCTGGAACAGGTTTATAATATCTCAAATGAGTGATGCTCAACTTGAAATAACAACAATTAAAGTAGGTAATGATAAATTTATTTTCACTGCTTCAGGAACAGTTATTAAATTTGATGGCTTCTTAAAAGCAATGACCAGTAAATCTTCAAATGAAGAAGAAAATGAAAATATTTCAGAAGATGATCAAAATTTAATTTTACCGTTAGGGCTAGAGATAAATAAACAATTAACGATAGAAGAAATTCTTTCAAAAGCTAGTAAAACTAAACCACCTGCAAGATTTTCAGAAAGTACATTAATTAAAGAATTAGAAGCAAATGGTATTGGAAGACCTAGTACATACGCCAATATTATTTCGACTATATTAAAAAGAAAATATGTTGAATTAAAAGATAGTAAGTTATTCCCTACTGAATTAGGTAAAAAAGTAAATAAAGAGCTTGTTGAAAATCTTGATAAAATCTTTAATGTAACTTTTACAGCCGAAATGGAAAAGGAACTTGATGAAATTGCTGAAGGTAAATTAAAATATATAGATGTTTTAAATAATTTTTATCAACCCTTTGAAAGAATTCTACAAAGCATGAATAAATCAACAGATAAAATCTTATGTGAAAAATGCGGCTCTGAAATGATTATTAAAGTTGGTAGATTTGGTAGATTTCTTGCATGTAGTAATTACCCAAATTGTAAAAATATTAAATCATTAAAAGAATTTCAAAAAAATAGTGAGCCAACAGAACCAGAATATACTGGCGAAATCTGCCCAAGTTGTGGTGGGAAGCTAATTATTAAAAATAGTAAAACAGGACGCTTTGTAGGTTGTGATAATTATCCTAATTGTAAATTTACAAAACCTCTTACAACAGGAGTTAAGTGCCCTAAATGCAATAACGGCGAGATTGTTGAAAGAAAAAGTAAAAAAGGAAAAGTTTTTTATAGTTGTACAAATTATCCTAATTGTGATTTTGCTAGCTGGGATAAATTAGTTAATGAAAATTGCCCAAGTTGTAATAACGAATATATGTTATTAAAAATTAGAAAAAGTGGAAATTATAAAGAATGTCCAAATTGTCACACAAAAATACCTATTGAATCTCAAGAACAAGTTGAAATAATAGATGAGTCAAACAATTAAAAATATTTTTGATATTGTAAATAATTATTTAAATTATCTTATGTTTGTAAAAAAATATTCGAAATTAACTTTAAAATCTTATAAAGAAGATTTAGCAGATTTTACTAAATTTGCTGAAAATCGTAATATTACAAATATTGAAAATATGAATTTAAAATTTCTCAAAGATTTTGTTATAAATTTAAGTCAAAATAAATTACAAGCTACTTCTTTATCTAGAAAAATTTCAACTATACGAGGATTATTTAAATATGCATACATTAATGAATATATATTAAATAATCCTGCTAAAAATTTAAAAAATCCTAAAATCAGGAGAAAAATTCCTGACATTATATTAAAGAATGATTTTACAAAATTAGAAGAAGTGATACAAGATAACGAAAATAGTTTGTTAAATTTAGCAATTTTTGAATTGTTATATGGTTGTTCTTTAAGAGTTTCTGAAGTATGTAATTTAAGAATAGTCGATTTAGATTTTGGGAAAAAAATTATAAAAGTTCTAGGCAAAGGCAATAAAATAAGGATTGTACCGATTGGTAACAAATCTATAGATGTTTTAATAAAATACTTTGATGAATATAGAAAGTATGCTCCAGCAGAAGATTATTTTTTAATAAATAAAAAAGGTAAAAACTTATATCCTAAATTTGTTTATAATATTGTAAGAAAATATTTAGGAATTGTAACAAATTTAAAAAAGAAAAGTCCACATATTTTGAGACATTCATCAGCTACCCATATGTTAGATAATGGTGCTGATTTAATGGGAGTAAAAGAAATTCTTGGACATAGTAAATTATCGACGACGCAGATATATACACATGTAAGTATAGAAAGGCTTAAAGAGGCTCATAAAAGAGCACATCCTAAATCTTAAATAATAGGAGTTGTTATGAACATCCAAATCACATCTCGTAAGTTTAAAGCAAAAGATTCATTAAAAGAATTTATCCAAGATCAATTACAGTGGTTGGATAAATTCTATGATGACATAATGGATGTTAAAGTTGTATTAAGTTACAAAATGATGGACGACAGTCAGAAAACAGCTGAAATTATTTTAAACATTCCTGGTAATATTATAACAGTTACTTCAACTACTGATGATTTTAAAAAATCAATTTCAGAATGCGTTGAAAAGGCAGAAACACAATTAAAAAAAATTAAAGGGAAAAAACTAGATAGTAAAAGAAAAGAAAAACCTGAAATAAAATTTGAATTTATAGAAGAAGATGTTAAAGATTAGTAATAAAAATATTAGCAAAAAAGAAAGTATAACTGTCGATTTCCTTTTTAGCAATCTAAGATCAAGACATCATTTATTGCTATTTACTGAAGATATTGGTCTAGAAAATTTAATTGTTGAAGAAAATTTAAATAGGCCCGGCCTTGCTCTGGGCGGGTTTTTAGATTTATTCATTCCTACGCGTATTCAGGTTTTCGGAAATACTGAAATGTCTTTTATTTACAGATTAGACCAAGAAGAAAGATATAATGCGTTAAAAAAAATTTATGAATATAATATACCATGCATTTTGGTAACCGATAATAACAAACCAACTCCAGAAATGCTACAATTATCATACGAATATAATATTCCAATCTTAGGAACAGAAATACCAACAACAAGAGCTATTTCAATCATCACTGATTTTTTAGAAGATCAATTTGCACCGAGAGTTACTTTACATGGCTCTTTTGTGGATGTTTATGGAGTTGGTATGTTATTTGTCGGGAAATCAGGTATAGGCAAAAGTGAAGTTTCTTTAGCATTAATTGAAAAAGGGCATAGACTTGTTGCTGATGATGTTGTTATTCTAACTAAGAAACGTGAAGGAGTTATCATCGGTACGGGTACTGAATTGGTTAAACACTTTATGGAAATCCGTGGCGTCGGCTTAATTGATGTTAGAAGTATTTTTGGCGTTAGAGCTATAAGATTTCAAAAAAGATTGGAAATGATCATAGAACTTGAGACTTGGGACGAAAATACTTCCTATACACGAACTGGAATTGATGATGTATTCTTTGACTTTTTAGGTGTACAAATACCTTTTATGAAATTACCTATTGTTCCTGGTAAAAATCTAGCTGTTATAGCAGAAGTAATTGCTTTAAATTATTTATTAAAACATTATGGCTATGATGCTGCTAAAGTTTTTCAAAAACGTTTAGAGTATTATTTATCATCTCAACAAAATTATAATTCAAGAAATATCGAATATTTTGAAAGAGATTTTGAGTAATTCAAAAAAATATTTTATATTCGCAATACGAAATTTTATTTTTTTTAGGTATGGATAAAATATATATATTTTCTAAAGAGAAATTAGAATACGTTGAAATAAAAGATTTCAAGAAAAAATTTTATTATACGATTGCAATTACTAGTGCATCTTTAGCTGCTTTTGTATTTTTAATATATTTTTTAATCAATTATTTTGTTAATGATAATGTAACTATAAATGAATTAGTAAAAGAAAAACAAAAGATGGCTGCTGAGGTTGTAAGGTTAAGCAAAGCCTATAGATCATTGAATAAAGAAATGGAAGTTTTAATAGAAAAGAACAATGAACTACGCGCAGCAGCTAACCTTCCGCCAATTTCAAAAGATGAAATTAAATTAGGCGTTGGTGGTTCATATACAAATAAGTTTTTCAATGTTACATTAGGTATTGCTGATGTTGATGTGGAAAAACTTTATGATTATGTTAATAGAATTGAGACACAAATAAAATTTGAAAAACAAAATTACAATAAAATTGTTAATTCTCTCGAAAAGAAAAAATATTTTTATGATATAATTCCTGCTATTTTACCTACTTATGGCTATTTAGGTGATTCTTATGGTTTAAGAATGCATCCTATCTTAAAAAAACAAATTTTTCATAATGGACAAGATATTATAGTAGATATCGGTACTACAGTAAAAGCTACCGGTAATGGTAAAGTAGAATTTATAGGTCAAAAAGCTGGTTATGGAAATGTAGTAATTATAAATCATGGCTTTGGTTATAGAACTGTTTATGCACATTTATCGCAATTTTTAGTAAAGGAAAATCAATTTGTAAAACGTGGCGATGTTATTGCAAAATCTGGAAATAGTGGATTATCAACTGGCCCACATTTGCATTATGAAGTATGGTATAAAAATCAACCATTAGATCCATCAAACTTTTTCTTTGACAATTTTAATGTTTTTGCGGCAACTACTATACATTAACAAATATGGGGTGTAAAAGTGATCTGGACATATGAATTGGCTCAATATCTAATTGATGCACCATGGCCTGCTACAAAAGATGAATTAATCGATTACGCAGAAAGAATTGGAGCTCCGCTTGAAGTAATTGAAAATCTCCAGGAACTTGAAGATGGGGATGAAGCATACGAAGGCATCGAAGATATTTGGCCTGATTATCCTGCAGATGACGAATTCTATTTCGATGACGATAGTGAAAGATTTTAATGAAAAAAATCAGTCCTGAACTCTACGGAAATTATAAAGCTATTGAAAAGCTTAATAAAATTATTGTTTCAAAAAGAATTCCTCATGCGCTTTTATTCATTGGTCCTGAAGGGATCGGGAAGTTTTATTATACTTTAAAGTTTATCAAAGCTATTAATGAAAGTTCAGGAGATATTATTGACAATTATTTAAACAAACTTCTTGAACCTTATATAAAATACATTTTTCCGGTCCCTTCTACCAAAGAAGCAAATGAAGAAAATATTAACGAAGAATATATTATAGAATACACTCAAAATAAAATTAAAAATCCTTTTTATGAATTATTAGATGATTCTTCAAAATCAATTCCTATACAAATTATACGAAATTTAAATAATTTTTTATCTTTACAAATTACAGAACTTAATTACAGAGCTGTGATAATTGATGACGTCCACCTATTGACTCTTCCTGCTCAACAAGCTTTTCTGAAAATATTAGAAGAACCACCATCAGGTGTAATATTCATACTATTAACATCGCAACAAAATTTATTACTTGATACAATAAAATCAAGGTGCCAAATAATAAATTTTGCTCCATTAGAAAATAAATATCTGAGAAATATATTACATGATTTCTTTAATATTGATAAATTAAATGATGATTTACTTAATGTTAGCGATGGGCAGGTTTTTAATTATTTAAAGTATCAAGACAATGACATAAAAAAATTAATAGAGGATGTTCTATCTTTTTTGCGTTTTTCTGTTACTAAAAAATATAATTCCGCTTATCAGATTGCTATTAATTACTTTGCAAAAGATGATAAAAATATTAGTATATTTTTAAAGTTTTTACACTATTGGCTTTTTGAAGCAATAGAAATTAAATACAATAAAGATATAATTTTATTTCAAGAACAAAGATCTTCCCTAGAAAAATTTTCCAAGAGATATGAAATCCATAAATTGATAACACTTTCGCAGAATTTAGAAAAATATTCGGATTTAATCAATAAAAATATTAATTTGAATATACTCCTTTTTAATATTATATTAGAATTTTCACAATTACAAACTTAAGGTTAATTTATGTATAATATAAATTTAGATACAAAAAATAATAGTTGTTGCTGTAGTGATACAGTACCTAACAATAACTTGTTGATTTCTAAAGTCAACACACATAATGGTCTAAACTTTCACTATGTTCTTTTTGATAATCCAGAATTATATAAAACTGCTGAAATTGGAAGCTATATTCTTGTACAAATCGATGAAAACAGTGTAGATTATTGCTTAATCGAAAGAAAAAAGATTAAAAGTTGTGAATTAAATCTTTTACAAGATACCAACAAACTTCCCAAAGTTATTAAAATTGCTGACGATAATGAAAAACAAAAAATTCTAACACTTGAGAATGAATATAAGAAATATGAACAAATATTTAAGACAAAAGTTAAAAATCATAATTTAGATATGAAATTTATTGCAACTCATATGCAATATGATAAACATAGGCTTTTTTTCTATTATACAGCTGAGGGAAGAGTTGATTTTCGTTCATTAGCCAAAGATTTAGCATCTGAATTTAAGACTCGTATAGAATTACGTCAAATTAGCTATCGTGAAGAAACAAGGATTAAAGGTGGTATAGGAACTTGTGGGCGTGAACTCTGCTGCAGCACTTTTTTGGATACATTAAAAAGAATTCCTACACAAATAGCTTTCGATCAAAATATAACATTTAATGTTTCAAAAATTAGTGGTGTTTGTGGAAAATTAAAATGTTGTCTTTTATATGAATTTGATGAAGAAAAATACCAAGAAATTTTAAAATCAAATAATTTTCAGCAAGCTTTGCAAGAAAACTGCTTAAAATTAAATGATGATAACATATGATTTCTAAGATAATAGAATTCTCTCAAAAAAAACCATTAATTTTTACTTTTATTATTTTACTTGTAATTTTCTTAATTGAATTTCTAATCTTAATAACTCCAATTTCATCAAAAGCAAAATTCCCTGTTATTATAGAAGTTAACAAAAGTGATAATTTATCTGATTTTACTAACAAACTTTACAATAAAAGAGTAATTAATAGTAAGTTTAATTTTAAATTAACAGCTAAAATTTTAGGTTTAGAGAACAAATTAAAACCCGGACGTTATAAAATAACTGAAAATCATTCATACATTGGTTTAGTTAAATACATTTTAAGAACATCTCCCGAACAGCCAATTTTATTTAAAATCTATCAAAATTCTTCATTAGAAAAAGTTATCAATAGCTTGCAAATAAATTTAGGTTATGACAAAAATATATTAAAACAATATCTGTATGATCCTTCTTATTTGCGTAATTATGGATTTAATGCTAAAAATGCTGAAGGCTATATACTTCCTATGAAATATGAGTTCTATAAAAGCGATGATATTGAATATGTATTAAATAAAATGCTATATACCACAAAAGTATTTTTCCAAGATAGTTTAGGAATTTCTGATCCGCAAAAAATACATCAAATATTAACATTATCTTCAATTGTACAGGGAGAAACAAATAAAATTGACGAATATCCTATTATAGCTGGTGTATATTGGAACAGAATTAAAAAAAATATGCCATTGCAGGCGTGTCCTACAGTGCAATATGCATTAAAAAGAGATAGATGGGATAAAATTACTTTTAAAGACTTACAAATTAATTCACCTTATAATACTTACAAGCATATTGGTTTACCGCCAGGACCAATTGGAAGTCCATCGATTCAAGCAATTAAAGCTACTATAAATCCTGCCAATCACAACTATTTGTTTTTTGTTGCTAATGGAAATGGTGGGCATAATTTTTCTGAAAGTTATAACCAACATTTAAATTTTAAAAAAAATGCAAAATAAAATGATAAAAAAATTTAGTCTACTGTTCTTTGTATTATCAATTTTTATTTTTAGTTCTTGTGCTTACCGTGTTGCGCCTAATGGTGGACCAATAGATAGAGAAGCCCCTTTTATAATTGCAACTTATCCAACAAATAATACAACCAATTTTAAGGATAATTATATATCTGTAGAATTCTCTGAATATGTTGATAAAGTAAGTTTTAGAAATTCATTTTATTTTTCCCCTGCTTTAAAATATGATGTTGAAATATCATGGACTGGCACAACTGCTTACATCTATATCCAGGATACATTAAAACCTAACCAAACATATACCTTAACATTTACAAAAAATATTTCTGATTATAACAATAAAAATAAAATGTTAGCCCCTTATATTTTAAAATTTTCTACTGGCAACACAATTTCTGATTTTACAATTAAAGGGAAAGCAATTTTTAAGAATTTTGATAATTTGAAAATTTGGGCATATGATTTAAAAAAAGATTACAACCCTTTAAAGTTTTATCCCGATTATAGCACGCAAGTAGATAACAATGGTCAATATACATTAACAGGAATGAATAAAGGAATTTATAGAATTATTGCTGTAAATGATAAAAATAATAATAATTTATATGACCAGGATGAGGAATATGGTGTATTTTATAAAGATATAATTTTAGAAAATAATGATGTTTATGAAAGTGTGAATTTTCTTATTAACGAACCTCTTTTTAATAAATATGAAGTTAGCCATATTAGTAAAATAGATGACTATACAATAAAAATCGATTTCAAAAATAATATTTCCCAATTAGAATTTAATAAATCCAATTTTAATATTTTAGATTCTCTTTTTACTTATCCTTGCACCTATTTAGGTTTATTGAATGGAAAAACAATGTTAATTTCTGCAAATAACAAATTTAAAAGTCAACAACTAAAAGTTATTATAAATACTGATACATTAAAAGTAAACACTTACAACTCAAAGCCTTTTAAAATTTCTCCTGCTAATTTTATCGTCTCAAAAGATTATGATATTTTTTATAAAGAAATAAAAGTTACTTTGCCATTTTTTACATCCAACAAAAACTTTTTGAGTTTTTTTAATTTAAATAATTCAAGCTATAATGTATTTAAAATTGATGATTTAAACTATATAATAAAATTTGATAATGAAAAAAATAAAGATATTGTATTAAATGTAAATTTTAAATATTTACCCACATTAAACAATGAAATTATTGATACAACTGTTAAATTTACTATTTTACCAAATAAAGAATATATTTGTCAACTTAAAGGTGAAATATTAAGTATGAATAAAGATAAAAAACTCTTAAATCTAATAAGTACAACAAACCACAATATTTATTCATATGTGATAGATGACAATCAATTTAAAATTTTTAACCTTCCACAAGACAAATTTATAATAGCAATTAGCGAATATCACCCTTCAAACAAGTACTATTTTGGTAAAGTTTTTCCATTTGTTCCTTCATTAAAATTCTCATTATACAATGATACACTTAAACTTAATAAGCGCTGGCCAGTTGTAGACTACAAAGTAAATTATATTGAATAAACAATTTAATTTCAAATTGTCGCACTTTGATATGTCATAAATTTTGTTTAAATTTGCAGATTAGAATTAAATAATTTAGGATTGTTATGCCAAGCACCAAACCAACTTACGAATTGCAGAATGATTTTATAACAAAAGTAAATTCTCCCGCTATTATTTTTGGTTATGCTGGTACAGGTAAAACTTATGCCCTTTTTAACAAATATTTAGAGCTTATCAAAAATAATGTTTCACCAGAAGAAATATTATTTGTAACATTAAAAAATAATGCTGCCCTTGAAATAAAAAAACAAATAAAAAAAATTTTAGGATCCAAAAGTAATAACATTCACGTAGGAACCTACAACTATCTATTAACAAAAATTTTAAGAAATCATTCTGATAAAGTTGGTTTACAACCTAATTTTACAATTTATGATACTGAAGATTCACAAAATACCATTCTTAATATATTAGCTCAATTAAAATTATCAGATGAAGATTATGATGTTGAAAAACTTCAAAAACAATTTAGATATATTAAGAATCAATTTATTAAACCTGAAGATTATAAATTTTCAGATAAAGATAAATTTCAAAATAACATAATAAAAATTTTTTATGAATACCAAAATCGTTTGCGTTTTAATAATGCAGTAGATTTCGAAGATATTGGAATACTTACATTAGAATTATTCCAAACAAAGGCTATTGCACAACAATACAAGAAGTCTTTCAAATATATTTTCTTTGATGATTTTCAAGATATAACACCTGCACAATTGGAAATAGCCAAATTATTATACAATAAAAACTTTTTCATTAGTTACGATGAAAATCAAGTAATAAATGAATGGCGTGGCAATATTGCCAATATCAAAAATGAAATTATAAATCTTTTCCCAAAAATTCAAGTATACGAATTTAATCAAAATGTTAGAAATAATGATTTAATACTAAATTCTGCTTTATCAGTACTTCCAGGTCAAAGTTCAATAAGTTATACACCTAAAGAAAATGAGCAAAAAATTATTTCTATTAAATGTTTTGATGAAAAAGATGAAGCCTACCAAATTTGTAAGAGAATTAATGAAATAATCAATGAAGAAAAGTTAACTTATAAGGATTTTGCTGTATTATATAGGATCCATTCTCAAGCAAGAATTTATGATGAATATTTTAAATACGAAAAGGTTCCTACTCAAATAATCAGAAAATTAGATTTATTTAAGTATAAAGAAATCAAAGATATAATCGGATACTTAAAAGTTATTTCAAATCCAAATGATGAACAAGCCTTATTGCGAATAATGAATTTCCCACAACGTGGTATTGGAGCGACATCAATTGAAAAGATGATAATTTTCGCTAGGAAATTGAATATTTCACTTTTTGAAACTATGGGAAGAGTTTATGAAGTTATAGATATTCGTGAAAGAATTCAGAAAAATATTAAAAATTTTAAATTGTTATTAGATAAGTATATAAGTTTAAGAGATAAACTTTCAATTTATGAACTAACAAGCTCGCTTTTAGATGAAATAAAAATTTTTGAAGTTCTTGATGAAGAAAACACACTAGAAGCTGCTAACAAGAAAGAAAATATCAAATCATTTTTGGAATTTATACAAGCTTATCGCAAACAAAAAAGCGATTTAAATCTTATTGGTTTTTTAAATTCAATTATGTTAAAAAATGGATTTGATTTTATTGACGAAAGTGTAAATGCAGTCAAAGTTATAGACATCCATTCTGCTAAAAACGTAGAATTCCCTGTTATTTTTATAACTGGGTTAGAAGAAGATTTATTCCCTATTAATCCAAAATACGAAGAAAATACAACGGAAGATGAAGAAGCTCGCCTTTTATATATGGGAATGACAAGAGCAACAAAAAGAGTATTTTTGACTTACGCAAGATCACGTTATCGATTTGGTGAAGTTGCATATCAAGGTAAATCAAAGTTAATAGATAAAATAATTCCAACTTGCATAAAAGAAGAAGTTGGAAGTGTAACACGTAGAACAGTTGATAAAAAAATAGATTTAGACGAACTATTCAAAACAGATGAAGGATTATTAAAACCTGATTCAAAAAAAATCAAAATTGGAACAAGATTAATTCACCAAGTATTTGGTTATGGGAAAATAACCGAAGTAATAGGTGGTGGCCAAAAGCAAAAAATTGTTGTTGCATTTGAAGATGGCGCAACAAAACAAATAATGGTAAGTATGGCCAAAATGAAGGCTCTTTAATAAAACAAATTAGTGAGGGTTAAAATGAAAATTGGTATTTTAACAGGTGGCGGAGATGCGCCAGGTTTAAATCCTGTAATACGTGCTGTAGTTAGACGTTCCTTAAAATATGGTCATGAAATTATAGGCTTCAAAGAAGGTTGGAGAGGATTGTTAGAAAAAAAATACGTAGAAATGGATATTGATTCTGTTTCAGGTATTTTACACAGAGGTGGAACAATTTTAGGGACATCGAGAACAAATGTTTATAAAATACCTAATGGTGAAGAAACTATCAAAAATAATTTAAAAGAACTAGGCATTGATGCTTTAGTTGCAATTGGCGGTGAGGATACTCTTGGTGTTGCTAATAAATTACACGCTTCTGGAATTAAAGTTGTAGGTGTTCCAAAGACAATTGATAATGACTTAAATGCCACAGATTTTACATTCGGTTTTTATACAGCTGTAAATATTGCAACAGAAGCTATTGATAGACTTCACACAACTGCTGAATCACATAACAGAGTAATGGTTGTTGAAGTAATGGGTAGACATGCAGGATGGATTGCTTGGTATGCTGGTGTAGCTGGTGGTGCTGATTACATTTTAGTACCAGAAAAACCATTTACATTACAAGAAGTTTGCGATTCAATCAAAAAACGTCACGAAAGAGGAAAAACATTCTCAATTATCGTTGTATCTGAAGGCGCTAAATTGGTTGAAGGCGGTTCAGAAAAAGAAATTTTACAAACAAACAAATTAGATTCTTTTGGCCATGTTAGATTAGGTGGTATTGCAAATATTTTAGCAGAAGAAATTGAAAAAGAAACTGGTTTTGAAACAAGAGCAACTATATTAGGACATATCCAAAGAGGTGGTACACCAACTGCATTCGATAGAGTACTTGGTACTAGATTAGGTGTATTTGCTGCCGAATTAGTTAACAATGGACAATGGGGAATGATGGCTGCTCTAAGAGGTACAAAAATTATCGCAGCTCCACTAGCAGAAGCTGTTGGACAATTAAAAACATTAGATTTAGATTTAATGGATGTTGCATCTACTTTCTTTGGTTGATAATTCTAACATTAAAATATAAATTGCATAATATATATAGCAAGCGAGCGAAAGCGAGCTTGCTTTTTTATTTTAAAAATTTTTCCTTAGCTCAGACGGTGTAAGCATAAAGCCCGTGCGCACGAAGGCGCACGGGCGGGCTAACGTCCAAAATTATTTTTCCCAAAACCTTTCAATAGATTTTTACCAATATATTTTATATTTGTACATCTAGCTAAATAACTAAATGTTGTTTAAATATTTTTCTATGAATAATTAGCTTAGTTATAAAGTGAGCAAAATAATTATCGTTATTACTTTATAATAGGACATACAATATAATTGTAATTACGATATATTGGTAAATAATTCAAATATATTCACTTTTACAATATAATTGTATATAAGATGTAATTATAACTTGTAATATTATTTTTGTGTATACAATATGATTGCTTTTATAATATATTTGGAAATACAATTTTAATATAAAATAATTGCATCATTTGTAAGTTGTTACGTATTTGGGAAAGATTTGAATAATAAGGTTCAAAAGCACCGCTCTTTGTAAAGAATTTTAGCGGGCCGTTCCGGCCCGCTGCCCCTTGCAGCTTGGCTCAAGCTGCAAGGGGCTTAAGCTTACACCGTCTGAGCTAAATATAGGATATTTTTAAAAGTGATTAAATTTCTTCTTCGACCCACTGCCTTCTATCAAAAATTAAATCTTCACACAACTTAATAACTTTGGGATCAATTTTGTTTAATGGTTCAATTTTTCCTGCATGAACAATAGCCATATCAAGACCAGATTTTACCGCATGATATAAAAAGACTGAATTCAAAGCAAATCTTGCTTTTGGCGTCAATCCGAATGACACGTTACTTAATCCTAATAATGTTCTGGCACCTGGAATTTCTTTTTTAATGAGTTTAATAGCTTCTAATGTTTCAATTGCGCTTTTACGAAATTCTTCGTCACCACTACCTAATGTAAAGGTTAATGGATCAAATATTAAATCATCTTCTGATAAATTGAATTTTGTTTTTGCAATATTTAAGATTCTTTTGGCTATTCTTAATTTATCTTCCCTTGTTTTTGCCATTCCTTGTTCATCGATAGTAAGGCAAACAACAGCAGCGCCATATTTTTTTGCTAAATTAAATACTTTATGTACTCTTTCTTCACCAGCTTCCAAATTAACTGAATTAATAATGCATCTACCGCCTAATAATTGCAAAGCAGCATCCATTACTTCAATTTCAGTGGTATCAACCATAATTGGTAATTGTACGCGTGTTCTTAATTCTTTTAAAAAATTTGTCATATCGTCAACTTCATTACGTCCAACATACGCAACACAAACATCAAGTATATGCGCTCCCTCATTGACCTGCTCAAGTGCTATTTCAAGCATACCTTCAATATTATCACTTAACAAATATTCTCTAAATTTTTTTGAACCATTGGCATTACATCTTTCACCAATATAAAGCGGCGGGTTATCAATATTAAACGGTACATATTGATAAATACTTGAAACTCCGGTTAATTTTTGGTAGTTTCTCGTAATAGGCTTAAATTTATTAGCAACTTTTCTAAGTTTTTCAATATGTTTAGGTGTAGTTCCGCAACATCCACCAATGATATTGACATGATAATCTTTTATAAATATCTCAGCCCAATGCTCTATTTCATCTGGTGTTAAATGATAGCAAGCCTTGCCGCCGATATTTTCTGGAATTCCAGCATTTGGCATAACAAATATTTTTTTAGATGAATGATTGGATAAAAATTTTACGTTGCTACTCATTTCTTTAGGACCGACAGCACAGTTCATTCCAAAGGCTGTTACAATATCAAAAGCTTCAATAATATTTAACGCCGCCTCGATATCTGTACCAACTAACATTGTACCATTAGCTTCTACAGTTACAGATACAATAATAGGAATTTCCTTTTGTTTTAACTCAAAAATTTTTTGTGCAGCAGCTAAAGCAGCTTTAATTTGTAATACATCCTGGCATGTTTCGATGCAAAATAAATCGACACCACCATCGATTAGACCATTCATTTGTTCAAAATAAATATCAAACAATTCTTGATAAGTAATATGTCCTAAAGTAGGTAATTTTGTACCAGGACCAATTGAGCCAGCCACAAATCTTGGCCATTCTTCAGTAGAAAATTCATTTGCAACTTCTTTAGCTAATTGTGCTGCTTTCTTATTTAATTCATAAGCTAAATCCTCTAATCCATATTCTTTTAATACAAGTCTAGTTGCTCCAAATGAATTTGTTTCAATTACATCTGCACCAGCTTCAAGGTAATCATAATGTACTTTCTTTACAGCTTCTGGTTTGGTAATGCATAAATATTCATTACATCCTTCAAAAGCTGCACCGCCAAAATCCTCGGCTTTAAGATTTTGAGACTGCAAATGTGTTCCTGTTGCGCCATCAAAAACAATGATATTTCTACTTAATCTTTGGTAAAAATTATTATTCATAAAATTCCTAATATTTTCTTAAATAAAAAGAAAATTCGGATCCTTGCCCTAATACGCTCTTTACTTCAATTTTAGAATTATGTGCTTCTAAAATGTGCTTTACAATTGCAAGCCCTAACCCTGTACCACCCAACATTTTAGATCTATCTTTATCAACTCTATAAAATCTTTGAAAAATATACGGTAGATCTTTTTGAGGAATTCCTATTCCTGTATCTTTCACAGTAATTTTCACAGTATCTTTTATTTCTTCAGTAGAGACGATTATTTTGCCTTCGTTTGTATATTTAATAGCATTAGAAAGTAAATTATACATTACTTGTCGTAATCTGTGAATATCAGCATAAACTTCAATATTATTTTTAATGGGGGTTAAAATTAATTTCAGCCCTTTCTCTTCAGCAATAATATCCAAATCATAAACAACATTTTCCAAAAAATCTTTTAATTTGAAAACCTTAAAATTCATCTTAGCTTCTTTAGATTCAATTTTACTCAACTCAATTAAATCAGTAATGAGATGATTAAGATGATATGTATTATTGAGCGCCTTCTCAATATATTTTTGATTAATATTTGGATCGTCAATTCCCCCTTCTTTCAATGTTTCAAGAAAACCTTGAATAGCAAAAAGTGGTGTTTTTAGTTCATGTGAAACATTAGAAATAAATTGTGACCTTAATTTTTCCAATTCTTGCATTCTATTAAGATCATCTTTATTTTTTTTGAAAAGTTCTTTTATTTCATTATTTAGTTCTTCTAGATTATCAGGCAATCTTATGTCATAAGCTTCATTAAATCTGTTTTGCCTCAATGACCTGATAACTTGGATTATTCTGTCAATTTCTTCCAATTTAATACGATGATAATCCAAAAGTATAAGAAAAGCAAAAATAAATAACAAAAAAAATACAAACAGGTCTGCTAAAATTAGATTTAACCTGTTTGCTAGTAATGTTATAAGAAAGGTAAAAAATACTAAAATAATTAGTCGGTATGATAAATTTTCTGTAAAGAAATATTTTAAATTATCTCTTAAGCTCTTTAATTTCTTTGAATCTATATCCAACACCTTTAACTGTTTCAATTATATTTGCGTAATCACCTAATTTTTCTCTGATTTTGCGTACATGGACATCAACAGTTCTTTCAACGACATAGATGTCTTCACCCCAGACTTCTTTTAATATAACTTCTCTGTTGATTACTTTTCCTTGTTGATTAGCCAAATAGTAAAGTAGTTCAAACTCTTTTCTAGTTAGTGGTATTTCATCCTTATCGATAAATATTGAGTACTTTTCACGATCAATAACAACAGGACCGAGTACAATTTGATTTGGCTTGAATTGTACATTGGATTTCTCAACTTTTTTCAAATTGGCTTTAATTCTAACAATAAGTTTTTGAGGAGAAATAGGTTTAACAATATAATCATTAGCACCTAACTCAAGCCCTAATATTTCATCAATTTCTGTGTTTTTAGCTGTTAAGATTATAATTGGAATTCCTTCAAAACGCTCATTACTTCTTATTCGTTTACATACATCAAAGCCATTAATTTTAGGTAACATAATATCCAAAACAATTAAGTCAGGCATCTCGTTAACTTTTTTTAATGTTTCTTCACCATCATATGCAACAATTACATCAAAGCCTTCTTTTTCAAGATTATATTGCATAAATTCTACAATATCTTTTTCGTCTTCAACTAATAAAATTTTCTCTCTCATAGAACCTTCCAATTATATTTGGTTAATTTAATATAAAAATAATAATAATTTTTAAAATATTCAATAGTGATTTTTATTTTTTAACAAAATTTTTAATTTTATTAACTATATTCAATGGGTCAAGACCAATTATTTCGTGTAATTGTTGTTGAGTTCCGTGCTCTATAAATTTATCTGGTAATTCCAGTCTTAAAATATCATTTTTCAGATTATTATCTATAAAGAATTCTGCAACAGCGCTACCGAAACCACCAACAATTGTATTTTCAGCTAATGTTATTATTTTGTTATATTTTTTTGCTATATCAAATAATAACTCTTTATCTAAAGGTTTTAAGAATCTCATATTTACTACTTTTACTGATATGCCATCATCTGAAAGAAATTCAGCCGCTTTAGTTGCATAATTTACAAAATTTCCAAGAGCTAATATACAAACATCTTCCCCATCTTTTATTACTTCAGCTTTACCAAAAGGAATTTCATCAAAATCTTCCTTAATTTCAACCCCAATTGCATTACCTCGTGGATATCTTAATGCAATTGGACCTTTTTTATAATTGATTGCAAAATTTAACATATTACGTAACTCAGCTTCATCTTTGGGAGCCATTACAACCATATTAGGAATCATTCTCAAATAAGTTAAATCAAAGGTTCCATGATGTGTTGGGCCATCAGCACCAACTAAGCCAGCTCTATCTAAAGCAAATACAACATGTAATTTTTGTAAAGCTACATCATGAATAATTTGATCAATTGCTCTTTGTAAAAATGTCGAATAAATAGCTACAACGGGAATAATTCCTTCTGTAGCTAAACCAGCTGCAAAAGTAACTGCATGTTCTTCAGCAATTCCAACATCAAAATATCTTTCAGGGATTTCTTTTTTGAGTATATCTAAACCTGTTCCATCCGGCATAGCTGCGGTAATACCAACAATTTTATTATTTTCTTTAGCTAATTTTACTAATGTTTCACCAAATACTTTAGTATATGTTGGTACGGTAGATTTTTTTAATGCTTTTCCAGTTTCAATATCAAAAGGATTGGATGCATGTAATTTTTGTTTATCGTTTTCAGCGGGGGGATATCCGTAACCTTTTTGAGTTACAACGTGAACTAAAATAGGGCCTTTTAAATCTTTAACTGCTTCAAATAATTTGACCATCTTTCCAATATTATGACCATTTATAGGACCAAAATATCTAAATCCTAATGCTTCAAACATCATACCAGGTGTAACAACTGATTTAATCCCTGCGTGTACTTTGCTAACCAATTTTCTAAATCTATCGCCAAAGTCATCAAATTTTCCTGCAAATTCCCATACTTGCCCTTTGATTTTATTATATTCAGGATTTGAGATTAAATCAGTAAAAAAGTTTTGAACATGCCAAACATTGTTATCAATAGACATATTATTATCATTAAAAACTACTATCAAATCACTATTGAGTAATCCAGCATTATTCATTGCTTCATAGACCATTCCGCCAGTCATCGCACCATCACCAATAACAGCAACAACTTTTTTATGATCTTGTATAAGTTCAGCCCCTTTTGCAATTCCTAATGCTGCAGAAATAGAAGTTGAAGCATGCCCAGCGCCAAAAACATCATATTCGCTTTCATCACGCTTTAGAAAACCACTTATTCCCCCTAATTGCCTAATTGTACGAAGTGCCTCTTTACGTCCAGTCAATATTTTATGCGGATACCCTTGATGACCTGTATCAAGCACTATTTTATCATGTGGGGTATTAAATACTTTATGCAATGCTATTGTTAGCTCAACTGCTCCAAGTCCACTACCTAAATGACCACCAACTTCTGATATAACTTCAAGTAAATATTTTCTAACTTCATCGGCTAAATTATTTAATTCACTTATATTTAACTTTCTTAAATCTTTTGGATAATCAATTTGTGAAAGTAAAGGATATTTATTAACATCAACCATTTTAATTTTCCTTCCTAAATTCAATTTCAGATAAATCGGCTTTAATTTCTTTGATTTTTATTTCAGCTTCAGTTAATTCTTTATGACAAATTTTGGCTAATTCTGCACCTTTTTTAAATAATTCAATTGCATCATTAAGTTTTATATTCGGATCTTCCAATTGCTCTGAGATTTTCTCCAATTCAATCATTGCTTGTTCTAAATCGATTTGGTGCTGTGTATTTAATTCATTAGAAATTTCTAAAGATAAGTCATCAATATTTTCAGTTATCTTTTTTTTATTTGCCATATTTCATCTTTTTAAGAAAACATATTTATTTAATAAAAAGTTTATCTTCATTTCTCAAATAAACTCAATCCACCGTTATTTTTCTTATCGTTTATAATAGTGTAGAAAACCTCATCCACAACTTCACGATAATTATCTAAATATTTTACCATAACTTCAACTTTATTATCGTCTTTTACTTTCAATTTTACATAGTTTATAATATAACCATATTTTGGATGATTTATTAAAACGCTTTCAGAAGTAGCCACATAGGCATTTTTATTTTTTACAACCATAGTATCAAAAAATTCCCAAGACTTAAATTCCATTCCACCAATTGCACGCGGTACATTTTTTGCGGCCACAGTATCCTTCCCGTCTAGTACTAAAACACATTTAGAATAGTCAATTACAGCTTTAATTTCTTTCCCTTTTTTTAGTGAATTCATTAGTTGCTGAAAATTTATTATTTGTTCTTGCGCAAATAAAATCATCGTAAAAGCAAATATACAGAATACTATTCTCATTTTCTAAACCTCGCTAATTATTTTTATTAATTCATATTTATTGATAGGTTTGATCATAATGTAATCAAACCCTATTTTGTACAGATCTTCTTTTCTAATTTGAATATTTCCACTTAACCCTATTATTTTTACAGTTTTGAATTTGGAATTATTCTTTATAGTTTTTATCTTATTTAGAAATTCTTCATTTTCTTCTATTTTTAATATAGCTATATCTATATAAAAATCATCAAATACTTTTTCAAATTCATCGTAAGAATTTATAACTTTAATATTATGATTGTACAATAGCTCTTCTAATATTTTTAAATTCAATTCATCTTTTTCATATATTACTATATTTTTTTTATCAGTTTTTATTACAATATTTTCAAAAGAATTACTATCTATTTTAAGTAATAATTTCTCCGCATTTTTCTTATAAGAATCAATAGGTAAAAGGAAAGATATATACTTATGATTATTCTCATCTTTAATTACAAGTTTTGAAGAATATTCTTCTAAAATTTTACCGGCAATATACAAATCGAATGCATAGTGTTCGAAATTTTCCGTTTGCTGTATATCAAATTGCATAACTTCTTTTAAAAATTCAGTAAATTCATCAATCGGTTCAGCATATAATTTAAATTCTATATTAGGCTTATCTTTCAAAATAATAGAAGTTGAAATAAAATAATCATTAAATCTATCAACTAACATTTCATTAAAAAGTAAATATTTTATAATTCTAGTGACAATATCTTGAAAAATTTTAATTTCAATTGTATTATTAACTAATTCAATAATAATTTTCTTATCAGAATTAATCAATGTATCCTTCAATTCATATTTTAAATTTTCAAAAATATCTATTATGGAATAAGCTTGATCAGTAAATTTAATTTTTTTATTTTCAATCAACTGGAAATCGTTTAATTTATCAAAAGTTCTTAATAATTTATCACCGTTTGTAATTATTTTTTGTGTATATTTGTCAATATTTTCTTTATTGATAAAGTTGGGAATATTCAATAATTCAATTAGACCATAACTTGAGTTTATAAAATTTCTTAAATTATGTGATAATTTAGGTAATACTATTTCATAATTAAAATTATCATGCTGCAATAACTTTTCATATTGTTTTAATTTTTCGGTTAGCTTATAGATTTCTGTTCTATTTTCAAAGAAGCAATAATACCTTTTATTATTATCAATATTATATGTACCAATATAAATCCTGTAATATTTAGGTTCTTCATTTTTCTTTTCAAATTGAATATCTAATGTTGTGTTTTCTATAGAATTTAAATTTTTACAAACTTCAATTATTTGTTTAGTCAGTATTTCTCCAAAAATGTCATTTATAGAATTTATAGATTTCTTATAGTCTTGGGATAAAAATGTTTTGTATAGATTATCAGACAAATAAATGGTATCAAATTTATCGTTTAAAATGATAAAAGCATCACCAGCAATATCAAGTATGTGGTTGTAACTTTTCTCTAAATGCTGATAACTTGAAATAATTTCTTTTGTTGTTGTATATTTGTTAAACACTAAAATGTAATAATATTTAGCATTTACAGCATCATAATATGGTATTACTTCAACTTTATAATCATCCTTAATTTTTAATACAATTTCTTCAACATTTGTAGTTTTAGAACTAATGATATTATTCAAAATATTAATTTGATTTTCATCGTTAAGTAGGTTCTTAAAAGTATTTAGAGTATTTCCTGCTTTAAATTTCTTTTCAAACAAATTATTACTAAATATAATATTATAAAGTGAATCAATAATTACAATAGGATTAGATATTTCATTAACTAAAGAATCAAATAATTTGCTCAAAATACTTTTTTCTTCGCTATAAATATCTGAAGAAACCTTTCTTAAAGTACAAATAATTCTTCCATGTTCTAACAATTTAGCATTTATTTCATACTTAGATTTAGTTCCGTTTGCAAATTGAAGTGTTTCGATAATAAGCTCTTTCTTAGAAACTGAAGTAAATATTTTTTTAATTTTAATAATAAAAGATTTATCAGCAACTAATGAAATATTTTGCCCAATAAGTTCTTTTTCTTCAAAGCCAAATTCGTTTATAAATTGTGGATTAGCAAAAATAATATTACCTAATGGGTCTAGTATAACAATTGGATCAGGAATATTTTTTACATCAAATTTATTTTTAAATACATAGTCATTCTTTAATGTTTCGAGTTCATAATAATTTGTTGTATCATCGATTATAAAAAGTACTTCTTTAATAATATTTTTATCATTTAAGATTGGTATGTATTTAAGTTTCAAATACAAATGTAAATTTTCAGAAAAGGTTATTTTTTTTGTATATTCTATTACTTCGCCTTTTAATGCTTTATTGAAATTCAATATAAAATCTTGTAAATTTTCATTAGGTATAATTTTGTTTATTTTATCACCAACTGCAATTTTATCTTTTAAAATCTGTGTTAACTTTTGATTTGCTATTTTATTAACTTTTTTTACAATACCATTTTCATCTAAAATGACAGCGAATTCGTTTATGTTGTTAAATATAGTATTTACTTCAAATGATAATTTCAATATTTCATTTTTCATTTCAAATTTTTCATTCAATGGAATAAGAAGTAAATAGAAACGTTTGGCTATAGGATTATTATGAACAGGTAAAATCATTAGATTTACAGGGTATGCTCCTTTTTGTGCGGTAACTATCTCTACTTCTATATTTTCATAAAAGTTATCTTCATTAAACTTTGATTTTAGTAATTCTTGATCTTTCTTAACTAAAAATTTATCAAGTTTTTCAGAAGAATTTAATGATAAAATAGTTTGCGAAAGATTATTGCAATAAAGTATATTAAATTCATTATCAATTTTAATAACAGGAATATCGAAATTATCAAAAATATTATTGTTTATAATATCTAATGACAACAATTTATTCTTAAGTTCGATTTCAATAAACTTGCTATGAATTGCATTAAATAAAATTAATAAACTATCGTATATATTAGTTTTTAAATCTGTACACAATACAAATAAGTAATATTCATTTTCAACTTCAAAACAATAGGTTATGTAGCTAGCGTGTTGATTTAAATTAGCTAATTCATTTAAGTCGATTTCTTGAATAAATGGAAATAGATTTATGATATTTTCTACTATATTAACTTTTTCAATTAATATATTATCTTTATGAATAATTACAGGTTTGTCAATAAAATATTTATTTATTACTTTATCACAAAAACTATTTTTGTTAAAATAAGAAATTAAATTGTAATATATCAAATCATTGGTTGTAAAAATTAACAAATTTTCAAATACATCTGTATTCGATAATTCATATTTAAGCCTTTCATAAACTTCTTTATAACTTGTAGCTTTGTTTATCTGTAATATTAAACTACTAATAAGATTGTTTATTTCTACAGTTTTTTTAGCTAAATTTTTTGTATCGATTTCTTCAGTTATATCTTTTACGACGATACTTATATATATGTTATTTTCGTCAAAAATAAATGGTATAATGCTGATAGCAAACCAATAAGTTGCATATTCTCGTTTTTTTTGATATTCAAATTTAAACTTATTTTTTGTTTCATAAACGACATTCAAATTGCTTTCAATTTGGCTTAATAATTCTTCATCAAGATTTAATTTAAATCATTTAGGTGAGTAAGTTTATAATAAACACCGTTTGATAATTTTTCTAAAACGTGAGTAAATTTATCGTTATATGAAATTACTTTTTTATCTGGAGAAAGTATAATATATGCATTACTATATGGATTAAAATATCTTTGCAAATAATTCTTATTTTGAAAAATATAATTTATATATGCATTGACAAATTTTTTGTTGCTAAAAAGAAAAACAAAAAATATTATTATTAAAAACGGTATAATAGAAATTTGATAAATATGATTAACATTATATTCAAAAAATGATATATAGAGATTGATAACAATAAAACTTATAATTCCAATAAATATTAGAAAGCGTTTAGTGTCTTTAATTCCCATATTATATTTAATACTATATTATTTAATTTATCATTTAAATTATTAAATTTTATATGAATTTCCAATATATTCATAAAATAAATAATAAAAATTAGTTTTTAGCCTGAGAATATTCAAATTAGTATTTATATACCTTACTCAAAATTTTTTTCACGTGCGGCTTCAATGCCGCACGTGAGTATATGCTTATACTGCCCGAGCCCAATAAAAAAAAAACTGCCATCACTGGCAGCCTTAAATTTTACTTTAATAATAACATTTTCTTTGTTAACTTGTATTTTGAACTAGTTAGCGTATAAAAATAAATTCCTGAACTCATATTAAGAGCATTAAACTTAATTTTATGATATCCCTGCTCTAGGACGCCATAGAATAAAGTATTAACTAACTGACCATTTGAATTATAAACCCAAATTATTCAATAGATGGATAAATATCTTGATAAGTTAAACGAGATCAATAAATTATGGAGAAAAAAGGAATAAGAAAAAATGGAAATACCTTTAAGTATGAATTAGTAGAGAAGGCGGTCGCCTCATAGAGCGGAATGCGAATGATGTATGTTTTACAAAATCATCCACAGTCTACTATAATCACATTAAAATTCAAATGCTTTGCATTAGGAATTTCGATGAAAACGGCACTGGTTGGAAGGCTTATTCTCTAAAATAGATAATGCTTCACCCCCTTTTGTATTTCCTAATGCATAATTTGGGTTTAAATTTGTAAATTTTATTTTTACTACTAGCACTCCCATTCGTTAAGACATAACAATTAGAACCAACAAATTCAACATCAGTTACTCCTGTTAAAGAATTATCTCCAAACATTTGCTTTGTAAAGGAAATATAATTAAGCGGGGTGTATTTAATTTTAGCAGTTTTTTTAAAAGCTTTATTATTTGTTCTTAATAAATTGCTATAATTTTGCGCATAATTATATTGAACACACAAAATTATTGTAAATACGATATAAAAAAAAAGGTTTTTTTTTAACATGTTATTCCTAATAAGCTAGTTTTAAAATATTAATTATATCTTCTCTTTCTAATTTTTTTATATTGCCAATTGGTCCAAAGATAACGGCTTTTTCGGCCATTTCATCAAACATATCAGGTGAAATTCCAACTTCTTTTAAATGAGAAGGGAGGCCAAGAAAATTAAAAAATTCACGAGTTTGTTTTATTGCTTGTTGCGCTGTATCAAAATCACAACCTTGGATATCCCAAACATTATTTGCATATTCGACAAATTTCCAAAGCGTTTCATCTGAAAGAACATATTGCATCCAATAAGGGAAAATTAAAGCTAATCCGGCACCATGAGCCATATCATTAATAGCACTAATTTCATGCTCAATCATATGAGTTGCCCAATCACCAATTTTACCAGCTCCAGTTAATCCATTGATTGCCAAAGAACTTGTCCACATTAAATTTGCTCGTGCAATATAATTTTCAGGTTCATCTAATACTATTTTAGCATAATGAATAACGTTTTTCATCAATCCTTCAGCAATTCTATCTTGTACAGAAGCACCGATAACAGCAGAAAAATAAGTCTCCAAAAGATGACTAAACATATCAGCTATACCACAAGCTGTTTGATATTTAGATAAAGTATATGTATAAGTTGGATCAAGAATTGAAAATTTGGGTTTTAATTGTTCATCACCAAAAGGGCGCTTCATTTTTAGTTCTTCATTTGTAATAACAGATCCACCATTCATTTCTGAACCTGTTGCTGAAAATGTAAGTACTACACCAATAGGAGTAGGATTAACAGTACGAGCTTTATACATTACAATGTCCCAAGGATCCCCATCATAATTAACACCAGCGGCAATGGCCTTAGAACAATCTATAACGCTTCCGCCACCAACTGCTAATATAAAATCCAAATCATTTTCTCTTATCAGCTTAATACCTTCTCTTACTTTTGATATTCTTGGATTTGGTTGTACTCCAGGTAGCTCAATAAATAATTCTGTATTATCTGATAAAATTTTATGAACAATTTGGTATATACCATTAACCTTAATAGAATTACCACCATAAACTAAAAGTACTCTTTTACCCCATTTACTTAATTCAACTGGTAATTCTGTTATTTTATCTTTTCCAAAAAGAATTTTGGTTGGTGCATAGAAATTAAAATTTATCACTTTAAACCTCTAAATTTGTTATTGAAATTACTACAAAAATAATATATTGTCAATACATATTTTTTATAAATTGAATATATTTTAATTACCTACCTGTTCAATATTCCCCGACCATAAATATTTATTTGTGGTTTCATAGATTACATTGTGTAATAATATTAATGAAATTAAATTAGGTAAAGCCATTAAAGCATTAGTTACATCAGAAAGTTTCCAAACAAAATTTAATGGTACAACGGAACCTATAAAGACAGCAATTACCCAAATTACACGATAGATAATTGCATATTTAACACCAAATAAATATTCGAATGATTTTTCGCCATAATATTCCCACCCAATAATAGTTGAAAATGCAAAGGTGATTAACCCAACTGTTAATATTATTGGCCCTAATAATGGGATTTTTTCAAAAGTTATACTTGTAAGCTGGCCACCTGAATACCCTTTAATCCATTCCATTGAACTAACTATAACTAATCCAGTAATAGCACAAATTACTACTGTATCCCAAAAAGTACCTGTTGAAGAAACAAGAGCTTGTCTGACAGGATTTTTTGTTTTTGCAGCAGCTGCAAGAATTGGTGCGCTCCCTTGTCCTGATTCATTTGAAAATAACCCTCTAGCAATACCATATCTCATTGCATCTTTTACTGTTGCACCAATAAATCCACCAACGATTGCATGACCGGAAAATGCACTTGTTAATATTAACTCTATTGTTTTTAATAACATATCAGAATTTATCATCAAAATAATTAAACATCCTAAGACATAAAATGCTGCCATAAATGGAACTAAGATTTCAGAAAATTTTGCAATACTTTTAATTCCACCTATAATAACCAAAGCTGTCAAAATGGCAATAATTATTCCAGTTATCCAAGGGGAAACATTTAAGTTATGATAAAGCATCAAAGATAGAGAATTGGCTTGTGTCATATTTCCACTTCCTAAAGCACTAAAAGCAGCAAATGAAGCAAATAAAACTCCAAGTAATTTACTTTTTAAACCTAATTCACAAACATACATCGGGCCACCAGAAAACTCCCCTTTCTCGTTTACAACACGGTATTTTACTGCAAGCAAGGCTTCGGCATATTTTGTTGCAATCCCAAAAACACCTGTAAGCCACATCCACAATACAGCGCCTGGCCCGCCAGAAGCTACTGCAGTTGCAACTCCTACAATGTTTCCCGTTCCAATAGTAGATGCCAGAGCAGTTGTTATCGCACCAAAAGGTGTAACATCTCCTTTTCCTTCGCTATCTTTAGCAACAGATAATTTAATTCCTTTGAATGTATATTTTTGTATAAATTTAAGTCTAATCGTTAAGAATATATGAGTTCCCATTAAAAGAATTATCAGTGGATAGCCCCAGAGAAAATCTCCTGCAATAGTTAAAAAATTATCAATATTATAGATAAGATTATTCATAATAACTCCAATTGATTAGTATTTTCATCGCAATTAATATAAAAAAATTCTGATTAAAAGCAATTCGTTAAAAGAATAAATTATATAATTTAAGGCGCTATAATTAATAGAACTATAAAAAAAATATATTTTCTAATTATTGGCTCAGACGGTGTAAGCTTAAAGCCCGTGCGCCACGAAGGCGCACGGGCAGGCTAACGCCCCCAAAAATGATTTTACAAACAATCTAACAATAATTTTATATCAATATCTTTATATTTTTACATTTAGCTAAATAACTAAATGTTGTTTGAATATTTTTCTATGAAAAATTAGCTTAACTAAAAAGTGAGCAAAATTAATATCGTTATTACTATATAATAGGACATACGATAAAATTGTAATTACAATACATTAGCAATTTAAAATACATATTTGTATTTACAATATAATTGCATATACGATATAATAGTAATTTTCAATAATATGTTTGTAAATACAATATATTTTTTTTACGATATAATTGTAAATGTAAATATATTATAAAAAAAGTCGTATCAATTGTAAATATTCGTAAAACTATATTGAAGTTTTGCTAAGAAAATAATTTTTTATTAAAAGCTACGTTTGCTCTGCAGACTGGTACCACGTTTAGGAAAGAATTGAATACTAATTAAAGCCCAAAAGCACTACACTTTGTAAGGTGTCGAAGAAAAGATTTTTAGCGGGCCGGAACGGCCCGCTGCCCCTTGCAGCTTTCTACAAGCTGCAAGGGGCTTAAGCTTACACTGTCTGAGCTAAATAATAAAAAAAAGCTGCCCCATAAACTTTTGTTATGAATTTCGAGGCAGCTTAAAAAGATTGAAATTATTAGTTTTTTTATTTAATTAATAACATTTTGTTTGTTTTTGCAAAATTGCCAGCAGTTAATCGATAAAAATATGTTCCAGATGGTAACTCTGAACCATCAAATACAATAGAATACTCGCCAGCATTTTGATATTCGTTAATCAATTCTTTTACCACTTGACCTAAACTATTATAAATTGTTAATTTTACATTTGCAGTTATAGGAATTGTATATGTTATATTTGTAACAGGATTAAACGGATTTGGATAGTTTTGTAATAATATAAAACTTAAATTGTTAGCAATTTCGTTTGATAGTGGTGCTGTTTGGAAACCGTTTATTGTAGACCAACTCGCTTCTCCATACTGATTGATAGCTTTAACTCTGAAGAAATATGCTTTATTTGCCAATAATTGCGGAATTACTATAGTTGTGTCTGTAATTGTAGTATCTTTGACCATTGTCGAAGTCTGCGGCGGATTTGAAGTTGCCAATTGTAAACGATATTTAGTTGCAGTATTTACATTTGACCAAGCTAATTTTACATTTGTATAAGTTACACTAGTTGTTGCGTGTTTAGGAACTAAATTTGTTACAATTTGTGGAAAAGCTGTAGTAAAATTATAAATATTTGAGTAGTCAGAATTTACAACTGCACCTTTCGATTTTACTGCCCAATAATATTTTGTTTGTCCATTGATATTAGTAAGTTTATAAATTGTATCGTTAAGAGAAATATCATTAGCAACAATACCGGAAGTTAAATCCTGCGATGTAGCAACTTTGAGAGAGTAACCGGTTGCATTTTGTGCCTTTCGCCATTTTAATAGAACTGTATCTCTTCCAAAAGCAAAGTTGTTGAGCGGTTCAACAAGAACAGGTGAATTTGGTGCAGAAGGTGATACATATTGAGATAAACCACTTTCATTATTGTATCTATCAAGTGCTGTAACAAATAAATATTTTTTATCACCTAGTTGATTTTTAACTTGATAAAATTGATTACCTGTTATATCCAAAATATTTGCTGGATTATTGATATCGCTTTGAGATGGCGAAGTTGTATTAAAAGCATATACAACATAATATTTAGTATCTTCTCCTGACGGTTTATTCCATACTAGCCCTGCTACACTAGTACCAGGAATATTATCCCATTTAAAATTTAAGGGAGCGTTAGGGCTTGAATTATCTTTCCATACCATTGGTGGAACAATGCTTAAAAATGGTTGATATTTCTTGATTGTATCTGAACACCCTGATAAATTTCCTGTCAATGTTTTAGAACTAAAATGTACCCCACCTTTTACATTAGGATTAGCTCTATTAATTCTGATTTGAGAACCTATATTTGTTGGAACATTGTAAGTTCCATGACCAGTATAAAGATCGCGATTACCTAAAGGTAATGGTCCCCAATAACTACCGTATAAAAGAACTTGCGAAGTGCCTGCCCAATATGGTAAAATACTTGTACCGCTTATTTTATAATCAGCCCAATATAATTGTGGTAAAATATAATCTATATATGGCTGTCCTGTAACTAATTGTCCCGATGTATTATAATATTTCCCGGCAAGCCAAGCATCAGGATCACAATATATTGTACCATTAACAGATGGATTTCCTGCAGGGCTAATTCCCCATATGATATGAGGTTTAACAGCTTTTATACTATCGTTTATCATTTTTAATAGTAAATTGACATTATTTTTACGCCACTCGGTTTTGCCTAAATTACCAACTTTATATGTATTATAAGTATCGTCATCATTAAAAGTTCCATAATCAGTATAAGGATAGAAATAATCATCAAAATGAATTCCATCAACATCGTATCTCCTAACAATATCCATAACAATTTTAGTAACATATTCACGAACAGCAGGAATACCAGGATTTAAAAATCTATATTCTGTTTTATCGCATTTTAAGACCCATTCAGGCTTAGTTTTAATTAAATGATTACTTGCAACAGATGATACATTACCAGTTGTAAGAAATAATCTATAAGGATTAATCCAAGCATGCACTTGAATACCATACTTTTTACCTAATTCTATTGCATATTGAAGAGGATCATAATTTGGATCCGATGGCGCCAAACCTTGAGTACCTGTTAGATATGCTGACCATGGTTCATACTGACTTTTATAGAATGCATCCCCTGTTGTTCTGACTTGGAAAAATATAGTATTCATACCTAAATTTTTATGGTAAATAAAAATATTTTCCAATTCTTCCTTTTGTTTATTGATGGACGTAGTAGAACTACCTACTGTAATTGGCCAATCGATATTAGAAACAGTAGCTACCCAAACGCCACGCATTTCCTTTTTAGGATAAGTCTGTTGAGAATAGACAAGTGATACAATTGATAAAATTAATAAAAACAGAAAAAAAGATTTTTTCATTTAGTCCCCCACTAAATTGATTTATTTGCAAAATAGAGAAAAAATTGTTATAAAAAAACAAGCCAATTTTAATTATAAATCAATTATTTATATATATAATGTTAAATTTATTTTACCCCATAATATCAGAAATAAAATTCAAAATTTTTGAATTAGTGTTTGATAAAATAATTTTAATTGTTGCCATCATTGGTACACTTAAAATCATACCAGGGATTCCCCAAATGTAATTCCATAATAATAATGAGATTAAAATTACAATTGGATTTAATCCTAATTTATTCCCCATCCTTTTGGGCTCAAGAAAACTAAAATAAAATGTTTGAATTAACACGAGTGAAATCACAATGGTTAAAGTATACCCCAAAGATTCTTTTTGTATTATACTCATTAGTGTAGGGAAAATTAATGATAGAAATGAACCAATAGTAGGAACAAATTCAAAAATAAAAAGTAATAATCCCCAAATAATAGGGTAATCTAAACCTAAAGCATAAAGTACAATCGTTACTGTTAGACCTGCCAATAAGTTATTGGTAAATTTAACATATATATATTTTTGAATTTGATTTATAATATTATTAAATGTTTCTACTAATTTTATTTTTGCTTCGAAATAATTTTCCGATGATTTATCAGGTAAAAAGTATTTTCTAAGAGTTATAAATAATTTATCAGCTCCTAAAAAGATAAAGATATAGAAAAATGACATAAAAAATAATAAATTAAATAAATCTAAAATTGTAATAATACCAGTTGAAATTAAAGATTTAATATCAATTGATGCTATAGCGTTGTAAAAATCTTTTCTTTTTACACCTATTTCACGCAAAATTGAGTTAATTATATGAGGTATTTTCTTAGAATAAACATCTACATTTGATAACAATTGGTCAAATGAAGTAATGATAATTTGAGAAAATACAAAAGCTATGAAAATAAAAATTAAGAAATTAACAATAAGACAAACTAAATTGTTTAACTTTTTAGATTTAAGATAATCGTTAATTGGCTTAAAAATAAAATAAATAAAGAATGCTAATACCAATGGTATTAAGATAATTTTTAATTCTTTTAATATTAAAAATAGTATAACTGTCGCAATAAAATTAACAGATATACTAATTACAAGTAATAAGCTTTCTGAAGTTTTTTTATCCATTTCATTATTTATATTTATTTATAAAATCTTTTGTATTAAATTTTTTGGCACATCCATTAAAATTCATATATCTAATTTTTCCAAATATAGGTCTTTCGAACCAAGGTCTATCGTGAACACCACCAATAGACCAAGCTATACCAGTGTATCCATTTGGATCTCTCCCATCTAACTCGTATTTATCATTTAAGTAAATGGCATATTCTAAAGCTAATTCCGGATTTTCGGTCCATTCCAGAATTTTTTTGGCCCAATACATTCGTAAATAGCCGTGCATAAAACCTTCTCTTACCATTTGCCTTTGGGCGGCATTCCATAAATCATCATGTGTAAGAGAATTCTCTAGTTCATCTAATGAGTATAAATATTCCCTTTTATCATTTCTGTGAGCATTTAAAGTTTCTTTTGCCCAATTAGGGAAACCATCAAAATTATCATAATTTTTGTTGTATAGACAAAAATTATCTGAAAGCTCTTTTCTTACAATAAGTTCATCAAAAAATGAATTATATAATTCTTCCAATTTAAAGTCTAGCTTGTTGATATTTTTGATTATATTTAAGACTATAGTTTGAGAAGATATATGCCCAAAGTGTAAATATGCAGACAGCCCAGAGTTATAATTTAGGTTTGGATCATTTTTGCGCTCATTATATTTTTTTAATTTATTTGAAATAAAATCATTTAATTTTAATATTGCAGTATCGTATCCTGCATTTAATTCAACAATTTTAACAGAATTATCTAAATTACTAGGGAGAATAAATTGATTAGATTTAATACTTTTATCGATATTATCTTGGTTTAACGGTTCTAATTTTGGGTAATCATCTAAAAATTCATTTAGTAATTTATGAATTTTAGGCCTTAAAGTATAAGCGGCAAATTCCTGCTTATCGCTTACATAAAATGCTGGCACAATATTATGAGCATCAACTTGCAATATAGGAATATTTAATTCCTCTTTCAATTTATTTATCCATTTATCAACAATTTTTATTGGATTAAAATCAGTAATTAGAGCCTGAATTTCAAAATTTTTAATAAAATTTGTAATATTATCAACTGGATTTCCATAAGTTATAACAAAATTAATATTTAATTGTTTACATTTCTTATCAACTTCTTTTAAGCCTTCAAACATAAAATGATAGTGCCTGAGAGGGGCGTTTAAAAAATTATCTACAACATTAAAAAGAATATATAATCTTTTATTGTACTTTTTAGCTAAATGATAAGCATAAATTAAAGCCCAATTATCATCAACTCTTTGGTCCCTTTGCATCCAATATAAAATATTACCAGGTGAAAAATTTATTTTATTGATATTCCTAATACGTTTTAAATTTATCATAATTTTGATTATTTTTGTGATAAATTACAAAATTTTTCTATTTTTTCATAAAATTACAGGTTAGTAAAATGAATATTAATAATAACTTAACAAAATTATTTGGGATCAAATACCCTATTATACAGGCAGGAATGGTTTGGGTTTCCGGATGGAAATTGGCTTCAGCTGTAAGTAACAATGGTGGTTTAGGTCTTATTGGTGCCGGTTCAATGAAACCAGAACTATTAAGAGAGCATATTCAAAAATGCAAAAAAGCAACCGGAAAACCTTTTGGTGTTAATCTTACATTATTAAGAGAAGATATAAAAGATTTAATACAGGTTTGTATTGAAGAGGAAGTAAAAATTGTTTTTACTTCTGCTGGAAATCCTGCTAAATTTATTGATCTTTTCAAAAAAAATAACATGATTGTAACACATGTAACAGCAAACGTAAAACAAGCTATAAAATGTGAAAGTGTTGGTTGCGATGCTGTTGTTTGCGAAGGTGTAGAAGCTGGCGGGCATAATGGTCTTGATGAACTTACTTCAATGACACTCATTCCCCAAGTAGCTGATGCAGTAAAAATTCCGGTTATAGCGGCAGGTGGAATTATGGATGGCCGTGCAATAGCTGCTGCTATTGCTTTGGGTGCGCAAGGTGTGCAAATTGGTTCACGATTTGCGGCTACTGTAGAATCTTCGGCTTCAGAAACATATAAAAATAAATTAGTAGAAGCATCTGATACCGATACCATTTTGATATTTCGTGGTTTTGGTCTGATCAGAGCCTTAAAAAATGAACTCACTCTTAAACTTGCAGAAGCCGAAAAAAATGGTGCTACTCCTGAACAATTAAAAGAAATGTTAGGCCGTAAAAAAGAAATGTTAGGTATTTTTGAAGGTGATTTAAATAATGGACTTATGGAAGTTGGTCAAGGTGTTGGTTTAATAAAAGATATACCTACTGTTGATGAATTATTTAAAAGATTTATTGATGAATTTGATAAATCTGTAAAAAAATTCAATTCTTATATTTAAAATATTGACTTATTATATATTAAAATTTATATTACATTAAAATATTGTGAGATTTTTATGAGAAGTACTAAAATACTAAAAAAAGAAAATACTGCACTTATTATCATTGATATACAAGAAAAATTACTGAATGTAATGAAAGATAAAGAAAAAATTGTTAGCAATACTGTGAAATTAATAAAGGGATGTAAAATATTAAATATTCCTATATATTTTACAGAACAGTACCCGAAAGGAATTGGGCCAACCCACAAAGAAATTCTTGATTTATTGGAAAATAGTAAGAGATACGAAAAAGATGCATTCAGTATAATTTTTGTGCAAGAATTGATAAAGGAACTTCGAGATAAAAATGTATCTAATTTAATTTTATGCGGAATTGAAAGCCATGTTTGTGTAATGCAATCTGCATTAGATTTAGATTCAGCAGGTTTCCATGTCTATGTTATTGGTAATGCAATAAGTTCAAGAAAAGAAGAAGATTATCTATTTGCAATACGTAGATTTGTAACATCCAATATTCAAGTTATAACATATGAAATGGCTTTATTTGAAATGTTAGAAAGATCAGGAACAGAAGCTTTTAAACAAATATCATCAATTATAAAATGATTGATTTATATTTTCCATATCGACTGTACGAAAATTATAATTCTTATGATTGTAAAAAAGTTTTAGGTGAGAATATAACTTATTCACATTATATTAATTTAATCAAGGAATTACCATCTTTTGTAATCAAGGAAGATAGTACTGTCTCTATTCAAAATAGAATTATTAATCTATATAAAATAGGTAAGGGAAATAAGAAAATTTTCTTATGGTCACAAATGCATGGTAATGAACCAACCGGAACTAAATTTTTCTTTGATTTAATCCAATTTTTGAAAAAAGATGATTTTTTAAATGATTTTAGGCACGATATATATAATAATTGTACAATATATTTTATTCCCATGGTTAATCCTGATGGAGCAGAAATCAATTCTCGTTATAATGCATTAGGCATTGATATAAATCGTGATTTTTTATCACAACAAACACCCGAAGGTAAATTTTTAAAAAATACATTTATTAATATAAAACCCGAATATTCATTTAATTTGCACAACCAGTCTAGGTTATATTCAGTAACAAATTCAAAATATAAACCTCCGGTGTTATCATTGATGGCACCTCCTATTGATGAGAATAAAACCATAGTCAATAATTATGATAATGCTATAAGATTTTGCTCTTATAATTATCAAGTTTTATCTAATTTTATCCCTGGCAGAATAGCAAAATATCCTGATAATTTTGAACCAAGAGCCTTTGGCGATAATTTTCAACAATTGGGATCCACCACTTTACTATTTGAAGCAGGTTTTTGGAAAAATACTTATAAATTTGTAAATAAAATTTATTTTATCGCATTGCTCAATTCCATTTACTCAGCACTTAAAGAATCATACAAAAAGATTACAAATACTTTTTATAAAACTATCCCTGTGAACTCTAATAATGTTTTTGATGTTATTTTCAAAAATGTTATCATTCATAATGATATAAAAATAGATATAGGCTTAATAATTGAAAATAGTAAATACTATATTGCAGATTTTGGCGATTTATCAAATTCTCATTCTTTACAATTATTTAATTTAGAAAATCATAAATTTATTTGGGATATTAACTCAAATTCATTAAATTATATAATAGAAAACGAATCTTCGATTCCATTTATTTTGGAACGAGGTAAGGAAGCAAATTTTGGATTTTTATTTAATCAAAAAATTGTGTTACAATTTAAAAATGGTCAACTATTATGAAAGAAAAATTAAATGGAACTAGTTGATAATTTGACATATGATAACGAAGAAACTTTAATTTCCGAAGTAGAAGAACCCAAGAATGTATCAGAAGAAGAATTTACAAATTTAGTATATCCTCATAGGAATTTACTTTTTAATTATGCATTAAAACTAACAAACGACTACGACGCTGCTGAAGATTTAGTACAAGAAACATTTATTAAAGCTTATAGATTTCTTGATAAATTTGAAAAAGGGACAAATATAAAAGGTTGGCTTTACCGTATTCTGAAAAATACCTTTATCAATGATTATAGAAAAATTGCAAAAAGCCCTGATAAAGTAGATTATGATGATATTCAGAATTTTTATGAGAGTATAAGCCCTACAGATATTAATACACAACATTATACCGACGACGCTTTTGAAAATACACTTGATGATGAATTATCCGAAGCACTTAATTCTCTTCCCGAAGAATTCCGAACAGTTATAATTCTAAGTGACATTGAAGAGTTTACATACGAAGAAATAGCAGATTTTGTAAACTGCCCTGTTGGTACCATTCGTTCACGTTTACATCGTGCTAGGAAAATGTTGTATACTAAACTCTCCAAAAATAAAAAATAAAAACAAATTAACAAGGAGAGGCCCATGAAAAAATTTATTTTAGTCATTATTTTTATATGTGCAAATATTTACGCACAAACATTTTATTACAATGCAATTTCCAATTCTAGTAAAACAATTGATTATGTTATTGGTTTTTACCCAGAAACAGCATCAATTCAATCTAACGCAGATGGCACAATAACAGTTATCAAAACAGCAGTTATAAACGGAAAGGATGCAGACCCGTTGGAATGTAATGATAATAAATGGTTTTTATTGTTAAGAGATGGAACATTAATAGAAAATTATACTACTGCAGCCACTAGTGGTGACTACGCTTGTAAATATACTGTTAACCGTGGGGAAACACATGTTCAATGGGTTACATATGCAAGAGAAATTAGACAAAGTGATGTAATAGGTATTTGGTTTTTTAGTAATGGACAATTATTCAAAACGTATAAAAACCAATAAATTATTAAAAGAAGAAGACTTTTTTGTCTTCTTCTTTTTTTTTTATTTATACTCATCCCAACTTTTAATATATATATTTTTTACCTTACCAATTGCCATTATAAATGCAGATGCTAATCTAGCATTAGTAATTAAAGGTATATTATAATCAATAGCACTTCTTCTTATGATATAATCATTTTGCAGCTCACCTTGTTTTAAGTTTTTCGGAATATTTATAACGAAATCTATGAGTTTGTTTTTAATCAAATCTAAAGCATTTAACTCAAATTCATCAGAATTTGGCCAACCAACAATTGTTGTTTCTATACCATTTTCTTTCAAATAATTATGAGTCCCAGGTGTTGCATATAATTTTAGCCCTTTTTGATATAATAATCGAGATGAATTTAATAATTCAACTTTTGATCTTGCATTCCCTGTTGAAAGCAATACACCTTTTGTAGGTATCTTATATCCAACTGACAACATAGATTTTAAGATAGCCTCATAAAAATCTTCTCCTATACATCCAACTTCGCCCGTGGAAACCATATCTACGCCTAAAACAGGATCGGCCTTCTGCAATCTTGAAAATGAAAATTGCGGCGCTTTTACTCCAACGTAGTCTAATTCAAAAAGTGATTTATTCGGTTTTTCTATTTTTTCGCCTAAAATTGCTTTGGTTGCTAACTCAATAAGATTTAGTTTTAATATTTTGGAAACAAATGGAAAACTTCTGGATGCTCTCAAATTACATTCTATTACTTTTATTTCATTATCTTTGGCAAGATATTGTATATTGAAAGGACCTGTTATATTTAATTCTTTTGCAATTTTTTTCGCAATTTTTTTAACTCTTCTGATCGTTTCAATATAAGTTTTTTGTGGTGGAAAAACTATTGTTGCATCTCCTGAATGCACTCCAGCAAATTCCACATGCTCACTTATTGCGTATGCAAAGATTTCACCATTTTGTGCGACAGCATCAATCTCAATTTCTTTTGCTTCTTCAATAAATTCAGAAATAACAACTGGATGTTCCTTAGAAACATTAGTCGCTAATTTTAGAAAATATTCCAATTCTTCATTGTTGGAAACAACACTCATAGCAGCACCTGATAGGACATATGATGGTCTTATTAAAACAGGATATCCTACTTCCTCAACGAATTTATAAACATCTTCCATTGACGATAATTCTTTCCATCTCGGCTGATCAATTTTTAGTTCATCTAATAACATTGAAAATTTATGTCTATTTTCCGCTGTATCAATATCAACTGGCGATGTCCCCAATATATTTACATTTGAATTATATAATCTCATTGCTAAATTATTAGGTATTTGTCCTCCCATTGAAAGTATTACTCCT
>DAOSVM010000011.1:0-70788 GCA_035379625.1 Ignavibacteriales bacterium | reverse complement strand
GGTGATAATAAAAAGATAGTTTAGCGGGCCTTCGGGCCCGCTGCCCACGTGCGGCGCAGCCGCACGTGGGCTTAAGCTTACACTGTCTGAGCTAAGAGAAAGAGTTTTAAAATAAAAAAAGCCACTCTTTCGAGCGGCAATAAATTAAGTAATTTTATATTATGTATTTGCTGTTTGGAAAATATTTTGCATATTAACGACTTCGTCGGTATTTAAGATTTTATCGATGTTAATGAGAATTCTTACTTCTTCATCGAATTTAGCAAGGCCAAGAATGTATTCGGAAGTTTTTTCACCGAGAAGGAAAGTAGGAGCTTCTGCTATTTGTTCAGCTTTAACCATTGTAATTTCTGTTACGCTATCGACGATAATACCGACTTTATAAGCACCGGAGTTGCTTTCGATTTCGAGAACGATAATGTAATTTTTATGGTTGTACTCTTCTTTAGGCAGCCCTAATTTTATGCGCATATCGACAATAGGAATGATATGGCCGCGGAAATCGATAATACCGGCCAGATAATCAGGAGCTTGCTGGATTGAGCGAATAGTTTGCATTTTGCTGATTTCGATAATTTTAAGGATATCGACACCGAATTTTTGGCCTTCAAGTTCGAAGATGAGGTATTTACCTTCTCTGTTGAGTAGAGCTTTAGCAGCGGAGAGTTCCTTATCTTCGCCTTTTCTGGTAAGGATGTTAATAGGAGTACCATCATCAAAATGTTGGATAGAAGGTTTCATAATGCTTTGAGCATCTGTAATAGCAGCGTTAGCAAAACGCATATCAACAAATTTATCGAGATCTATAATAGCACCAATTCCCATTTTATCGTGGAGGTAGTGTTGTATTTTATCCAAATCAGCAACAGAAGGATAAAGATTGTTAGTTTTAATACCGAGTGGTTCGGTTAAAACATTTTTCAATAAAGGCACTTTAAGACCGAGAGTTTTTTCAGGATCAAGGAAGTTAACACCAATTTCGGCAGCAAGTCCGGGCTTTTGTTCAATTAGTTTACCAGCTTGTACTAACAATTTTGTAAATTCGAAAATTGCGTTGTTATGTTTTTGTATGCATTCGTTATCAACTGTAACAACGCAGCAAGGATGGTTTTCCCATAATTCCATAGATAAAAATTGTAATTCAGCAATACCGGAAGCGATACCTTTTGTTCCGATTGGTTCAGCCACGATGTAACTTGAAGCATTATCATTTCCTTCAAGGAACTCAGGCATTTTAACAGGAGTACAAACTTCAAAAGCAATATCTACGTTAGGTTGACCAACTACACCTGGTTTTAATCCAATTCCAGTGAAAAATGCGTGCGAAAGCATATTATGTACAGACATTTGATGCGGAATATAATGAACTTTGCCGCGGAAGAAATCAGGATAAGGTTCTTTATATTCACCTTTTTTATTTCTGACGAAAATACTGCCGTTTCTGTGAGCGAAAAGAACAAGTCTTAAATCTACACCGTAGTTATATAAATCCATAGCAAGAGGAGCAAGGATAAAAGCGCCGGAGACGGTACCATCTTCAAGGGCTTTAGCCACAGCGTTCCAAGTTGGAAACATAACAGTTTCAAGCTCGAAATGTTTAGGAACAACTTCACCGGATTTAATCATATGTTTGAGAACACCAAGTGCAAGGTGATCAGTAATTTGAATGTGAGCAATTCTTAGTAATAGTTTACCGTTTGGTAAAATTTGAGCGACATTTCTTTCGGATTTAGGTTTCTTTTCTTCAGTTTTTAATCCGAAAGCTTCTTCCATTTTATCTTTTAATTCTTCGGCATTGAAAGGTTTGGTGATAAAAGCGCTAACACCTGCTTCAGTTGCTTTAGCCACTTCCTTTTTTTCACCACGACCAGTAGCCATAATGAAAGGAATAGATTTGTATTTATCGTTAGCTCTTACCCACAGTAGGAGTTCGAAACCGTCTTTGTTAGGCATATTCCAATCGGAGATGATAATATCAACTTTCTGCCCTTTTTCAAGAATTTCTATAGCCTGGTTACCATCTTCAGCTTCAATTACGTTTTCAAATCCAATAGATGAGAGCGTTTTTCTTTCCATTTTACGCATAACGCCAGCATCTTCAACCAAAAGGATTTGCATATTTTTATCTAAAGGCATTGAAAACCTCCTACTGTATTTTAGCGTGTAAATTTTATAAGTTCAATATAATATTTTTGCTAATTTTTTCAAAAATTTTTATTTAATTTTTGCTTAAATATTCATTTATAGCTTTTGCAGCTTTTCTACCGGCACCCATAGCAAGAATCACAGTTGCACCACCTGTTACAATATCACCACCAGCGTAAACACCCGGTAAATTTGTTTCCATTGTTTCAGGGTTAACTTCAATATTGCCTTTTCTGTTGAATTTCAAATTTTTAGCAGTTTTTGTAAGAATTGGATTTGAACCATTGCCAATTGCAATAATCCCGGTATCAATATCAAGGCTTTCAATTTTACCTTCAACAGGAACAGGTCTTCTACGCCCGGATTCATCTGGCTCGCCCAATTCCATTACTTGCAATTTAACTTGTTTGACATATCCATTTTCATCGCCAATAAATTCGATTGGATTGCGTAAGAATAAAAATTCCACTTGCTCTTCTTTAGCGTGATGAACTTCTTCTTTTCTTGCAGGCATTTCATCTTCGGTTCTGCGGTAAATAATATAAGCTTTTTTAGCGCCTAATCTTTTAGAAGTTCTAACCGCATCCATTGCTGTATTACCGCCACCAAAAACGGCTACAACTTTATTGTGAATATCTAAAATAGGTGTATCGTAATTTGGGAATTGATAAGCTTTCATTAAATTAACGCGAGTTAAATATTCATTTGCACTGTAAATTCCATTTAAATTTTCACCAGGAATATTTAAGAAGTAAGGAAGTCCAGCGCCAACACCGATAAAAACAGCATCAAACCTTTGGCGTAGTTCATCGAGAGTTTCGGTAAGTCCGATGACATAATTTGTGACAAAATTAACACCTAAATCTTTAAGTCCTTCAATTTCAGCTTTAACAATTTCCTTCGGTAGACGAAATTCAGGGATACCATATACTAACACACCACCGAGTTCGTGTAAAGCTTCAAAGACTGTGACATCGTGTCCAGCCATAATTAAATCGGCAGCACAAGAAAGGCCTGCGGGGCCACTACCGACAATAGCAACTTTTTTACCAGTTTTCTGAATTTGTATTTTTTCTTTTTTTTGTAAATGATTTCTTTCGTAATCGGCAACAAATCTTTCTAAATTTCCAATCGCCACCGGCTGCCCTTTTTTTGCAAGAACACAATTTTTTTCGCATTGTTCTTCTTGTGGGCAAACTCGACCGCAAACAGCTGGCAAAATATTATCTTGTTTAATTTTTGTAGCAGCGTCTAAAAATTTACCTTCGGCAACTAAAGCCACAAAATCTTTAATTTGTACATTTACAGGGCAACCTTCTACGCAAGCTGGATGCGGGCATTCCAAACATCTGCTAGCTTCCAATTTTGCTAATTCTTCAGTTAACCCTAAATTTACTTCAAAAAAATTTTTTATTCTTTCCAAAGGCTCTTGTGCAGGCATCTGCTGCCTTTGAATTTTCATTCTCTCTTTTGGTGTAAGTTTTGACATTTCTTAAACTCCACTTTTTCTTAAATCAGTAATTTGTTGCTCCAATTTGCAAATGTGTAAAGCTTCTTGCTCATACATAATATATTGTCTATTTCTTTTCATCAAAGTATCAAAATCAACTAAATGAGCATCAAATTCAGGCCCATCAACACACGCAAAAACTGTTTTTCCACCTACGTTTACTCTACATCCACCACACATTCCAGTTCCATCAATCATAATAGGATTTAAACTTACAACTGTTTGTATTCCATATTCTTTTGTCAATAATGCAATATTGCGCATCATCGAAATTGGGCCGATAGCCAAAACAAAATTTATAGTATTATGTTCAATAAGTTCTTTCAACTTATCTGTTACAAAACCTTTCATACCATAAGAACCATCATCTGTAGTAATATGCACTTCATCACAAAAAGCACGCATTTCATTTTCTAAAATAACATATTCTTTACTTCTTCCACCGATTATGGTAATTGTATAATTTCCAATTTCTTTCAAAGCTTTCGCAACAGGATAAGCAATAGCAGTTCCAACACCACCACCAACAACTACAACTTTACCAAAATTTTCAATATGTGTTGGATTTCCTAATGGCCCAACTAAATCATTTATATAATCACCCTTTTCTTTGTGATTTAATTCAATTGTAGATTTCCCTACACCTTGAACCATAATAGTAATTGTTCCTTTTTCGGTATTTGAGTCAGCAATAGTTAATGGAATTCTTTCGCCTTTATCGCTAACTCTTAGAATAACAAATTGCCCAGCTTTTCTTTTTTTAGCTATTTGTGGTGCCTCTATTTCAAATTTTTTTACATTTGGCCCAACAAATGATGCCTCTACAATCTTAAACATCCATACACCCTTTATTTTTTTATCTATTTGATCTTATAAAATTCACTATTGCTACAATCATAAACAAAATATTCGAAAACCAAGCTGTTAGAATAGGATTCATTGCTCCATTTTTTCCAAAAGCTTGACTAATTTTCATAATAGCAATATAGGTGAATGCAACTAAAACATTAATTCCAAACTGAACTGCCAGCCCACCTTTTCTTTTGTTAACGGAAAGTGGCACGCCAAAAAAAACAACTATAATTGATGCAAAACTAAATGCTAATCTCGAATGATATTCTGTAATTGTTCTTCTCGGATCAAGCCCTGCTGAAATTTCATCCTTTATTCTTTCTTGCAAATCCTTATTTGTCATTTCATCATATGAAATATGGCTTTTAATAATATCATCGGGTCGCATATGAATTTCTTTCATCACAATTTCAGGATAAATTTTTGTTATAATATTCTCACCTTCGAAAATTCTTTCCTTTACCGTTTGCAATTTCCAAGCATCTTCTTTATCATCAAACTCCATTATCTCAGCATCAATTCTTCTTGTAATCTTTGTAATGTTATTAGTATCCAAATCTGTGATAACAACTTTATATGCCTTTTTACTTTCAACTTCGTAAAAAGAAATTGCTATCAACCTATTTTTTATATCCTGAAAGCTCACATTTTCATCAGAAAAAACGCTTTTTTTGTGCATATATTTTTTTTCAAGAGCAAGTTTATTTTTGTTAGCTTTCGGAATTACTTCGCCTGTAAAATATATTTGAAAAAGGGATATAAAAATTGAAACAATCAAAAATGGAATTAAATATCTAACTAAACTAATTCCTGATGCCCTAAATATCACTAGTTCATTCAAATTGGAAAGTTTACCAGTGGTAAACAAAGCGGAAAGTAAAGCAGCAACGGGCGTCATCAATTTTATTATATCTGGTATAAAGTACAAATAATATAACATAATCAATGGAAAATTCATTTTAGCATCAATAAAATCATCCAAATTTTCCATCAAATCAATAATAAAGAAAAGCAAAATAAATGCAATTAAAGCAAAAAAGAAAGTTGAAATAAATTGTTTTAGAACATATCTATCTAATATTTTCATAATTAAGATCTTACCAATATAATTTCTTTTTGTGGTTCAGAAATAAATTCGCAACCGTTTTCAGTAACAATAATTTCCTCTTCAACAGTAGCCACACCATAACCAGGGATAGATAACCTTGGTTCGATAGTATAAACTTGGTCTTTTTCAATAGGAATAAAAGGAAGATTACCATATCTTTCCCAAACAGGCGCTAAAAGTCCTCCACCATCGTGAGCAACTCTACCAATTTGATGCCCTAATGCGTGTGGATATTCTTCATATCCTTTAGAAATTATATAATCTCTTGCAACTTTATCAATTTCAAAACCTTGTTTACCTGGTTTAATTGCTTTTGCAGAGAGTTGAACAGCTTCCAAAATAGTATTAAAACCTCTCAATACCTCCTCAGGAGCGTAAGATTCATCTGGGCGCAAAATATACCAAGTTCTTTGCAAATCTGAACAATATCCATTAATTTTCAAACCAAAATCAAGGTTTAAGACGTGACCGTAGTCAATTTTTCTATCTGTTGGATCGGCGTGAGCCCCTGCGTTATCAGGGCCCGTAAACACAGCCGGGCATTGATTTTCATCCCAAGCAGTTTCATAACCTTTTTTTCTTACCAAATCCAAAACATACTCATTTACTTCCTTTTCAGTAATTCCAACTTTTATAAATTTTGTTACTTCATCGAAAATTTTTAATGTTTCGGAAATAGCAAATTTCATTCTTTCTATTTCTGTGCGTGTTTTTCTTCCGCGCAAAGCGGAAATAACATTTTCAGCGGAAATAATTTTATTTTCAAAACCGCTTCCTTTCAAAATATCCATCAATTCCAAATACATTCCATACGTAAGCCCATCTGCAATAGAAGTATTACGTGAAAAATTCAACGCAATTTTATTCGGTTTCAACCTATTCAAAACAGAAAGTAAATCTGCTTTAATATCTTTCACATAGCCAATTACTTCATTATACAATTTTTTTTGTTTCAAATTAGCCACATCCAACGAGCCCAAAATAGCAATAGTATCACCATTTTTAGTTATAATAAAAGCGCTGTGCCAAGTGCAACCGCTACCTACTACAATATCCAATGAAGGATCTTTCACATTCGAGCTTTCACGAGTGAAAATCATCCATAAATCAATATCTTTTTCCTTCAAAATATCCACAGCCTGAGCAATTTTTTCTTTAGTAAGTTCCATTTTAACCTCAATTTAACAAATAATAAATTTACTAATATTTTTTTTCTTTTCAAAAAAGAAGTTTTTTATTTTAAAATTATCAATATCAGCTCAGACGGTGTAAGCGTGACCGCACAACTGAAGTTGTGCGGTTTTTTGCAAATCTGCAAAAAATAATGGTGGCAATTATATTGTATATACGATATAATTGCCACCTTTTAAATTTGCGTGCCACCTTTGTGGCATTCAATGCCAAAAAGGTGGCATATCAATGCCACCATACATTTATTTCTGCCACCACGTGGAAAATTCCTGCCACCATCGTGGCATTCAATGCCAAAAAGGTGGCATAGCAATGCCACCCTACTACATTTATTTTTGACACCTATTGAAATTGGTGGCAAAATTTTGCGGGCCGCGGGGCCCGCTGCCCACGTGCGGCAACGCCGCACGTGGGCTATGCCTACACCGTCTGAGCTATAATTATTTAATTATTATTTAATTTTTTTTAATTGCAAAAAAGTATTATTTTAAATTTGCATTAATTTTTTTATTATTAATGAGGTTTACTATGAATTTTAAATCTCTTATTTATGGAATTTTAGTTTTAATTTTGTCGAACATCTTATGGGCTGGACCAAAGCCTAAAAATATAATTATTTTAATTGGCGATGGAATGGGAGTTACGCAAGTTACTTATGATGTTTTAAATAATCCCAACAGCGCTTTTACAAGGTTCAAATTGAGCGGTTTTTCATTAACACAATCTGCGGATAATTTGATTACTGATTCCGGAGCTGGTGGAACTGCAATTTCTACCGGTGAAAGAACTAAGAATAAATCTATTGCCGTTGATACTGCAGGCAAACCTTTAGAAACAATCATAGAAAAAGCAATTAAATTACAAAAATCAACTGGTGTTGTAGCAACATCTTCCATTACAGATGCCACTCCGGCTGATTTTGTTGCCCACGTAAGCAATAGAAAATCCGAATTCGATATTGCCGAGCAGTTTTCTAATTGCAATGTTGATATTCTTATTGGTGGTGGCGGTAAATTCTTTCTACCCAATGGAGTTCCCGGTGGGCACAGAACTGATGGTAAAAATTTAGTTGACGCTATTAAAAGCAAATGGAATTATGTTGATAATTTTGACGATTTTATTAAAAACAATAACAAAAAAATCTTTGCTTTGCTCGATACTGCGAACATTCGTCCTGCCAATGAAAGAAATTTTACTCTTGGTCAAATCACAAAAAAAACAATAGAAATTCTTTCACAAAATAAAAATGGTTTTGTTCTGATGGTTGAAGGTTCTCAAATCGATTGGGCTTGCCACGGAAATGATCAAAAATATCTTGAAGGTGAATTAAAAGATTTTAGTACTGCTATTAATGCAGCAATGGATTTTGCTGAAAAAGATAAAAATACTCTTGTTATCGTTTTAGCTGATCACGAAACTGGTGGAACATCTATCACAAAAGGAAATTTCACTAACATTAAACTTGAATTTATAAGTCGTGGCCATACCGGAACAATGATTCCTGTTTTTGTTTATGGTCCTGGTGCAGAATTATTTACTGGTATCCATAAAAATTATGAGATAGGAAGGAGTTTAAAAAATCTTCTTGAAAAAAAATAATTTATTGACTTTTTAATTTTAAAGGATTTTTATATATTTGTATTTTTTATAAAATGTTTTTAGGAAAAAATGGCTAAGAAAAAAGTTAAATTTATATTTGTAACAGGTGGTGTGGTAAGTTCTTTAGGTAAAGGAATTTCTGCCGCATCTCTTGGTCTATTACTTAAACTTAGAGGCTATAAGGTAACTATTCAAAAATTTGACCCTTATATAAATGTCGATTCAGGTACAATGAATCCGTTTCAACATGGTGAAGTTTATGTTACAGAAGATGGTGCAGAAACTGATTTGGATTTAGGCCACTATGAAAGATTTCTTGATATAAACATGTCAAGAAATAATAACACTACAACTGGACAAGTATATTACGAAGTTATCACAAAAGAAAGACGTGGTGAATATTTAGGAGAAACAGTTCAAGTAATACCCCATATTACAGATGAAATAAAAAGAAGAATGAAATTACTTGGTGAATTAGGTGATTATGATATCATTATAACAGAAATCGGTGGCACAGTTGGAGATATAGAAAGTTTACCATTTTTAGAATCAATGAGGCTATTATTATTGGAGCTAGGCCATTCAAATGCTTTAGCAATACATGTTACTTTGGTTCCACATATTAAGGCTGCTGGTGAATTAAAAACAAAACCGACCCAACATAGTGTTAAAAATTTACTCGAGTTAGGTATCCAACCAGATATTTTAGTCTGCCGTTCAGAAAGTAAACTAACTAAAGATATAAGGAAAAAAATTGGTTTATTCTGTAATGTAGAGCCAAATGCTGTAGCATCTGCTTACGATTGTTCAACAATCTACGAAGTTCCATTAGTATTATACAAAGGAAAAATTGATACACTTGTCTTAAAAAAATTAAAATTACCTGAAAATAAAATTAGCCTTGAAAATTGGGAAAAATTTGTCAATAAAATAAAAAATCCTAAATCAACAGTTGAAATAGCTGTCTGTGGTAAATATGTTGATTATGCAGATTCGTATAAAAGTATTTTGGAAGCTTTTATCCATGCCGGAGCAGAAAATGATGCAAAAGTGAAAGTTCGTTTAATAAATACAGAAAAAATTGAAATCGATGGACCAGAAAAATATCTTGAAGGTGTTGATGGAATTTTAGTACCTGGTGGATTTGGCGATAGAGGAATAGAAGGTAAAATTTTAGCTATTAAATATGCAAGAGAGAAAAAAATTCCATTTTTTGGAATTTGTTTAGGAATGCAAACTGCAGTAATTGAATTTGCAAGGAATGTTTGTGGTCTTAAAAGTGCTAATAGTTCAGAATTTGCAAAAACTAAACATCCTGTTATTGACTTAATGGAACATCAGAAAAAAGTCAAAGATATTGGCAGAACAATGAGATTAGGTGGCTATATTTGTAAACTTAAAAAAGATACTAATGCTTACAATGCTTATAGTACTGATGAAATAATTGAAAGGCACCGCCACAGATACGAATTTAACAACAAATATCGTGAATTATTCCAAAGCAAAGGAATGGTTTTAAGTGGTTTATCACCTGATGAGCAATTGGTTGAAATTATTGAATTAAAAGATCATCCTTGGTTTGTTGGATGTCAGTTTCATCCTGAATTAAAATCAAGAGCTACAAAAGCTCATCCATTATTCAGAGAATTTGTAAAAGCATCATTAAACTATAAAAATAGTAAGTAAACTTAAAATAAGGAAAAACCTATGGGCTTATTTGATTTTTTCTCAAATGACATAGCAATGGACTTAGGCACAGCAAATACACTAATTCATATAAAAGGTAAAGGAATTGTCTTAAACGAGCCTTCAATAGTTGCATATGATAAAAATACAAAAAATATAATTGCTTTTGGTAATACTGCAAAACAGATGATGGGACGCGAACACCGCGATATTCGTGTTACCCGCCCTATGCGCGATGGTGTTATAGCAGATTTTGAAATTGCTGAAGGAATGATAAGAGAATTTATTAAAAAAGCAACTCATGGATTATCGGCATCTAAAAGAATAGTTGCTGTACCTTCAGGAGTAACAGAAGTTGAAAAAAGAGCTGTTAGAGATAGTGCTGAACATGCTGGCGCAAAGGAAGTCCATTTGATAGCTGAGCCGATGGCAGCAGCTATTGGTATCGATATTGATGTTGAAGCACCTGTTGGATGTATGATTGTTGATATCGGCGGTGGTACAACAGAAATTGCTGTTATAGCCCTTTCTGGTATTGTAAACGAAGAATCTGTTCGTATTGCTGGCGATGAAATGAACAACGCAATTGTCGACTTTTTCAAGAAAAAATATAACATGCTTATTGGAGAAAGAACTGCTGAAACTATTAAATGTGAAGTTGGTTCTGCTATGCCATTAAAAGAAGAAATTATTATTAGTGTCAAAGGTCGTGATCAAATAGCTGGTATTCCTAAAGCCCAAGAAGTAAGCTCAGCTGAAATTAGAGAAGCATTACAAACAAATATAAATCAAATTATTGAAGCTATTAAAAGAACTCTTGAAAAAACTCCTCCTGAACTCTCTACTGATATTCTCGAAAGAGGTATTATGCTTACAGGTGGAGGTGCATTGCTTAAAGGATTAGATGAAAGAATTAAAATGGAAACAAATCTTCCTGTTTTTGTTGCTGATGATCCACTAACAGCTGTTGTTAGAGGGGCTGGAAAAGCAATTGATAACATTGCTAAATATTCTAAAGTATTCATAAGAAAACGTAATTTTTAATGTTAGAGTTCATAGTCAATTTTTATTATAAATTCAAAAAAATTATTATTTTTGTTATACTACTTAATTTATCTCTTCTTATAGTTTCTTTTGCTAACGAAGATTTTTTTGGATTAAGAACATCTTTTTTTACAGCTTTTGCTTTCTTAAATAATACTTTTGTAACAACCGATAATTATTTTAATTTACTTTCTGAAAATGAAAGATTAAGAGAAATTAATGCTCGCCTATTACTCGAAAACACAAGATTACAGGAAGCTTCTAGAAACGCTCTCAAATATGAAAAATTGTTAAAATTACGCGATACTTCATCTTTTAATTTAATCCCAGCTAGTGTAATTACTAAATATTATAGGCCAGAATCAGTTAATATTGTTTTGGATAAAGGTACTGTGGATAGCGTTTCAGTTGGTATGCCTGTTGTAAATGAAGATGGCTTAGTAGGAATTGTTAAACAAGTCTCACCTTATCATTGTTTAGTCTCAACTTTCTATAATATCGATTTGAAAATAACTATTAAAAATGCTCGAAGTGGTGTTGATGGCATTTTAGGATATGATGGTAATAAACTTATTATTACCAATGCAACTAATATTTTTGATATGCAATATGGCGATATGTTGTATACTTCTGATTTTAGCACTTTGTTTCCACCTAAAATCCCAGTAGGCATTGTAGAAAAACAAAATAATAAAAATAATTTAAGATATTCAAATTATATTCTGATGAAACCTTTAGTTAATATTGCAAATGTAGATAAAGTTTTTATAATTAAATTTATCAAAAACATATACCTGAAAAATAATTCCGATAACGAATAATGAAATACCTCATTAAAAATAATTTATATATATTTTTAGCAACTTTAATATGTTTTATTCTACAAGTTATTGTGGCACCAATAATATCTATTTATAATATTACTCCTGATTTTCTTCTTATTTTAGTTATAATTTATTCAACTCTTAATAATCAAACTACTTCTTTTCTTTTTGCTTTCTTTGTTGGTTTATTAATTGATTTATATTTGTCTTCCAACATTGGAATTCAAACTTTAAGTTATTTAATTGCTTCATTTGTAGCAAGTTATTTTAATTTCAATAGTTTATACTATATTAAACAATTTATTTATAAATTTTTATTTAGTTTGTTTATTAGTGGTATTTGTGCTTCCCTATCAATTTTACTACTGACGAAAACAATTTACTCTGTATACTTTTTTTCAAATTTTATGAATTTTGTTGTTTATTCCAATATTTATAATGTAATTATTGCATACATAATAATTACATTAATTCCAGGAAAACGATTATATGAAAGCATTTGAAAATTTCGATATACCTTTATCTATAAAATCAAAATTATTACAATATTTATTGATTATTATATCATCTATTTTTATTGTACAATTATTCTATTTACAAATTATAAATAATAATTATTTTAATTTAAAGTCTTCTCAAAATAGTGTAAAGGGAATTCCTATTCAACCAATAAGAGGAATCTTTCTTGATAGAAACTTAAACATTCTTGTTGATAATTCCCCTACATATACAATTAAACTAATACCAGCTTATTTTGACACTTCCAAAGCAAGATTAGTTGAACAAGCATTGAATTTAGAACCATACATTATTAACAAACTAATAAAAGCAAATCAAAATTACTCTCCATATATTCCAATAAGGATAAAAAAAGATGCATCGTTTGAAAATATTGCATGGTTAGAAGAAAATAAGTCATTTTTCAAAGGTATAAATTATACAATAGAATTACAAAGATCTTACCCTATTGTGTCAGGATCACATGTATTCGGTTATTTAAAAGAAATTAATAAAAAACAACTTGAGCAAAAGAAAGATATATATATGCTTGGGGACTTAATTGGAAGTGTAGGTATAGAAAAGACTTATGAAGATTATATTAGAGGTGAAAAAGGATTTCAATATATTCTTGTTGATAGCAAACAGAGAGAATATGGTAGATATAAAGATGGTGCATTTGATAAACCTCCAATAAAAGGTTATGACTTAGTTCTTTCATTAGATAAAGATGTCCAGAAGGTAGCAGAAGAAAAATTTCAGGGCCTTAGAGGCGCTCTTGTTGCAATAGAGCCTTCAACAGGTGAGGTATTAGCTTTTGTAAGTTCACCAGAATATGATTTGTCCAGATTTTCTGCTTTTACTGATCGTAAATATTGGGATAGTTTACTTATAGATGAAAGTAAACCACTATTTAATAGAGCTACAATGTCTATCAATCCTCCTGGTTCAACTTTTAAAATTTTAGCTGCTATTGCTGCTTTAGAAGAAGGTGTCATTGATGAAAATACAACAATAGGTTGTCCCGGTTCTTTTTCATACGGAAATAGAAGCTTCAAATGCCATGGAGCGCATGGAAATGTAAATGTAATTCATGCAATTGAACATTCTTGTAATGTGTTTTTTTATAAGCTAATTTTCAAAATTGGTTTAGATAAATGGGCTAGTTACGCCAGAAAATTCGGCTTTGGAAACAAAACTGGTATCGATATTACTGAAGAAGTAGCTGGTGTTGTACCTGATACAAAATATTACAATAAAAGATATGGAAAAAACGGTTGGACACAAGGTTTTTTAGTTAGTTTAGGAATTGGACAAGGTGAATTAAGTGTAACACCAATGCAACTAGCTTTTTACACTGCTCTAATTGCAAATAATGGCGTTTCGTATCAACCTCATATTGTGAAAGGATATATAAAACCTGGTACTAAAGAAATTATTCCATTTAAATTTCCTAAGATAAATACAGGAATTTCTCAAAAGACTTTTGACATAGTAAAAAAAGGTATGTTTCTTGTTGTTAATGGTGCTGGTACTGCAACAGCTATTAAAATGAATGATATACCAATAGCTGGTAAAACTGGTACGGCTCAAAATCCACATGGTAAAGACCATGCTTATTTTATTGGCTATGCTCCTGCGGATAATCCCAAAATAGCAATTGCTTGTTTTGTTGAAAATGTTGGTTTCGGTGCAACATGGGCCGCTCCTATTGTGAAAGAAGTTGTCCATGCCTATTTTAATAAAAACAAAAACACTGTAAAAGATTCAATCAAAGTTACCAACAAGAGGTAAAAATTGAAAATTAAAACTCGTATTCAATCTAGATTCGATATATATATTTTTTTTGCATATCTAATTCTTACTACTTTTGGTTTGTTGGGAATTTTTAGCTCTACAATTAACCAAACTGGTCCAGTAGCTTATAATTTTTACAAACAATTTATATTTACTATTTTTTCATTGATTACACTTTATTTTGTGTACAAACAAAGTGAAGGTTTTTTTAATAATATATCCCGTCCTCTTTATATAATTTCTATCTTTTTTCTAATTTTAGTATTAATAGCTGGAAAAACCATCAATAACTCCAAAAGTTGGTTGTCTTTTGGTATTGTTAATTTTCAACCTTCTGAGCTAGCTAAAATTGCAACTATTTTATATTTAGCAAAATTCCTGACAGAAAGAAATATTAATTTCAACAATTTTAAAGACATTTTAGTAAGTGCATCGATAGGTTTTCTACCAACAATTTTAATTTTATTAGAAAATGATACAGGTACTTCTTTTGTATTTGTTGTAACAATAGTTTCAATGTTTTTTTTCAAGGGATTTAATCCATTATTACTTTTAATTATTCTTTCACCTTTACTGATTATTTTCCTTTCAATGTTCGGAATTATTCCAATTATCATTCTTCTAGCTGCTATTGCTTTTGCTTTATATATATTAAAACCTAACATTATTATCAGTATTTACATTTTTCTTTTCGATTTGATTTCATCGTTTTTCTTTCAATATATTTATAATATTTTATCGCCTCACCAGAAAAAAAGAGTTGAAGTATTTTTAAATCCTGAGGCTGATCCTAAAGGCGCTGGTTATAACGTTTTACAAACTAAAGTTGCTATTGGTTCAGGTGGACTTTTTGGTAAAGGTTTTATGAATGGTAATCAAACTCAATTAAGGTTTATACCTGAACAATGGACAGACTTTATTCATAGCGTTATAGGTGAAGAATGGGGATTTTTCGGCTCATCTTTACTTGTAATCTCATTTACAGTAATGCTTTACAGAATCTCTAAACTTTTTACTACTGCTCATTCTGAATACAGCAGGCTAGTTACTGTTGGTATTTTTTCATACCTATTTTTCCATTATATCGTTAGTATTGGGATGACAATTGGTCTTTTCCCTGTTATTGGTATTCCTCTACCGTTTGTAAGTTACGGTGGTAGTGCTTTATTATTTAACACCATTGCAATTGGTATAATTTTGTCTTTCTATAAACATAGAGTGTCTATTTAAATTATGATTATTGTTCCTTTTTAAATAATCCCAAATCCCAAAACACTGTTAAAATTAAATATACTCCAAATATATAATTTAAGGTATTCCAAATATTTTTTGTTAAATATATTTTCCAAAAAGGCTTGAATAAAAATGCTAAGAATAAAAATAGTATTATTTCAAAATATCTCCCAATTTTATAAGACTTGTATGCTAAATATAAAAAGCTAAAAAAGGCTAAATACCTAACAAAAATATAATAATTATAAGGTAACTTAGCCAAACATAAAAAAAATAATAATGCAATTATTATTTTAACTAAATGGTATAATTTCATCTTGCTTAGTTTCTTCGTATCTATTTATATTAGTTTTGTATGGGCTAGGACCATATTTATTATCTTCCTCTTCTCCTTTCGCAAACATTAAATATATTAAAAATATATTTCCTATAACTGGTAATAATGATATTAAAATAAACCAACCACTTTTTCCAATATCATGTAATCTTCTTACACTTAGAGCAAGTTGTGGCAATATCCACAATATCAAATATAAAGCAGTCAAACCATAAAATATTTCGAAAGTTTCTAAATTTTCTTTTGTTAAATAATACCTTCTGTGTTCTAAAATTGAGGAAAGTATATTAAAAGTTAAATATACAATAAAATTAATAATTGTAGGTGCTGTAAATTCTTTTTTTGTTGCTCTACCTGTAAAATCTGCATATTTTTTTAATGCTAATGAATAGTAATTCATTATTCCCTCTTGTTAAATAATTATTTCCTTTTACCAAAAAATCTTAATAAATATAAGAATAAATTAACAAAATCTAAATATAAAGTAAGTGCTCCCAATATAGCAAGTTTATTGATTTCATCTCCTTGAAAATCTATTTCCTCGGCCAAGATTTTAATTTTTTGTGTATCAAAAGCTATTAAACCAACAAATATTACAACTCCAAGATAAGAAGTTACCCAATAAAATGTTGAATTATCATAAAATATATTAATTATTGAAGAAACAATTAACCCCAAAACACCCATTAAAAGTATATTACCCCATTTAGATAAATCTGATTTTGTAATAAACCCATAAATACTCATTAGAGCAAATGTTGACGCAGTTACTAAAAATGTAAAAGCTATTGAATCTACTGTAAAAATTATAAAAATACTTGAGAATGTAAATCCAGTTAAACCAGAATATAGAATGAATAATATCTCTGCTGTACTTTGTTTCATATCAAATATTGCACCTGATAATCCTCCTACAATAAACAATTGTAACATTATTAATCCAAAAAAGTACCATTTACTTGTGTACATAAATTCAAAAAGTTCAATATTAGCAACAGTCCAATAAGCAACCCCAGCCGTTGTTAATAGTGCTACTGTCATCCAGAAATAAATTTTTGAAAAAAGAGTATGAAAAACATCAACTTTAGTAACACTTTTTTGACTTAAATAATTTAAATTTTCCATATAAACCCCACTAATTTTTATTATTATTTATAATAAATAAAAATATTGTATAATTATTCGACATTTTAAAACTATGTTAATATCTGATTTTGTTCTCCTTTATAAATTCTATTATTTCATCTAAAGTAATAGCAAAATTTATATTTTGACCATCTGAAAATCCACCTGTTGCAATTCCAACAACTTTACCTTTCATATTTAAAACAGGCCCTCCACTTGAGCCGGGAGAAATCGGTGCGGTCATTTGATAAACCTTCCCCACTCCAAATTTATCATCTCTTTCAGCTGAAATAACTCCTTCACTAAGAGAACGTTCCAAACCTTGTGGATTACTTATAACTATTACCTGTTCTCCAACTCGTGGTACTGCTTTTGAAATTTGCAAATGTCGAAATTTTTTATAATTATTAACTTTCAACAAAGCTAAATCTGCTTTATCAGAAATATCTATTATTTTAACTTCTTTAATTTCATTATCTTTTGTTTTAATACCAATCGCATAAGTATTTTCGACTACATGTCTATTTGTTAGCAAGTACCCGTTTCTACTTATAAAAAAACCTGTTCCAATCTTTAAAATATTTCCATATTCATCAATCCCTACAATCATAACAACAGATGGCTCTGCCTCTTTATATAATTCTGGAACTTTTTTACTAGTTTCACAAGAGACTATAAAGAAAATAAAAAACAAGAAATAAAATTTTGTTTTTTTTATATTAATTTTTTTTACCATCCCATTCTCTTTGGTACATAAATTTTATTATTTGAAGAATTGTTATAATACAAACCTCCTTTCGGTCCTTCGTTTATAATTTTATTAGAACCGTAATTAAAAGATTCAATTGAATAGTCTCTAGCCCTACTACCATAAGTTCCAGTATAAGGATTATAATTCCCTTTTGTTGAAAAATTATCTAAATTTGTCGAATTACTTTCAGTCTTGTAATGTGGCTGAACAAATGTACCATTATCTCTATAATATCCATTTTGGTATCTAACATTTGGATTAGTAAATTGCGCATAAATAGTTAGATTTAATAATAATGTTGATAAAGCAAATAATTTTTTCATAGTCACCCCTATTTTTTGTAATTTAATAGACAATATTTGCTAAAATTTTTCCAACAATTTTTATTAAGATAATACTAATTTTATATTAAGTCAATTGTAATGATTTTATTTATAATAAACAATAGTACGATTATATTTTTTTACTTAGCTCAGACAGTGTAAGCTTAAGCCACTTGCAGCATGACTAAAGCTGCAAGCGGCAGCGGGTCGAAGACCCGCTAAAAATCTTTCCTTTATCACCTTACTATGTGTAGTGCTTTCAGGCCTTAATATTCAAATCTCACTCTAATATGTAGCATCTTACAAATGATGCAATTTTTTTTATCATTAACTTGTACCTGCAATTATATCGTAATTACAATTATATTGTCTTTACAAATATATTATTAAAAATTACTGATCGTATATACAATTATATTGCAAATACAAATATATTTTTGTAAAAAGTCAATATATAGAAATACAATTATATCGTATTAGTAAAATATTTTAATGCTTTAAGTTTGCTATTACTTTGGAAAATTTTTCAGTCAATAGTTATTTGGTAAAAGAGTAAATATTGTAAGTTGTTAGTAATAAGTAAGATATGGTTTAACAAGTTAAATATTTTTGGGCTTTATGCTTACACCGTCCGAGCTAATGAAGAGTAATTTTAAAATTAAAAAAGCAAGGTCGCTTTTGCTCCCCTTCTTTTGTTTTATTTTCTTATAAAGTAATTTTAACATGCTTTAATAATAGATAGAAAAGAATCAGCTTTTAGGCAAGCACCACCAACCAATGCTCCATCAATATCTGGTTGTGAAAGTAATTCTGCAGCATTTTCCGGTTTTACACTTCCACCATATTGTATGATAACATTTTCTGCTACTTCTGAGTTGTATATTTCTTTTAATAATTCTCTGATGAAAGCATGAACTTCTTGAGCTTGCTCTTTTGTAGCGGTTTTCCCAGTACCAATAGCCCAAACTGGTTCATAGGCAATTATTATATTTTTCATATTATCAGCAGAAACATTTTTTAAGCCGTTAACTATTTGATTTTTAACAACATTGAAAGTTAGATTTTTTTCTCTTTCTTCGAGTGTTTCACCAATACAAAAGATTGGTTTTAAACCTTTTTCAAGCGCTTTCAATATTTTTTTATTAATAATTTCGTCTGTTTCACCAAATATTGTTCTTCTTTCACTGTGTCCAAGAATTACATATTCAGCACAAACAGATTTTAACATATCTGCTGAAATTTCACCCGTAAAAGCCCCTTTATCTTCATAAAACATATTTTGAGCACCTAACTTAATTTCAGTGCCTGCTAATTCGTTTGCAGCTGTTAACAAATTAGTAAAAGTTGGGCATACAATAATTTCACAATTTGGCTTAAATTCTTTTAAACCTTCTTTAATACCATTAATTAAATCTTTTGTTTCTTGCACATTATTATGCATTTTCCAATTTCCGGCAATAACTTTTTTTCTCATTACATTCTCCTAATATTTATTTGACTTGTTCGACTCTTTTTATAAATGGAAAACTCCTCATTATACTTCTTTCTACACCTGCTCTTAGTGTTAAAATTGACATCGGACAATTTTCACATTCTCCTTTTAACTTTATATAAAGAATATCATTTTCCAATTTTACAAATTCAATACCACCATTATCTTCTTTCAAATAAATCTCAATTTCTTTCAATTTTTCTAACAATTCTTCAATTGTCTTTTCATCTATCATAACAACTCTCTCTATTTTCACATTCCAAATTTCTAATAAAAATATCTTTTTTACAATTCTATTTGTAATTTAGGAATTTGTTCTTTTTCATAATTTTTTATACTGATAACTTGAGCTAATTTTTCAGCAATATTTATAAATACTTTTGAATGTTCAATATCAGGTTGTTCATAAACAATAGGCGCACCTTTATCACCACCTACTCGAATTCTTGGATCTATTGGAATTTTCCCTAATAATTCGCAATTATTTTCTTCAGCTAAAATTTTACCGCCACCTTCACCAAAAATATCATAAGATTTTCCAGTATCTGGTGCTATAAAGTAACTCATATTTTCAACAACCCCTAGTATATCCACATTAACCTTCTTCAACATAGAAATACTTTTCCTAACATCAGCCAAAGAAACAGCTTGCGGTGTAGTTACAACCAATGCACCTGTTAATGGTATTGTTTGTGCTAATGTTAATTGAATATCACCAGTTCCCGGTGGCATATCATATACTAAATAATCCAATTCATCCCATTCTACATCTGAAATAAATTGCTTTACTGCTCCACTAGCCATTGGTCCACGCCATATGACAGGATTACTTTCATCTAAAAAAAATCCAATAGACATTAATTTTATTCCATATTTTTCTAAAGGAATCATTTTTTTGTTTTCATTTTCATAAACCATAGGTCTGGAAGTAAAACCAAACATAATAGGAATACTTGGTCCATAAACATCGCAATCTATTAAGCCAACTTTTGCGCCTAATTTACTTAAAGCAATTGCAATATTAACAGCTACAGTACTTTTACCTACTCCCCCTTTTCCACTAACAACAGCAATTGTATTTTTGACTTTTGGTAATAAATCTTGTTTTGTAGTATTTGATGATTTGGTATTTGCAATAAAATTAATCTCTACCTTTGCATCAGCGTAAACTTTTTTAATTTCATTAATACAATCACCTTTCATTTTATCCTTTAGCGGACAGGCTGGAGTAGTTAATTCAATATCAAATGTGATTGTATTAGAATCAATTTTCAAATTTTTTATCATATTTAATGTTACTAAGTCTCTTTTCAAGTCTGGCTCAATAACATTTTTAAGAGCACTTAATACATCATTTTCATTATACATTACAATAATCCTTTATATTATTAAAAAAATGCCTTTATGAGTTCAAAAGCTATAAGAATTATAATTATCCATTCTAATAAATGGCCTTGTTTATAATTTATTAGTTCGGTAATCATATGTAAATTGTCTATAACAATTTGTAGTTGATAATCTAATTCTCTGAATCTTGTTGATATTTCAAAAACTTTTCTTAATCCATTATGTAATTTATTTAAATTTTCATCTTCCCATGCTATATCAGGTGCATCAAGAATATAGATATTGTCTATAATGTTATTTTTTATATTCATTGTTTTGCCAAGATATTTTATAATTTCTTTTTTAGAATTATAAAGTTTACCCTTTTCAGCTAAATGTCTATTAATTTTTGTTGTTTCTGCAAGTAATGATTGAGTTAGTTCAGAATAATAATCAAGACCTACAGATTGTCCAACATTAAGCATCACAATTCGCAATACAGCATCATTTATTTCAGGTACTCTTACTCTATCATTTCTAAATATGAAATACTGGGAATTATCTTCAATTTCATATGTTTCACTTAATGGCTCATTTTGTGGATTGATTTGATAAGATTTTAATATGTTGTTAACTCTTGTAATATCAACTGGATCCATATTAGCAAAAACAATTACACCGTAATCCAAAATTAAAATATAGCCTTTTTCTTCAAATTGATAAAATAAATCAAATGAAGAATAATCAATTAATGTTGCTGCAAAGTCTTTTTTAATAGCCTTAATATTAAAACTTTCACAAAATTGATAAGCAACTAACTTTACAAGCATAGTACACCTCTTTCAAAACTTAAAATAATTCATATAAAAATCTTTCACAATTAAATAAACATTTTTATATAAATCTTCGTTCATATTATCATAAAATAGTTTATAAATTTTTTTTTCAGCTTCTTTTACCTTTTGTATTGTACCATTCCCTTGTTTATTTATTAGAAAGCTTAAATTTATATAGTCGGAGCCATTATCATAATTTATTGGGAAAAGCTTTTTCTTAAGCAAAAGAGATAAATAATTGATTTCTGAAGTGTTATATTTATCATTATAAGTTAAATATGAAGGTATTTCATAATTTAATTTCAATGGAATTGATGGAGTAACTAAAGAATTTCCAATATTAACCCAAATAATCATATTTTCAGTATCTTCACCTTTTTTTACTCCATTAACTAAAAATGTTGATACAGTTGAGTATCTTGGAACATAATCTCTGAAAGGGAAATATTTTGTTTCATTAGTATCGTTTGGGACTAAGAAATTACTCAAATCTATATTTGTTAAACCGTGAACTAAATTTCTATCAGCTTGAAAAAGTATAAATTCATCACTCAATTTTTTATTAATTTTTATTTCTTTATCAAATAATTTTTCTGTCGAATAGTATCTAAAATACCCTTTTCTATTTATTGTATCACCAGAAAATGAAAAATTAGTTCGTATTAAATATCCTTTTGGTGCAACATTTGGATCGTTAACATCATATTTAACATATTTTTCGCCATTATATTCGTAATATGCTGCATTACCTTGTGCATCAATTAGTCCAAAATTTGCATATACACCATATTGACCTTTCTTTTCAATTATTTTCTCAAATTCTGGAACACTTTGACAATTTGCGAGTACATATCGCATCAACAAGCCTTCTTCATCCTCTTTACCATTGCAAGCATTACAATTCTGCAAATTATATGAAGCTGTATTTATGATAACTAATCCTTTTTCATTGGCTCCCATCCATATTTGACTGCCGGCTTTATCTTCAGCATTAGCTATAGCTATAAATTTATATTTAGTTGTTTTTTCATAAATTACAATGTTTCTTTCAGAATCTGAATCTCTATGTTTCCAAATGATCGGCCTACCTGTTTTGGTTATTTTTCCTGATATTATGGCTGATGTACAGGAAAAACCGATTGATAATATCAAAAGAAATACGAAAATAATTTTTCTCATTTTATCCAAAAATTTTTAATTTGTTTATTTAAAATAAAAAAAATTATTGAAATGGCATATAAAAAAAATTATTTCGTTAATTATCATAATATTGCCCCTAATCAAAAACTAGATTACATCTCTATTTTTGAATTTCTTGAAGACATTGCAATTTCTCACTGTGATGATTTAAATATAGGCTTAGATTTTCTTTACCAAAGAAATTTAGCTTGGTTTGTTAGAAAATGGCAAGTAGAAATTTTAGAATTACCAAAATATCGTGATTACCTTCAAGTAGTAACTAATCCATATGCTTTATATAATTTTTATGGTTATAGAAAATTTGATATCAACCATAATAATAAAGCCATCATAACTGCGGATTCTGAATGGATTTTTTTCAATACAAAGGATAAAAAGCCAATAACTATTCCAGAATCTATAGAAAAACGCTTTAATAGTAAGCAAAACAAAATTAAATCTTTTAATTTAAACCCACTTGATAATTTTGATAAAATTTTTGAGTATAGACCAATGAATTTTGATCTTGACACCAATTATCATATAAACAATAAATCATATTTAAAGTATTTCTTGAATAGTCTAGAATTGGATTTTTTAAAGAATCATACATTAAAAAATATTAAAATAATTTATCGTAAAGAGGCTGATTTTAATTCAAATCTAATTGTAAAACTAAAATTTAATATATCTGGGAACCTTACTATTTGTAGTTGTAATATATTTTCAAATGATGAACTTACCACATTGATTGAGACTATTTGGAAAGAAAATTAAAAATTCTTATATTTTTATTTTATAAAAATAATTGTATCGGAGAAGAAAAGTGAATAATATATTTTCAATTTTATATATGTTACTTGGATTTGCTGCTTTTATTGTATCATTTAGAATTGAAACTCTTTTTCTCTCTGAAATAACTGGTGAATTTTGGATTTCAACTTTAACAATTGGTATTTTTGAATTTGCTAAAGTAGGAACAATAGTTGTACAAAGATATTTGTATCTTATAAATAAATTCAAAGTCGGAATAAAAAAAGTTTCTCCTTTTGTTCGTTATTTAACTTTGGCTTTTCAAATTTTATTAATAACTGTTTCTTTTCTCTCATCTTTAGCACTTATAGCCAACTATTTAGATAAACCAAATTTAAATAAAGCAAAAGAAGAAGACTTGCAATTGATAAATAAAAAATACGATGCATTTTACGAAGAATTAAAAAGCTATTATGATCAACAAATAGCTTTAGCTGATTTGGATGTAAAAAATGAAATGCAAAATGTTGTAAAAGGAACCTTCATGGGGCCTAAATATAGAGAATTAGTAAAAAGAAGAAAGGATTTAGAAAGACAATTCAATGAAGAAAGGACAAAATTACAAGAAAGAAAAAGTTTAGAAATTGCGCAACTTGAAAATAAATCATATTCGAACGATGAACGTGTACAAAATAAAATGATTGCTGCATTTCTTAGTACTTTAAGTAAAGGTTTAGGAATTAATATCTCTTATGTGACCTTTACACTTGTTTTTTCTGCACTTATATCTTTTCTTTTAGAAGCTACTATTTATGTTGTCTTTAACTATACAACAATCAACTATTTTGAACATTTGGCAAGAAATATCACTATTGATGAACATACACAAGTTGCAGCTGGTCCAAGTTTCTTAACTCGTCTTTTCTTAATCCCTAAACACTTTGGACAAAAAATAAATGATGCTAAAAAAGAAGCTGAAAAAGTCACTGCAACTTCGAATAATAATACTCAAAATAATGTTAGTCCTAAAGTTAGTAATAAAACTACACAAGTTGAAAAAACAACAGAAAAAACTTCTTTCTTCGAGAAAACTTTTTTAAGTAACAAAAACAATAATAATACTAAAGAAAAACAACAACAAAAATCTCAAGATGTAAACAAAATTGAAATTTCAGCTGATAAAATTGTTCAAATAGATCCTGTAACTGGTAAAATAAACTTTAAAAATTAAAATGTTCTATTTTGCTGTAATTATCTTAATTAGCTATTTATTATTAAATATAACCTTAAAAAAATACATTAAAAGTTGTAACAATTCAATATCAACTGAACAAAATAATTTTTCTATTATAATAGCTGCTAAAAATGAAGAAAACCACATTATAAAAACAATTAATTCAATTTTAAATCAAAAATATCCTAAAGATAAATATGAAATCATTATTGTAGATGACAATTCTGCGGATAATACCTATAATTTAGTATATGAATATTCAAAAGTTCATAATAATTTAAAGGTCATCAAAGCTACTAATAAAGATTTACCAGCCAAAAAAGGTGCTTTAACAATTGGAATTAAAGAAGCTAAATTTGAAAATATTCTTATAACTGATGCTGATTGTATTGCTGAAGATGAATGGATTTCCTCAATAAATAAATCTTTAACCTCTAATGTAGATATTGTTGTTGGTATTGCCCCTTTTTACAAATCGAAATCCATAGTTTCTAGATTAGCTCAATATGAAAATTTAAAGACCTTTATTTTTAGTCATTTTGCAATTTCATTAAATATCCCTTTCACTGCAACTGCAAGAAATTTGTGCTATACTAAAAAAATTTATAATAAGATTAACGGTTATAAAAATACTCTTGATGTAATAAGTGGAGATGATGATTTGTTAATACGCGAAGCGTTCAAGATAAATGCCACTATAAAAGGTATGTATTTTAAAAATTCTTACGTTTATTCATATCCTAAAAATACTTTTAAGGATTATTTATTCCAGAAAGCAAGGCATACCTCAACTTCTCATCATTATTTGTTTAAAGTTAAATTATTTTTATCATTTTGGTATGGAATAAATTTTATTCCTTTTTTATTGTTACCTCTCTGTATTTTTAACATCAAATATTTGTTCCCTTTTTTAACAGTTATTATTTGTAATTTTTTAACATTTTTGACTTTCCACAAAACTTTAAACTATGGTTTTAATTTATTGGAAATTTTATATTTAGAATTTTTATATCAAGTAAGTTTGGTTGTAAATTACTTTTCAAGTTTTTTTATAGGTAAAAAATGGAAATAAATAAAATTCCAGTTACTATCATAACTGGTTATTTAGGAGCAGGTAAAACAACTTTAGTTAATAAAATTATTAATGAAAATAAAACTCACAAAATAGCTATTATAGAAAATGAAATTGGAGAAATTCCGCTGGATGGAGATTTTATTGAAACTAAAGAAAATAAAATTTATATGATAAATGATTGTTGTCTTTGTTGTTCTTACAGAGATGATCTTGTTGAAGCCTTAGAAAATATTTATCAATATAAAGATAAGTATGATTATGTAATAATTGAAACTACTGGCATCGCTGATCCCTCCCCTATTGCAATGACTTTTATAATGAATTCCGATATTAAAGATAAATTTTCACTAAATGGAATTATCACACTTGTTGATTCCAAAACATTACTTAAACATATTATGACAACCCCTGAAATAAAAAAACAAATTTCTTTCGCTGATTTAATACTACTCACAAAAACTGATCTTGCAAATGATTTAGAATTAAGATCTGTTATTGAAACTATTAGGAAATTCAACCCATTAACAGAAATTAAACAAACAATAAAAGCTAATATCAATATCCAAGAAATTTTATTTTTAAATGATAAAAAAAGTGAATATTTTTCTAAATTACTATTATTAGAACAATTTTTCCCTTTTTCTAAAGCATATGTTTATGAATTAGAAGCAAATACTTATCAACTAAAATGCGAAACTGAAAGTGAAATTGTAGAACAACTTTATATATTAAAACTTGATGATATAAATAATTTAAGTAAAATTGAAAAATTTGTTTCACAAGAATTTAAAAATCCTTTTGAAGATTTTTGTTACGAAAATGATATTCTCAAATTTAACAAATTAAATAATTTGTATATACAAAATAATGCAACATTTAACATATCAATTCCTGAATATGGATTATATGTTATTTTTCAAAAGTATTCAGCCAATAATAGAATTACTTTTTTAAATGGAAAAAATTTTGTATCAGAAAAGCTTTCAAAAAATTATAAACTTTCTGGTGAGCACGAAGAAGATATTGTAACACTTAATATTATTGAAGAGAAAAAATTGAATTTGGAAAAATTTAATTATTTTTTAAGTATTTTACTTCCAAGGTATGGTGCAGATCTTTATAGGTACAAAGGAATTTTGTATCCAGATGATCAGCATAAAATCTATTTCAATGGTGTTCACGAAATATTTGAATATGAAATAAAACCTCTGGAAAAAGATGAGCAAAAAATTAATAGATTAGTTTTCATTGGTAAAAATATAAATCAGGATAAAACGTTGCGTGGTTTGGATAAATGCTTTGAATAATTCACTTTAGCATTACTTTTATAAAACCGATTATTGTATCAATTGCGCGCATTTTGCTAACTTCTTCGCCATAAACTGTTGGTATATCTACAAATCCAATTTTGTAGTTTTTCCTAGATGCATTAACTAATATCTCACTTTCCGCTTCAAAGCCACAGCTTAATGGTAAAATTTCTGGTAAAATTTCAGTTTTATATGCCCTAAAACCACTTTGAGAATCAAGAATTTTCTGCTTTGTTTTTATTGTCATCAAAAAAGATGTTATTTTATTACTCAAAATTCTGTGGAATGGCATTTTCTTTAACGAATGCATTCTATTTCCGATTATAATATCATATGAAATCATTTTCTTTAAAAAATAAGGAATAAAATTTGGATCGTGCTGTAAATCGGCATCTAAAGTAATTGTAATTTTTGCTTCAATTTCATATGCCTTTTTAAAACCTTGATTTAAAGAATATCCTTTCCCTTTATTTTGAGAATTTTTTATCAAAATAATTCTATTATCTTTTGGAATTTGACTTAAAGAATTATCAGTTGATCCATCATCGATTAAAATAATTTTATCAACGTATATTAAAGTTTGCTCAATAACCTGAGCAATTGTTCTCTCTTCATTATAAAAAGGAATTACAGCTACAACATTATTAAAGTTAGTCATTTTCTTTCAAATAATTTGTTATTGTTTCCGTTAATTTATTTTTTGAAAGACCTTTATTCAAAATTCCTTTATAAGCAATACCAATACTTCCTGTTTCCTCAGAAACAATTACAACAAGAACAGAAAAAAGTTCAGATATACCAAGAGCAGCTCTGTGTCTTGTGCCAATAGGCTGATTTTTATATGATTTTTGCTCGGAAAGCGGTAATGTACATCTTGCACTACGAATAATATCTTTTTGGATTATTACAGCTCCATCGTGTAAAGGTGAACGTGGATAAAAAATTGATTTAATTAAAATTGTACTAATATCAGCGTTTAATTCATCACCCGAATCAAAAATATTTTGTGGAATTTCTCCATTTTTATCTAGAACAATTAATGCCCCGTGCTGCAATTCAGACATATCAAAACAAGCATCAACAATAGCCTCGGTGGTTTTTTCAACATTTTTTTCCGAAATTTTTATCCTAAATGGATTTTTACCTAATTGCAAAAGGATTTTTCTAATTTCAGGATGAAAAATTATTATAAATGCAATTATCCAGCTATCAGTTATTAATTTTAGTAACCAAGCTACTGTTCTTAAATTCAACGTTTGAAAAATAAATGAAGACAAAAGGATTAGAACTAATCCTATAAACATTTGTACTGCAATCGTGCCTTTAACAACTTTATACACAGAATAGATTATAAAGGAAATGATTAAAATATCTATTAAATCCAATAAGGTAAAAGTGTAAAAACCTATGTTAAAAAGATCTATCATAAATTTTCTAATATTTTTCGCATTTGAACAGCATTTATATAATTATGAGTTCGTATATAATCAGCTCCATTTAATACACAATAAGTTTCAGTTATAATTGTCGCAATATCTCTTTCATCAACATTCAAATTTAATAATTTACCAAACATACTTTTTCTTGAAAGTCCAATTAAAACTGGTAAATTTAATTCTTTTAATTTTTTAATATTTTTTAATAGCAATAAATTATGTTCTAATAGTTTGCCAAAACCAATTCCGGGATCTATTATTATATTTTTTTCAGAAACACCATTTTGTATCGCAAAATTAACTCTAACTTTCAAAAAATTAAAAACTTCATTGATAACATCATTATATTTAGGATTATTTTGCATATCTTTAGGTGTACCAAGAATATGCATCAAAACAACTTTTACATCGTTATTAGCAACAACTTTTATCATCTCTTCATCAAAAGTCATTGCACTTATGTCATTTATAAATTTTGCTCCGTTCTCTACTGCTAAATTTGCTACTTTACTTTTATAAGTATCAACGGAAATATCTATTTCAGGGAAATTATTATGAATTGCTTTAATTACTGGAATTACTCTATTGATTTCTTCCTCTAAAGTTACAGGTTCAGCACCTGGTCGAGTAGATTCGCCACCTACATCAACAATATCAACATTATTCTTTACCATATCTTCAACAGTTTTCAGTATTGTATTTATATCTGTGTATTTCCCACCATCTGAAAATGAATCAGGAGTAACATTTAATATCGCCATTATTTTCATATTTCAACCATACCTTTGTAAATTATTTTTTCTCTGTCTACTTCTTTTATATCAAAATTAAAATCTGCAACATTCTTTTTAATTTTCTCAGCATCACCAACAATAAAGAAAACTTTATTTTCATTAAGTAAATTATTTGCTTCTTCATATATATTATCAAGTGTTATATTAAAAATATATTCTTTAATATTAGCAATATATTCATTACTTAAATTATATTCAGCGATATTTGTATAATAATTTGTTATATTTTTATATTTATCAAAAAATGAAATATACTTATAATAATATGCTTCCTTACTTTTTTCAAATTCCTCAATAGTAATATTTTTCTTTACTTTTTCAAATTCATCTATTAAAATCTTAAAAGTCAAATTCAATTTTTCATTTTCAATAGAAGTTGAAATATTAAAAGTTGAAATATCTATTTGATGTGAAAAGGAAGATGAAATACCATAAGTTGCTCCAATTTTTTCTCTAATTACGGTATTCAATCTACTATTGAATGATGAACCCAAAATTCTATTAAAAATATTTTTTGCAAAATAATTTTTTGCATTATAAGGTGTTGTATAGTTTGAGATTAAAATATCAGCTTGTACAGCCTCTGGTTTATGAACAATATACAATGTATTTCGGAGTTTATTTAAGTCAAAATCGAATTTTGGATTTTTTATATTGGGATTAAAATTTAAATATTTGTTGAACAAATTTTCAATTTCTAAAGTACTTAAATCAGTTGTTATAACTGCTTTATATTTCGTGTTAGTAAAATAATTTTTATAGTAATTTTTTATCAAATTTTCATCAAATTTATCAACAGTATTAGCAAAACCTTGCAAAAAATTTCTATAAGATTTATGATTTTTATACATTACAAGTGTTGAAATTGCAGAAAGTAAAATATTATTATCTATCTTAAAATGTTCAAAATACTTTAATAAATTTTCTTTTGCAAGTTGTATATCATTGATATCAAAATGTGGCTCAGTGAGAATTAATTTTATAAAATAAAAGGCTTTATCTATATACTCGGACAAAGTATTTACAGAAAGATAAAATTTGTCTTTTGTTATATATGGAGAAATTGTAATACCATAAAACGATAATTGATCATCAAGTTCATATTTATTATACTCACCAGCACCATACATTAATAAAGACGAAATAAATTTCATTATTCCAGCATGATTATCATCTTCAAATTTAGGAGAAATATCAAAAGAAATTTTAATATTTGATATTGGCAATTTATCTTTTTTTAAGTGATATATTTCATTGCCACTGTTTAATTGTATATATGAATATTTGGGAAATTCGATTATATTTTTATTAATTTGTTTATTTAAGATTGTTTCAAGCATTCTCAGCCTCAGATTTTGGAAATACTTTTAAAATAAAATAATTTTTATTTTGGAAATATTTTTCGATTATGTACACTATATCATCATTAGTTATACTATTATAAATTTCAATAGTTTTCTTAAAATAATCCGGATCATTATAATAAAATTCATATTCATTAATTTGGTTAGCGACATCGCTAATAGATTGTAGAGAAAATATGAAATTTGAGAAGTTACTATTTTTAATTTTTTGAAGCATAAAATCATCAGGCAAATTATTTCTAATATTCAATATATCGGTATAAACATTTTCAATCAATTTATCGATACTTTCTATACTTTTTGGTAAAAACTGCACGAAGAAAATTCCATCGTGTTTTAAGGCCAAATTATAGGAAGAAATATTTAATACTGATTGTTCTTCAAAATAGTATTTCTTATTTAAATAGCTATTATTGTAAGATGATAACAGTTCACTGAACATACTTAAAACTATAGAATCTCTTTCATCGTATCTAGAAGCCTTGAATGTCATATTTACAAGCGGAAATTGAACATTATCATATATTCTTTTTTCAAAGGTTTTATTAATTTCAATATTTTCAATTTGAATTTGCTCTGATGGTAAAGTAATGATATTTTTATCAAAATATTGTTCAATAAGTTTTTTAGCTGTATCAAAATCAAAATTACCTGCCACTACTAAAGATGCATTAGCAGGATGATAATATTTTTGATAAAACTCCTTTACATCGTTTAATGTATAAGATTTTATATCATCGGCCGAACCAATTACTGGATGGGCATATGGATGAGTTTTAGGATAAATATTAAATAAAATATTTTCAAAAGTTAATCCATAAGGCGTATTATCATAACGTTCCAATCTTTCATTGTAAACAACGTCTATTTGATTTTTCAAATTTTCTTCATTCAGTCCATCTAAAAGATTGAACATTCTATCAGCTTCTAGAAAAAGAATAAGTTCTAAATAGTCAGCAGGAATAAATTCATAATAGACAGTTTTATCAAAAGATGTAAAAGCGTTTAATCCACCGCCTAAATCTTCAATAAACTTAAAATGCTCACCTTTTTTTACATTTTTTGAACCTTCAAACATAAGATGTTCAAAAAGATGGGCAATTCCTGTTTTATTTTGTGGATCTCTATAAGAACCAACATTATAATATAAATTTGTAGCCACAAGCGGAGTTGATTTATCTTGGTAGAGTATTACATTTAAACCATTACTTAGCTTATATTTAACAAAATTAAATTCTCTATCAAATTTCATTTTACCTCAAAATTATTGATATCTTTTAATTGCAACAAGAGTTTTATCATCGTTAAATCGATGTTTTGCTGAAAATTTCATTACTTCTGTAAGAATATTGTAACAAATTTCTTTAGGTGTTAAGTGAATATTTCTTTTTAATAATTCTTCTACACGTTTATCACCAAAGAAATTATAATTTTCATCATTAGCTTCTGTTATACCATCGGAATATATGAGTAGTACATCACCAATGTCAAAATTAATATGCTCTGTTTCGTATAGAGCATTTTTTGCTGGGCCAAGCACAGGACCAGTAGGTTTTAAGTATTTAATTTCTCCAGTTTTAGCCGAAATAAACATTGGTGGATTATGCCCAGCACTAGCGTAGAGGAATAATCCATTTTTATTATTTGATAATTCACCATAAAATAATGAACAAAATTTATCGTCAGCAAATATTTTATTAACCAATTGATTTATTTTTTTTAAGAATGACGAAATGTTAATTTGAAAAGTACTAGCCATACGAATAGCGCCAGAAATATACATAGCTTCGGCAGCGGCACTCAAACCGTGACTAGCAACATCGCCAACAACAATTCCTAGTCTTTCGTGCTCGTCGCCTGTAGGTAAATAATCAAAGAAGTCACCTCCTATCAACTCTGCTGGAAGTGTTACACCGAACATCTCATAGCCAGCAAATTTGAAATCGTGATCTGGTAAAATGCTTTTTTGAATTTCTTGAGCTTTTTCAATTTCATTAATTAAATATTGTTTATTTGCATCAATTTTTTGTTGTTGTAGTTTTGAACCAATTATTGTAGCTATTATATTAAGAACGAATTGAATATCATCATTAATTTGATTTGATATAAAAAGTATCAATTTTTCGTGATATTTTTTACCATTAATAATAGTTCTATCACCAACTCCTAATAATGTGAAATAATCATCTGAATTTTTTATATTAAAAGGTTTATCTAAAATTGTAATTCTATCTTTACTATCGCCACGGAATAAATCATATTGCTCAATTGAAATATCAGGGAAATTGAAATCTTTTAATTTCCCATTAGAACTTACAAAAGAATACTTATTATTTTCATACTGCCAGAACGCTGCAGTATGAATATTTAAATCACTATAATTGATAATTTCATTTAAGATTGATTCAATTAATTCTGTTTCATTTGAATAATTTTTAGATGCTATAATTTCTAAGGTTTTATTTATTTTACGATGTTCCAAATCTTACTCTTCATTTATTAAACAATCAAATCTTTGCCATTCTTTAATTTTATTTATAATAAATTTTGTTATTAAATTTAATGCCTCTTTTTGATTAACTACATAAAAAGGCTTTCCTACCGAAAAATGAACTGTCTTAGTAATATCAAATTTACCAAAATCTTTAATGTATTTTCCGTTTTTCATTGCATCAGTTACAAGAGCCACAGGTATAACTGGAACATTGTAATGTTTAGCCAGCTTAACACCTATTGTTGAAAATTGCTCTGGTGATACTTTATGATATCTGGTGCCTTGTGGAAAAACAATCAAAGAAACATTTTGCTCAAAAAGTTTTTCAGCTTTTTGAATAATTATTTCATAATCTAATCGAGGATTTTTCCTTGTAATTGGAATTGGTTGTAATACCGAAAGAACTTTACCAAAAATAGGATAATTTAATAATTCTTTTTTTAATATATAATCACATTTAATATTTTTAGGGAAAATCCCTTGTAAAATAAATGTTTCCAACGAACTCATATGATTTGATATAATTACAGCAGGTTTTTCAAGACCATAAACTTCTGGCTCAATTTCAACATTGAATTTTATACCACATTTTTCTAAATCTTTTCTTATTTCAATTGATTTAGCTACACAGGCAGGATAATTGTGATAATATTTGCTCGAATTATATACAACTTCTAATAAATCTTTGATCAAATAATAATAACACTTATAATTATTTTTCATATTAAATTTATAATTTATTGAATTCTAATATAAAAAAAATTGCTAAAATTATAAAATTAGATAAATATAAATTTGAATTGGTCATAAAGTAGTTTTAAGATTAAAATAGAAACAATTGTAATAAATAATATTCTTATGAATGAATGGCCAAATTTAATGGCTAATTTAGTACCAACGAAAGATCCGAAACTATTTGAAATAGCCATAGGAATAGCTAAATACCAAAGTATATGCCCTGTTGATATAAAATATATAAGAGCTGATAAATTAGTCGAAAAGTTAATTATTTTTGCTGATGCGGATGCTTGTAAGAAATTTAAATTCATGAAATAAACAAAACAAAAAATTAAAAAACTTCCAGTTCCAGGTCCGAAAAATCCATCATAAAATCCAATAATTGCAGTAAAGATAATTAAAAAATAAGTATTTTTTACAAATATTTTATCTGATTCTTTTCCAAAATCTTTATTAACTAAAGTATAAATGAATATTGAAATCAATAAAACGATAACTATAGGTCTGAGGATTGATGAAGGTAAAAATGTTGTTAAAAAAGCCCCCAATGCAGAAAAAATAAAAGCTGTGATTGCTCCATCAATTAAATAACGCTTTGGATACTCTACATTTCTGTTATAATTTATTATTGCCATACAAGTTCCAGAAATCGAAGAGAATTTATTTGTACCAAATAATGTAGGAATTGGATAATTTGGAAACAAAACAAGAAGAGCTGGAATTTGAATTAACCCGCCACCGCCAATAATAGAATCTATAAATCCAGCTAAAAATGAAAAAATTAAAATAAGTATAAACGACATTTTTAATTTAAATTGTTAATAATATAGTTTTTTAATTCAGTATAATCAATATCTCTAATATCTATAGATTTTCTAACACTTAAAGCAGCAATGGCACCACAAGCTTCTCCTGTAGCTGAAGAAGTTGGCATAATTCTTAATGCACCGTGTGCTTTTCTAGTTGCCGAGATAGATTTCCCAGCCGATAGAACATTTCTGATACCTTTCACGTATAGTGCTTCCATTGGGATTTCGTAAAATCTACCTTTTTCAATCTCTTGCATAACATCTTCCTCACCTTTAGCACCGTGAATATCAATACCATAACAACCACGTGCTATAGGATGATCAAATTTTCTACATTTTAATAAATCATCTTCTGTAATTATATAATCCCCAATTACTCTTCTTGTTTCTCTTACTCCAACTTGATAAGCAGTTTCTAACAAAATAGAATTTTCAAAACCGGGTATTTCGTTTTTTAAAATATCTACAATTTGAAAAACTTGTTCCCTACCAATTAGTTCTGCTTTTGTAAGGTCTGAAGATACTGAACCATCAAGTGATAAAATATTGGTACAATTGAAACTAGCTTCTCCTGTTTCGGGTAAAGTTGTAAAGAAAATATAATTTACATCTTTATTAAGTAAATTTTGCTTTTTTGCATTATTAACTTGTTCGAAATAACCTGCAATTGAAATAATTTTATTCAAATTAAAATCTTTTTCAACCCATTGGAAAAAATTATCAAGATTATTTTTAACATAATCTATCGCTTTAATTAAATCTATGTTTCCCATTCTAAAAAATAAAGTCATTGCTTGTAAAACACCTGTTTTTTCATCTCCTTTTAGTGTAGGAATTTTAGATAAAAATAAGAGTTGAGCATCTCCAGTGGTATCAATAAAAACTTTACTTTCAATATTATATATTTTGTTAAAATTCAATACATCGATACTACTGATATTTGAGTTTTCTGTATATGATTTGATAATTACCGTATTCAATAAAATATCTACATTATAACTTTTCAAAAGTGAATAAGTAGCATTACGAAAATTAGATGCGAAAAATCCATTATCAATCATACCAAAAGATTTTTGCATTTCTTCTTCAATTTGATGGAAAACACCTTTCACAAGTGGTTTATTATCAACATAATGATTCATAAAAGGGCCAACCATTCCAGCAGAACTCATGCCTCCAAGGAACCCATATTGCTCAATTAATATAGTTTTTGCTCCCATTGAACCAGCTTTAATGGCTGCTGAAATCCCCGCTATTCCAGCCCCCAAAACAACTATATCATATTTCATTTATCCCCCATAAATTTATATAAGTTATAAAGTTAAATATTTTTCTCAAAATTTAAAAATAAATTTTGTAATTAACTCTGAAATTTCTCCCCGGTTCTGGCATAACCATTTTTAATCGTGAAAGATGGTTGTAATAAACTGCATTAAAAATATTATCAATCGAGATATATAAATCGCTATAAATTTTCCCTACATAAAAAGAACTATTTACAGAGAAATTCCAAATATTATAACCTGAAGTTGGTAATTCAAATAAATCAGTTCGATTTTGTTTTAGAACATTTTCATTAGTCACGATTATAATGAAATAATTATTTTTCCAATTTATTTGATTAACATTTTTTAATGGTGCAATAGCTGGCAATGGCAAATTCTGTGATATGTTTTTACCATAAGTATAACTTAAATTGGAAGATATTGAAATATTTTCAAATAAATTATATTTTATCGAAACTTCGGTACCACGAATTACAGCATTATTTCCATCAGTTTGGTATATTGGTAACAATGTTTGATAGTTAGTTTTACCAGTATTTCTAGTTGCTATAAAACTGCTCAAATAGTAATTGTAAAGATTAGTAATAAATTCAAAATTATCCTTCTTATAAGATGAAATTATTTCAACACCATAACCATTTTCATCCTTTAAATTTGGATTTCCAATTTCATAAGAATAAGCTGCTAAATGTGGTCCTTCACTATACAGTTCTTCAATTGATGGCACTCTCGAAGACTTCGATAACATTATTCCCAAATTATATTCTGGTGTTATATTATAAATTGCGGAAAAAGCTAAAGAATAAGTCAAATAATCACGATTTTTTAAATACTCTGGGCGTAAAAAAGAATTTTTATTAGGTTTATATGTATCATAATTAAGACGATAGGAAAATTGTAAATTTAATTCTCTTAAATCAATATTATTAAAATTATAAAATGCAAGATTATAAGATCTAACAAAAGGAGTAAAAACATAACCGCCAACCTTGAAATCTCTGTAATTTAATGAGATACCTGCATCTCCATTATCAATACCAAAAATTTTAAAATAATTTAAGTTGATTTTTGAATCATATTTTAATGAAAGAAATTCAGCACCCACAACATTTTTTGCTTCATATTCAGTGTGATGATAATATGTTCTTGATAAATCTATCGTTATATTTCTAAAATTTCTATTATCTAATTCATAAGCAAATTTAAATGAATAGTTATTTTTGCCCATATCAATATCAACGCCATTAGGATGTGTTCCGACCACACCTCCGGGAACACCATATGACGAATTAAATTTTCTAAAACCAAAACCTACAAAACCATTATCAAAAATATATGATGTAGAAAATGCAAATGCATAGTTTGATATGTTAGTGTTTTTAAATTTTTCATTATGAATTTTCATATCATCGCTTTTTTTTCGAAGCGCTTCAAAATTTAAATTAAAAGATGTTATTGGTAATTTTACATTTATAAACTCAGCATTCGAATTGTTTATACTTTCGTAGAAACTACCTAACTGAATATTAGGTTTAAATAATTTTGATGAAATTATATCATTACGTATAACATTAACAAAACCACCTATTGCTACTGGAGTATACATTAATAATTTAGGACCACGCACTATTTCAATACTTTCAATTGTATATGGTTCAATTGTTGTTGCGTGATCTGGTGAAGTAGCAGATAAATCGTTTGTTGACTGACCATCTTCTGCTAATTCAATGCGGTTACCATTCAAACCACGAATGACAGGCCGTGCAGGAGCTGGGCCCATACTTCTTATTGCAACACCAACTTGATTTCGCATTGACATAGCCAATGAATTGGATAGATCTTTCTGTAAGTTTTTACCAGATTGTTTATTAATTGAATTTAAAACATCGTCAAATTTATTTTTATCCACATAACAGCTAACAGTAACAGATTTCAATCCATAGTTAAGTGGTGAAAGATGTATTATTATAGTTTTATTTGATAATTCTTGTAGATTAAAATAATTTGTATATACCTGATAACCAATTAAAAATGCTTTAATTTCTATTCTATTTGTATCCAAATGTAAATTACTAAATGTGACACAACCGCTATCGTTGGTAAACTTTGAATAATTTTTTTCATTTTGAACAATTACTTTGACATTTTGTAATAATTTATGGTTATCGCTATCGATGAATTTCAATTTTATAATTTCTTGACTAAATAAATAATTATTAATAAAAAGCAAAGCCACAATAATGTGGCTTGCTATTATATTTTTTTTCAATTTGTCACCTCAACATTAATTTTTGATGAAACAAATTCAGCATTACCATTTACTATCAATTTGAATTGAAATTTTGTAGTGCCGATTTTCTTCCCTATAAACCTAACTACCCAAGGTTCATCTGCTTCTCTAATGAAAGTTGCAATTGTGTTGTCATCAAAAACTAATTCAAAATTATGTAATGGATATTCAGGTTGAAATTTTTTATTATTTTCATCCAAAAACTCAATTTTTATATGCTCTGTAGTATCTCTTAATTTTAATGTTATTTTCCCGGTTGTAGAATTTGTAGTAGCTGATGCTAATTGTTGATTATTTTCTTCGTAGCTAAATAAAACTGCAATAGGCTCACCGTGTTTGGTAGTATCAACTACAACTTTGACTGGAATTTTTGGTGTTCTAAAATCAGGATGCCCCATATGATTCACTAAAAATTCAATTGTTGTTTTACCCTCTTTTAACCCTTTCAAATGGAAAGCATATTCTTTGGGATCATCTTGAACCACACTTAAAATACTTTTATCTGTTATATTAAAACCAAGTAAATGGTCTGAATCAGTCGGTGGGTTAATAATATTTTTATTTGCATCTAAAAATTTTACACTAAAATGTTCGGATAAAGCATTTAATGGTGCAACCAAAGTATCTTGTAATATTTGTCCATTATATTCTCTTAAAATAATTCCTTGATGTACAGCAAAAATAATTTTTTTTGTTGCATCTTGGATAATAAGTCCATCTGCCTCAAAATGTGGTGTTTGTGGAGTAGATGGATTACTATCTTCTTTACAACCATTTAGCAAAAACAGAACAAAAATAAATAATACTAATTTTAATATATTTTTTTGAAACATTGCAAGCTCCTAATAAATAATGAATAAATAAAATTTAAATATTATATGATTGAAATATTTTTTATAATATTGGAGGAGCTTTTGTTAAGTATTTATTTTCTGAAGATTTTAATGTGGATGAATTTACAGATTGAAAATTATAGGGAAGAAAATTAAAAATTGAAATTAGTTGATAATTCTGGACAGTATCAAAATTATTATGAACAAGAGTACATATATCACAACTTGACCCTTGACAATCATCTTTATTAATTACAATATTGGATGGAGTGTCTGGAAATAAATTAATTTCGTGAAAATGAAGGATGGATAAAAGGATTACATTTATGTAAACAAAAATTGCAAATATTTTTCGCATTAAAATATTTTTTTTTTAGAAATTAATATAATAAATTTACAAACATTTTAACAAGTATATAAGTTCAAATATGTTAATCATTCGTAAACAATGAGAGAAAAATAAATGAAAAAAGTAACCGTATTTTTGTTATTTTTAATCTATTTTGTATTTGCACAAGGAAATTATTATCAAAACATTGACCCTTCAAAAAATACTTTTATTCAAGATTTACAAAATTTGATTAGAAGTAATACCGTTGTAATTCCCTACGATCAATTTGATGAGACAAACATAGCAAACTTTGCTTCATCAGATGCTGGCAACGGACAGAGAAAAGTAACTTGTGTATATTCAGGTGAAGTTTACACTTATACACCACCATTTGCTTGGGGATATTTCTCAAGAGAACATACGTTTTGTCACAGCTGGATGCCAACTTACTCTTCAAAAAGTGGTCCAGAATATTCTGACCAGCATCATCTTTTCCCCACTAATCAAAATAAAGCTAATGGTGTAAGGAATAACCACCCTTTAGGAGAAGTTCTTACAGTTACTTCATCTTTTTTGAGTTGTAAATATGGACTTAATGTTAACGGTAAACCTGTTTTTGAACCAAGAAATGAGCATAAAGGTGATGCCGCAAGAGCACTACTTTATATGTCTTTAAGATATAATGGCGTAAACAATAAAGATTGGACATTCAACTATTTAAATAGTGTTACTCTTAAAAATCTTGGCGAAGATACACAAAGTGTTGCTATTTTATTAAAATGGCATAAACAAGATCCACCAGATGAATGGGAAAGATCAAGAAATGATTATATTTATTCAATACAAAAGAATAGAAATCCTTTTGTTGACCATCCAGAATGGGTTGATTATATAAATTGGTATAATCTATCATACAAAAATATAAATTTGAAATTAGCTAACGAGCCAACTAATAATATTACAAATTTAAGAGCATCGTCTATATTAGATAATTCTGTAAAAATAGAATGGGATTTAGCTCTTCCAGGTACGCAAAGCCCTGCAGGTTATTTAATTATAATGAGCTCAATACCTGATATTACTTTCCCAGTTGATGGGAAAAAATACAACCAAGATTTAAATTTTTCGGATGGCAATGGCTTAATTTATGTCGAAAATAATGTTTCATCGTATGTACTCAATAATCTTCAACCAGCAACTGATTATTATTTTTCAGTTTTTTCATATAATGGCGATGCAGATTCTATAAATTATAAAACAGATGGTCAAATCCCAAAAATTAAGGTAACCACAACCGGTATAAGTATTGAACCTAAATTTAGTGTTAATGATTTTAAAGTATCACGTACCGGAAATAATTTCGTAACACTTGAATGGAAATATGATTCACTACCTAAACCAACAGGATATATAATTTCATATACAAACTCAAATAATATAAATTTTGTTCCTGAAGATGGAAAAGATTATTCTAATGATTACGATTTGTCAGATTCATTAGGTATTATTGTTGTAACTCCCGGTAATATAAATAGTTATTATGTTTCAAATTTGAATGTCAATCAAAGATATTATTTTACAATATATCCTTTCAATGGTACAACGAGTAAAAACTACAAAACCGATAATCCACAATATTGTCAAGCTTTTACAAAATATGTTAATACTTCAGAATTACTTATAAGTGAATACGTCGAAGGAACTGGCGATAATCAATACATAGAAATTTACAATGGAACTGGTTTCAAGGTTGAATTATCTGATTACAGTTTAAGAGTTTATTGTGATGGTGCTAATAATCCTACATATGAATATAATTTTAGCGGATTTATGGAAGATAATACGACACTTGTTATAAAGAATTCAAAATCAAATCTTTATACTGGATCAGCTATTGCTTGGGAAAATTTAAAATTTGATGGAAACGACGCTGTATCATTATACCGAAAATCTCAAAATAAGGATATTGATGTTGTTGGCGTTATAGGTCAAAACCCAGGCACTGAATGGAAATATTTAACTTCTTGGTCAACGTTAGATAAAACATTACGAAGAAAAACAACTATCACAAATCCTATTGTCAATACAAATGATTTTGCTACACTAGGTATTGAATGGAATTATGCTAATACTGATGATGTTTCAGACTTAGGTAAACATATGATTACTTCACAATCTAATTTAATTTTATTGGAAAAATATGATGGAACCGATAGTATGATCGTTGCATCCAAAGATGGTATTTGGACTAAATATCTAAATTCAAAAGTCATTTCCGCCGAAACTGGGGGCGTATCTACGCCAGAACACTCATATATAAGTTATGATATAACACAAAAATTACCAAATTGGAGTTTAGGAAGTGAATTTTCCAATGAATGGATAGGCTGGATGGATTTGAATAGAACTTCTGTTGGTGGTTGGGGCTCATCAAATTATAGTTGCGCTATGGTTTTAGCTGCAAATTCACCTATATTAAATGCTTCTTCAACTCAGGGATATGCAATTGGATATGAATACAATTCCGCGGGCGATGACCCATTAGTTTTATTTAAATTTGAAAAAGGAATTAGTACTGGTACAACTCTTCCAACTGGTGCAACAAAAATATTAACTTCTGGATATAATTATGCCGATGCTGATAATGGTGTAAACTTTTATGTGAAACTTAATCCTGATGGAACTTGGACAATTAAAACTAAAAAAGGGGCAAAACTCGATTATGCTTCTGCAATAAATCCTGCAAGCTACAGTGATAGTGAAGTTACATCTTCCACACCAGATGATACTTATGAAGGAAAAGATTTTAAATATATAGGATGGGCGTATGCTCATAATACTGCTATAACTTCAGCAGATTTTTCTAATTTAGGCGCCGGAATGTATACTTCTTACACGCCACCAGTAACGATTGAGAATAAAACTAATAATCAAACAAATAAGAAATACGAATTTGAATTATATCAAAATTATCCAAATCCTTTTAATCCAGTAACAAATATAGCTTATTCTTTAAAAGTAGATACAAATGTTAAATTAAGAGTATTCAATTCTATTGGTCAAGAAGTAAAAGTTTTAGTAAACGGATATCAAACAAATGGTAAATATACTGTACAATTTGATGCATCATCTTTACCAAGTGGCATCTATTATTATATGTTAGAGACCACCTATGGCAGTTTTACAAAAAAAATGTTACTAATTAAATAAAATTTATTTGCATTTTGATGAAAAATATATTATATTAGTATTTCAAATTTAATAAAATTTGAAAAAACTATGGGGGCATAGCTCAGCTGGGAGAGCATCTGCCTTGCAAGCAGAAGGTCAGCGGTTCGATCCCGCTTGCCTCCACGAAAAAGCCTTTAATATTTCTAAAGGCTTTTTTATTTTTAAATTTTTTATATAAATTAAACAGTGTTATTTCTATTACTTCAAACCTTTTTAATCCTATAGAGTATTTTTAATTATTTCCTACATTAAAAGATGTTTTATAAGTCATCATTGAAGTTTTTTTATTTGTATTAATAATTTGTAAAAGATTTATTTTTAAAATATCTTATAAATTTTTTAAAGACTTTATTATTATAGCTCAGACGGTGTAAGCGTGACCGCGCAACTGACGTTGTGCGGTTTTTTGCAATTCTTGCAAAAAAATAAAGATGGCATTTATATTGTATTGTCGATATAATTGCCACCTTTTAAATTTGTATGCCACCGCGTGGAAAATTCGTGCCACCACACGGCATATCAATGCCAAAAAGGTGGCATATCAATGCCACCCTACATTTATTTTTGCCACCGTGTGATAATTCCGTGCCACCTTTTGCCAAGGTGGCAAATTTCAATACCACGCTACGTTTATTTTTGCCACCGCGTGGAAAATTCGTGCCACCATTGTGGCATTCAATGCCAAAAAGGTGGCATATCAATGCCACCCTACATTTTTTTACCACCGTGTGATAATTCCGTGCCACCTTTTGCCAAGGTGGCAAATATCAATACCACGCTACGTTTATTTTTGCGACCTATTTAAATGGTGGCAAAATTTTTGCGGGCCGTTCGGCCCGCTGGCCCCTTGCGGCATGACGTATGCCGCAAGGGGCTTATGCCTACACCGTCTGAGCCCATATATAAAAAAATTTCCCTTTTAAGAGAGCTTTTATTTTATTATTTTGCTATCTTGAATTTTATAAATTTGTTAAATAAATAAAGTCCTACTACTGTTGAGAGCCCAATTCCTGTAAATATCAGCCATAAAATATTTGGAGCTTTTAAATTATCAACAAAATGAACGTATAAATTTGCACCTAAAACTCCACCAATACTACTTCCTATTACCCCATACAGGAAAATGTACCCCATATACATAGCTTTTCTTTCAACTGGAGCGATTTGTCCAATGTAACTAATAAATTTTGGATGAGCTGTCATTTCACCAATTGAAAATATGAAAATACCTAACATAAAAACCCATATTGATGAAGAAAGCGATAGTAAAAACATTCCTAATGTGCCCAAACCTATACCAAACATCATCGTTGGTAGTGCTTTTCGGTGTTGTACTATCTTAGAAATAATTAATTGTAACAATATGATTGTTAACGCATTGATAACTGTTACGTGCTCGATATCAAATTTCCAATTAATGTTTATTCCTATTAGATTTAATGAGTTGTTAACAAAATTGTTTAATGCTTCTGGATTAACATAATCCTTGACATACCACAAGACTGAATCAAACATTTGAAAATATAAGACCCAAAAACCTGAATAAATGGCTATTAAAGATAAAAACTTAAAATGATCTGAAAATTTAGCTTTATCATCAATTTCAATTAAATTTAAACTTAAAATAGTTAAATAAATAACTGTTGAAAGAATTTTTGCATAAATTGTTGGTGCTATTAAAATTATTAAGATTAGGCCAAAAAAATAAATTACATTAGATAAAATTTTTGAATTTTGATATTTTTTGAAGAGAATTTTTAAAAAGCTAAAAAATATAAATAAGCTTATAAATAAAATTACGTAATTACTTGCAAATTTATAATAGTAAATTGAAATGGCAATGAATGAAGATATAATTGTATAAACGATATATTTTGTTATTGTATTTTCTTTGTAAAAATGGTATAATAATACAATAGGACTAAAAGTTATTTCAAATGCATTTGCAATAGTTAGTAAAACATCTTTTTTTTCTGTATTTGTTTGATTTTGTTCTGTTATATTATCGTTATAAAATAATAAAGTGGGAATTACCATCAATGCAGTTGCAATACCAGCAAAAATTAGAATAAAATTCCAGCTAATATTTTTGAGTATTGGAACAATTACAAGCGGCACGATAAAAGCACCAAGATTTATTGACCAATAATATATTCCAAAACCCAATGAACTATTTTTTTCATTTGTAACTTTAGCAATAGAACCAGATATAATAGGCTTAAACGTACCAGCACCTAATGCCATTATGCATAGAAAAATAAAAACAAGTGAATATGTTGTTACTTGACTAGCTAAAAGATAACCAGTTCCTAAAAATGTGAATGCTACCAATAAAGCTTTTTTGTAACCATATTTATCAGCCAAAGCACCAGCAACAATTGGAAGGAAATAAAGAATTGGTTGTATTGTACTTTTTATAATTCCTACATCCTGTTTACTAAATTTTAATATATCAGTAAAATAAACCGATAAAACACTCATAACACCATAATAAGAACCCCTTTCAATAAATTCAAAAAAAATAACTAACCAAAAAATGAAAGGAAATTTTTCTCTTATTGATTTAGTCATATAAACTCCTTATCTTATAGTTTTGAAAGTTAAAATTTTTTTTTAAATAAACAAAATTAAAAGGAGCATATTTACAATGAACATGTTTAAAACAATTCTTTTGATGCTGATTTTGTCTTTTTTCCTTCTGTTTGTTGGGAGCTATTTTGGGGGTGAAACAGGTTTAATAATAGCTTTCATTATATCAATGTCAATGAATTTTATTTCATATTGGTTTTCTGATAAAATTGTTTTAACTATGTATGGCGCTCAAAGAATAGAGCGCTCTGATAATAGTTATCTCTACGATATTGTTGAAGATTTAAGTACAAAGGCTTATTTACCAATGCCAAAAGTGTATATTATTGATAATCCTATGCCAAACGCTTTTGCTACTGGAAGAAATCCAAATAATGCAGCTGTTGCAGTTACAACAGGTATTTTAAGGATTTTAACTAAAGAAGAATTAAGCGGTGTTATAGCACACGAATTAGCACATATAAAAAACAGAGATATTTTGATTCAAACAATATCGGCAACGTTAGTTAGTACCATTACATATTTAGTTCACTTTTTTGGTTTCTTTTTCGGTGGAAGAAGAGATGATGAAGATAGAAATATATTAGTTGAATTAGCGTTATTAATTCTAGCTCCAATAGCTGCAACTTTAATCCAATTAGCAATATCTCGTTCTAGAGAATATGATGCTGATAGAACAGGAGCAGAAATTTGTGGTAATCCGCTTTACTTAGCTAACGCATTGAAAAAATTAGCATTAGGAAATAAAGCTATTCATTCAGAGGTTGAACCTGCAACTGCACATATGTTTATTGTAAATCCTTTGTCTGGCAGAGCATTAATGAAACTATTTTCTACTCATCCTCCTATAGAAGAAAGAATTCAGATATTAGAAGAAATGGCAGCTGGTAGAAGATAGTGAATAAATTATTTATAATATTTTTATTAAATATCATTTTAATGGCTCAAGTTCATAAAAACACAGAATTTGAGCCACTTTTTGATAGTTTATATTCCAATATTTCTTTGAAATATGGTTCAAATTTTAATCTTTACACTAATTTAAAAGGTGATAATATAGAATTTGAAAATTATTTGCTAAAAAAATTTACTATAGCTGATTCTATAAATTATCTTAAAATCTTTTTTACGAATGATTTTCAACAACAAAACAGTGATTCAATTTACATATCAGGTTATTACATTGTCAATTTGAATAGAAAATCTGAGAGAAATAATTTTTTCTATAGTAAGCTATTATCTTCATTTAATTCAAATCAAAACGCAACCTTTAATTATTTATTTTATCTAATTGGTAGTAGTCTAATAACATATCTATTTTTTATTGTAAGGTCAAAATGAATTTAAATAATTTGATTGAAGATTTACGACAAATCTTTAGTAATGATTTTAGTGGTCACGATTTTGACCATACATTCAGAGTTTTTAAATTAAGTGAATATATTGCAAAAAATGAAAATATAGAATTTAATATCAAAATTAAACTATTAGCTTTACTTCATGATGTTGATGATTGGAAATTAGAACATATTAAAAATAAAAATGTCTCAAACTTAGAATATTTATCAAATAAATATGAGATTATCAAAGATAATTTAAAATTTTTAGTAGATAATATACCTTTAATATCATTTAAAGGAAATACGAAGAAAAATAAATTACCAATAGAAGTTCAAATTGTGCAAGATGCTGATAGATTAGATGCTTTGGGGGCCATTGGGATAGCAAGAGCGTTTTCGTATGGTGCTACAAAAAAAAGAAAGATGTTTGACCCTAATATATTACCCAAAGAATTTAAAGACTTCGAAGATTACAAAAATAATCAAAGTACAACAATTAATCATTTTTACGAGAAACTTTTAAAACTAAAAGATTTAATGAACACAAAAACAGCAAAAGAATTAGCCCAAAAACGTCATAATTATATGCTTGAATATCTTGGCACGTTTTTTGACGAATGGTATATTATAGAAAATATTTCATAAATAAAATGAGGTGTTAAATGAAAAAAGTAGCTTTTTTTATGTTTTTAGTAGTTTTTTTAGCTTTTTCACAAGAGCAAAGTTTAGTATCATTTAATTATGGTGCTGATGTTGTAAGCAGGTATATTTGGCGTGGAATGGAATTTGGAGAAAATACTCCACATATTCAACCATGGGGCGGATTTACATTTAATTTAGGAAAAGCAGGACAAATTGATTTTGGCTTTTGGGCTTCATATGGACTTTCTAGTGAAGGTTCAAAATATAGTGAAAATGATTTAAATTTCAAATATTCTTATAACGCTGATTTTGGAACAATTGCTTTAACATTAAATGACTACTATTATCCATATTTATCAAATTTTTCTAATTTTAAAAAAGATGGGAATGGTGGTCATACAGCTGAAGCAGGGTTAGTATTTGATGGATCAGAAAATTTCCCTATTCACATTTTGGTATCAACAAACTTCTATAACCAAGCCCTTTTAGCAAACGGTGATAAAGAAAATGCATTATATGCTGAAGTTGGATATAAATTCAAATTAAATGATGTTGAACTATCACCAATAGTTGGTGTAGCACAAGGTGAATCTATTTGGCATCAAGTAACGACTGATAAATTTGAAGTTATAAATGTTGGAATAACCGCATCAAAAGAAATAAAAATATCAAACGAATTTTCATTACCTACTGCAGTTAGTTGGATTTGGAACCCACATTTGAAAAAAACATATACAGTTTTCAAAATTTCTCTTTAAAAGGATAAAAGGGCTTTAATAGCCCTTTTTTTAATCTTTATTAAATAAATCTTTTTTATTGTGAGCAATTATTTGATTTTCTACAACAAAATATACATCCTCAGCAATATTGGTAGCGTGATCTGCCAATCTTTCTAATTGTCTTATTAATACTATGAGTTGAGCTCCTGCTTCAATAATATCTGGGCTATATTTCATTTTTTCTACTAAAAAATTAAAGTTTTCTTTTGAATTTTTGTCAACTACTTTTTCATTTTCTAAAACTTTTTTAGCAAGTTCAAGATCTTCATTCATAAAAGCTTTTATTGCATCATTAACCATTTGTATTGAAAATTTAGCTAATTGCTGTATTTTTGCATCTAACAGTAAATCTTTTGCTTGTTGAGATTTTTTTACTTTTTGTGAAATATTAACAGCAATATCGCCACATCTTTCAAGTTGATTATTTATTTTTATAACAGCAATAATAGTTCTTAGCTCTTTAGCTACAGGCTGGAATTTAGCAAAAATAGTTTCGCATTTAGCTAAAACTAAATTTTCGTAAGCATTAATTTCTTTATCGCGAGTTTTAATTAGTTTATGTTCATTAGCTTCACCTCTTTCCAATTCGCAAATAGCTAAATTTAATTGTTCTTCAACTAAATTAGCCATATTAGAAATAATGCTTTTTAATTCATTTAAGTTTGTTTCAAAATTTTTTAACATATTTCACCTTTTTTATTAATTAACCGAATCTACCGGAAACATAATCCTCTGTTTGTTTTTGAGATGGATTAGTAAATATTTTGTCAGTAACATCAAATTCAACAAGATTACCCATATAAAAGAAAGCTGTATAATCGCTACAACGTGCAGCTTGTTGCATATTATGTGTAACAATAACTATTGTATAATTATCTTTTAATTCAAAAATTAAATCTTCAATTTTAGCTGTGGCAATAGGATCAAGAGCACTAGCTGGCTCATCCATAAGAAGAATTTCAGGTTCTACAGCCAAAGCACGAGCGATACATAATCTCTGTTGTTGTCCACCAGATAAAGATAAACCACTTTTGTTTAAGTTATCTTTTACTTCATCCCAAAGAGCAGCTTTAATTAAGCTTTTTTCAACAATTTCATCAAGAATTTTTTTATCTCTAATGCCATTCATTTTTGGGCCATAAGCAACATTTTCCCAAATTGATTTAGGGAATGGGTTAGATTTTTGAAAAATCATTCCAACTTTTTTTCTTAAATTTACAATATCTATATTTTTTTGGTAAATATCAACATTATCAACTAAAATTTTTCCGTTAATTGTTACGTTATCAATTAAATCATTCATTCTGTTTAAGCAACGTAAGAATGTAGACTTACCACACCCTGAAGGACCGATTAAAGCAGTGACAGCTTTTTCGGGAATATTTAAATTAATATCAAATAAAGCTTGCTTTTTTCCATAAAATAAATTTAAATTTTCAACTTTAACTTTAATGTTTTTATCCATGTTAACAATCCAATATTAGTTTAATTTTCTTTTTCTTATTTTATATCTGAAATAAACGCCAATTCCTGTAAGTGATGAAGTAAGTAATAATAAAACAGCAACTGTAGCAAATTGTATACCTGCAGTTTCATCAACATTGGTAGACTGAGTAGACATTATATAAATGTGATAACCTAAATTCATAAACTGGTCAGAAAGTGAGGATGGCAATTTTGGTAAGAAATAAGCAGCACCAGTAAATAATATTGGAGCAACTTCACCCGCACCACGACTAATAGCTAATATAGTACCTGTAATAATACCAGACATAGCATTAGGAATTACAATTTTAATAATTGTTCGTAGTTTAGAGACACCTAAAGCAAGGGAAGCAGCTCTTAAATCATCAGGCACACTTCTTAAAGCTTCTTCTACAGAAACAATTACAACAGGAACAGTTAAAAAGGCCATTGTAAAGCTTGCCCAAAGAAGATTTGGTTGTCCCCATACTAATTCTTTGTTATCATATAAAACTTTATCTAAGCCACCACCAATAAATTGTATGAAAAAACCTAAACCAAATAAACCAAATACGATAGATGGGACTCCTGCTAATGTATTTACAGCAAATCTAATAATTTTAGTAAAAATTGACTTTGAGTTTGCATATTCAACAAGGTAAATTGCTGTAATTGTGCCAATTGGTACACCAATTAGTGACATTAAAAGAACAAGGTAAGTAGTACCAACGATAGCAGGAAAAATCCCGCCAGCTGTCATTCCTTGATCAGGTGGAGAAATAAGGAAATTCCAGTTTAATGTTCCCCAAGAATTATATAAAATTTCAAATAACATAAATAATATAACAGATATAATTGCAATAGCTGAAAATAATGTTAAGATCTCAAATGCTTTTCCTAAATACTTATTTCTCATACATCACCTCTAAATCTCTTAAGCAACTTTCCTCTAATATAAAATTCAGCAATAGCATTTAATATAAAAGTAAAAATAAATAATATTGAACCAATTAAGAATAAAACTCCATAGTGTACTTCACCAAAAACAACTTCAGCCATTTCTGCACCAATTGTAGCAGACATAGTTCTAACTGGTTCAAAAATGTTTGTTGATACTAATGCAGCATTCCCAGTTGCCATAAGAACAATCATTGTTTCACCGAAAGCACGGCCAAAACCTAAAATTAAAGCAGCAAAAATACCAGGAATAGCTGCTGGCAAGATAACGAAAAACGCAGTTTGCCATTTATTCGCACCTAACGCTAAAGATGCTTCTACCCAATATTTTGGAACGGTTGATAAAGCGTCTTCTGTTATTGTATAAATAATTGGAATTATAGCCAATGATAAAGCTAAACCACCTACGAAAGCATTTAATCTATATTGATATCCAAAAATATTTTGTAGTAGTGTAGCTAAAATAACAAGAGCAAAAAATCCTATAACAACAGAAGGAAAACTAGCTAATACTTCGATAGAAGGTTTGATAATCTCTTTTAATTTTTTATTCGCAAATAATGCTGTATATATAGCAGCTAGAATTGCAATTGGTGCACCAAATAAAACGGCAACAACTGTAACTTTAAAGCTCCCAATAGCTAGGGGTATTAAGCCATATTTGGGTTCTGATGATACAGGTTGCCAATTCTTTGATGTTAAGTTATTCCAATCTGCTTTACCAGCATGCCCTGAAGTTTCCATAGATGCATAACCTGAAGTACTTACATTATTATCTTCAGGTATATCACCATATGTTTCCTGTATTTGTTCTTCTTGTGAAGTTTCATGCCTTTGTTCAATAAAAGTATATTGAGCTTCTCTAAAGACAAAAACAAAAATCAATATAATAACAATAAAACTTATTAAAGAAATTAATTTAATAAAGATTTCACCAAATATTTCAAAGTAATCATTATTCTTTTTAATTAGATTATATTCTTTTTTCATTTCACTCACACACTGAATATTCTAAAAAAGAGTAGAGACTAATAAATAGCCTCTACTTGAAATTTTGTCAATTATCTAACAGGGAAATAACCAACTTTAGTAACAATTTCTTGTCCTTCTGAACTTAAAATCCAATCTATATAATCTTTTATAGCTCCGGTTGGTTTTGTTCTTACATACATATATAGGTATCTAGTTATTGGATATTTACCATTTTTTACATTTTCTGCAGTAGGTTCATAACCATTAACTTTTGCAAATTTGATTCCTTTACCATAAGCAGCACCACCGTACCCTATAGCATTTTTATCTTTAGCAACAGCGTTAACTACTGCAGCAGTACCAGGCATACTTTGCATTGTAGCAACATAATCTTTTCCAGCTAATACAAAATCTTTGAAATAAACATAAGTACCTGAGTTATTTTCTCTACCATATACTATAATTTTGGCATTATCACCACCAACTTGGCTCCAATTTGTAATTTTTCCTAAATAAATATCTCTAATTTGCTCTAATGTTAAATTATCTACTTTGTTTTTTTCATTTAAATAAACAGCTAATCCATCTTTTGCTGATTTAATTTCAACACCTAAAGTACCAAATCTTTGTTTTAATTTTTCTTTTTCTGAAGCTTTCATAGGCCTTGATGAATTACATATATCAGTTGTACCATTAATTAAAGCAGATATACCAGTACCTGAACCACCACCTGTAACTTGAATTGTCACATTTGGATGTTTTTTCATATAATTTTCAGCCCATCTTTGAGCAAGAATAACCATTGTATCAGAACCTTTAACAGTGATTATAGTATTATCAGTTGTAAAAGCTAAAGCAAGAATAAGTAATGTAATTGTTAAAATAATCTTTTTCATTTTTAACTCCTTAATTTTAATTAAAAGCTATATTGCATTCTGAAAGTAAGAATATTATCTTTGATATCTTTATCATAGCCTGATAAATTTTTAGAAGTTTCATTTTTGATCATATCATAGTATAATGTAAATTTTACATTTGGAGACCAATGATGAACTAAGCCAAAACCTAATGTGCTATAAATAACATCTGCTTTATTTGTTTTTATTGTTGTACCTGCAATAGATTTGCCTAAATCATCTCCACTTACGTTAGTGTTTGGATCATAAACGTCATATTTAACAACTAATTGATTTTTTAAATCCAAATTTTGAACAAATGAAATATAGTAACCTAAAAATTCTCTTAAATATACATCACCTGATCCTACAGTGTAGTAATTTGATGAAGATGATGTACCCGGATGTTTACCTGTAATAACTTCAGCTCTTAAAATTGATGAACCTAACATTTCATCAATAAAAGGTAGAGGAAAATATAATTGAAGATCTGCACCGAAATAAGTTCTTTCAGCTTTCTTTTCCCCAGTTTTTTCAACTACACTATTATTTTTTAATTCAATAACTTTTTTTCCATCATCAGGTCTTACATTTCCTAAATAAAATGAGAAACCACCGTCTAACGCTATATTTTGTTCTTCAAATGCAAATTTATACCCTAATCTTCCAATAATATCTTTATAATTATCTGTTTCTGCTTTTATACCATTACCTGTGAATAAACCTGCTTTGAAGTTTAAGAAACTTAAAAATCCATTTTCAGGTTCATATGATAACATAGCACCCAAATCTTCTTCTCCAGGTAACATAGTTGTTACAACTTTAGCTCTTTCAGGATATTCCATAGCTGAAGATGAAAAAGGCGTTTCATATCCAAAAGGTCTGATAAACAATCCCATTGTATATTTGAATGATTTCAACCAAGGTTCTGTAATTTCCATATATAAATCTTTACTTTCAACACCTGTTTCACTTGCTTGTAATTGGTATACAAATTGTGTTAATCCATTTGTATAAGTAAACTTTAGCCTTCCACGTCTTACATTAAATCTGTTTCTCATATCATAATTATTTTGTGCATAATCAAAATTCTTAAAGTCAGCTTGAATATAACCTGAAATTTTCATTTTACTTAACGAATTTAATGTATTTTGCATTTCAATCAAAGTCTCATTCATACCTTCCAACTGACCTTTCAACTCTTCCAATCTTTCTTCAGCAGTTGGATTATTTGGTTGATTTTCTGTTGCTTCTTGAGCATAAGAATAAACAGAGAAAACAAGAACTAATAAAAACACTTTAACCATTAAAGGTTTCATAATAACTCCTAATTATTTGTTATTTATTGCGAACTTTTTCCTAAGTTCCGCAACAAATATATACTCAGTATATTCAGGAATAGTTAAGGTAATATAAATTCATAATTATTTGTATTTGATATATATCACCTTATTTTCAATATTATTCCGAAATATTATAATAAATTTACTAAAACGAAGATTAGTAAGAAATTATAAATTTGTTTGTGTTAATATAGAAACTAATTTGAATTATATGAGATATGTTATTTGTGTGCTATTTAACTATTCTTGTATTAACAAGTGTTAGATAAAAGTTATAAACAATTATAAAAATTTTATTTATAAAAAACTATACAAATAATATTTGTATTATTAAATTATTTTAATTTAAAATAAGACATTTGTTCACCAATATTATGCATGAGTCTGTTCAAATCATCAATAGCTAAAGATATTTGTTTAATTCCTTCAAAAGTATAAGTTGTTCCTTCTTTAATTTGTTCAAGATATTTAGATGCATCGTTTGTTGCTTTAGCCTGCTCTTCACTAGCAATAGCAACTTGATTAATTAAATTTAATACTTTCTGAGTTTCTTCATTTATCTTTTTTAATGCAACACCAGCTTGATTTGCATAAGTTACGCCAATTTCAACTTCTGCAGTTCCTTGTCTCATCGCTGTAACTGCATCTTCAGTATCTTTTTGTATTTTCTTTATCATTGATGCTATTTCTTTTGTAGCTTTTCCTGTTCTTTCTGCAAGTTTTCTTACCTCATCTGCTACTACTGCAAACCCTCTTCCTTGCTCACCTGCTCTTGCTGCTTCTATTGCTGCATTCAATGCTAATAAGTTTGTTTGATCGGCTATCTCTTCAATTACTTGTACTATTTCTCCTATTTGATTACTGCTCTTTCCTAATTCTTCTATGTTATTAGCTGTCTGTATTACCATTTGTGATACTTTATTCATCCCACTTATAGTTTGCATTACTATCTTATTACCTTCTTCTGCTTCTTTTCCCGCCACTTTTGCCGCTTCTACTGCTGATAGTGCATTTTGGCTATTTTCCATTATTGTCTTTGCTACCTCTTCTACTCCGGCTGCAATTGACATCGATTGTTGTGTTTGCATTTGCGAAGTACTTTCTAATTGATTAGTAGAGGCAGCAATTTCTTGTGCTGCTGATATTGTTGAATATAAAGATTTCTCAAAATGATGCATTAAATCATTTAATTTATAAATCATATTGTTAAGATTGTTGTTTAATTTATTTATGAATTCAAAATCAGAGTCTTGATGGAAATAAACTGTTAAATCACCATTGGCAATTTTATTTACTTCAATAACGTCTCTTTTAATATCGTTTTCTAAATTTTCATAAATTGCTATTATTTCTTTTTGACTTAATTTTTGTGCTATGATAAAGCCCGCTAGTTGTGAATAAAATTTAAATAATATTTCATCATTCAAATTGAATTTTTCCCCATTATTCTTTTCACACATATATAAATTGCCATAAGATTTACTCCCTACTACAATAGGTGCTGCTAATAGCGTTTCCATAGGAGGATGATTAGCAGGAAAACCGTAACTTCTTGGATGTTCAGAGATTTTATCAAGTCTTAATAACTTTTTAGTTTCTTGGATGTAACCTAATAACCCTTTACCTTCAGGATATTTTCCTATTTTTTGTATATCTACGTTACTCATTCCTAATTGATAAAATTCTTTAACTTTATGTTGATTTTTTTCAAAAATTGATAAAGCTACATATTTCACATCAAAAAGTTCTTTAGCACCTTTTACAATTTCATTATAAATTTCTTGTTCATTTTCTTTTTGGGTTATCGCTGATAGTAAATTAGCTAAATATTTGTTTATAAATTGATTTCTTTCGATGTTTTCTAAGAAACCATTGAATATTTTAACTAATTGGCCAAATTCATCTTTTGCAGGATAGTCTACTTTTTTAAATTCATTATAGTTATAATAATATTGTATACTTCTAATAATTTCTTGTACAGGGTCATTAAAAAATTTCAAAAAATAATTTACAAGTATTATAAAGAAAATAAATAATAATCCTAAACTTTGAAAATACACTTTACTCATTTCAATATTGAAGATATAATTACAAATAAACGTAGACAGTGTAAAAACAATAGCAAAAAGATTAACTTTCACTCTATTTGATAAATTTTTAACAAAATCCATATGACCTCCTATTATAAAAAAGCTGCCTAATGGCAGCTTTTTGATAAAAATATCTTCATTTATTTTTTCAAGTTGAATTTTTGTATATTCATTTCAAGCGTGATAGTTAATCTCGTAAGGTCTTCTGTAGCGATGGCGATTTGTTGTATACCTTGAGACGTTTCTTGAGTTACATTTTTAATGTTTTCAATATTTCGTGCAATGTCTTCACCAGCTTTAGCTTGTTCTTCATTTGCAACTGCAACTTGATTAATTAAATTTAATACTTTCTGAGTTTCTTCATTTATCTTTTTTAATGCAACACCAGCTTGATTTGCATAAGTTACGCCAATTTCAACTTCTGCAGTTCCTTGTCTCATCGCTGTAACTGCATCTTCAGTATCTTTTTGTATTTTCTTTATCATTGATGCTATTTCTTTTGTAGCTTTTCCTGTTCTTTCTGCAAGTTTTCTTACCTCATCTGCTACTACTGCAAACCCTCTTCCTTGCTCACCTGCTCTTGCTGCTTCTATTGCTGCATTCAATGCTAATAAGTTTGTTTGATCGGCTATCTCTTCAATTACTTGTACTATTTCTCCTATTTGATTACTGCTCTTTCCTAATTCTTCTATGTTATTAGCTGTCTGTATTACCATTTGTGATACTTTATTCATCCCACTTATAGTTTGCATTACTATCTTATTACCTTCTTCTGCTTCTTTTCCCGCCACTTTCGCCGCTTCTACTGCTGATAGCGCATTTTGGCTATTTTCCATTATTGTCTTTGCTACCTCTTCTACTCCGGCTGCTACTGATACCGCCTGTTGTGTTTGCATTTGCGAACCAGCAGACATTTGCTCTGTTGTTGCGGAAATTTGTGAACTCGCACTAGCTGTAGCTTGTATAGCATTTTCAACATTAACTAACAATTCATTTAAGTTACTAACCATTTGGTTTGTCATTGCTTTTAATTTTTTAATAAAGTCAAATTTAGAATCAGTAGGTATATATACATTTAAATTACCTTGTGCTACTTGCTCAATAATTGTTGCAACATCTTTTATTTCAGTTTCAAGGAAAGTATTAATATTAGCTAAACTTTTCTTTTCATTATTTTGAGCAATAACAAAACCGCAAAGGATAGCATAAAAACGGAATAATAATTCATCGCTTGCAGTAAAAACTGTACCATCATTTTTTTCTGAAATATATAAATTTCCATACGATTTATTGGCCACAATAATAGGAGCTGCAAGTAAAGTTTTCATTTTTGGATGGCCCGAAGGAAAGCCATAGGATTTAGGGTGTTTAGACATATCATCCAATCTTAAAACTTCTTTAGTTTGATGAATATAACCTAATAAGCCTTTACCTTCTGGATATTTACCAATTCTTTGTTTTTCTGTCTCACTAATTCCTTCTGAATAAAATTCTTCAGCTTTTGTACCATCCTTACCAAATACTGCTAATGCAGCATATTTAACATTTATAATATCTTTTATACCTTTTAATAATTCTTGATAAACTATTTTTACATCATCAATTTTGGAAACTTTATCAAGTACAGCATATAATTTTTTCATTACACTTTGATTTTTCTCAATATCAGAAATATAACTGTTTATTTCCTCAATTACTTTACCTAATTCATGTTTGGCTTCATAATTAATTTTATTTGCCTCATTTTTTTCTTTATTTGTTTTAATAACTTCAATAATTAAGTTTATTGGAATTATTATTGATTTGTATAAAATATTTAATAACAATAATATTACAACACTTAATGATATCATTACTAACCAAAATGCATTAGGCGCTATATATTCGTGAATAAAATCAGCTGCAAATGTACTAGTTATAATAAAAACAGCTATTCCGAAAATTTTTTGCTTAATTGATAAATTTTTAAAATTCATAAACCAACTCCTTTTTGTATTTATATTATTTCTTTTTGCAATATAATTTTTATTCTAATTCTTGTCAAGATTAAAAATATAATAACTAAAATTAATAAGTGAAAAATCTCATATTTTACATCAGATAAATTTGCACCATACAAAGTAATACGTAACATCGAATTTAAATAAGGAGTACTTGGGAGAAAATCAGCTAACCATTGAACAAATTGGGGCATTGCAAATTTAGGCCAGCTATAACCTGAAATTAAAAATATTGGATATGATGTAAATGCAATTAGTTGAATAGCTACTAATTTTCTTTTGAATAAACTAGATAAAAGAAATGCAAAATAAATTACAGCCAAAAGAAATAGAATAGAAGTTAAAAACAACGCTAATTTGCTTCCTAAAATAGGTAATTTAAAGATATAGAATAAAACACCAAAATAAAGCAATCCATACGCGATATAGTTAAACCAATAAAAAAAGGCTTTACCCCAAATACTAACCCAAACACTTTTACCAGAAATTTCTAACCAATCTTTTAAAGTATTTTCTTCACGTTCTTTAGCAATACTTTCACATAATCCAATTAATAATGTTTGTTGTAAAATTAAAATAAATATGCCTGGTAATAAAAAATCACCGTAAGTTTCATATACGTTGAATAAAGAACGCATATCAGCAACAATTGGCTCTATCAATTGTTTTGCTTCTTCATAAGTATAACCTAAGTTATTATAATATTTTTGCCTTTGTTCGTCTGTTAAATGAATTACAACTTCATTTACAGCTTTGTTTATGTCATTGGATACTAAAAACCTTGTTGTGTTTAGTGATAATTTTATTTTTGCTTGTTGAAATTTTTTAATTTTTTCTTCAAACCCTCTATCGATTACAATAATACCAAATGCATCCCACTCTTTAAGTTTATTTTCTGCTTCTGAAAAACTTTGTAGTTTATACTTTATAGTAATGTTAGGATGTGTATTTAGTAATTTAATAAATTTTTGTGAAGAAAGCGAATTATCATAATCTACAACTACAATTTCAACTTTCTGTTCTGTTTTATTCCAATAAAAGCCACCGTAAAGTATAGCATAAGCAATTGGAGCAATTAAAATTATCATAGTAATATTTATATCACGATAAATTCTTCCAGCTTCACGTTTAAATGAATTAATAAATAAATTTATATAATTTTTCATTTTTCAGCTCCAGCAATTAATTGTTTTTTTGTTTTAAGTAAGTAGATTGCAATAACAATAAATGAAATTATTGCAAAGAGTGATAAAGCAATAAACTCTGATTTAACATATTTGAATTCACAATTCATTTGATAAATTTTAACAACTCCAACTAGATAATGTGGATATGGAATTAAATCTGCTAAAAGATGATAAATTTTTGGCATTGCCCAAACTGGAAATGTAAAACCACTTAAAATGAAAGCTGGAGTACTAATTATCAAGCCAATTTCAGTTGCTTTTTGCTGATCCGGAGATATAGCTGAAATTGCCATACCAAGTAGAACACAACTTACTACAAACAATAAAGAAAAAACAAGTAATAAAGTAATAGATCCATAAATCGGAATATTAAAAATTGGGAATAAAACATTAAAAAAGAGCAAAACTGTTACAAAATTCAATAATATATGCGGTGTAGCTTTACCAACAAGAATTGCCCAAATATTAAAATTAGCTGTTTCAAAAAGTTCTTTAAGTGTATTATGTTCTTTTTCACTTGTAAAAAGTAAAACAGTAACAACTAAAATTACCATATATAAAGTTACTGTAAGTAGCCCAGGGACAAGAAAATATAAATAGCTATAATATGGATTAAACATAGAATCAGTATCAATTACAATAGGTTGAATAATTGCTTTTGCTTGATCTTCTTTCAAACCTTTTTGTTTTTGAATTTTAGTTAAAAGTATTTTGCCACTTAAACTTTTTGCAATTGTTGTGAAATCTCTTAAAAGAGTATTACCAATAATCAAATTACCATTAGTTCGATATAAAATAACATAAGTTTGGCGTTGTTTTCTAATATCTTTTTCAAGATTTTTTGGGAAATAAATAGCGCCATAAATATTACCCTTTCGGAATTCACTTTTAATTTCATCTAAGGAATTTACATATTTATAAATTTTCATAGAAGGGGCTGAAGCAAATTGACGAATTGCTAATTTTGAAAGATTGGAATTATCTTCATTATAAATTGCAATTGGTATTTCACGTACAACACCTTTATAATAAATAGCAATAAAAATAAGAGATAGTAAGAATGGCAAAAAAATAGTTAAACCATATAAAGTTTTTCTTTCAAGAATACGATTTTTTTCTCTTATATAAACTGCAAAAGCGGATTTAAAGAACTCTTTCATTTTAATACCTATAAAAATTAAAATCGAAAAACAAAATTACATTTAATTATAAAAAAATCAAAGAAAAGAAATGTTAAATATGTGATTTATTAGTTAGGAGATGTATTTTATGAGAATTTGGTGGGTCCTAGAAGATTCGAACTTCTGACCTCCACGATGTCAACGTGGCGCTCTAACCAACTGAGCTAAGAACCCATATAAAAAACCCCCTCATACACTAACGTATTAAGGGGGAAAAGGAGGTATTATGTACCGAGAGCCGGAGTCGAACCGGCACGGGGATTACTCCCCACAGGATTTTAAGTCCTGTGCGTCTACCAATTCCGCCATCCCGGCGTCAAACAAATTTTTATAAATTTGAAATACTAATATAATACATTTTGTTCCTTTATGCAAATATTTTTTTTTATTTTTTACTATTTTTTCAAAATTTCTTATATTTGTTATTCAATTTTCATAAAATACAGGGATTTATATGCGTTTAAGTAAATCTTTTATTCCTACATTAAAAGAAACTCCTAATGATGCTGTTATTCCAAGCCATATACTTATGCTCAGAAGTGGTATGGTTAGGATGCTTTCTGCTGGTATTTATTCATTTTTACCATTAGGCTATAGAGTTATCAAAAAAATTACAAATATTATACGTGAAGAAATGGATAAAATCGGCGGGCAAGAATTCCATCTCCCTGCTTTAAATCCTAAAGAAATATGGGAACAAACCGGTAGAGTTGAAGCTTTTGGCGATACAATGTACCACGTAAAAAATAGAGATTACGTTCTTGCTCCTACTCACGAAGAAATTATGACATACCACGCAAAAAATAATTTACAATCTTATAAAGAATTACCACAAATATGGTATCAAATTCAAACAAAATTTAGAAATGAACCAAGACCAAAAAGTGGAGTTATTCGTGGAAGACAATTTTTAATGAAAGATGCGTATTCTTTTGATGCAACTTGGGAAGGTCTCGATGAATCTTATAACAAACACGCTCAAGCTTACAAAAATATTTTCAAAAGATGCGGAATAAATTTCTTCGTTGTTGGTGCATCATCTGGTGCTATGGGCGGAAGCGGTTCTGAAGAATTTATGGTAAAATCTGATGCTGGTGAAGATACTGTTGCCTATTGCGAAAAATGCGGTTATGCTGCCAATGTTGAAGTTGCTACTTCAATTGTTCCAGTTATTAAAAGGGATGAAATTTCCGATAATATCAAAGAAATACACACTCCAAACGTAAAATCTATTGACGAACTTTGTCAATTTTTGAATATCGACGAAACAAAATGCGCAAAATCAAGAGTTTATATTCACGATGGCAAACCCGTTTTAGTTCTAATGTGTGGTAATGACGAAGTTAATGAAGTTAAATTAGAAAAAGCTCTTGGTGGAAATGTACGCCCTGCTCATCCCGATGAATTAGTTGAAATAACTGGAGCTAATGCTGGTTCTATTGGCCCTGTTGGCTTCAAACATAAAATTATTGCAGATTTAAGACTAAAAGATAGGAATAATCTCTACAGCGGCGCAAATAAAGATGATTATCATATTTATGGCATAGATCTTACAAGAGACGTCCAAAATATAGAATATTTCGATTTAAGAGTCGTTAAAAAAAGTGAACAATGCCCAAGATGCCAAAATTCAATCGATGTTTTCAAAGCTATCGAATTAGGTCATATTTTCAAACTCGGTACTAAATACACCGAAGCGTTAAATGTTCAATATCTCGATGAGAAAGGCCAAACACATCCTATTATTATGGGAAGCTATGGTATTGGCGTAGAAAGAGTTGCTGCTTGCTATATCGAAAACAATTATGATCAATACGGTATTATTTGGAACAAAGCATTATCACCTTTTGATTTTCATTTAATTTGTCTTAATGTTAAAAATCAAGATGTATTAAATTTTGCAAACAATATTTATGATGAATTACATAAAAAAGGTTTTTCCGTTCTTATGGATGATAGAGAAGCTCAACCAGGCTTCAAATTCAACGACGCTGATTTAATTGGTATTCCTTTACAAATAATCGTTGGTGAAAAGAAATTAAAACAAAACCAAGTTGAACTGAAAATTCGTAGAACAAACGAAAAAATAACAGTCGATACAGATAATTTAGTCGATAATATTATCAAAATCTACAATGAAAAAATAGATTAAAACTTTATATTAAACATAATGAAAAAGCTGTTCGAAAGAGCAGCTTTTTTCTATGCCTTAAGATTATTTCCTTAACTTGGACAGTGTAAGCGTGCCGCACAACTGACGTTGTGCGGTTTTTTGCAATTCTTGCAAAAAAATAAAGGTGGCAATTATATTGTATTTTCGATATAATTGCCACCTTCAAATTTTGGCTGCCACCGAGTGGCAAATGCGTGCTACCATGTTGCTACCTTTTGCCAAATTGGCAATTTTTCCTGCTACCACACGGCATATCATTGCCAAAAAGGTGGCATATCAATGCCACCCTACGTTTATTTTTGCCACCACGTGGAAATTCCGTGCCACAATTATGGCATTCAATGCCAAAAAGGTGGCATATCAATGCCACCCTACTATTTAAATGGTGGCAAAATTTTTGCGGGCCACGAGGCTCGCTGGCCCCTTGCGGCATGACAAATGCCGCAAGGGGCTTAAGCTTACACTGTCTGAGCTAAGAAAAAATATTTTTTAATTATCTATTCTGCAGCCGCAACTATCACAACCGCAACTAGATAGCTTATTTGAATTTCTTTTAAAAATTTTTTTTCTTAATAATATATACAATGCAAATAAAATACTCGTGTATACTAAAATCTCTTGCATGATTTTCCTATAAAAATAATTTAACAATATTATTAACTAAAAATGCTGTTATATATGCTACAGATGTTGTATAAAATATAGCAAACAAAGCCCATTTCCAATTAGACTCATTTTTTATAGCAGCTATAGTTGCAATACAAGGGAAATAAATTAACACAAAAACAAGTAATGTATAAACTGTTAAAGGTGTAAAAACAGGTTCTCCCTTATTAGGTCCGTATAAAAATTTTTCTTTTTTCAAATTTTCTTTCAATGAAATACCTTCGTCGTTTGCTTTATAAATGATGCTTAAGGTACTTATGATTACTTCTTTTGCACTTAGGCCGGAAATAATAGCAACACCGATTTTCCAATCAAAGCCTAATGGCGCAATAATGGGCTCGATTGCTTTTCCCATTTTACCAATGTAACTATTTGCTTGAATTTCGGCGACTTTAATTCTATTCAGTTCATCAATTTTCTCATTTTTAGTATTTTCATCTAAATTTGTAACATTGTGAATTTGTTCAATTTTTTCATCATAAAATTTTTCTATATTTTCATTCTTAGGATAACTGCTTAAATACCAAATAATTATAGATAGACCTAATATAATTGTTCCCATTTTCTTTAAATATGCGCTGGCTTTGTACCACATATGGCGAATACTACTTTTTAATGTTGGCATACGATATGGCGGCAATTCCATAACAAATGGCACATCTTGACCTTTGAAGAAAAGTTTATTGAAAATTATAGAGAAAAATGCAGCCATAATTAAGCCTAAGAAGTAAATGGAAGTAAGAACTAATCCTTGGTTTTTGTCAAAAAATGCGGAAATAAAAAGTAAATAAACCGGTAATCTAGCGCTACATGACATAAAAGGAATAATCAACATGGTTAAAATTCTGTCTTTTTTGTTTACCAATGTTCTTGTTGCCATAATTGCTGGAACGTTGCAACCAAAACCCATAATTATAGGTATAAATGATTTCCCGTGTAAACCAATTTTATGCATAATTTTATCAACAATAAATGCTGCACGTGCCATATATCCAACATCTTCGAGAAAAGAAATGAAGAAGAATAAAACAAGAATATTTGGCAAAAATACTAGTACATTACCAACACCACCAATTATTCCTTCAATAATCAAATCTTTAAAAGGTCCATTTGGTACATAATTTGAAAATATATTTTTGATAGCTTCAATCCCGAATTCAATCCATTCAGCAGGATAACCCCCTACAAAAAATGTTGCTTCAAATGTTATATATAAAAAAAGGAAAAATATAGGAAAACCTAAATATTTATTGGTGACAATTTTATCGATTTGACGAGTAATTTTTCTAAAGTTAATTTTTCCAGGCTTATAAGTTTGTGCTAACGCACCACTTACAAAACCATATTTCAAATCTGTAATTACCGTTTCAGATTTTTCTTTATATAAACTTTCAATTTTTTTAATCTCTTCATCAACAATTTGTAAAACATCTTGAGTTTTTGATGTTTCAGATATTAATCTTCTGGTTTCTCTATCATTTTCTAAAAGTTTAATTGCTAAATATCGTGTAGAAAATTTGTATTTTAATTCAGTGAATTCTTTTATAGCTTTCTGAATTCTTTTAATAGAACTTTCAATATTTTCACCATAATTTATGTGGATATGACGCACGATAGGATCTTTATCTTCGTAAACATCAATAATTTTTTCTATCAATTCTGGAATACCAATTCCTTTGGATGCAACAGTAGGAATTATAGGAATACCCAGCATTTCAGCAAGATGTTTATAATCTAGAATTGCCCCACTTTTTTCAAGTTCATCAAACATATTTAAAGCAATGACAACTTTTACATTCATATCAATAAGTTGTGTAGTTAAATATAAATTTCTTTCAAGATTGGAAGCATCAATAACATTAACTATTATATCTGGTTGATTTTCAATAATATGTCTGCGCACATATAATTCTTCTGGTGAATATTCAGTAATAGAATAAGTACCAGGCAAATCAAAGAGATTAATAGTATAATCTTTATAATTTACAATACCTTCTTTAACATCAACAGTAACGCCGCCATAATTCCCTACCCTTTCGTGAGCACCTGATGCAAAATTAAACAACGTTGTTTTTCCAGAATTAGGATTTCCAACAAGCGCAACATTAATCTTGTTCGTGGCTTTTCTGATTGTTGTTTTTAATCTATTTTCATCTATGGTTCCGTTAAAAATCACTTCATCGGTGTGCTTTATATCATCAATATCAATAACATCAATTAAATCAGCTTCACTACGCCTTAAAGAAACGCTATAGCCCATTATTTCATACTCAATGGGATCCATCAATGGTGCATTTTTTATAACTTTTACAGATTTTCCTTTAACAAAACCCATTTCCAAAAGTCTTTTTCTAAAAGCACCACTCCCTTTAACTTTTGCAATTACAACTTCTTGATCAATAGGAATTTCAGAAAGTTTTTTATATTTAAAATCAACTGCAATCATAACTCAACTCCAATTCTTAAATTAAATACTGTTGCATCGTTTATACCATTACCTGAAGGATTTATGATATATTGGAAATCCGGTTGAATATATATAAAATCGACTATTTGAAAAATATAGTAAGCTTCGACAAATGCTTCATTTGATTGTTTGAATAAAGAAGCATAGCCATAACTTAAACCGAAAATATCGTTTTCTCTTCCGAAAATATTGGATTTTGTAAAACCAAAGGCAAAATAATAAGGTGAAACTATATTTCTATCACAAAATGAAATTTGTCCAAATATATTTGAATTTTCCCAAATTGTGTAATTTAATCCCAAATAATATGATAAACAATTTTTATATTTTTCCTGTTTATTTTGATAAAATACGCCAACCTTATAGTTTAATTTATCATCAATATTGTTTTGAAATTCTGAAATTAAATTATAAATTCCGCTTTTAAATAATTTTGTATTTACAAATTTTTTATAACTATCAACTTCTTCAACATCAAAATAAGCCACTCGTAAAGTTTTATTATCGGTAAATCTATAATCGAAGTGGACACCAAAAAAAGGTCTTGGGAAAATGGATAATGGATAATTTAGGGATAAAGCAGGAAAAACTTGCAAAGAGCTATTCAAAAAGTTTTCGGTACTACTCATCAAAATAAAATCACTATTTAAATCAATATAACCTGCTTTCAATGATAACTTATCAAAATTGTATGAATACCAAAATTCATACAACATAGTTGTATTGTCATTTTCTATATTCGAAAGAGTTTGCATATCACCTACATAATTTTCAGAAAATTTATTTCCGAGAGAATTCATAATATCAACATTGAGATTACCTTTTTCCAATCCTACAAAGGAAGTGTTCAGATTTATATTCAAATGAGCATTTCCCATATAAACTGAGCCTTTTTTTATACCACCGTTCAAATTATTATTAATATCTCCTGTATATTTAAATGAATAATTAAAAATATCTTGTGCTAATAATAAACTTGAAAAAATGGACAGAAAAATAAAATATTTAATCATTATCAAACTCCTTAATATTTACAACACTAAAATAACAAAATCACACTACTATAATCAATCATAATAAATGATGATTTTTTATTTAAAAACTATAATTATTGGTGATAAATAAAATTAATTGAATAAAAAGTTGTTTATTGTTTGCTTTTAAAGTAAAAGAATATTCTTTCGATATAAAATTTTACAAACAACATAATGTGTTTAACTTTGAAATACAGTAAAGCTTTAATAGAATATTAATCACTCATTATTAATTATAATTAATTTTATCATTTACTTATTTATCAATATATTTATTTTATATATATTTCTTATAACTTATTTGTATAAGTAAAGTTACCATAAAACATTTAATTTGTTATTAAATCAATTTTATAACTAACAGTTTATCAGTAAGTTACAGTTGCTTTATATTATATTATTTATACTATATCAATATATTTTTAATTTGAAAATAAAAATATTTATCATAATTTTGTAGCCGGGGAGATGAAATTTTTAGTAACCCATTACGTCACAAATTTGGAAAGGTTTAATATGAAATTCACCAGGCGTTTTACCAGTCCCAACATTCACCCATTAGATAACATCAGATTTGTTATCCGCACATCCGAAATTAAAAATCCTGATGGTACTTCTGTTTTTAAGATGGATAATGTTGAAGTACCAGAAAGCTGGTCACAAATAGCAACCGATATTATTGCTCAAAAATATTTTAGAAAAGCTGGAGTACCTAAATTTACAAAAAAAAGACTTGAAGATAGCATACCTGAATGGTTGCTACCATCAGAACCAGATTATGATAAATTAAACGAACTACCTGAAGAAGAAAGATATGGTTCCGAAACTTCAGCTAAACAAGTATTTCATAGATTAGCTGGTACATGGACATATTGGGGATGGAAAGGTAAATATTTTGATACCGAAGAAGATGCTAAAGTTTTTTATGATGAATTATTATATATGTTAGCTAATCAGTTTGCAGCACCGAATAGCCCACAATGGTTTAATACCGGATTAAACTGGGCATATGGAATATCTGGCCCATCACAAGGTCATTATCGTGTTGATCCAGAAACTGAAGAAATTGTTGAGTCTTCTGATGCATACACTTATCCGCAACCACATGCTTGTTTTATCCAAAGTATTGATGATGATTTAGTCAATCCAGGTGGGATAATGGATTTATGGGTTAGAGAAGCTAGATTATTTAAATACGGATCTGGTACAGGGACAAATTTTTCTAACATTAGGGGCGTTGGAGAACCACTAAGTGGCGGTGGAAAATCATCCGGATTAATGTCATTCTTAAAAATTGGTGATAGATCTGCTGGTGCGATAAAATCTGGTGGTACCACAAGAAGAGCTGCCAAAATGGTTACTCTTGATATAGACCATCCAGATATTGAAGAATATATCGAATGGAAGGCATACGAAGAACAAAAAGTTGCTTACTTAGCTATTGGTTCAAAAATAGCAAATAAATACTTAAACACAATCATAAAAGCTTGTTATGATGAAGCTGTTAAAGTCACTAATTTTAATGATCGTTTTTCTGTAAAAACAAATCCTATTTTAAGGCAAGCTGTCATTGAAGCTAGAAAACTAAGTATACCTGAAAATTTGATAAAAAGAGTTATCAGATTAGCAGAATTAGGATATAAGGAAGTTTATATTCCAGTATACGATATTGACTTTAATTCCGAAGCTTATAATACTGTTTCAGGTCAAAATTCCAATAACTCTGTAAGAGTAAATCAAGAATTTATGAAGGCTATTGAAGAAGATAAGACTTGGAATTTATACTGGCGCACCGAATTAGCCAAAGCTAAAAAAGCAAACAGAGAACCTAAACCTTGTAAGGTATTAAAAGCAAGAGATTTATGGGAAAAAATTGCATATAATGCTTGGTTTTGTGCAGATCCAGGTTTACAGTATCATACAACAATTAATGAATGGCATACTTGCCCTAATGATGGCGAAATCAGAGCTTCAAATCCTTGTAGCGAATACATGTTTTTAGATAATACTGCTTGTAATCTTGCTTCATTCAATTTATTAAAATTTTATAACACTGATACTTACATATTCGATACAGATGGTTTTACTCATGCTACAAGAATTTGGACTTTAGTTTTGGAAATTTCTGTTTTAATGGCTCATTTCCCAAGCAAAGAAATTGCTTTAAATAGCTATTTATACAGAACTTTAGGTCTTGGTTATGCTAACTTAGGTACACTTCTGATGACAATGGGCGTACCATATGATAGCAAACAAGCATTAGCTATTACAGGTGCAATATCTGCTATGATGCATATGACTGCTTACGCCACTTCTGCAGAAATGGCAAAAGATTGCGGCTCGTTCAAACGATACGAAGCTAATAAAGATGCTATGTTACGTGTTATAAGAAACCACCGTAGAGCAGCTTATAATGCACCAGAAAATGAATATGAAGGATTATCTATTTACCCTATGGGAATAAATCCAGCTGAATGCCCAGAATATTTGTTAAAAGCTGCAAGAGAAGCATCCGATAAAGCTCTTGAATTAGGCGAAAAATACGGTTACAGAAATGCTCAGGTAACTGCTATTGCTCCTACAGGTACTATAGGTTTAGTTATGGATTGCGATACAACTGGTATAGAGCCAGATTTCGCCTTAATTAAATATAAGAAACTTTCTGGTGGTGGATACTTCAAGATTATAAATCAATCAATTCCTTTAGCACTTAAGAAAATTGGTTATACTGAAGAACAAATAAATAATATTGTAAATTATGCTGTTGGTCATAAAACATTCAAGGGAGCGCCACACATAAATACTGAATCACTTAAAGCAAAAGGATTTACTGATGAAATTTTAGAAAAACTTGAACAACAACTCCCTTCAGCATTTGAGATATCATTTTTATTCAATAAATACAATTTAGGCGATAAATTTGTTACAGAAACATTAAAATTAACCGAAGATAAATTATCACAATTTAATGGTGACATTTTAAGAGCTTTAGGATTTTCAAAAAATGAAATTTCTGAAGCAAATGATTATATTTGTGGTAATTCTACAGTTGAAGGCGCACCCGATTTGAAATTAGAACATTATGCTATTTTTGATTGTGCAAATAAATGCGGCAAAAAAGGTACGAGATATATTTCACCAATTGCGCATTTAAAAATGATGTCTGCTGCTCAACCATTTGTTTCAGGAGCTATCTCTAAAACAATAAATTTACCATATGAAGCAACTGTTGAAGATATTAAAGAAATATATATGTTAGGTTGGAAAATGGGAACCAAAGCTGTAGCACTCTACCGCGATGGTTCAAAACTTTCTCAACCATTAAGTTCCTTCTCGTCTGAAGATATTGATGAAATAATGGAAAATAAAAATAATGGTGAAATAGTTAAAGTTATCGAAAAAGTTGTATATAGATATATTGCTAAACGTAAAAAATTACCTAATAGAAGATCCGGTTTCACTCAAAAAGTAAAAATTGGTGGACAAAGCCTTTATTTAAGAACTGGAGAATATGATAATGGACAGTTAGGAGAAATCTTCATCGATATGCATAAAGAAGGTGCTGCAGTTAGAAGTATGCTCAACTCTTTTGCAATAGCTGTTTCCATAGGTCTACAATACGGTGTACCATTGGAAGAATTCGTTGAAGCATTCACATTTACTAAATTCGAACCTTCTGGGATGGTTTCTGGAAGCAATTATGTTAAAATGGCTACATCTGTAATCGATTATATTTTCAGAGAATTAGCAATTACATATCTTGGTAGAACAGATTTATCACATATCGATCCTGAAAGCGTTCAAGATGAAAAATATAGATTTTTCGACAATACTCCAGGCGAATTTTATGATGAAAAAATTGTTACAACAAATGCAAGCATAAAAAATGCAAAATCAATAGAAGAAGAGCAAGATAATCAGCCAGATTTATTTACTGATTCCAAAAGTATTTCAGCGAGTAACAGTAGCACAGAAGCAGTAAACTTAGGTTATACTGGTGATATTTGTCCTGAATGTGGAAATGCTACTATGGTAAGAAATGGAACTTGTTTGAAATGTATGACATGTGGTGCAACCACTGGTTGTTCTTAATAAATATATAATAAACACAAAATAAAGAGCAGGCGAGCGCAAGCGAGCTTGCTTTTTTTATTTCCTATTGCTCAGACGGTGT
>DAOSVM010000010.1:0-74955 GCA_035379625.1 Ignavibacteriales bacterium | reverse complement strand
TACTATTAGGAAAAACAGAAGATACAGTTTCGATTATAATGACAAACAATTATAATCCAACTCTTTTTAATAATATTTCAATTTTACCAATTCAATATGATGTCATTTTGCAAAATGCAAATTTATTAAATTATAAAATAGAAATAGTTCAGAATTATTTTAAATTTAGCAATTCAGAAGATATTCTCAATTTAAATCAATTTCTATCAAATAAAGAAAGTAAAAAATTCTGCCCTGATTATATCTATGACGAACTTACCAACCTGTTTATTGAATATAAGAAAATTACATTATGAAAATTGGAATATTTGGTGGAAGTTTCAACCCAATCCACAATGGCCATCTTATAAATGCTAATTTACTACTTGATATGTTTGATATTCATAAAATTTATTTTGTTCCTTGCAAAATAAATCCTCTTAAAAATCAAGAATATTATAATATTTCCGATATTGATAGGCTAAATATAATAAAATGTGCTATTAAAAATAATAGTAGATTTGAACTATCTGACTACGAATTAAATAAAAACCAAATATCTTATAGCATAGAAACTATTAAATATTTCTTTAATAAATTCAACAAAAAAATATATTTAATAATTGGTTATGATAATTATTTGATACTCCATCAATGGAAAGATTATAATTTATTTCCAAATTATTGTGATATTATCGTTTTAAGAAGAGAAAATCAAAATCAAATAAATACAAATATAACAGACCATTCATTTATACATTTTGCAGATACATTAAATATTGATATTTCATCAACTTTAATAAGAAATAGAATACAAAAAGGATTATCAATAAAATACCTTGTTCCAGATAAGGTTGAAAAATATATTATAGAACATAACCTTTATTTATAGAATAATATTCTGTTATAACATAAACATATAGTAAATATTCAATAAGATTATATTATAATGTTATATTTTTTCTAATATTATTTTATATACTGGTAAACCTTTCTTCAATGTAGCAATTTCTCTTTCAGATTGGATAGGAAGAAACTCATCACACCAAGTTTCTGAAAGTTTTTTGTAATTTCCGTTTGCAAGGAATTTTTCTAACATATCTTCTATTACTTTTAAAACATCTGAAGCTAAATAAATTTTTGTCCCATTATTTATATATTTTGAAATAAAATCTACTAATTCTGGTTGGACCATTCTTCTCTTATGATGCTTTTTCTTAAAGCACGGATCTGGATATAAAATACTTATAGATTTAATTTTGTCTTTTGTATTGATATTGAAAATTGTCTCGGGTGATACTGTAACATTTCCAAAAATATAAGCAAGATTTTTCAATTGTGCTTTTTCTTTAACTTCATTTGCATATTCTACCAGAGGTTTTCTTATTTCAACACCTAAATAATTTGTTGATTGATCTTTTTTAGCTAATTGAAATATTAACCTCCCTTTTGCACAACCTAAATCTATATGTAATGGTTTATTGAAATCTTCAAATAATTCCTTCCAATTAGGTACTGGTATTTTAATTTGATATTGTGGACTAAAAGGGTTAACATGCTGCCTAACTCTTACTTTTGACATTTTTAAACCTCAAAATAATTTAATATAGTTTTATAAAAATCGTATAAATATTTTATCTTAGTCGAAAAATATTCTGCTTCCCTACCAGCTGCTATAAATAAAGCATCATTATAGGTGTGTAGTTTTGTATCAAGTTCTTCAATGTTTCCGTGATCAGAGCATATTAAAAGATTAACTTCTTTTTGATTTACTAAATTAATTACTTGCATTAGAAACAATTTTAAATTATTTAATAAATTAGCTGCTGTTTCTCCAGTAATTTTTCCATGCCCAATATGATCGGTAAAAAAATATTCATATACAATAAAATCAAAAGAATCAGATAAATTATATAATATATGTGCTGCTTCTTCTGGTGAAATTAAATCTATTTCATAGTTCATATTAATCCATCTTTCATTAGTTATATCACCACTAATAGCTTTTTTAAGTTTTAATTCATTAAAAGTATTTAATTTTTTTCTAGTATAAGAATAAGCTCTTGCAAATGCACCTTGAAAAATGTATTTATCAAGCATATCAAAGTATTTATGAGGATAAGCATTGGTAAAATAAGTAACTATATGATTACTTTCAAGTACCTTAAATATATTTTTGTTCTTTAATATTTCTTTATGGTAATGATGTGGGAAAGGTCCATAATGTTTACAAATATCTTCTGCAGCATTAATACCACAAAGTAAAGAAACTTGTCCAGTACCACTTTGTGGAATACCACGTACATTTAAAGTTGCATTTACACCAAAATAATAACAATTTTGTCCACATAAATTTATAAAATCATAAGGAAAAATATTTGATTTATTATTATCTTTGTTGTATCCTACACCATCAAGAAATATAACGATTAGTTTCTTTTTTTTATTAAACATTAATTTATACTCTTGTTATATAGAAAAAAAACTTATAAATTTAAATTTTAAATATAAGAATTAAAAAACGGAGTAAAAAATTTTGCTTACTGAAATAAGAAACTTTTTAAGAGATAATTTCCAAGCTTCATTTTGGACTGCTAATATTATGGAACTGTTTGAACGTATTGCTTATTATGGTCAAGCTGCAGTTTTAAGTATATATTTAAGGGATTATTTGCATTTTACAGAGGGTTCTGCTGGTACTTTGAGTTCTATTTTTGGAGGTTTACTGTATGGTTTACCTATTTTTGCAGGGGCAATAATTGATAAAATTGGATTTAGAAAATCATTTTTATTCGCATTTTCTGTACTTTCAATTGGTTATAGCACATTGGGATTTACTTATAATTTTGCAAATGATACAAATTTGTTTTTTATAGTACTTTTTTTGTTGGTATTTACAGCCATAGGTGGTTCATTTATAAAGCCATCTGTTTTAGGGACAATTAATTATACAACAACTGAAAAAAGCAAAACAATGGGTTATTCAATATACTACTGGTTAGTAAATATTGGTGGTGCATTAGGACCTATTATAGCTTTCTTTTTTAGAACTCAATTCGGAATTCAATATGTCTTTTTAGTTTCAGGAATTAGCTGTACTTTGATGTTTTTTTCCACAATTATTTTTTACAAAAATCCCAAAATTGAGTCTAATAATTTGAGTTTTATAGATATTTTTAATAATTTTGTAAAAGTAATTGCTAATATTAAATTCTTGATATTTTTGTTTATTTTCGCGCTGTACTGGATTATGTTCTGGCAAATATTTGTTATAATTCCCTTTTATTTAAAAGATTTTATTAGTAAGGATGCTCCTTTTGATCTTATAACATCGACAGGTCCTATTACTATTATACTGTTACAATTAGTTATATCGTTTATTACATCAAAGTTATCAGCAAAACCGTCAATTATTATAGGATTTTTAATATCAGGGCTAAGTTGGTTAATAATTGTATTACAACCATCAATTTTTACAATTATCGTAATGCTTGTAATTCATTCAATTGGTGAACAAATTCAAGCACCAAAATATTATGAATATATAAGTAAAATTGCTCCTAATGGACAAATAGCACTTTATCAAGGATTTGCTTTTTTACCAATAGCTATAGGATGGGCGTTTGGTGGTAGCTTAGGTGGTTATGTATATGAAATCTTTAAAGTATCATCACAGCCTAATTTAGTTTTTGTTGTTATTTCATCTCTAGGAATTTTTAGTGCTTTACTTATGATAGTTTTTTTTAAGATACAAAATAAATGAGTGTTTCTAATGAACCCTAAACTAAAAAAAATAAGTATTTCATTTATTATTTTTATATCATTATTTATTGTTTTTAATTGGATTATTATGCCGTTATTGACTGCTGGAAGTGAAGTAAAAGTCCCAAATTTGGTTGGAAAAAAACCGGAAGATGCATTAAAAATTATTAAAGATATGGGATTTAACTATAAAATAGCAGGTTATAAATATGATGAAAGATTCCCCAAAAATATAATTGCTTATCAAAAACCGAAAGCTGGCTCTTTGGTTAAAGAAGGCAGAAAAATATATATTTACTTATCAAGTGGAGTGAAACTTATAACTGTACCAGATTTTAGAGGAAGGAATATTAGAGATGTAGAGTTAGAAATAGAAAGTTTAGGATTAAAATTAGGAAAAGTAGATACATTCCCATCAAATGATTATCCTCCAAATACAATTATAACACAAAATTATATTGAAGGAACACAATTGGCACAAGGTGAAAAAATAGATTTAACAATCACAACTAAAATAGATAAATCAGATGAAGAAATTTTAGAGCCTAATAAAGTCCGTGTTCCTGATTTAGTTGGTAAAAATTTAAATCAAGTAAAAACTATTTTAGAAGATAATAATTTGAAATTAGGAAAAATATCTTATGTTCCATCAATTTCCCTAATGCCAAACACTGTTGTTGACCAATATCCAACAAGAGGAAACATTGTATATACAAATACTAAAGTTGATGTATTTGTAACTAAAGAAACTGTTTTATTAAAAGAAAATTAAAAAGAAGAAATATTATGGAAAAAATAATCGCTCCTTCTATTTTATCTGCTGATTTTACCAGAATTAAAGAACAATTGCAAATGTGTGAAGAAGGAAATGCTAAATTAATACATTGTGATATAATGGATGGCCATTTTGTACCAAATCTGACTTTTGGTCCTTTTATTATTAAGCAAATTTCAAAAATAACAAAATTATCTTTAGATGCTCATCTGATGGTCACAAATCCAGATTTTTATCTTGAAAGTTTTGCTGAAGCTGGAGTTGAATATATTACTGTACACCAAGAAAGCGTATATCATTTGCATAGAACCATTCAAAATATTAAATCTTTGAGAATTAAAGCAGGTGTAGCTTTAAATCCAGCAACACCAGTTTATACTTTAAATGAGTTATTTGAAGAGCTTGATTTAATCCTTATTATGTCAGTAAATCCTGGTTTTGGTGGTCAAAAATTTATAAAAAATTCATTAAATAAAATTATAGAGTTGAACGAATTAAGAAATAAATATGGTTATAATTATAAAATTCAAGTTGATGGTGGAATTGGTATAGATAATATTAAAGAAGTTTCAGATGCCGGTTGTGATATTTTCGTTGCTGGTTCATCTATCTTTAATTCTGATGATATAATAAAAACTATTAAATTTATGGATGGAATAGTTAATAATTATTAATAAATAATCGGGGGATAAAATGAGTAACTTTTTTGCATTAGTCGGGGGAAGTATTGTAACTCCATTCCGGGTTATTAAAAAAGGGGCCATAGTTATTGAGAGCAATCTTATCTATGAAATGGGTAAGGTTGAAGATGTAAGAATACCTGATGGATGTAAAGTTTATGATGTGAGTGGGAGTATGATTACTCCCGGGTTTGTTGATTTACTTGTACATGGCGGAGCTGGTGGTAGAGGTTTTTCTGATGAAAATGAAGAAAGCATAAGATTGATAAGCGAATATTTTATTAAGTATGGTTCAACTTCCATGTTAGCATCATTACATGCAAAACCGCACGATAGGTTAATTGCCGATATTAAACTTCTCGCAGATTATATCGAAAAAAATCCTGATACTAATATTAGAGGTATACACTTAGAAGGTCCATATTTAAATCCTGTTTTGAAAGGTGCAATGAATGAAAGTTATCTTTGGAAACCAACAGTTGAATCGTGGTATGATATGTGGGAAGCTTCACGTGGTCATATCAAATTAATGACTATTGCTCCTGAATTACCTGGTGCTATTGATGTAATACGAGAGGCTACAAGATGCGGAGTTGTTATTTCTATTGGTCACTCTATGGCCACTTACGAAGATTGCGAGCATGCTATTGATAATGGTGCGGCTCATGTTACACATATGTTTAATGCTATGAGACCTTTTGAACACAGAAAACCGGGTATTATACTTGCTGCCCTACTCCGTGATGAATTAAAAATTGAGCTTATTGCTGATACTTACCACGTTCATCCTGCAACAATGGAAATGTTGTATAGATTTAAAAAAGCTAACGGAATAATTCTAATTACAGATTCAATTAGAGCTGGCGGTATGCACGAAGGTGAAACTGAATTTTCAGATCAAAAAGTAATAGTTAAAAATGAAATGGCCCTTCTGGAAGATGGTACACTTGCAGGTAGTACTTTAACATTAAATAAAGCAATTCGTAATATGGTTGAAGAAGTCGGCGCAAAATTGACAGATGCTGTCAGAATGGCATCTTTAAACGGTGCAAAAGTGATTGGGATTAAACGTGGTATTTTACAAGCTGGTAAGGTAGCTGATATTGTTGTTATGGATAAAAATTATAATGTTCAAATGACAATAATCAATGGTAAAGTAAGATACGAAAATTTCTGATATTTATAAATTGAAACTAATTAAAAAAAATCGTACAATAGCAGGCGAGCGCAAGCGAGCTTGCTTTTTTTATTTCCTATTGCTCAGACGGTGTAAGCGTGCCGCACAACAAAAGTTGTGCGGCTTTTTGCAATTCTTGCAAAAAAATAAAGGTGGCAATTATATAGGATATACGATATAATTGCCACCTTTTAAATTTGCGTGCCACATTTTGCCAAGGTGGCAATTTTTCCCTGCCACCACACGGCATATCAATGCCACATTACATTTATTTTTGCCACAACGTGGAAATTTCCGTGCCACCGAGTGGCATATCGATGCTACTCTACATTAATTTTTGCCACCGCGTGGAAAATTCGTGCCACTATTGTGGCATATTAATGCCACTCTACATTTTTTTTGCCACCTTTTAAAATGGTGGCAAAATTTTTAGCGGGCCTTCGGCCCGCTGCCCCTTGCGGCTTGCCACAAGCCGCAAGGGGCTATGCTTATACTGTCTGAGCTAATAATAAGATTTTTTTACATCATTTCTATTATTTTTGCCTTTTCTAAAGTGACTTTTGCCAATCTGATAGTAGCATGATCAACCATTCTGCCATCTATTGAAACAGCACCTTTACCATTGCGTTTAGCTTCTTCTAATGCTTCAATTACCATTTTTGCACGTGTAATTTCTTCTTCTTGCGGTGTAAATATATTATTTATGATTTCTATTTGCTCTGGATGTATTGCCCATTTCCCATCAAACCCTAATGCTAAGGCTATTTGTGCTGATTTCTTCAATCCTTCAGGATCTTTAAAATTACCAAATGGTGCATCAAATGCAAGAAGATTATATGCTTTTGCAGTATTTACTATTTTTGAATGAACATATGCCCACCTATGACCCGGATATATATTTTCTTCATTTTCCCCGTGCCCAGAAATTGAAATAATTTTGGCTCCAATTGATGACGAATAATCAGCAATACCAAAATGAATTGAATCAATTAAGTTAGATGTTTTTACTATAGTAGAAATATTTTCTAATCCTGCGGCACTTTCTATTGAAATAGAAATATTTATAGTTTTATCGATTTTATATTCTTCTTTTAATTGTTCTAATAAGGTTTGTACAAAATATACATCTTTTTCGGTATCAACTTTAGGTAATAATATCGAATCTATTTTATCCCCTACTTCAGGTATGATTTCTAATAGATCTTTATAACTAAAATGGTTTTCAATACTATTAATCCTAAGATGAATAAATTTATTCCCAAAATCAATAATTTTTAATGAGTCTACAATAGTTTTTCGTGCTAACTCTTTATCATTTAACGGCACACTATCTTCAAGATCTAAAATTAATGAATCTGTATTTGAATTTGCAGCCTTATGGTGCATTTTTTGAATATGGCCTGGTACAGATAAAATTGATCTTCTGAGTTTCATATTCTATCCTATTTTAATAATAATAATTTACCTGTATAATATTTCCTATCAATTTGAATATTAAAAAAAATTATACTTGATGAAATATTACTACCATCTACTACAAAATTATGATAACCTGGATTTAAATTCCCTTCATATAATTTTAATATTTCCCTTCCTGTTAAATCATAAATCTTAATTGAAACAAATGAACTTTTAATATTTATAAAAGATATATTTGTTTGTGGATTAAATGGATTTGGATAGGGTGGAAATATTACAAAATCTTTTATTTCTTCTTTATTCTCCGTTGATAAAATACTATGTTGATACGCTGTGTATATATATTCTGCAATTCTCTGAGCTGCTAAATTCCATAACTTAGTTGTAAAATTAGACGTTTTGCTCCATAGTGTTGTATAATAAATATTGCCATAACTTGCATCAAAACTTTTAGCATACAAATCGGCTTGCAATAGTGAATCTATATATTTATAATTTTCGAAAATGTAGCTGAATGTATAATTTTTAATATTATTTATTGAAGATGTTTCTATTGGATAAAACTTAATTTGACTACTATAATAACTTATCATTGTAGATTCATATCTTGAATGTATACCTTTTTGAGATGTATATTGCCCATCATAATTCTTTGTTATATGAAGTGGCATATGCGCATCTGCAATATAATGGGAAATATCCGCTGCAAAATATTGAGCCTTATTCAAATCGTTTAATTTAAAATACTTTACTAATGAATCGTATGTTGCATTTATTGCCCAAGGTAGTATACCAATTTGTGAAATTTGATAATCAGTATAATTATATTTATTCTTTAATGAGTCTAAACTTCTAGTAATTAAATACTTATACGTTAGGAACTCAGGTATTTCATCAATATCAATAAAATGTTTTTGCCCTTCTGTTGGATCTTGATTTTTTCTATAATCCGGATCTGATGAATGGTTATACAAATAAGACTGCCAAGATTTTAAATTATTAATTCCTTGATTAAAATAATTAACCGAATTAGAACCAATAGCTCTGTGCCCTTCTGAGCCCCAACCATAAACTAAAAAATTTAACAAAATCAATATTAAAATACGTTTCATTTTAAACTCTCTAAATAAGCATTATACAGTAAATTAGATAAATTATTTATAGCATTTTGTAATTGTAATAGTGTTACATCTTTGGTAGCTTCAAATAATGATTGATAATAATTTTCATTATAAATTTTATTATCTTTTGTCAATTTATAATCTGCTGAATGGACTATTTCAAGATTTTTATTTGTTGAAATAATGTAATTAAAAATATATTTATTTAAAGGTTGATCAATTTTTTTAGGTAAATTTAATTTTAAATTATTTCTCCAAAATACTTCATATTTATCAAACATATCAACTTCATATCTAAAATGAATTCCTTTTTGGTTAGTCAATTGACCATTGTAATTCATAGTAGTATGCTGCGGCTGATGCCCGTCTGCAACGTAATGGCATAAATCGGAAATAAGAACTAAAGCTGCAAGAGTATCGTTGCTTTTTAAAGCTTTTACTAAATTATAATAAGTTTCTTGTGTTGCCCAAGGTAATATTCCCATTCTATTAACAGTATCTTTGGTATATTTGTTAGCAAGAAAATTATAATCGTAAATATTAGTATCTGTTTGATAATTAGGATAAAAATCAATATCAATAAAATGTTTCACTGCTTCGTTTTTGATTTTATCTTTTCTATAATCTGGATCAGTTGAATGAGCTATAAAGTAACCCATATATTTGTGAAAAAATTTCATATCAGCAGGAAGTGATCTTATTGCATATTCCGCAATAAGCATATGACCTTTATCTCCCCAAGCAAAAACTAAAGAAATCAATAACAAATTGATCATCAAAATTCTTTTTAACATTTACAACTCCTAACTTAATTCTAACATTCTTTGAATTGGTTTTAATGCATTTAATCTAAGCTCTTCTGAAATAATAATTTCTGGGCTTTCATTTAATAAACATTTATATACTTTTTCCATAGTATTCAATTTCATATATGGACAATTATTGCACGAACATTTTTCATCCATTGCTGCAGGAATAAATATTTTATCAGGGCAAGCTTTTTGCATTTGGTGAATTATTCCTGGTTCAGTAGCAACGATATATTTTTTTGCATCATCGTTTTTCACATATTCAAGTAATTTTGATGTCGAGCCAATAAATTTCGAATACATTAAAATACTTTCCGGACATTCAGGATGTGCAATCAATTTTGCATCGGGATTTGAATAAAGTTGTTCGAGAATTAACTTTTCATTGAAATGTTCGTGTACAATACAAGCACCATCCCAAATAACCATCTCCCTTCCAGTCTTTTTAGCTATATAATTTCCTAAATTTTTATCAGGACCAAAAATTATTTTTTGATCTTTTGGCAATGAATTAATAATTTTTTCTGCATTAGAAGAAGTACAAATTATATCACTAACTGCTTTAGTTTCAGCCGTACAATTAATATACATAACCGCAATATGATCTGGATAATTTTTTTTAAATTCAGAAAATTTATCAGCTGGACAACTATCAGCTAATGAACAACCAGCTTCTAAATCAGGCAACAAAACCTTTTTACTCGGATTTAATATTTTGGCAACTTCTGCCATAAAATGAACACCGCAAAAAACAATTATATCAGCATTTGTATTAGCAGCCTTCCTTGATAATTCAAGACTATCACCAATAAAATCTGCAATGTCTTGTATTTCACCTTCTTGATAAAAATGAGCTAAAATTACAGCATTTTTTTCCTCTTTCAAACGTAAAATTTCATCCCTGTAATTTATCATATACAACCCTTTTTTATTTTGGACTTTTAATTTAAGTAAAATATTTTAATTTTGTGAACATATTTTTGTGGTATAAACAAAATAATTTTCTTTAACTGTTCAAAATATTGCTTATCACAAGCTACAAATAAATTAATCTCCTTTTTATCATTTTTATTTTTCAACGATGATAAAAATGTAATTTTCTCAACCAATAAATTTAAATTTTCAAATTCAGAATTTTTCAAAATTATACCAATACAATACTGCCCTTGTTTCTTTGCAACAATATCAATTTCATAATTTCCAATATTTTTCGGCGTTGGCAAATACTTTGAATTTTTAATCTCAGTTGGTTCATAACCAAATTTCCAAAAAAATCTTAAAAAACTTATAATCTTATCATTCAACTTTTCCATAGATATAAAAAAATATTTTTAAAATTTAAAAAATTAATAGTATAGCTCAGACGGTGTAAGCTTAATCCCACGTGCGGCACCGCCGCACGTGGAAAAATAATTATTGAAAAATATATTACAAACCCAAATATATTCTATAACCAAAATTATCTTTACATACACAAACTAATTTAAAAAAACATTTTTATATAAAAAGAGCAAGGTCGCTTTTGCTTCCTTGCTTTTATAAAATAATTAAGAAATTCATTTCTTAAACCTTATTCAACATTAACACCTATAAACATTTTATTACCATTCTTATCTTGAACTAAAAGTAAAACTGCACTTCCTTTTTTAGACTTGACGATTTTACTAAATTCGCTCACATTTTTAACTGTTTTGTTATCAGCTTTAAGAATTACTAAACCCGGCGATAGTTTTCTCAAGGATTCATTAGAACTTGATAATACATTCGTTATCAAAATACCATTTTCTATTTTATAAGCCTTAAGTTCATCATTTGTCATATTTCTAACAGATAAACCAATTTCATTTAAAGTTAATTTATCTACATCATCACTTATAACTTCTTCCTTATCATCTTTTTTCTGACTAACAAATTGCTCTTTATTATCTTTTGTTCTTAATGTTACACTTTTAACAATTGATTTACCATCTCTCCAAATTGTTAATTGTACTACATCTCCAGCAGATTTCTGACCTATAATGGCTTGCAATTCATTTGGTTGATAAACTTCTTTATCATCAATTTTTAATATAACATCACCTTCTTTTAAACCTGCGGTTTCAGCTGCTCCACCTGGTACCACACTTTGAATAATTACACCCTTTGGAACATCTAAACCTAAAGCTTTTGCTGTCGCAGCATCAACTTCACCAATGGAAACCCCTAAATAACCTCTATTCACTTTTCCATATTTAATTAAATCGATAGCAACCTTTTTAACCAAATTACTGGGAATAGCAAATCCATAACCAACATATGCTCCATTAGGTGAAGCAATTGCTGTATTGATACCAATAACAGCACCAGATAAATCAATTAACGCACCACCACTGTTACCAGGATTAATTGCAGCATCAGTTTGTATATATTCATCAATACCATAAGAATCTTTTTTCAAATTAATCCTTCTATGTTTAGCACTAATAATTCCTGCGGTTACTGTTGAAGAGAGTGACAATGGATTACCCAAAGCCATCACCCATTGTCCAACTTCCACATCATCAGAATTTCCTAAATAAACAGGTTTCAAATTATTACCACTGATTTTGATAACAGCTAAATCACTTGATTCATCTTGACCAATTATTTTGGCTGTAAATTCTCTTTTATCATTTAATTTGACAGTAATTTTTGATGCTCCATCAACTACGTGATTATTAGTAACAATATATCCATCTTCTGAAATTATAACACCGCTACCTGTCGCTATCTGTTCTTTTTCTTGTGGTTCCATAAAAAATGGGAAAAATTTAAAGAATTCATCATCTTGAAAAGGATTTTGCTTCTTATTTTCTATAACTGTTACAATTTGAACGATTGATGGCATCACTTGCTTAGCAGCCTGAATAAAAGGTGAACTGTAATCCTTAGGATTTACATTTGCTAAAGGCGGCTTATCAGAACCAATTTTGATATCAGAATTTTTAATTTGCGAAATAACAGAATTATTTAATAATAATAAACTAAAAATTGCTCCTAAAATTAACAAAATTCCTACATTTCTTTTGCCTGTTTGTTTTTGCATAAATCACCTCTTTTTATCTAATTATCTTATTAAATCCATTAAAATCAATTAAATGGTACTTAAAATATTTCTCCAAAAAATTTACAATAGTATTATTTTCAGCTTCATTCAGTATATAATCTGAACTATTAATACATTTTTTCAAAATGTTAAGTTCAAAATTAAAATTAAAATATTCATTTGTTAAATTTACACAATTTTTACAAATGATACCATCAGTAAAACTAAAATATGCATCATTTTGAATTTCTGAATTACATTTATTGCAAAATGAAATTTGCATCTCAAAACCAACTTCTTTTATGAAAGCAAGTAAAAATTTTATAAAAAGTACATTATCATCCTTGTACTTATTATTTTCTAATGAATTTAATACCCTATCTAAAAATAAATATAATTTATGATTTTTTTCTGAATGTTTAAATTGATGATAATATAACTCTACAACTCTATAGGCTATGGAAAGTTTTTTTAAATTACTTTTTATATTAAAATAATAGTTAATTAGTGAACTTTCTGTTATTAAACTCAATGTTTCTGGTTTATAATATACAACCAACTCAACATTATTAAGTACATCTAAAGTGTTTCCATATTTATTATTATTTTTTTTTGCTCCTTTAGCAATTGCATCTATTCTACCATATTCATCAGTATAAAGAGACAGTATATAAGATGTATTTGAATAATCTATTTTATTCAATACAAAAGCTTTTAATTTTTCTATTTTTTTCATTAAAATTTAAAAGGGAAAGTGTATAAATTGTTTTCTGTTATTATTCCGCTTAATAATGTACTTGGAGTTATATCAAATGATGGATTATATGCATTATACACATCTTTGCTAATTGGAATATTATTTATTTTAAGAATTTCCTCTGATTTACGTAATTCAATAATAATTTCTTTTCCACTTAAAATATTATAATCAATACTTGTAGTAGGTGCTGCTATATAAAATGGGATTTTGTGATAATTAGCTAATACAGCTAAACTATATGTTCCAATCTTATTTGCGAAATCACCATTTTTAGCTATCCTATCAGCACCAGTTATTATTAAATTTATTTCTTTGTTATACATTAATGATGCAGCCATATTATCACATATTACTTTAAATGGAATATTATATTTTTCTAATTCATAAGCAGTTAAGCGTGAGCCTTGAAGCAAAGGTCTAGTCTCATCTACAAAAACTAATTCAACTAATCCTTTTTCGTGAGCTTTTTTAATTACTCCAAGAGCTGTTCCTATACCACCAGTAGCAAGTTCACCTGCGTTACAATGAGTTAAAATTTTTGATTTCTTTTTGAATATTTGTAAACCATTTTCAGCTATTTTATCACACATAATTTTATCATCATTATGTATTTGAATAGCTTTATTTAATAAAATATCTAAAAGTTTTGTGCTGTTTTGATAATTTTCGTAAAGTGATTTCATTTCATTCAAAGCCCAAAACAAATTAACAGCTGTAGGTCTTGTTTTTGCTAATCTTTCATATGCTTTTGGAAAAATTGAGTTACCATTTTTTTTAATAGCAAGTACTAGAGCATATACAGCAGCTATACCTATTAACGGTGCTCCTCTTATTTCTAACTTTTCAATTGCTTCTGCAATTCTTTCATAATTATCTGTTTTTACAAATTTTTCTTCCAAAGGCAATAAAGTTTGATTTACAAATTCTATTTCAAAAGGTTCAAATTCTAATACTTTCATAAAATTTATTGTAGCAAATTATTATTTTTTTAATTTAACTAATTTATAAGATTGGTTTATTAAATCGATTAATAATTCATCCTCTATCTCTTCAATGTATACTGTTATCCAGTGCTTTTTATTTAAATGATATCCCGGAATTATATATTCATATTTTTCTTGTAATTGAACAGCAAATTCTGGTTCACATTTTAATGATATTAAAAAAGGGCGTTCTATAGATATAATGGCAAACATTTTATCTTTATTTTTCAATTTAATTTTATATACAGGTGACATTTCATCAAAAGGAAAACATTCATATGCATCTTCAAATTTTAAACATTCTTCACGAACTTTGATTATATCCATAATAAAAAGGTTTAAAATATTTTTTTAATTATTTCTAATTTCAAAGCTCTATCGGCACCACCAGCATTCCATTTATTACCATTATCTAGTAAATCACGTAAATCAAGTCCAAGCGTAATATCTTCCCCTACTGACCATCTAAAACCTAAATTTAAATAACCTTTCTTTTTTGTATATAAAACTTCATTATTATTTTGTGAAATTTTAGATTGATTATCATTAAAACAGAAATTATAATCTAAGAGTACAGAAAATTGTTTTCCTATTGTTTTTTCCATACCAACCATAATATTTAAATCTCTATCGTTATCGCCATTTTCAAAAAACGAATAATTAAAAACCCCATGAAAACTTATATAACCTAATAGAGAATAATTCTTTGATATTGCAAGAAATATTCCAGGTGATTTAATTTCATATCTATCATTTTCATAAACACCTTTACCTTGTGAATCAAATCCTAATGTTAATGCAGGATATGATTCTGTTTCATTAGATACACGGTATTTTACATTAACACCCGGCATTTTATACCATCCTATCGAACCTGAACCTATTAACTGGCTTGCACCATAAGAAATTCCAAAAGAAAAATCTTGAAATACACCTACTTCTAATTTAGAAATAACTACACCCATAGGCATAAAATCATTAGAAACAGCAACTGCTCCTTTTTTCAATATACCAGCAGTTGGCATATCAATTAAACTTCTCATTTCATATATGGCACCTGTACCAGCAGTTCCTCCTTGTGCGAATAAAACATTTAATGCTAATATTAACATTAACAAATATTTTTTTAAATACATTTTTCCCTCTCATATAAATTACAGTTAGATATAACAAATATCATTCCAATTAGGCAATATTAGGTTTAATAATTAAATCTATACTTATTGGAAATAACAAATATTTACATTTAATAAGTATTTTAATATTCCCTATTTGATTTTTTGTCTTTATAGTAATTGATGTTTTATGCTTTTCAATAACTTGAACTAAATCCTTCCCTTCTTCTATAATAAAATCTCCTTCAACCTCTCTTAAAGGAATTCTGTTACCAAAAGAATTTATAGGGAATATTTCAATTTTTGCTATAGAATTATCATCAGCATACAAATCATAATTTGAAACAGAAAAATTTACATCATATATATTGAAATAAAAATACCAAATAACATATAGTAAGACAAATGAAATTATGGAAATAGGCAAATAAACCATTTTAAATTTATTTAATTTCTTTTTTGTAGATAACTCCATCCTTTGTATCCTGAAGTATTATACCAATTTTTGCAAGTTCATCACGTATTTTATCAGCTAATTGATAATTTTTATTTATTTTAGCCTCTTGTCTAATTTTAATTAAAATATCAATTAAATCATCCTCTAATGAACGTTCAACCTTTCTTTTTAATTCATCAAAATTCAAAATTGATAATACCTTTTCAGCTGTTTTATGTAAAAATTCATAAACACTTTTATAAAAAGTTGAATCTAATTTGTTTTCACTTGAAATTAATTTATTTATTTCTCTAACAAATTCAAAAATAACAGCTATTGCTTTGGGAAAATTAAAATCATCATCAATCGCAATTTCAAATTGTTGATAATAATAATTAAAATTAAATTCTGGAATTTCCCCCTCTAAATTCTTATCAATTTGTTCAATAACATATGCCGCAAGTGTTTCAATTTTTTCAAGCCCTTTTTTGCAAGCATTTAATCCTTCCATAGTGAAATTTAGTGGTGCTGAATAATGTGTTTGCAAATACAAATATCTTAATTCTTGTGCTCTATATTTAGCAAGAATTTCTCTTGTTGTAAAAAAATTACCTAAAGATTTAGACATTTTTTCATTATCAATATTTAAAAAGCCAAAGTGTATCCAATAATTTACAAATTTTTTACCTGTTCTTGCTTCACTTTGTGCTATCTCGTTTTCGTGATGTGGGAAAATTAAATCAGATCCACCTGCATGAATATCAATAGTTTCACCTAAATGCTTACAACTCATAGCAGAACATTCAATATGCCAGCCTGGTCTACCTTCTCCCCAAGGACTTGACCAATAAGGTTCACCCGGTTTTGCTTTTTTCCATAAAGCAAAATCTAATGGATTCTTTTTATTTTCATTAATTTCAATTCTAGCACCAGCTTCTAATTCATCTATTTTTTTACCACTCAATTTACCATAATCTTTAAATTTACTTATATCAAAAAAAACATTCCCATCAACATTATATGCATATCCTTTTTCAATTAAATCTGAAATAAAATCAATAATTTCTTGAATATGTTCAGTTGCTTTTGGATGTACAGTTGCTTTTTTAACTTTTAGTTTTTCAATATCTTCGAAAAATGCTTTGCTATATTTTTCTGCAACATCTTTTGCACTTATCTTTTCTTTATTTGCTTTATTAATTATTTTATCATCTATATCTGTCAAATTCATAACAAATTTAACTTCATAACCCTTATATTCTAGAGCTTTTCTAATTGTATCCGCCATTACAAATGATCGAGCATTTCCAATATGAAAAAAATCATAAACAGTTGGACCACAGACGTACATTTTAACTTTATTAGGTTCTATTGTTTGAAATTTTTCTTTTTTCTTTGTTAATGTGTTATAAATATGCATTTTATACCTCTTATTATTTTCTTTCAAATAGATAATTAATATATGATGCTGCTCCAAATCCTACCATAGGAACAGCCCCTTGATATGTCGAATCTTTTTCATCTAAAAGTTCTGGTATCAAATAATTATTTTCTTTAACATTTTTTATAACCCAATTCAATATTTTGTCAGCATCTTTTTTTAATCCAAATTTATTCAAAGATGATGCTATTCTGAAATCAATAAAAATCCATTCTTTCCTATCATACCAATCTTGACTATTTACTCTCGCAAAGCCACGGCTTTTTGATATTCTTAATGCTTTTTCATAGTTCCTATAATGATTTATAAAAATGTTCTTGTTGTTATTTATTCCAGTATTAAAAATTTCGAAAGATAATGCATCAAAATGTTCAACCTCGTTTTTATTTTTATTCTCATAAGTTCCACGATAGTAGCCATCCTTTTCATATAAATAATTTAAGGAATATGATATTTCATTAAAACTCTTAAAAAGTTTTTCATTTAAATTCTTATCTATATCTTTAATCAAGATAGCATAATCTAAAAGACCTTTAGCACATGAAATAGAAGTATACGCAAATTGTTTCCCAGGTAGATGTCTTTCCCAAGCACCTGATTCTTTTCTAATTAAACCGTTATTATCAATTGAAAATATAATTGGTTCTATAATATATTGATCAATTACATTTTTATATTTTCTCAATATCAACGTATCGCCAGATTTTTTCACATAATCACTAAAAGCTTGTAAAAAGAGCCCAAAACCATCAATTTCAATATTTGGCCCATCATCATTAGCATCAGATTCCTCTGAACCATTTCCAAAATATCTACAAACAGAAATTTTATAATCTTTGCCAATTCCATATTCTTTATTTTTGAAAATAAAGTTTTTATAATAACCACTTTTTGCATTTAAATAGAACTCTAATGCATCTTTAGCTTCATCAAAAAGTCCTAAATTATTTAATGCAAAAATTGAATAAACTCCATCTCTAATCCAACATATATTCCAATTCCCCGGTGGCAAAGATGCTAAAATTTGTCCCCTTGATCTTATAAAATCTGATTTATTACTAACTTGTGCCATTTTCAAAACGGTTACAGATTGTCTAAAAATTTCTTCTTCTACTTTATTTTTGAAATATGGTTTATTTATTTTCTTAAATATCGTTTCAAAATAATTTATATTTTCTTCAATTATTTGATCAACTTTAATTTTATCAATCAAACTTTGAGAAATTTCTTTTGCATATGAAAATACAAAATATTTTGTTGTATCATTTATTGGTATTTCTTTGAAATCTATTGAATTATCTTCAATTTCATACTTTGGATTTATTTTATTCTCATTCTTGGAAACTGCTTTTATAATTAATATTTTTTGGTTAATTGTAAATGGAATTAAAATATATAGTGTATAATTTGAATAATCAATTTTAATAATGTTTGTCTGTTTAAAATATTCAATTTTCTTTATTTCTTCTTTAATATCAAACTTAATATTTTTTAGGATTGGTTGAATAACTGAAGAAGAGTCAAATGCTTGATAAATTTCAGGATAAACTTTTTCTATTGTTCCATTAAATCTATTTATAATAGCACATAATAAACCATTTGAAGTTACTAAATACTTAAACTTTTTATTTTTATATTCTTTTAATAATGTAAATACTTCTTTTTCAGTATAAATACCAAAAGGTCCTTCGTATATACCACCAGGTCCACCCATATCTAAGACACGTATAGCTAATACATTATTTTTTCTTAGAGTATTTTTAGGTATTTTGTATATCCTAAGTTCTCCCCATTTAGACTCAGGCTGCGAAGTAGAGATTGAACCAGTTTTCCCAATTAGTTTTTCATTTAAATATGTTTCATCAGCATCATCAATTTTCCCTAAAAGCAAGTAATAATTGCTTTTTGAATCCACATTTTGTATTGAAAAATGATATCTATACCAACCTATTCCATCAAAATCTTTATAACCTGAATGATCCCAATTAACGTTAATGGATATTGGTCGCCAATTTTTATCATTATAAGAAATTGATAAAAATTGAGTACTATCATAATTACTGAATAAAAAATTATTATTAAATTGTAAAAATTGTGCATAAATAATAATATTTAAGAATAATAAAAATACAAAATGTTTCATTTTACCTAAACTTTTTTTAATTTAAAAAGTAAAGATAATAATTTTGAAACTTTTATTCATAAAAAATCATTTAATTATTATAAAAATAATTGTTTTTGGAGTTAGTTATGTCCTTAATCATTCAAAAATTAGAACAAAAAATCCCCCTATGGCGAGAAGAGATTAACCAAATAGTAAAAAATTACGGGGATTTACAAGTTTCAAGTGTTAATATTTCACAAGTATTTGGAGGAATTAGAGGAGTAAGAACATTACTATGTGACACATCAAGTGTGCCAGCCGATAAAGGACTTATTATCCGTGGTATTCCAATCTTAAATTTAGTAGAATATTCCCCCGAAGAAATTTACTTTTTATTACTTACTGGTGAACTACCTAATGAAGAAGAATTCCACGATTTTAAATCCGATCTTCGTTCAAGAACTGCTGTTCCTGATTATGTATGGCAAGTACTTGAAACAATGCCAAAAGATACTCATCCAATGGTTCTATTGAGTATGGGAATTTTGGCAATGGAAAGAGAATCTGTTTTCAAAAAAGCTTACGATAACGAAATTCATAAGAAAGATTATTGGAAACCTATGCTAGAAGATGCTATGAATATTGTTGCTAAAATTCCAACATTGGCTGCAGGTATTTATAGAATGATTTACAACAAAGGTAGAAGAATTGAATCAGACCCACGATTAGATATGGCAAGTGATTTTATCCATATGTTAGGTCTAATTGAAGGGCACGAATGTAGATTTTGCAGGTTGATGAGATTATTTTTAGTATTACATTCAGACCACGAACACGGAACTGTTAGTGCTGTATCATCAGCTACTGTAAATTCTGCCCTATCCGATTTATATTATGCAGTTTCTGCTGGCTTAAATGGTCTTGCTGGTCCATTACACGGCTTAGCTAACCAAGAAGCCTTAAAATGGATTCTAGATTTAATCAATAAGTATGGCGGTGAACCTACTGCTGATGATATCGAAAAAGAAGTTGTTGATACTATTAATAGTGGTTTAGTTGTACCAGGCTATGGTCACGCAGTTTTAAGAGTTGTGGACCCAAGATTTACCGCATTATATAATTTTGGAGAAAAATTTGCAGCCCATGATCCTATCTTCAAAACTGTAAAAAAAGTATTTGAAGTAACTCCTAATGTTTTAAAAAGATTTGAAAAAATTAAAAACCCTTGGCCTAATGTAGATGCTATTTCTGGTTCTTTATTATATCACTATGGCTTAAAAGAAATAAGCTTTTATACTGTTATATTTGGTGTTTCTAGGGCTATGGGAATGACCGCTCAAGCTGTTATTGCTAGAGCTTTAGGTATGCCAATTATTAGGCCTAAATCAATTTCTACAGCAGCTATAAAAGAAATAATTGAACAATCAAAAAAATAATTTGTTTAATTATTTGAAAACTCATATTTTTGTAAAGAAGAAAGAGAAACCTCTTTCTTCTTTTTTAAGACAATATTTTACTTATGTAAAATATTTTTTTATCTTAATTATTTTACTATTATAAAATATCGTGGATTTTATTATGATTAAGTATTTCTTTTTTCTTTCTGTTCTTTTATCTTCATTTGCTTTACCACAAATTCGAGTTAAAATACACATAGAAAACTCTTTAAAACAACCAATCATTAAAGTAAATTTTTTTATTGCTTCAAATATTTATCAATCTAATTCTGACGGGAATATTTATTTTTCAATCCCTAAAGGTATTTATCCTATTAAAATTAAATCCTTAGGATATAAGGAATATTTAGATACTATTAACATAAATGAAAATAGTAATACATTCAATTTTATATTAACTGAAGATGTTTTCAATTTAAATAATGTTGTTGTAACTGGTACTTATTCCCCTCATAGTGTTAAATCTTCGCCAATTTCATTAAATCTCATTACTGCAAAGGAAATTGAAAATTCCAATCTTACAATTAACGATGTATTAGTTAACAACTCTGTTAATATAGAATTAAAAAATACTATTGCACGAACACAAGCATTACAAATGAATGGTTTTAATGCAAATCATGTATTAATTTTAGTTGATGGTGAACGTTTAGCAGGTAAAATGGATGGAACAATTGATTTAAATTTTTTATCTTTTATGAATATTGATAGAATTGAAATTGTTAAAGGTCCTTTTTCATCTCTGTATGGTTCTGATGCCCTTGGTGGTGTAATCAATATAATTACTAAAAATAGTTATACAACTTTGCCAACAATTAAATTTCAAACAAAGTTTTCTTCATCAATGAGTAATATTTTAAAGAAAAATAATCAAAACTATTTTTCTTCAAATAATTTATCAACTGAAGCCTTTAGTTTATTTTATTCACAATATTTATATTTCAACGATAATTTTCAAACAGCTATTTCTTCAAGTCTGAGCTACGATTACAATAAACAAACAGATTATAATATAAAAGATAATTTTTATGAACTCCCCGAAACAAAAAAATATGGATTTGCTATAGACCTAAACAATAAAATTTTTGAAAAAACACAATAAAATATAAATTTAACTATTCAATCGATTCACTACATTGGTTATCAGGTGATTACTACAATCCATTCAGAAATAAAGTTAATAATAAAAGAATCTTTCATAATTTAAGTTTTGAACATAATTTCAGTACAACCAGCAAAATATATTTCTCGCAAAATATATCTACTTATGATCACATTATGAAAGAATTTTATAACTGGAATACATTAAAATATGATAAACAAGATGAGTATGTTAATGATTTCAAAATGTACTATCAATTTGTACCTTACAGCTCCTCTCTTATTACATTTGGCATCCAACAAACATTTGATAAAATTATTTCTGAAAGAATAATCAATAATCGTAAAACACAGGTAGCAAATATTGCATTTTTTGAAGACGAATGGAACTTGAGCAAATATACTCTTAACTTTGGGATAAGATACTCAAATAACAGTAATTATGGAGAGTTTGTTTCGCCTAAAATTAGTGTATTATATAAATTTGATGAAAATTTCTTAACAAAATTTTCTTATGGCAAAGGTTTTCGTGAGCCTAGCCTAAAAGAATTATATATAAATTATACTAACGCTAGTGTTGGTTATACTGTTTTAGGAGAACCTAATTTAAAACCTGAAAAATCTGATGGTTTTAATATATCATTTGAATACTATCACGATGACATATTTCTAATCAAAAATTTCAACTATTATAACAAATTGACTAATTTAATAGACTATTATTATAAAAATTCCAATACATTGTCTTACTATAACATAAATAAAGCAACAATTGCTGGTAGTGAATTTTTAATAGATTATAAAATAAATAAAGATTTAAAATTTAATTTTGCTTATAATTATACTTACGCTGTCAATCAAGATAATAAAAAATTACCATTTCGTTCTCCACAAACTGTTTTAATAAAAGTAAATTATGAAGCATTTAAAAACCATTTCTTCAAATTATCAATAAAATGGTATGATAAAAAAATAGTTAATGATGAACAAGTAAACAAAGATTTATACCAAAATGAAATTACAAGAGTTACTTACTATCAAAATGCTTATTATAATCTTGATTTTAGTTATTCAACTTCCTTAAATAATTTTGATTTAACTTTAGGTATCAATAATCTAACAGATCAATACCAATACCCTTTTGGAAACATTAAAGGAAGAGAAATATTTTTAAACATTATTTACAAAACATCAATAGGAGTTTAATATGCTTAACAAAAAAAAATGGTTAATCATTAATATTTTAATAATTTCGTTTATTTTATTTTCAGGTTGCACTGATAACAATGATACTGTAACTGGCCCAGAAATAAATAATTCAAGTGTTTCATTAACAACAAATGTAAAAAATAGCGCTATATATTTTGATTTAGCTAACAAAAAAGAAGTAGTTTTACCCGATATAAATATTGTAAAAGTCACAACTCAATATAGTTCATACCCTGAATTTAAAATTTATTCCGGAAAAATAGGAAACGAAAATATTAAAATTGCTTTGACAAATTATACTTCAATAAATGACATTACAGAAGCCAATTATAATACGCTAAGTTTAACCACAGATACAACAATTGGAAAAAATTGGTACGATTACAATGTTACAACACATTCTTTAATACCAAAACCTAATGTTTATTTATTAAAAAATACACAAGGCAACTATGTAAAATTCAAAATTTCTACTTATAAAGATAATAAATTAACATTTGTATACTCAATTTTATACCAAGATTCAACCAAGTTTTCAAAAATTGATTCTATTACTGTAGACTTCCCTAATACCAATAATTATTTATCTTTCCAAAAAGGTAAAATAAGTGACATAGCAAACTGGGATATAAAATTTACCAATCTTGGTGTCCAGACACCCTTTGGAATTATGAAATATCCTGCTATCTTATTAAATAGCCCTGCTGGTGTAAAAGCTACCTATATCGATAACGTAGATTATAATACAATATCAATTAATCAGTATTACAATAATTTAGTATCTGATCAAGATACAACTTATGCTATTGGTGATAAATGCTTAAAATATGACGAAAATACACATAAATTAAATCCATACGATAAAAGAGTATTTATTGTAAAATCATACAACGGTACTCTTTATAAAATGAAAATTCTCAATTATTATAATAATTTAGGTAAAAGTGGCTATTTAACATTTGAATATTCAAAATAAAAAAAGCTCTTCATTAAAGAAAATTTCTTTATTGGCTCAGACGGTGTAAGCGTGCCGCACAACTAAAGTTGTGCGGTTTTTTGCAATTCTTGCAAAAAAATAATGGTGGCAATTATATAGAATATACGATATAATTGCCACCTTTTAATTTTGCGTGCCACCATCGTGGCATATCAATGCCACGCTACATTAATTTTTGCCAACTGTTGGCAAATCCCTTCCATTTTCTTGCTACAAAATTGCCACCGTTTAAATTTATCTGCCAACTTGGCAACTTTGCGTGCCACCGCGTGGCATTCGATGCCACGGTACATTTATTTTTGCCACCGTGTGGAAAATTCCGTGCCACCTTTTTAATAGGTGGCAAAATTTTTAGCGGGCCTTCGGCCCGCTGCCCCTTGCAGCTTTCCACAAGCTGCAAGGGGCTTAAGCTTATACTGTCCGAGATAATGATAATTTTTTTTTAATAAAAAAGGCAAGGTCGCTTTTGCTCCCTTGCCTTAATAATCTGAAAATGAGTAATAATTTTAATCTATTGAAGTTTTATATTAACTGTCATACCAGGTCTAAAACCTTCAATTTTATTTATTGGTTTTAATTTAATTTCAAAAGTTTTTAAGTCAAATTCTCCTTTTTGATTTGTTGGTTTCCAGGTTGCAAAATCAGCCATAGGAGCAATATATGAAACATAAAACTCCTCTTCTCTATTATCGAGAGCTGGTATTAAACCTTTAAATCTTTTTCCTTTTTGAATGTACTTCATCAAATCTTCTTTAACTTGAATTGTAACCCATATATCGTTCAAATCGATAATATTGAAAATCGGATAACCGCTATTAACAACTTCACCTTGATCAATAATTTTTTTGTAAACTTCGCCACTTAAAGGAGCATAAATATTTAATTCATTTTTATAAGCTAAAACTTCATTATATGTATTTTGAGCTTGGTAATAAAGAGCATCAGCAGCTTCAATTTCTTCTCTTCGGGCACCGCTGTTAACTAAATCGAGTTTAGCCTTTGCAGCATACATTTGTTCTTGTGCTGCTTTATATTGAAATTCAATTTGATCTTTATCTTGAGATGATACCAAACCTTCTTGATATAATTTCATAATTCGTTTATAAGTTTTTTCTGCAAATTCAAATTGAGCTTTAGCTTGCTCATACAATTTTTGAGTTGCTTCTTTTTCTTCTTTTCTCGCACCATTATGAGCCATTTGGGCTTTTGCCTTAGCTGCTTCCATAACACCTTTTGCTTGTTCAAGTTTAGCATCTAATTCTTTACTAATAATTGTAGCCAACAATTGCCCTTTTTGCACATAGTCGCCTTCTTTTACATAGATTGTATCTATTCTTCCCGGTATTTTAGATGCTACATCAACATCTGAAACTTCTACCAATCCACTGATAACAATATCATTTTCATTAGTCAAATTTTTAATAAGAATAAAAATCAATGCAAAAGCAAAAATTACGATTGGAAATATTAAAATAATTTTCTTTCTATCCATTATCTTACTCCTTATAATTCCAAATGTTTAATATTGATTTAGCATCACCTTCCAAAGCTAACAGCTCAATCAAAGCTTTATAATATTCAAATATAGCAACTTTTTGATCAATTATATTCTTTTCAAGAACTAATTGAGCATCAACAACTTCTAACGATGTACCTAAACCAGATTCAAATCTTTTATTAGCCAATTTTAAGTTTTCGTTTGCAAGTTCAATACTTGGTTGTAGTTTTGCATATTTTGTAACTGAGTTATTTATATCTAAAATATATTTATTGGTTGCTAAAGCTAATTTCTTTTTAGTATCGTTGGTAAGATAAATAATTTCTTGATCTAAATACTCAGCATTTTCAACTTTACTTTTATCTTTAAAACCATTAAATAAGTTAAACTGAGCAGTTAATCCTACTGCCCATTTAGGTTCAAGAGCTGATAAATAGTTTTGAGCAATTTCATATTTACCAAAAGCAGCAACAGTTGGCATAAAACTAGCATATTCACTTCTAATTTTTTCTTTTACCATATCTTGTTTGTACATTAACATTTTCAAAATAGGTTGGTTTTCGAAAACTTTATTTAAAGCTTGGTCGTAATTCTGTTTGAACTGATTGGTTAACTTAAGTGTATCAGTTACTTCAATTTTTTCATCAGATGAAACACCCATAGATGTTTTTAATGCTAACACTGCAAGTTCATATTTATTAAGATCATCAGATAAATTTCTTTCAGCATCAGCTACCGCAACCTCAGCTCTTAAGTAATTATAATTTGCAATAAGTCCTTCTTCATACATTCTTTTTGCTCTATCTCTATGCTTTTTTATGCCTTCTAATACATTTTTACGTGTTTCTATCACATCCTTTATTAAAACAACATTAAGGTAATTAACTACTACTTCACTAATTACATCATTTTCAATTTTTTTCTCTTCCATTAATGTAGCTTCATAATCAGCCTTGGCTGCTTTATAACCTGCAGTAACTTTGAAACCTGTAAAAATAGGTTGAATAAAAGTTAAATTAATTGTTGGATAGAGCTGTTCTTTAAATCTTTTGGTAAATTTATCATCTGGTAACATTGCATCAAAGTAAGATTTTAAAGAATTACCAGTAATACCACCTAAAGCTAATATAGATTTTATTTGACTTGCTTGAGCAGTACCGTATTTTTTTTCAAATTCTTGCGGATTAGCCAAATAACCAACAGCCGCTGCGTAAGTTTGACTAAATTTAGGATCTGTTGGAGCAATACCTGCCTTGGTTATACCAGTTACTATTTTACTCCCTTCTATAGAGCTTGGATTACCATAAGTAGAAATGGTAGAACCAGCATATATTGCATCTTTAATTGGTAATAATGATAACTCTAAAGGATCATTTAAATAAGTATAACTTGCATTTAAAGTTAAGCTTGGAAGATAATTGCCAAAATATTCTTCTTTAGACGCTTCTTTTTGCTTGGTACGGCTTTGGTATTGCTTAATTTTTTCATTATTTAAAAGTGATATTGATATTGCCTTTTCAAGTGTTAGCTTTTGAGAAAATACCAAAGACCATAGAACCAGCAGAAATATTATTTTCTTCATATCAAACCTTATTTATTTTTTATTCCATTCAAACTTGCAAATTTAACATTTTCTCTAATTAAATTCAAAGGATAATTGTTATTATCTTCAGCCCATAAATGCAATAAATATCTAATAGAACCAAAAATATATGAACTATAAACAGTTATTGATATTTTATTATTAAATATTTTTTTATCTATACCTTCTCTAACAATATTTTCCCCTATTTCTAAAAATCTCTTATAAAATTTCATTAGTTTATTATTTCCAAGCTTCATAATTGTTGAATGTTCATTAACAAAAATTTTTGCTAAATCTGGATTTATAATAAAAGCATCAAAAATTGTATCTATTAAACCTTCCAATTTTAAATCAGGTGGAAATTTATTACTTTTTTGGATATCTTCAATTTTATTTGCAATTTCTGACCATAAATCAATAAATATTTCCGTTAATAAATCTTCTTTACTTTTATAATAAATGTAAAAACTTCCTGCAGCAATACCCACTGTATCAGTAATTTGATTTATACTTGTATTATTATAACCATTTTGAGCAAAAAGAGATATTGCTTTTATTTTTATTAATTTTTGTTTTTCTAAATCTTTATATCTCATTATTATAAAGTTATTTTAATTTTAATAATATGTAACTGTATGGCTTTAATGTTAAGTTATTTATTTTTAGTGTGTTATTGTTATAATTTACATTTAAATCTCCGACTTCACAATTATTCATTGTAATTACTTTTAAATCATATTTTGTATTTTTAATATTTTTATAATTTAATGAAGGATTTTGAATAGTTTCTGATGTATTATTACAAATTATCAAATATTGATTTTTCTTATCAAATCTAATGAAAGATAACATTTTCTGATCATCTGAAAATTGGATAGATTTTGTTTTATTATCATTCCTTAATGCTAAAGTTGGATATTCTTTTCTGAATTTTATCAAATTTTTGTTAAAATTAAGTAATGAATTTTCATCTTTTAATTGATTTTTTACGATATCCCAATTTAATTTTAACCTGACATTATCATCTGGTGGACAAATACCCTCCATTCCTATTTCATCTCCGTAGTAAATCATTGGTGTTCCATATAATACATTATTAAGAAATACCAACATTTTATATTTGTCAATATTATTATTTACCATACTCATTGCTCTGCTAACATCGTGATTTGCTAAAAATCTAACCATTTGATAACCAATGGGATATAGTTCCGATTCTTCCAGTAATCTCTTTTTTAATTCTTGCACATTATTATTATCGACATATGAAGTTATTGCTCCACGAACAGGAAACGCAAAACACATATCAAACTCTTCTTTAAAGAATGGAACAATCATAGCAGCACCATCCCATATTTCAGCTAAGAGTAATGTATTTTGATTAATTTTCTTTATTTCTTTACGGAATTTTTTCCAAAAATGATGTGGAACTTCACGTGCCGCATCACATCTAAATCCATCTACACCATCATCAAAATTACCATCTTTATTTGGATCCATCCAATATTTAGCAACAGAAATAATATAATTTTGTAATTCTTCACAATTATAATTCAATTTAGGCATAGATTTTTCAGCACCAAAATGTTCCCAGTCTGAATTATCTTTATTGGTAAATTTATACCAAGATGAGAATTTGCTCTTTGGATTATTTACAGCATCTAAAAACATTGCATTTGTGCTGTCTGTATGATTTATAACAAAATCCATAATAATTTTTATATTACGTTTGTGAGCTTCTTTAATAAATTTTATATAATCGTCAAATGTCCCATAATCTTTTTCAATTTTTAGATAATCTATAACATTATAACCATGTGGTCGTGAAGATTCATTAAACGGCATCAACCAAATAACATCTACACCTAAATTTTTTAAGTAATCTAATTCGGAAGTTAAGCCATTAAAATCACCTATTCCATCTCCATCAGAATCCTTGAAAGATCTTATATAAATTTCGTATAAAACTGCATTATCATAAAATTTAGGTGTTTTAATTTCATTTATAAATCTATCTAAATAAAAATATGTTGTATAACCGCCATTAGATAAACCATCTTTATCTTTGAATTCAATATATACCTTTTTGTCACCATCTTGAATATTTTTGCTTGGATATATACTTAAAATATATGTTTTTTTATCAAATTTATGATTAACTACTTTGTCGTCAACTTTAGTAATAATCGAATTTTCATCAATATCTGCAGAAATTTTATTAATTTTCATTGTTATAACAGGTAATTTTCTTACTCTTTGATATAATGCTGGATAAATGTCAGTTAAAAATGGTTTTCCATATTCTTGTGGAATAATAACGCTATTGTTTGTAACATCTGTTTTATCTGAAATTGCATTAGGATCTGCTATCCAAATTGTATCGTTAATAACAAATTTATAACTATATTCAACTCCTTTTGTTAATTTTAATGCAATTGTCCAAATTCCATTTTTTTCATCATAAATCATATAATCTTTTCTTTTATTCCAGTTGTTAAATGAACCAGCAATTGTTACTGTATTAATTTTGAAATTATAATTAGATTTAAATGAAAATCTTATTCCATCTTTATCTGGATGTGGTGATAATATTTGTGGATATATATAATTTAAAAATATAAAAATTAATACAATAATTCTTTTCATTTTAACCCTCAATTTATTATATTGGAAGTATAAATGTAACAATTTTTTTACAATTATTTTGCATTAATTTTATTTATAGGAGTAGCATGAATAATATAACATTATTATTAAGTTATTTACTTGAAAATGAAAACATCAATAATAATGAGTTATCAAATATTAATAACTTAATTAGCACAAGCAACATAAGCTTTCCTATAACTATTGATGATAAAGCTATTTTTATATACGAAGATGAGAATATTTCTTCAAAGACTATGCAAGAAATATTTATAGTTGGAGATTTTAATCAATGGCAACTTACTACCAAAATGCAAAAATTACCTAATTCAAACATTTATTTCCAAATTTTAACATTTGAACCTGATGGACGATTTGATTATCGTTTTGTTGTTAATAATCAATGGATTTTAGATCCCAAAAATAAATTAATTTGTCATGGTGGATTTGGATATAATTCAGAACTTAGAATGCCTAAATTCGTAGAAAATAAATATTTCCATTACAATGCAAATTATGTACATGGAACAATAATTTATCACGAGTTGTTCAGTAAAATATTAAATAAAGAATACAAGATAAAAGTTTATACTCCAAATGGTTATTTAAAAGGCAAAAAATTACCTATACTTTTTATACAAGATGGTTTTGAATATATTGATTATGCAAAATGTAATAATCAACTTGATAATTTAATAAATGAAAATTTAATTACACATGCTTTAGCTGTGTTTATTAAGCCTAATGATAGAAACAATGAATATGCATACAATGAAACAGATTTATATATAAAATTTTTTGTTGAAGAACTTTTAGAATTTATTAATGTTAATTATTCTCTTCCTGATGAAACAAACGACTATCATTTATTGGGAGCAGATTTTGGAGCAAATATTTCACTAAAAATTGCATTGATGTATCCAGATAAATTTCATAATCTATATTTACATTCCCCACAACTTTGGCCAAATAATTATGAAGTTTTAAATTTACTCGATAAAGCAGATAATAAGAATTTATTTATTTTCAGTATATATGGTAAGCATGAAAAAAATCCTAATAATGATTATAACTTTATTTTTGAAAAATTAAGAAAATACTCAACAAATATAAAAGTTGAGATGTATAATCAAGGACATGGTTGGGGCTTATGGAAAAATACTCTTCATCATCTATTAAAAGATGCTTTAACAGTTGAAAAAGTAACAAATCCTTCTCATTGTAAGCTTTCCATAGATTTCGACAATGAATCAAAACATTTACAAATAAATTTATTTTTGAATTCAATATATGACATTGAAGTCAATATTTTTAATTTAATGGGCAAAATAATACTTCCAATATTTAATGGTAAAAAAGAAGCTGGTAATCATAGAATCGATGTTATATTAAATGATTTACCAGCAAATATATATATTGTTTCACTTAAAGTTATGAATAAAACATTTATTCAAAAATTTAATATTTCATAGTTTAAATTTAATTTTGTAGAAGATCATTCCTAATGCCGAAAGTCCACCTATTGCAGCAAAGTAATACCAAATGTAGTGAGCTTTTTGATAAATATATGGTAATTGTTCTGAGCTATATAATTTTGGATCAGGACAATACCATGATAACAAGTAGCCTGATATACCAAATCCTAATATTGATGATAAAAATGAATGTAAATGGCTAAAACCTAAGTACAGTCCTTCTTGCCCTTCTGGAGCTTGTTTAGAAAAAAATTCTAAATATCGGGGGGATATAAAACTTTCAGCTAAACCCTGGAATACAATTCCCATTATCATTGTAAAGGTATATGGGTGAAGTGATATAATTGAAAAAAGATTAACATTATTTGTATAGTTACTTAATTGATATCCTAATGACATAATCAAAGCAGAAATAGGCATTAGCAACATTCCAACAATTATACTAGATACTGATGTAACTTTTTTCATAAAATGTGTTACAAAATAAACAGAAATAATTACAACAAATGGATTAACGTTAGCAATCCATTCTGGAGATGCTTCTTTACCGACTATCCTAATAATATATTTTGGCATTGTTGCATACATTTGATGTTGGATTATCCAAAAACCGGTTACTATCAAAATGATAGTTACTAATTTGAAATTTTTTAAGACAATAATTAAAGAACCCCATATATCTTTTAGTGACTTACCGTTATCCCCTTTTTGTAAATTGCTATAGAAGAAATAAACGATAATTAATGCCAAAAATGACATAATACCAGAGAAAATATTCACTGTTGTTATTCCATAGTCTAACCTTAACGGATAAGCAAAAGTTTTTCCTAAAAATGCACCTATATTTACCATTAAATAAAATATTGAATAACCTTTTGCACGCGTTTCTTCAGTTGTTGTTAGTGCAACCGTTCCGGTGATTAAAGATTTAATAAAAGAACCACCTATCATTACAATAAATAAAGCCGGAATAACAGTTAGTTTATATGGCAATAGTCCTAAAATTGAATAACCTAATGTTAACATAGAAAATGAAAAAAGCATTGCTTTTCTGAAACCAATTTTATCAGCTATTGCTCCACTAAATGGCGGTAAAAAATATAATCCGGCTGAGAATAAACCACTTATCCACGCTGACTCGATATCAGTAAATCCTACTACATCCGTAAGAAAAATAGTTATTGATATAAATACACCATAATATGCTAATCTTTCAAACATTTCAACTAAATTTGCTATATAAAATTCCTTTTTAAATCCTTTCATAAATGTTTACTCACAATATAATTTTGTAATTTCTTCTTTGTATCTATCAAATCTTGTGAAATAATTTTTACTTCTCCTAATACTGGCATAAAATTAGTATCACCATTCCATCTTGGAACTATATGAAAATGTAAATGTTGATCTATGCCAGCTCCTGCACACTTACCTTGATTTAACCCGATATTAAACCCTTCTGGATGCAATATTTCTGTAAGGGCTTGTTGTGCTAATTTCAATAAATCCATCATTTCTATTAATTCTTCATTATTTAAATCTTGGAAGTTTGATGTATGTTTATAAGGTATAACCATTAAATGACCATTATTATAAGGATACAAATTCATAATAATGTAGGATAATTTCCCTTTATAAATTAATAAATTGTCTAAACCTTTAGGATCTACATCTTCCATATTGCAAAATATGCATTTTTCTTCTTTTTTTTCTTTGTGAAAAGATTCAATGTACTGAGATCTCCAAGGTGACCACATATTGTTCATTTTAAATCCTTTTTATTTCGAAAAAGTAAATATACAAAAATGTAATGTAATTTAAATATAAAAAAAGCACCTTTTCAGGTGCTTTTAGGAAACTACTGTAGAGACTACAGTTAAATGCTCGGACTATATATTATCTACTATATGTTCGATTGGAAGTTTCTTTTGGTCGAGCTTCGTTTACAGAAATAGAACGATTTCTGAAATCTGTTCCATTCAATTTTTCAATTGCAGATTTTGCTTCAGATTCGTTTTCCATTTCTACGAAACCAAATCCTCTACTTCTACCTGTTTCCTTATCTGTGATTACTCTTGCAGATGTAACTTTTCCATATTGTCCGAAAAGTTCTGCTAAATAATTACTTTTAACCTTGAAATCAAGGTTTCCAACAAAAAGATTCATAAAATTACCCTAAAATTTAATTGAGACATTTGTTAATTACCGTGGATTTTTTAAATCCAATTACAAGATAACATTTAAATTTACTAAAAGCAAATTAATTTATTATTTTTTTTATTATTTTTTTATTTTCCGTTTGGTATATAATTTGTTTTAAATTAAATATGTTATATTTTCAAGAAAAAATTTATTCATTAAAAGAACCTATTAGAGTTTCAGGTAAAATTTATTATAATAACAATATATTTTTTTTAATTTATGAAAACTGTTTTCATAAATTTATTGGTGAAATTTCTAACTTTGAAAATAATTTAAAAAGCTCATTATTAAATTATATACACTCTTTTAGTAAATTAGAAAATAATTTATCATTTGAAAATGCTATTACTTTTTTAAAAAGTATTGATAATCCAAAAATAGAATTTGGTTTTGATCAAATAATCTCAAATATATTTGGTATAAATTATAATAATGTTTTAATAAATGGATTTATTCCCTTTTTGAATAAAAAACAACTTAGTGAAAAAATAATCTTTTATAAAAACAATAATATAAAAACAATAAAAGTTAAATTAGGAAGAAACAATTTTTCTGAAGATATTGAAATTATTGAATTTATTATTAAATTGTTCCCTGATGTAATTCTTAAATTTGATGTTAATGGAGCTTGGAATTTTGAAGATGCAAAAAAGAACATTGAAAACTTAATTAAATATAATTTCGATTATATTGAAGATCCTGTTGCTAATATTGATTATTTAATTAAATTAGAAAATCTATTCCCAAAAAAAATTGCTGTTGATGAGTATATTAGGGATAGAAAAAATTTTGAAGAAATAATTATTAGCGATTTATTTAATGTTATAGTTGCTAAACCTTCAAATATAGGTGGCTTTTTTTACTTTAATGAAATAAGAAAAAAAGTAAAAAATAAAAGAGTAATAATTTCCAGTATGTATGAGAGTAATATTGGTGTTAAACACTTGATAAATATTGCTTCTTTGTTTGGTAATGAAACACATGGACTATCTACTATAAATCTTTATAAAGAAGAAGAGTATTTAGACCTAAAAATAGAAAATAATTTTATAAAAGTAATTTAGGTATTAAAATGGGCATTTTTTCATTTTTTAAGAAAAAACTTAATATAGAAGAATATTTATATGATATACCATCTTTGCTAAAAGATAAGAATTTTGAAGCTGTTCTGGAAAAAATTGAGCATGCTATCGAAAATGATGAAGAACATTTTTTACCTTATTATTATAAAGCAATTCTTCATTTTAATAAAAATGAATTTGAAGAGTGTATAAATTTACTTAATAAAGTTAATGAACTTAATCCTGATCCTAAATATAAGCCAATTATGAATTATTATTATTCACTATCATATTTGAAATTAAATAATTTTGATAAAGCTTTTGATTATATAAGAAAAGCTTATCAGGCTGATAAAAATAATTCAGATATTCTTACTGCTTACGGTAAAATGCTTATTCATAGCGAAGCCTATAATGACGCCTATTCAGTTTTAGAAAGAGCTTTTAAAATATTGCCTGATAATATTGAAGCGTTATTTTTAAGTGGTTATGTAAAATATAAAGAAAATGATTTTAAGAAAGCTATAGTTATATTTAATCAGGTTTTGGAAATTAATCATAATTATACAGATGCATATATTTATAGAGCAATATGTCATGTTGAATTAAATGAATTTAAGGATGCAAAAGAAAATTTGGATACAGCTTTAAAATTACATCCTAATTCGTATTTAGCTTATTACTTTTATGCTATTATGGAAGAGAAAAGAAACAATGTTGAAACATGTTTAATGTATCTTAGTAAAGTTTTTGAAATTAAAGATGATTATTTTGATGCATATGACTTTAGAGCATCAGTATATGAAAAGAATAAAAGATATGAAGAAGCCCTTGAAGATAGAAAAAAATGCATAGAATTAGCTCCTGAAAATCCTAAATGTTATATTCAAAAGGCTGATGTACTTACACATTTGAAACAATATAATGAAGCTATTGAAGATCTTTTAAAATGTACCGAATTAGATCCAACAGAATACTCGGCATATTATAAAATAGCTCAAATTTATTATATTCTAAAAAATTTTAAGGAGTGTATTGAATATTGTAGTAAAGCTGTAAGCTTTAATCCTGAATATTCTTTTGCTTATAATTTGCGTGGTATGGCAAAGCTTAAACTAAAAGAATATGCAGATGCTGCAAGCGATTTTACACATGCTATAGAAATTGATTCTAAATATACAACAGCCTTTGTTAATCGTGCTAAAGCAAAATGGGAATTATACGATAAAAAAGGGGCTATCGATGATATAACAAAAGCAATTAATATAGATCCTATGTTTTTAGATGCTTATGTTCAACGAGGAATTTTTAGACTTAAATCTCAGGATTTTATTCCTGCAACTAATGATTTTAAAAAAGCATTGGAAATCAAACCAAATGATACAAAAATTTTATGCTTAAGAGCTAAGGCTTATTTACAATTAGAAAAATACGAAGAAGTTTTAGCAGATACAAATAAAGCAATACATGTTGATCCTAAGTGTGCTGAAGCATATAAATTACGTGGTTTTGCAAATTATCACTTAAGATATCTCAAACAAGCGGTTGAAGATTGGGAAAATGCAGTTAAATACAATCCAGCCGAAGAAGAAAAACTTTATAGTATGATATATAAAATTAAAACAAAATTAAATATGAACTAATTAAACTTAATATCTCTTTTTTTAGGTTTTTCTTCACTTATCTCAACTTTTTTGAATGGGCTTTCGTCTTTCTCTTCAGGTTGTATATTTTTTTCTACTATAAAAGATTGAAGATGCTCAATTTCTTTGTTAATACTGGTTTCTTCTTGTACTATATCTAATTGATTGTGTATTTTCTTTTTTCTTTTGTATATAATATAAGAAACAGTAGCAAAAACAATAATTACAATAAATAAAAAAGATGATATTATATAGATTAAGGTTATTAAATCCATAATAAAAAATTATTTATTAGATTATTAAATATAACCATAAATAATTAAAAACAAAAAACAGTTAGTCGAAAATTTTTAAATATATTTTTTGGGTTATTTCATTAGCTCAGACGGTGTAAGCGTGCCGCACAACTGAAGTTGTGCGGCTTTTGCAATTCTTGCAAAAAAATAAAGGTGACAATTATATTGTATATACGATATAATTGCCACCTTTTAAATTTGCGTGCCACATTTTGCCAAGGTGGCAATTTTTCCCTGCCACCACACGGCATATCAATGCCACATTACATTTATTTTTGCCACAACGTGGAAAATTCCGTGCCACCGAGTGGCATATCAATGCCAAAAGGTGGCATATTAATGCCACTCTACATTTTTTTTCCCACCTTTTAAAATGGTGGCAAAATTTTAGCGGGCCGTTCCGGCCCGCTGGCCCCTTGCGGCTTGTCACAAGCCGCAAGGGGCTTAAGCTTATACTGTCTGAGCTAATAAATAAAAAAAGCTCCCCTTTTAAGGGAGCTCTTTTAATTATTTTATCAATATCATTTTTTTCGATATTTGAACATTATTTGAAGTAAGTTTATAGAAGTAAACTCCGCTTGATAAATTACTTGCATCAAAATTTATTAAATATTTACCGGCTGGTTTATAATCATTTACTAATGTTTTTATCAATTCGCCTTGTGTATTATATACATCTAATCTGATTTGAGATGAATATGGAACTGTAAAACTTATTGTTGTGGTTGGATTAAATGGATTTGGATAGTTCTGCTCTAACTCATATGAATTTACTTTAGTATTATAATATATTTCGTTTGAAAGTACATTGTCTTTATTTATTTTTATATATTTTGTTGAAAAAACTTTAAATTCACCTGGCATAAGTGTAATTTGATAATTATTATTGGTAATATTTAACGAATCTTGCTCAAAAATATTGTAATATTTACCGGTAGTTTCAAAATTAATAAATGCATCTCTGTTTGTAACGTCGAAATTTCCTACAACGTATATTTTGTTATTATCATTAAAAGATAATTTATAGGATTTTATAGCTCCTTGGAAATTATAAGTAATATTAGATATATTTTGAAATAATTGATTTTGTGTTTTCATTTTTATCAATTCTGAATAAGTATAATATAATTTTTTTCTATCAGGATTTAAGAAGTAATCCCATCTAATAGGTTTATCTCCAGTTCTACCGTTGTAATCTATACTATAATCATAGCCTAATTCACCAAATTGCCATAACATTTTAGGACCAGGTAAAAGGAAGAAAAATGCTCCTACTAATTTTTGGCGTTCTAATGCAGTTGATAATTGTTTTATGTTGTAATTGCCAGCGGCATTCCCGTATTGTAAATTTTTATACATTAATCTTTCTTCGTCATGCGATTCCATATAACTAACTAAGTTGTTAACGGTCCATCCCCTATTGGAAGCTAAAACGTTTGAAAAATCTGAATTGTTGAGCCACCCCATAGATGCTTCATTATATGAATAGTTCATATTTCCCCAGAGCATAAAACCATGATTAGCTAATATAATTTCTTCATCGTTTGCTGCAAGGTGTTCAAGAATTAGATAAGCATCTTGATCGTATTTTCTTACTTCATTATACATTCTTTTTAACAATGCTATACGGGAATCATCTTTCGCACTCCAAGCACCAACATCAGTAGTATAATTTTGAGTAAAACCTTTACTTAAATCGAATCTGATACCATCAACTTTATATTCTGTAAGCCAATATTTATTAGCCCTATCGATTAAATATTTAGTAAATTCACTCTCGTGGTTAAAATCATAACCAACATTGAATGGATGTTTGGGCTCTACATTAAACCATAAGTTTAGTGATGTTGGTTTTCCATATCCTCCTTCATTATACAATCTAACTAATGGTGATTGACCAAAGTTGTGATTGTAAACCATATCGATTATTACAGCAATTCCATTTTTATGACATTCATCGATGAATTTTTTAAAATCATTTTCTGTACCATAGTATTTATCCAAAGCAAAGTATAATACTGGATTGTATCCCCAGCTTCTATTACCTTCAAATTCTGTAACTGGTAATAATTCAATAGCATTTATACCAAGAGATTTTAAATAATTTAAGGTATCGATAAGCTTTGTATATGTATGTTCTTTTATAAAATCTCTTAAATGTAATTCATATATAACTAAATTTTCTTTATTAGGTTTTTGAAAATTTGTTACTTGCCATTGATACTTAGGTTTATTAGTTTGGAAACAAGTAACCATTTCTGAAGTATAAACTTTAGGATAAGGTTGTAAGTTTGGATAAATATTATTTTGAATAATTTCCTGATCATCGTATGGACTTAATATTTTTTCAGAATATGGATCGCAAATTCTTATTTTACCATCAACAAGATATTGCATTAAATATTCTTTTTGAGCAGTTAGTCCAGTTATAGTTATCCACCATCTTTTACCATCAACACTTCTTCTCATTTGATATTCTGGTTGTATTTCCCATTTATTTTGATAAAAATCTCCTATCACAAAAACATTATCTTTATAAGGTGCAACTAATACAAAAGTAACTTTTGTTGGATCATCAGGATAATAATTAATTCCATCAACTGTTCCTGCAGGTGGATCTTGCAATGAAAATGTTTTAGGTGTAACATAGTATATGGAATCAGCTTTAGTTTGATTATTAGCATCTGTTGCTATAGCTTTAATATAAAATTTACCATCTTGATCAGCTGTAAAGTTATAGCTTATTGAATCAGTATTGCTTGTACTAATAAGTTGATTATTTTTATAAAGTTTAATGTTAACTGCATTTTTAGCTTTAATTGTGACTGTTAGAGTAGTATTAATATTAAGTATATTATGCTTGGAAGTCGGAGTTAAAAAAGATACTTGTAAACCTTCTTCATATATACTGTAAAATATATCATTGCCACCAACATCTTTTCCTTCTTTAGAACCATCCGCATTTCTAAAAACCATTGCAATTTTTAAAATTTTTTCACTTGTTGGAACATTTAAAAAAGTTCTAATATTAGGGCGTATTTTTAGTAGCCATAAGTTATTTCCCAGAGGTTTTAATTTACATTCTGGCAAATTTGTATTCCAAGAAGCTTTCACATATTTCCAATCAGAATTAGAAGTACTTTTATCAGTAATCACTCCTATATGTACATAAACATCACCTGTATATCCCATTAGACCTTTAGTTCCTTCTGCAGCGTTAAAAGTAATGTCTAATGAATCTTTATCGGTTGGAAAGGTTGGACTTACTGTTATTACTTGTGCAAAAGTAAAGGATATAAAAAGTAATAATAAAGCTCCAGTTTTTTTGATCATATCTACTCCTAAAGAAATTATTAAAGGTTGAACTTAAATATAAAAAAATAAAATTATCTTTAAAAATTAATTTAATAAACAATTATTTAAAACTTTTTCAGCTCTTTTATCAACAGAAATTTTTTCCAGTTCAATAATATCAAATTCTAATTCTGTATATGTTTTTCTTAAAAAATAATCTAATCCTTTTGCAATTTCCAAAGTTTGTGGTCTTTGTGGATCATTAACATAAACTTCTTCCCAAATTGGGCAGTAAAAAACTTTTTTAAAGTAATGTTGTATTGATTTATAAAAATATGTAGGAACCGGGAAGTTATAAAATTCAAGGTATGCTATTAAATCAGGTATACCACGATCAAAAAAAGCCAATTCTTTTTTAGCATTTAATTGTGACAACATTTTTTCAAAACAAAACTCGGCAAATTTTAAAGTGTCTCCCCAAGGAACCAAATTACCATTAAATCTTTGTTGTGTGGTTATAATCTCTCTTGATACTTCATCAAAGCAAAAAAATCCAAGACTTTTTAAATATTTTATCAAAGTTGATTTCCCTGTTCCAGGAGCACCTGTAATGATTATATTCATAATAAATACAATTTGAGATTAACAATAAAAATTACGAAAAAAATTGAAGAATATAGGCTTAAATTTATTGCAAATAAACCATCATCAAAACTAATTTCTCTATCAGTTTCTCCAATGTATTCTTTTTTTACAGTTTGTCCGAAATAATTAAAATATCCACCAAATCTACAATCTACAGCACCAGCTAAAGCAGCTTCTGGATAACCACTATTAACACTACTGTTTTTGTGTGCATATTTAATAATAAACTTAATTGATTTTTTACTTAAAGCGCAAAGTGTAATAAATAGTGCTGTTAATCTTGCAGGAATAAAATTTACTATATCATCTAATCTAGCAGCAAATTTACCAAAATATAAATATTTTTCATTTTTATAACCTATCATTGAGTCTAAAGTATTTATAAATTTATAAGCCATAATTCCTGGAACACCAAATAGTGCAAAATAGAAAATTGGTGCGAAAATACCATCGGATAAATTTTCAGAAAGAGATTCTAAAGCAGATAATTTTATTTGATTCTCAGATAATTCAGAAGTATCCCTGCTTACGATATAACTTAGTAATAACCTAGCTTTTCTAATATTTTCTTCTTGATATGATATAATATCATAATTATTATTTAACATTTTAAAGATATTAAAAACAGAAATTAATAATTGTTTAGTTGCAACTCCATAATAAACTATTACGCTAGCAAAAATAAAATATAAATTATTTTTGTACGCAATAATTGATAAAAGTAGGAAAGAATAAAATGTTAAAGAAACTAATAAAACAGAAAAAAAAGTGCCTTTAATAAATTTATTAGGTGATTTATTAAAATTATTATCAACAAATCTAATTATTTTCCCAAAGAAAATTACTGGATGAAATATTTTATCATTTCCTTTAGATAATAATTCTGCAAAAAAACCAAAAAGTAAGGCTAAAATATTTATCGATGCTATAGAATAATCTTTTACAAAATAATTTATAATTGATGCTGTAATTATGAATAAAAAAATTTGCATGTTTACCGTAATGTAATTTTTTTAATAAAATTTATATTTAAATTTTGTCTTAAAATATCAGCAAGTTTATCAAGTTCTTTTTCTCTTCTCAAATATAAATCTTCCGCAGGACGTTGTAATAATTTCTTTTTATCTCTAATTATATTTAATATTTTAGCTCTAAAGTTTCCACTATCAAAAATACCGTGAATATAAGTTCCAAATACTGTTTTATTATCATCCTTATAAATTAATCCGTCATTCCAAATTTTACTATCATCATTAAGTAATTGGATAGTAGCAAACGGCAAACCTTCAGCTTTACTTATGCCTGCATGTATTTCATAACCATAAATTTTTTCATATAAAGCTGTACCTGTCACTAATTGTGTAACTTTACCTTTTTCTAAATATGTTTCAAGATTAAGTAAATTTAGGGCTTCTTCTTTATCCCCTTTCATACTTTCAACACCATATTTATCAATAATAAATTTACCTAACATTTGAAAACCACCGCATATTCCCCAAATCATTCCATTAAAATTTTTTATAGCAATATCAAATTTGTTTTTCTTTAACCAACGCAAATCTTCTATAGTATTTTTGGTACCTGGAAGAATTATAATATCAGATTTTTGAATTTTTTCTGGGACATCAATATAGTTTAATATAACATCATCATCGAGGTAAAATGGGTCGAAATCCGTAAAATTAGATATATGTGGGAGTAAAATTACCGAAATATTTATTTTATCATTTTTGAATTTGTTATATTTTCTTTTAAATTCATTAGCAGAATCTTCATCATCTAAAAGTAATTTAAAGTAAGGAATAACTCCTAATACAGGTTTATTTACAAGTTCTTCTATTTGAATTAAACCATCCTTTAATAAATTTTTATCACCACGAAATTTATTAATGATAAGACCTTTTATCCTTTCTTGATGTCTATTTTCCAACAATTTTATTGTTCCATAAATTGAAGCAAATACCCCTCCTTTATCTATATCTCCAACTAAAAGGACGTTTGCATTGGCAATATCAGCCATACCCATATTTACAAAATCATCTTTATTCAAATTAATTTCAGCTGGACTTCCAGCTCCTTCTATAATGATAATTTCAAATTCATTTTTTAATTTATGATATGTTTCAATTACTATATCTTTTAATTTTTTCTTAATTGAATAATAATTATGCGCATCCAAATTACCATAAGGTTTACCCAATAAAATAACTTGGCTATTATTTTCTGCATTAGGTTTTAATAAAATCGGATTCATTAAAACAGATGGTGGAACTTTTGCAGCCATTGCTTGAAGTGCTTGAGCTCTTCCAATTTCTAGCCCTTCAAATGTTGCATAAGAATTCAATGACATATTTTGTGATTTAAAGGGAGCAACCTTAAAACCTTCCTGATAAAATATTCTACATAAACCAGCAGTAATCAAACTTTTTCCTACAGATGAAGCAGTTCCTTGTATCATTAAATCTTGCATTTTCATTTCCTTATATCTACATAAACATCTATATTCAAATTAGCTTCTTCCATAGTAGCCATATTTCTAAGTGTATATATACCAGCATCGATAATATTAAAAGCTAAAGGGCAACCGCTTCCTTCACCAAGACGAAGGTTTAAGTTTAAAATTGGATGTAATCCTATATAATCCAATATAATTTTTGCAGCTTTTTCAGCTGATAAGTGACTAGCAAACATATAATCCTTAACATTAGAATTTATTTTATATGCTACTAATGCAGCCGCAGAAGATATTAGACCATCAATTAATATTGGTACTTTGAAATAAGCTGCACCTAAAAAAGCACCTACCATTCCTGCAATATCAAAACCTCCTACCTTACGTAAAACATCTATTGGATCATTTATATCAACACAATTTTTTTCAATTCCTTTTTTTATAACATTTATCTTATTTATCAATCCATTATCGTCTAATCCTGCTCCTTTTCCTGTAACTTCTTCAGGTGATATATTTAATAAACAACTAGCTATTGCTGCACTTGTAGTTGTATTTCCAATTCCCATTTCCCCAGTACCTAACATTCTATAACCTTTCTTTTTCAATTTCTCAATGAATTCAAAACCTACAGTTATTGCTCTAATACATTCATCATAAGTCATTGCTGGTTCTTTGATAAAATTCTTAGTTCCGTAATTAATTTTATAGTTTAATATTTTTTTATTATTTATTTTGGCATCAATTCCAATATCAATTATTGTGATATCATTTTTGGCAAATTCAGAAAGTTTATTAATTGCCGTTATTCCTTTAGCAAAATTATTAGTAACTACATAAGTATATTGTTTTGGACAACAACTAACATTTTCTTCAGTAATTCCATTATCAGCACAAAAAATAAGTAAATTCTTTTTGGATATATCAAAATCTAATGTATTAAAAATACAACACAATTTAATAAAAATATTTTCTAGTTCACCTAAACTTCCAATAGGTTTAGTTAACCCATCCAAATATTGTTTTGCAATATTTTGAATTTCTTTGTTAGGAGGTCTTATTTTTTTTATTTTTTCAAATAAATACATATGCACAAATTTTTTATTAAAACTCAAAAATAACAATAAGAATATAGAAAAACAAAGTTTTATTTTTTTTGTAAATGTATGTTAAAAATTTTATCTTACAACGATAAATAATTTTTTTAAGTTTATGGAAAGACATTTAGAAATATTAAGAATATTAAAAGAATTATATCCTGAAGTAAAATCCGCATTAAATTTTTCAAATCCGTTTGAATTATTAATTGCAACTATTTTGTCAGCTCAATGTAAAGATGACACCGTTAATGTAGTTACTAAAGAGTTATTTAACAAATTAAAAACACCAAAAGATTATATTGACATTCCTCTGGATGAATTAGAAAAAATGATATACAAAACAGGTTTTTATAAGCAAAAAGCAAAATCTATAAAAAATTGTTGTCAATATATTATTAATAATTACAATGGAGAAGTTCCTGCAGATTTTGATAAATTAACTAAATTACCAGGTGTTGGAAGAAAAACTGCTTCCGTTGTAGCAGGAAATGCTTTTAATATACCATCTATTGCAGTTGATACTCATGTTAAAAGATTATCTAATCTATTAAAACTGACCAAATCTCAAAATCCAGATTTTATCGAATTTGATTTAAAAAAACTTTATCCAGAAAATGAATGGATAAATCTTTCGCACTACTTAATTTATCATGGTAGAAATATTTGTATTGCTCGAAAACCTAAATGTGAACTATGCAAAATAAGTCATCTATGTCCATCAATAAAATTATAAGGTAAGCATATGATTGATAAAAATATCAAAAATTTACAAGATATGTTGATAAAATCAGCTAATTATTATGGGGATAAATTAGCTTTAAAAGATTTAAAAGATACCCCTATTAAAATGCTCACTTTCAATGAATTATTAGTTAATGTTTTAAAATTTGGTAATGCACTAAAAAATTTAGGCCTAAAAGAAAGAGAAAGAATTGCAATAATTAGTGAAAATAGAGTTCAATGGGGACTTTCCTATTTAACTTGTGCTTGCTTCAATTATATTGTTGTGCCTATAGATGCTCATTTACATCCTTCTGAAGTAATAAATATTCTTCATGAATCACAAGCTAATGCTATAATTTGTGATAATCATTGGGCAGAACAACTTGATAATTCAGATGTTGAATTGAAAAATTTAAGAATTAAGATTAACATGGATTTAATAGAAAAAAAAGATGAATATTTATCGATGAAACAATTAATTGACAAAACTTTACCAGAATCAGTAAACGAATTACCTGAAATTAATCCTGATGATTTATTTGAACTTATATTTACATCTGGCTCAATTGGCAAAGCAAAAGGTGTAATGTTAAGTCAGAAAAACCTTGCTACAAATTTAATGAGTATGGTTAGAGCATTGCCAATTTATTCTACAGATAGATTTCTTTCAATTTTGCCCATTCACCATACTTATGAATGTACTTGTGGATTTTTATGCCCAATTTATAGTGGTGCTTCTGTCCATTACTCTAGATCTTTCAAATATCTTTTAGAAGATTTTCAATCTGAACAACCTACAATTGTACTTGGTGTTCCTTTAATTTTCGACAAAATATTTAAAAGAATTTGGAAAACTATAAAAGAAAATAGATATAAACATTTTATTGTAAACAAACTAATAGCTTTTACAAATCTTTTAAAAAAATTTGGAATGAATGACTTTAAATCATTGTTATTCAAGCAAATACACGAGAAATTTGGTGGTCAAGTTAGAGTATTGATAGTAGGTGGTGCTGCCCCCGACCCCGAGGTAATTAAAGGATTTAACGAATTCGGAATAAAACTTATTCAAGGCTATGGCTTAACTGAAACCTCACCAATATTAACACTAAATAGATTAGAAAATTCCAACGATTATTCCGCTGGCCAGCCACTTGATTGCTGTCAATTAAAAATTGTTAATCCTGATGCTGATGGTATAGGTGAAATTTGGGCAAAAGGCGATAATGTTATGCTTGGCTATTTTAACAATGAAGAACTAACAAAAGAAGTTATTCAAGATGGTTGGTTTAATACGGGCGATTTAGGTTATTTGGATGAAAATAATTTTCTTTATATTAAAGGTCGTAAGAAAAATGTAATTATAGCAAAAAACGGAAAAAATGTGTTTCCAGAAGAAATTGAAGATTTATTAAATAAAAGTGAATTTGTTCTTGAATCTGTTGTTTACGGTGAAAAAGATGAAAAAGAAGGCGAAATAATTGCTGCTCAAATAGTACCAGATACAGAATATTTTATAAAATATGCTGATGAGAATAAAATAAAACTTGATGAAAAATTATTAAATGACATAATATCCAAAGTTGTCAAAGAAACAAATAATCATTTAACTTCATATAAACAAATAAAAAAAATCTACATTAGAGATACTGAATTTGAAAAAACAACTACAAGAAAAATTAAAAGATATTTAATAGAAAAAAAATAACAATATGTTTGATGTTTTGTTAGAACATTTAAAGAAATTTAATTATTTTAATTTAATAATTTTAGACAGTAATTTTAATATTCTTTATGTTAACAATTATTTCCTCAAAGAAATTCATCAGCTATATAATATCCAGCTTAATGATAATTTATTAGAATGTATCCCTGTCTTGAATAACGACAAAGTAAAAGAACACTTAAATGGTTGTTTAAATGGAAATATTAATTTTATAAAATATCAGATCCCATTAGAGGATAAAAAGAATTATACTTTGAATGCACTTTTAGTTCCTCACGAAATATCAAACCATAAATATATTTTAATTTTATTTGAACCCTTAGAACAAATTGATAATTTTTTTGATTTTAATCAACTATCACAAATTTTGCATAATTTAACATCTATTGTTAGCATAGACCACTTTGACAATAATTATACAGAAAGTGGTAATATTTTTTATCATATTTTTAATATTTTTTCATCATTCCTACCTTTGAAAGATATACTATATCTTTACAATAATAATAATGAAATCGAAATTTATCACTACGATAATAATAAACTTTCATTAATAAATACAATAAATTATTTTGATTTAATTAAATTTAATTTTTTTGACAACAAGCTTAAATTTCGTCAATATAATGAAGAATTAAATGAATTTCTTGATTTTATATTCAACCATAAAAAATTTTCTAATTATGCTTATGCTTATTTTGATTATGAGCAAAAAAATTTTAAACAATCTTTTTTATTATTATCTGAAAATATTATTAATGAACAGATTTTAGATTATTTACATCTTTTCACTAATATTATTTTTTCTATACTAAATAAAAAGTTTTTAAGTATAAAAGCTGAAGAAATCTATCAAATAAATAACAGATTATTATCCAGATATAATAATCTTTTTACGCATTTAAAAGATCCTTACGCTCTTCATAAAATAATTACAGATGAAAACAATAACCCAATTGATTATGTCTTTGTTGAAGTAAATCCTGCTTTTTGTGAGATGTTAAAAGTTAATGAAAATGATATTGTTGGGAAAAATATTCTTTCAGTATGGCCAAGTACTGAGAAATATTGGATTGATACGTATGGTAAAGTTGCATTAACCGGTCAATCAATTGAATTCGAAAATTATTCATCTACTTTCAATAAATATTTTAGAGTTTCAGCTTTTTCTCCAGAGAAATATTATTTTGTAACTCTTTTTCACGATATAACTGAAAATATAATTAGACAACAAGAATTGGAAATAGCCAAAGAAAAAGCTGAAGAAAATTCACAATTGAAAACTGATTTTATTAATAATTTAAGCCATGAGTTAAGAACGCCATTGAATGGTATTATCGGTTTTTTAGATTTAATAGTAGATAATAATGAAGTTAATCCTGATAAATTAAATAGGTATTTCCATATCATAAAAAATAGTGCTTATAAACTTCTTAACATTGTTGATAATATACTAAATATTTCTCAAATAGAAACAAAACAAACTAATGTTATTGTCTCTTACTGCAACCTAAATGAAATATTAAAAGAACTTTATAACACATATTTTACCAATTTAAATAAGAATGTTGAACTTAAACTAAATCTACCATTAAGTGATAACTTTGCCATTTTAAAAACTGACAACTATAAATTAAAACAAGTTTGTAAACAACTTATTGATAACTGTGTAAAATTTACTCACCAAGGAATTATAGAATTCGGTTACACTATAGAAGATAATTTTTTAAAATTATATTTCAAAGATACAGGTATTGGAATAGATGAAAAATTCATAAATAAAATCTTTGAACCATATTTTCAAATTGATGGTAAACTTTCAAGGCATTATAGTGGTAATGGTATAGGGCTTGCCATTGTTAAACATTATCTTGAATTATTAAATTTTGAATTTATAATTACTTCAAAAAAAAATGTTGGTACCAATTTTGAAATTAATATCCCTACAAAATACATAGTAAACCAAATTCCCATTTTAGAAAATAATGTTAAACAAAATAGGAAATATAATATTTTAATTGCTGAAGATGAAAATATTAACTTTGAAATATTTAATTTATATTTATCACAACATTTTAATGCTGATATATTTAGGGTAAATAATGGTATTGAAGCAATAGAATTTATGAATAATACAAACATGAGTATAGATATAATTTTAATGGACATAAAAATGCCATTTATGGATGGAATAGAAACAACCAATTTACTAAGACAAAAAGGTTTCAATTGTCCTATCATAGCTTTAACAGCACTTTCTACAAACCAAATTGAAGAAAATATTTCATTAAGTGGATTTAATGATATAATTTATAAACCTATTAATAAAAAAACTTTTATTGAAAAAATTTCTACATATTTAAAAGTTTGATTTTAATAATTTTTTTTTCTAAGTTTGTTATTATACTTAAACCAGGAGGTAAAATGAAAATTTTAATTGCTGACAAATTTCCTAATATTTATACTGACCAAATGAAAGAGTTAGGCTATGATGTTATTTACAAACCTGAGTTAGGAGAAAATGATATTCCTAACGAAATCGAATCTGTTGATATTTTGGTTGTTCGTTCAACAAAAGTTAATGCCGAAGCTATAAAAAAAGGTAAAAACTTAAAAGTCATTATTAGAGCAGGTGCTGGTGTTAATACAATCGATATTGAAACAGCTACTAAAAATAACTTTACTGTTACAAATTGTCCTGGCAAGAACTCAATAGCTGTTGCTGAATTAGCTATGGGATTGATTTTAGCTTTAGATCGTCGTATCCCAGATAACGTTGCTGATTTCCATAATGGTAAATGGAATAAAAATGAATATTCAAAAGCAGAAGGTTTGTTTGGTAAAAAACTATTTTTAATAGGTGTAGGAAATATTGGGAAAGAAGTAGCCAAAAGAGCTAACGCTTTCGGTATGAAAGTTTACGGTTATGATATTGTTAAATTAGATAATGAATTCATAACTCAAGTTGAAGATATTAAAGCTACAATTCCAAATGTTGATATAATTTCTGTACATCTTCCACAAACTCCACAAACTAAAGGTATGTTTAATAAAGAAATGTTTGATTTAATGAAACCAGGAACAATATTTGTTAATACTTCACGTCCCGGTATTGTTGATGAAAATGCACTTATTGAAGCAGTTAAAACAAAAAATTTAAAAGTTGGCTTAGATGTATTTAATGATGAACCAGAAGGAAAAGCAGGTGAAGTAAAATCTCCATTACAAGGTATCAAAAATGTTTATGTAACTCATCATATTGGTGCTTCTACTGAACAAGCACAATTAGCTGTAGCAGAAGAAACAGTTAGAATTATTAAAACTTTTGCAGAAAATGGAACAGTATTGAATAAAGTTAATTAAAAAAAAGCTGCTTTTTAGCAGCTTTTTTTATTTTAATAATATCATTTTATTAGTTTTTATATATTCTCCTGCTACCATTCTATAAAAATAAGTTCCCGATGGTAAATTATCCGCATTAAAGTTAACAAAATACGTTCCTGAAGGTTTATATTCATTAACTAGAACTTTAACTAATTCACCTAAACTATTATAAATTTCTATTTTAACATTACAACCTTTAAGTATGTTATAACTAATTGTTGTAATTGGATTAAAAGGATTTGGATAATTTTGAAATAAATAATATTTATCTGTTTTTACATTATTGTATTTATTTTCAATTTCAACTAAAACATCTTTTTGTAAATTGTCAATATTAATTTGCCCTTTAGTAACATTAGAATTAGATTTAACGATAATTGAGTGCAATAGAATATCTTTATTTGTATTATTATTGAATTTTACATATTTCCATCCGGCCCAATTAAGTGTATCTGATACTAAAATATCACTTCCGTTTTCTCCAATAAATTGAATAATATTATTACTCATATCGCCCCAAATTAAAGCAGCAGAATAACCACCATTACCTAAATTTGGTTTATTTATAGCTTCAACAGCACAAACTGAATTTGATGAAGTAAATTCATAGTTAAGTTTAGCACTATAAGAACCTTGAAATTTTCTGGAATTATCAAGAACTAATGATGAATTTGTAATGTTTTGACTTAAACTTGATAAACTAGGTTGTTTCCAATTTGAAATATTTTCAAAACCGTCAACTATTGTACCTGGAGTTATTGTATCTGTTGTAACAGTGAAAAATCTTTCTATTGTTTCACCCAAAGGAATTAGATTAACATCTTTTATACCATTTTTTAAAGTGATTTTATAAATCATGCCGGGAATAAGTGATGAATAAGGTTCAAATACCATTATTCCTCTACCCATATTATCTTTGCTATATACTACATTTTTAGCATTAATATTTTTACCATTCAAATCTGTAAAAGTAAATTGCCCAGCAATAGATGATGTTAATATTTCTGCATCAAAAACTAATTTCACTTGTACAAAATGAGGTATATTTTTTTGTTGATTATCTGGATATGTACTTAATAAACTAAATTTTGTCCTAGAATTAACATTAAACGAAAATGTATACTGCTGTGGTAAATTAACTCCATAAATACTTTTCACAGTTGTTGGAATTGTTACAGTATATTTTGTTTTTGGAGAAAAATAATTTATTGGAGTAAATTTTACCGTTTGGTCTGAATTACTCCATGTAAAAGTACCTTGTATTTGTGGAGTTATGGTAAATCCACTTTCCAAAGTCGTTTTATCTATTGGTCTCGAAAAATTTAAAACAATATACGCAGTAATATATACACTATCATTAGCAGAAATATTAGGTGAATAACTCGATAAAACAGCTGGGATAGAACCATCTAAAGCTAAAAATTTATCAGCAAAAGTTGTTGAATTTGCTTTTACATTAACTGTAGAAGAATCTTTAAAGTAGTAATATTTTTCAAAATAAACTTTATAAGTACCAGGTTGCAAGCTATCAAATAGATAAAAACCATTGTTTAAATTATCAGTATATAAAACACGCGTAACATTATTCCCTTTTAAGGTAACTTTAACATTATTTAATGGCTTGTAAACATCATTCCCAAATGCATTCAAATGATTTGAAGAACTGTCCTTAGTTCTTACTATTCCCGCAATAACCCCTAAAGGAAAAGGTGTTTTATTAAATTTTTTTATAAATGAACGAGCCATTGCTATTGCTTCGTGTTTTTTATACAAAATTGACATTAAGCGCCAAGATTCGGGAATATAATCGTGAAAAGAGCCCTCCGATAATGTACCAGGCATATTTAGACCTTTAAAGACTCCAAGATAAGGTGTTGTTGCACCATAAAATGACATATCACCACGTGAATATTTGGCTGTTGTTCTATTTACAGAATAAATATCATCAGATAAATAATTAGACATTGTTTTTGCATCAGAATATGTCGGTGAATCATCTGTACCTTGAAATAAAACAAGCGTATAATTTGACAATTGATTGTAAGCGTTACTATGAATAGAATGCATATGGTCAACATTTGCTGCATTTGCTTCAGCAACAATTGTTGACAAGGCTTTATCATCATCACTAGTATTTGTAACTCTACTCATTACTACCGTTGCACCCCAGCTTTGTAAAATGTCTCTTAGTTTTAAACCTTTATGTAAATTACTTTCTGACTCCCAAAAACCTGTTTGAGGAATATTTCTATCATTTGAATCATAACCCCCGTGTCCTGGATTTATATAAATTTTTATGCCTGTAAAATTTTGTGCAAAAGTAAACTCTAAAAGTAAAGTTATACATAATAAAATTCTTTTCATTTTTCCCCCTATTTCCAAATTACTGTAATTCATACAATATTATTTTACCTTCTGCTGTATTACAAACTATTTTATCTCCATTTTTTGACCAAGAAGGATATAATTCAATTACATTGTCAGTTTTTGTTAACTGATAATGTTTTTTTTCTTTTAAATCATAATAATATAATTCTGATGCGGTATATTGATGACCATCATCTTGCTGAATCATATATAATACTTTTTTACCATCTGGGGACCACTTTGGGCTTTGAGCTTTTCCTAATTCATACAAAATATTACCGTTTAAGTCACAAATAAAAGTCCCTTTACTACTAGCTGTAAATAATATTTTTGTTTTATCTGGTGATAATGAAATCCATATATAATTATCATCACCCACTGGTTTTAAAATTCTTTTTTTACCATTCATATATAAAGCAATTTTCAGATCTTCGTTCAAAACATATGTAGATGCTATACTTTTCAGATTTCGATTTTGTGAAACTTTCATTATTTTATTATTACTATCTTCATTAAAAATTACATAATCTTTATTAATTATTTCAGGTGTTGACATATTTCTTTTATTTTCCGACAAAATCTTTTGTTCTCTTGTAGTTAAATCTATAAAAATTATTGAAGAATACTTTTTACCTTCGCTGTAGTTATCTTTTCTATAAACAATCTTATCACCTGATATTCTGAATTCATATCCAGCGCCACTATCTTCAGTTATTGTTTCAAATTTATTATTGCTCAAATTAAATTTATAAATTCCAATACATTGTGATGTAGTAAAATAAATTTCATCATCATTATTACCGAATATTGGATAGTATGCCTCTATATTAGTTTCTATAACACGACTACTAACAACCTTAAGCTGTGCAAGAAGACTTGCAAAAACAAATATTATTGTAAATATTATTTTCATATATCACCTCAAATTTTTGAAATATTCTTCAGTTCCTTTAACAATCTGATTTGCTAATTTATTCAAAAAATTATTATCTAAAAGTTTTATTTCATCTTCAGGATTTGAAATAAAAGCTAATTCAACTAAAGTATTAACAAATTCTGTTGGTTGATTATTAGTAAAATTAAAATTACCAACATTACCGAATTCATCTAATTTCAACTTTAAGCAATTATTTAATATATACTTAGATAAGGGCCTAAATATAATATGTTTATAATAAGTACTAATTCCTTTTACCTCTAATGGATTAGTATAATTACCAATTGAATTACAATGAATACTAATAAATATATCAGGATTATAATTCCATATTTTCCATAATCTATAATTATTATATAACAAAGTATCTTTATCTCTTGTTAAATAAACAATTGCTCCTTTTTTTTCAAATAATTTTTTCAAAATATAAACCATTTTTAAATTTATTTCTTTTTCAAAATTTCCGGATGCACCAATTGCTCCATTATCACTTCCACCGTGTCCTGCATCTAAAACAATTACTTTATTTTTTAGTTTTAAATCGGTTGGCTTATGTTTAATTTTTATTATTAAACTATTTCCTTTATAATCAATAGCATAGCCATAATTCATTTGACCATTTAAATCAATATTTATCCTAAATGTCTCGGAAGAAACTTGATTGATGAATATATTTTTTATTTCTTTGACATTTGAATATTGTGTTATCCAATTTGTATTGCCAGAACAATTATAAACATCTATAACTATTCTATTTAATTCTGGATCTTGATAGGAAATATAAGGGAGTTTTTCAGTTAATGGCACAACAATTGAATCATATTTAATTCCACCTGCAACTTTTATACTTGAAGTCAAAGAATACGGAAACTTATAATTTTCCAAAATCTCAATATAATCTTCATCAATCCACCCAATATTATCACCTAATTTTACTTTATACATATTACTATTTTTACCAATAATAACTAGTTTAACATCAGGTACAATATACTGATATTTTTGTCCACCTAACCTATCAGTTCCTAAACTAACTGCAATGGATGGTCTATCCCAAGGATTTTTTATTTTAACTTTTCCAATCAAATAAGACTTCAATATTTGAATTTTTTGTTTTGCAATTTGGATAAGTTTTTCGCCATTACTATTCTTAATTTGAACTTTCAATTCGCCATTTACAAAATCTCCTTCAACTACCTTGTATAAACTTCTATAAATACCACTATGCTCAACCTCTTTCAAAAATATTTTATCATTAATCGTAATTTCACAATTTGATGTTGCTTTAATTTCAAATTCTAAAATATCACCAACTTGCGCCATTATATTAGAAGTAGGTTTTTCAATTGATACTATTTTTAATTCTTTTGGCGGCTGAAAAACTTCTTTAGGTTTATATTCAATAAATAAATCTTTTTCAACAATTTCACCTTCCTTGGAAATCGATTTAATTATAAAATTATTAAAACCAGGTTTTAATTCTAATAACCCAGCAAATGCACCTGTTGAATACACTTTGTATTCAACATCATTTACATATACCTTAGAATTAGGCAAGGTCCAAGCAGAAAGTCTATAACCGTTATAATATGAAATAATACTATCTTTTTCTGGAACAATAACCTTAATAAAATTATTTTTGATTATCTGAGGCAAAACAGTATGTATTATGGATAATAAAAGAAATGAAATAAGTTTAGTCTTCATAAAATATTCCCCGAAATTATAAAATCCCCATCGCAATTTAAGAAAAATAAATTATTGTTATATTTTTTTTTTTGTTGAAATATCTGTATATTAGATTTTCTATAAATTCATAAAGGTTAGAAAATGAAATTTGCCAAATTTTCAATATTATTTTTTTTATTATTCAGCATAGCATTTTCTCAAACAAAAGAACCAAAAAAAGTTACACAAAAACAAACAGTAAACACAAAAACAAATAAAAAGGACACAAAATTGCAAACATCACAAGAAAAATTTAGTTATGCATTAGGTGTTAGCATAGCTAGCTCTGTTAAAATGCAAGGTATCGAAATACCAGATATCGATAAATTCTTACAAGGCTTCAAAGACTTTATACAAGATAAGGAACTTGCTTTATCCGATAAAGAAATTCAAGCAGCATTTGAAGAATTTGAAATGGACGAAATGGAAAAACAACAACCAGGTTATAAGGCTAAAGCGCAAAAAAATCTTGAAGAAGGAAACCAATTTTTAAATAGAAATAAATTAAATCCGAATGTCACAACTACGGCTAGTGGTTTGCAATTTGAAGTTATATACAAAAACGATACTTCAAAAGTTTCACCAAAAGCTACTGATACCGTAACAGTTCACTACCGTGGTACTTTATTAGATGGTACCGAATTTGATAGTTCATACAAAAGAGGTGAACCTGCAACTTTCCCATTAAATCAAGTTATAAAAGGCTGGACAGAAGGTTTGCAATATATGAAAATTGGTGATAAATTTAAGTTTTTTATCCCTTCAGAATTAGCATATGGTAAAAGAGGTGCAGGTCAAATAATTGGGCCAAACCAAACATTAATCTTTGAAGTTGAATTACTCGGTATTAAATAATTTTAAGGCTGCCAGAATCGGCAGTCTTTTTTTTATAATTTATAAAAATAAATATAATATTTAGCTCAGACGGTGTAAGCGTGCCGCACAACTGAAGTTGTGCGGTTTTTTGCAATCCTTGCAAAAAAATAAAGGTGGCAATTATATCGTATTATCGATATATTTGCCACCTTCAAATTTTGGCTGCCACTGCGTGGTAAATACGTGCCACCACGTTGCCACCTTTTGCCAAATTGGAAAATTTTGCTGCCATCACACGGCATATTATTGCCACACTACATTTATTTTTGCCACCGCGTGGCAATTCCGTGCCACCATTGTAGCATTCAATGCCACAATGGTGGCATGTCGATGCTACCCTACTTTTATTTTTGCCACCTATTGAAATTGGTGGCAAAAGTTTTAGTGGGCAGTTCCGGCCCGCTGCCCCTTGCAGCTTTCCAAAAGCTGCAAGGGGCTTAAGCTTATACCGTCTGAGCTAATGAATAAAAAAAAGCAAGATTGCTTTTGCAACCTTGCTTTCTAATACACTCAGAATTCATAAATTTTAATTATTAACATAGTTCCCTAACTTAAAATACAATTTATTAATTTCTTGCAATATTTGTGTAATAGATAATATTTCTTCTTCATCCATATTGTGTAAAGCAGCTAATTGATATATAAAATCTCTTTCATTCTTTGAAAATTCACCATCACTATTTGCAATATATAGTAAATCAATAATAATCTTCCTAGCACTTGACTTTTTTAATTTCTTAAACTTTTCAAGTAACTCTTCTTTATTTAATTCTGAAATACTTAAAGGTATTTCATACCTTGTTCTCTTAATAAAAGATCTTATCATTTCTTTTTCATCAAAAGTGAATTGCCCATCAAGAAAAGAAATATAAAAAGCTAAACTTAAAAACAACTTTCTTTCGTTTGTATTGAGGCTTGTAGTAAACATAATTCAACCTACGATTATGAATTGTATTTTGAATTTATAAATAATTTTATAAAAAATCAATATTAAAATTATAAAATGTGAAAAAGGTAAGTCAATTTTTAGAAATGGTCGAGAAGGCGGGATTCGAACCCGCGGCCTCAACATCCCGAATGTTGCGCGCTAACCAATCTGCGCTACTCCTCGAAAAGAATTTTTTTTACTGCTAAATTATAATAATTTTTTCTAACATTTTAAAGTAATTAAGTTTTTTTATTTATATTTATCTTTTTATTTAAGATTTTTATTAAAAGCAGAACTTTATTTATGACATCTATTACTTTAAATAAAAATGATATTATTAGAATTTTAAAGAATAATCTTAATGTATCAGATGCCACCGTTAATAATTGGATTAAATTAAAACTTATACCTGAAAATTTAACCAATAACGAAATAGATATTATTATTCATAATTTTAAAAAAAACAAACTAATATCTCGTGCTAATAAAATAAACTCAAAAAATAATATAATTCCTTTTGAATATATTAAAGATAAAATTCTATACAGATATATTAAAACTTATGTTGATGAGCTAAAAAATAAAAATATTTCTATTAATAATATCTTATTCAATACAATACTATACTTTCTTTTTTTTCACAATGAGATAGAAATAAAAAAAGAAATTGTTTTCAAACGTACAATTTTACAAAAGTTATTACTGGCTAATAAATTTGATTTTTTATTAAATGACCCCAAAGTATCTCAAAATTTTATATATCTTGATTATATTTTTAATTCAAATATAACAGATCCTTTAGGTGCTATTTACCAATATTTACTTTTTGAAGGTAATAAAATAAAATTAGGAAGTTATTATACACCATCTGAAGTTGTAACAAAAATTTTAAATAAACATAAAGGAAATATTTCCACATTTATGGATCCTTGCTGTGGGACTGGTTCCTTTCTATTAAAAGCAGTAGATATTTTTCAGCTAAATCCTAACAATATTTTAGGTTTTGATATCGATCCTTTAGCTGTTTTAATAACTAAAATTAATCTATATATAAAATTTAAAGATTTTAACAATAATTTTTACATATTTCATCAAGACTTTTTAAATTACGATAGTGTTAAAAATATTTTATATACATATAATATTACTAAAATTGATTTAATAGCAACAAATCCACCTTGGCGTACTATCTTAAAAGATCAAAGGAGAAATATTAATAATTTTCAAATAAATGAATTATTTACTGGCTTTTTATATGTCAGTATATTATTATTAAATGAAAATAAAGAAGCTTTGTTCCTTTTGCCAGAGTCATTTTTAAATATTCGAAAGCATAAAAATATTAGAAGTTTTATAATTGAAAATTGTCAAATTTTATCTATTGAAAATTTAAATAGAATATTTACTAATGTTTATACAAAATGTATTATATTACACCTAAAAAAAAATATCCAACCTTCTTACGATATAGAAATTATAAACTCTAATTTAACTAATTTATTAAGTACTGAATTTATCAATAAAAATAAATACAAAGAAATAAACATTAATGTAAATAATGAAGATATAAAAATTATAGACAAAATTTTCTTAAGAGAATATAAAACATTAAAAAATAATGCAAAATGGGCATTAGGAATTGTTACAGGTAATAATTCACAACTTACAGAAACACAAAATGATGGTCAACTACCTATCGTCAAAGGTGTTGACATATCCCCTTTCATAATTTCAAAACCAAATTTTTTTATTAAATTCGAACCTGATAAATTTCAACAAATAGCAAAAAATAATCTTTATTTTGAAAATGAAAAACTTATTTACAAATTCATTTCTAATAATTTAATTTTCGCTTACGATAACAACCAATATTTAACATTAAATAGTGCCAATATATTAATACCTGAGTTTGATGATATTTCAATTAAAACTGTGCTTGCGTTTATGAATTCAGAAGTTTTTAATTATTTACATAAAAAGCTTTATAGTACTCATAAAATCTTAAGAGGTAATTTAGAATCTCTTCCATTTCCTAAAATAAATTTAATGGACAAAGAAATAATTGAAAAATATGTAAATTCAATACTAAATTGTTATAAAAATACCTATATAGACAAAATAAATGAAATTATATTTAATTGTTTTGAACTTGAACCGAATGAAATTTATCATATAAAAAATAACTTACAGATAAAATGAGTATCAATATCATAACAAATGTTTCCCACTACAAACTACTTGAAAATTTAATATCTAATATTAAATTAAATTCTACGAACCCATTTAAAAAACAAACAATTGTAATTCAAAGTAACGGAATGGCTAGATGGCTTTCACTGAACATTGCTGATAAATTTAATATTACAGCAAATATTAACTTTCTTTTTCCATATAAACTTTTATCAGAAGTTTATAAGCTATTGGATAATAATGAATTAGTCCATTATTATAATGAAACAAAACTATCAATCATCATTTATTCCATAATCAAAGATACAAATTTTTTTAATGAATTTGAAATTGTAAATAATTATATTAAATCAATTTCTAATAATGATGGTAGTTTGTTTAATTTTGCAAATGAGTTGGCTAAGCAATATGAAAAGTATTTTCAATACAGACCAGAATGGATTTATGAATGGAATAACAATAAAATTATCGAAAATTTGAATGATCCATATAAACACCAAATTTGGCAACAAAAATTATGGTTAAAGATTAAAGAAATAATTCAAAAACCAGACTTAATTGAAACTTTAAATTTTATATCACAAAAATTAAATACAATTATAATAGACGAAAAAAACCAATTAAATAATATTCATTTTTTTGGAATATCACATCTTTCACCATTTTATCTGCTACTTCTTGAAAATCTCATAAATTCCAATATTCAAGTTTACTATTATTTCCAAACACCTTCCATTGAATATTATGCTGACCAGAATAAAACAACATCTTTACTTGGCTCTTTTGCAAGATTAGGCAAAGATTATTTTGATTTAATGAATCAAAAATTCGATTTATTTTTTGATGAAACTAGTTTAAATTTTATTGAGGAAATTAAAGAAAAAAATACTCTGCTAGCACATTTGCAATATGATGTTTTAAAATGTATTGAAAGAAAAGTTGATAATTTCCAACACAATGATTTATTTAATAATATACCAGAAATCAAAGATGATGATAAATCAATTGAAATTCTCTCTACATATACACCAATGAGGGAAATAGAGGTTGTATACGATAAAATATTAGAAATATTGTCAAACGATAAACACTCTAAACCAGATGATATTTTAGTAATGGCACCTAATATAAATAATTATTCCGATTATATTGAAGCTGTTTTCCAAAATAAACTACCTTTTAATATTTCTGATAGAAATTTGTTAAGCGAAAATATTTTATTTAATTCTTTTTTCAAAATAATATCCATCTATTTTTCAAGATTTTCTGTCAATGAAATATTGAATTTACTTCAAATGGATATTATCCGAAAAAAATTTGATTTAAATGATATAGATTTAGCATATATAACTCGTTGGCTAAATGATACAAATGTAAATTGGGGGATTGATGATAAATTTAAAGAAAATCTTGGGCTACCTAATACTATAGAAAATACTTGGGAACAAGCTTTCGATAGAATGTTTTTAGGATTTTCCATCGCAACTGAATTTAGCAATAATCAAACATCACTTATTTTTTCTGTTCAAAATGAAAAAAATATTTATAATTCAAAATTTATTTTCCCTTATGATGAAATTGAAGGGGAAGCTGTAAATGTTTTAAGTAAATTTTATACTTTTTTTGTTGAATTAAAAAATGTTTATAGCTTATTACAAAAAAGTTATAAGATAGATGAATGGAATACAATAATTAAAAATATAATTTTATCTTTTTATCCTGAAGAAAATCAAGATAAAATATTAACTTATTTTCAAAGTATTTTTAATGATATAAAACTTATTGACAATTCTGAATTTATATCTAATTTCAAAATTAATTTCCCTGCTTTTTTTAATTTCCTAAAAAATTTTTTTGATAATAATATATCGACAAACAGATTTTTACAGAATGGCATTACTTTCTGTTCAATTTTGCCTATGAGAACTATTCCTTTCAAATATATTTTTTTAATAGGAATGAATATTGATTCATTCCCTAAAGAAACTAATATCCCAAATTTCGATTTGACAAAAAATAATTATAAAAAAGGTGATAAAACACAAAGTGATGATGATAAATTTATTTTCTTAGAGACACTATTAGCTACAAGAGAAAAGTTAATAATATCTTACACAGGAAAAGACGAATACACAAATGAAGTAAAGCAAATTTCAACGGTTATTGATGAGCTTTTGAATTATATTAATACATATTATAAACTCCCAGATGGAATTAATGATATTAGAAAAATCTTAACAACAGAACATTTTATGCAAGGCTATTTCAAGGAATACTTTTTAAAAGATAGTGATTTCTTCACTTATAATAAAAAATATTATGAAATAGCTAAAATTATTTATTCCGAATCTGAAAATTCTACTCAGAATAATTTTGATATTAAGACAAATCAACTACCAAATTTCAATTCCATTTCTTTAGAAGAACTTTCTTGGTTTTTCCTTAATCCAACAAAATTTTTTCTTAACAAAGTTTTAAATATTTATATTGATAATTCTACTTCATTAGATGATGAAGAAAAACTAAATCCTGATAATTTTTATGATAATTTTATATACAAATCTTTTTATAACTTTTTATTAGAACAAATTCAATTAAATAATAATTTTGAGATTATAAATGATGATAGTTTTTTAATTGATATAATGGATAGTCATTATAAGTTATTAAAGTCTCAATCTAAAATTATTCCTTCATTATATGGTTATACGCATTATAAAAAATTATGCAACGATGTTATTGAATTTATAAAAAGAAACGAAGAAAAATTAAAAATAATTTTGCAGAATGATATAATCAAATTGCATTATAATCATCAAAATAAATTAGAAATAAATTTTGTAACAAACAATATAATTGATAATTCTTACTATCATTTTATTATATCTAAATCTCAACAATCAGATATAGTAAATTATGACAGAATTTTTAACACATTAACAACTTTTCTATGTGGTTATTATGAAATTCAAACAACAAAAACTATATTTATTGATACATCATTTAACAAATCAAAAAGTATTTATAACCAATTATTTAATAAAGAGATATGTGACTATGTTTTAAGTAATTTATCAAGTCTTTTTATTGATGGCTTGAATAAACCGCTTACTTTTTTTCCGAAAAGTAGCCAAAAATTTACAGAAAAATTTTTCGCTTTAGTAAAAGATAAAATAAATTCTGATTCAACTGATAACTTAATTGATTTTTATTTAAATCTAGATTTAAAAAAACTAAAAAGTAATTATTCTAAAGAAATATCTTTAAGTTTGCAAGAAGCTAACAATACATTCTATTTTAAGAGTTATATTGAAGGTGAAATTAGCAATTCTTATTTCCAATTACTTCATTCTGAAATTGATTTCTTTAATAATGATGATTTTATAAAAACCAGTTTATTATTTTATATTCCCTACATTCTTATAAATTAAGGTGATAAATAGTGGAAAGAAAATCTTTTAATTTAATACATACACCTTTAAGTGGTTTTAATTTAATTGAAGCAAGCGCAGGAACAGGAAAAACATACAATATTACAAAACTAGTAATAAGGCTTATCTTAGAAAACAAATTATCAATTACCGATATTTTAATTGTAACATTTACAAATGCTGCTACTTTTGAACTTCAAACAAGAATTAGAAATGAATTATATGATACTTATAATTATTTTTCACAATTTCAAAATAATCAAACTAAAGAAAACGATATTTGGATAAATTATTTATACAATTATTTTAGCAAACTTAAAGATGAACAGAAAAATTTAGTTATTAAAAGAATCAAAACATCATTAAATGATTTCCAAAATGCAAATATATTTACTATTCATAGTTTTTGTAATAAAATATTAAAGCAATATGCTTTTGAGGCGAATTCATCTTTAAAATCGGAACTGCTAAAAGATGAAATATCTCTTTTTGAAAAATATGCTAAAGATTTTTACAGAAAATATATATTAAATAATGAATATGATATAATTGAATTTATTGGTATTTGGAAAGATAATTCAAAAATTTATAAAACAATAACTGCTATTCCCGATAAATATAAAAATACTGATAATTCCACACCTGAACACATTTTACAAGCTATAAATGAGAGAATCTTTAAAATAAAATCCATTTATACAATTGATGGTTTAGCGAAATCAAATACAAAAAAACTTAATGAATTATCAATAAAACTTGGTTATGGAATTAATTTAGAAAATTTAATTAAAGATTTCAAGTCAATTATAAATATAAAATTTAATCCAGATAAATTTCCTGAAGATAAATATATTGAAATTTTTAATTTAATGTACGAAATTAAATATGAACTAATACCTAAACTATATTTTCATTTACAACAATTTATTAAAAAGAACTTTGAAAATGAGCTTCAAATAAAGTCACAGTTTACTTTTGATAACCTATTAATTAAAGTTGCAGAAGCTGTTTATCAAAATAGTAATTTGATAAGTGAATTAAGAAATAAATATAAAGCTGTATTAATAGATGAATTTCAAGATACTGATAAATTACAATTTAAGATTTTTGATACTGTATTTTTTAGAAATAATAACACTTGTTCTTTTATCATAGGAGATCCTAAACAATCAATTTATAGATTTCGTGGAGCAGATATTTATTCATATTTAATTGCAGCGCAAAAAGCTCAAAACTCTTATACACTTAAAAATAATTATAGATCTGATGCAAAATTATTGGAAGCTTTTAATATTTTCTTTAATGTTGATAATCCATTTTTTAATGAAAAAATTATATATGATATAGTCAAAACACCTGAAGATAATCCTAAAAGGTATGAATTTTTTCTTGATGAACATAAAGAAAAACCTTTTACAATTATAAATGTTGAAGGGACACAGGATAACATAAAAACACAGCTTGCTAACTTTATCACAAACGAAATATTAAAATTTTTAAAACTTAGAAGTCAAAATAAAGCATTTCTTAATGATAAATTATTAAATCTTTCTGATATAGCTATATTGGTAAAATCTCATTCCGAAGCAGAATATTTCCAAAAAATGTTAAGTAAGCATAATATAAAATCAATTATTAATAGTAAAAAATCAATTTTTGAAACAGAAGAAGCAATTAATCTTTATTATATTTTAAATGCTATAATAAACAATCAAAATATTCAAAAATTAAAGTTAGCACTATTGGTTAAACTTATAAATTTTGATAAGAATAAAATCGTTGATTTAGAAAATAATGATATACTATTAGAGAAAATAATTTTGAAGTTTACAAAACTGTATAATATATGGAACCAGAAAGGTTTCATTGTTATGTTTGAAAATTTATTAGAAGAATTCCAAGTTATACAAAATATTAATAAATTCACAAACAAAGAAAGAATATTAACCAACCTTTTGCAATTACAAGAAATTCTTCATATAAAAGAAAAAGAATTAAGATATTCGCCAAATGATTTATTAAATTATCTACAAAAAAGGATTAAAGGAGAAGATTTCGATGATATAGAAGGTGAGAATGAAAATTTATTACGTCTTGAAAGTGACGATGATGCTGTAAAAATTCAAACTATACACAGCAGTAAAGGTTTAGAGTTTCCTATTGTATTTATACCATCCATACTAAAAATTAGCAAAAATATTACTGATTATATTTATCATATCAAGGATGAGAATGAAGATTATAAAACTATTTTGAATTTTGCTTTTGAAGAAAATGAAACAATTAAGAAAGAATATTTTGAGGAATTATTGAGGTTACTTTATGTAGCAATTACCAGAGCAAAATATAAGTGCTACTTATGTAATAATAATATAAATGAAAATGTTTCGAATGCATCAGACGAAAAAGAAATTTCAATTAAAAAGGTCAATGAATATAGTGCTCAATATTATTATACTTTTCGTGTTGATAGTGAGCTAAAACGCTTTTATGATAATCCAAATTTATTTGACATAATTAATTTAAATAAAAATTTTACTATAAAATATGATAGTGATGATGAAAAATTCTACAAAAATGAATTTAAAATTGAAAAAATTTTTTACTTTGAGAAAGAATTCCAACAATATAGAAAAATTTTAAGTTATAGTTCAATTTCAAAAAGTAAAATTTTTTTTGATGATGATTTCGATATTTTTGATTACGATATCTATAAACCTAATGAAGATAACCAACTCCCTAAAGGTAATATTACTGGTCTTTATATTCATAAAATTTTCGAAAAATATTTTGAAAATCGTAAAAAATATATTGATGATATTATTAAATCAGCTTTGGATGAATTTTCAATTGATGAAAAATATTTTGAAACTACAAAGAAATTGGTAGTTGAAACATTAGAATTTACTTTAAATAATAAAATTAAAATAAAAAATATTGAAAAAAGTATTCCAGAAATGACTTTTTATTATCCAATTAGGTGGCAACATATTATTGATATTATAAAAAGTCAAGACTTGAGTGAAATGGCAACTTATTTCAAAGATAATCTTTTAAATGTTGATACTTCCAAATTATATGGATATTTGAATGGAATTATCGATTTGTTTTTTGAATATGATGGTAAATATTACATTATTGATTGGAAAACAAACTCACTTGAAAATTATGGTAACAACGATATAATAGAAGAAATGTATAATAATTTTTATTTCTTGCAATATCATCTGTATACTTTTGCTATAGATCGTCATTTAAGAAATAATTTAACAAATTATGACTATGATAAAGATTTTGGTGGTATTTTCTATATTTTTGTACGAGGAATAAATAACAACGAAACGAATGGTATTTTTTTTGATAAACCAGATAAACTTTTAGTTGAATTATTTAATAAAATTTATTAACGCAATAAATATATTAGGCTAAGTTAATAAAAATTAGTAATTTAAAATGGCTCTGAAGAAAAATAAATTTAATATGATTTTTTTTACTTATCATAATAAATAATTATATATAATTTGAATTATTATACTTCGCCTTTTTACAAAAAGTTTGATAATACAATATAAATTGTTGTAGTTGAGAATATTATATACAAATATATAATCTATTTATGCTATGGTTATATAAAGAAATTGGATATGGGATCGTTTCTTGCGGGCTGTAAGCCCGCAATAGCCGCACGCAAATTTTTTGCGTGCGGCGGTAAGCTTACACCGTCTGAGTAATATAATATTTTTAATTTTTTTTATTAGAACATAAATGTAAATACAATAAGCAATAAACGTGTTAACTAAAAGGTAATAAATGAGTTCGCTTGAAATTTTATTAGAAAATAAAATAATTAGTGATTTTTGTTATAATTTTGCGAAATTCGTAAATAAATTAAATGGTAAATCATCTGAAATCGTGCAAATAATAGCAGCTCTTACAAGTGCTTCTCTTAACATACATCAACATATTTACTTAAATTTATATAATATTAATAAATATTTAGAAACAACTGAAATAGATTTGCCAAGCACTGAAGATATTGTAAAAGAATTACTCTCATCGAATGTTGTAGGTAAATATCCCGAAAATAAACCATTGCTTTACGAAAATGGTAAAGTATATATAAATAAATACTACCAATACGAGCTTGGAACTGCAAAGCTTTTGATTGAATGTTTTAATTCGGAATTTCAAGAAGATAATAATAATGAAAAATTTTTAGACGTTCTATTCGGAATAGAACAGAATAATATGCAAAGAAAAACTGCAGAAATTGCTTTGAAAAATAAATTTACAATTCTAACTGGTGGCCCAGGTACTGGCAAAACAACCACTGTAGCTAAAATATTATTACTTTTATTATACAAAAATAATGATTTATCCATTGGAATATGTGCCCCAACTGGTAAAGCTGCTGCAAGATTACAAACATCTTTAGAAGAATTTTTGATTAAAAATGCATATTTATTTGAATTAGAAATTTTCAAAAATTTAAAAGATAAATTTCCAACTAAAGCTTATACTATTCATACATTATTAAAATCAAAATTCCCTTCTCCAACTTTCCATTATAATAAAAATAATCCGTTAAATTTTGACTTAATTGTTGTTGATGAAACTTCTATGATTTCACTACCATTATTTTATAAATTGCTATCATCAATACAAAAGGATACTAAAATAATTTTAATAGGCGATAAGAATCAACTTTCTTCTGTAGAACCTGGAAATGTTTTTGGTGATTTATGTAGTTTTGCAAATTCGAACAATTTTATAAAAAGTTTTTATGTTGAATTAAATAAAAATTACAGATTTGGGGAAGATAGCGGAATTTATAAAGTTAGTAATATAGTAAATGAGAAAAAGGTTAATGAATTATTAGAAATCATCTATGAAAATAAAACAGCTGATATTAAATTTTATAATATTCCTGAAAACTTTGAAAATTTTATCTCGTTTTTGGATAAAAAGATTGAGAAGTATATTACTGAATACATAAATTTTTCTCCTAATACTTATGATGAATATTTAGAAAAATTTAAACTATTAGAGAATTTTATCATTTTAACCGATAGTAAAGATGGTACGCTTGGCAAGAATAGAATTAACTTTATTATTGAAAACCTTTTAAAGAAAAAATTAAAAATTAAAGATCTAAGTTGGTATGATGGTAAACCTTTGATTATAACCAAAAATGATATTAACACCAAATTATATAATGGTGATGTTGGATTTGTGGATAAAGATTACTTTATATTAAAAAATGGAAACGAGATAAGGAAAATTCATAAGTTAAGATTACCAGAATATGAAACAGCTTTTTCATTAACAGTACATAAAAGTCAAGGTTCAGAATATAATAATGTTATGATTATTCTCGGAGATGAAAACAGTAAAGTTTTATCAAAAGAATTATTGTATACTGCAATAACAAGAGCAAGAAAATATGTTGAAATTTGGGCAAATAGGAATACGCTTATAAAATGCGTTTCACAAGAATATAAAAGAGAAAGTAGTCTTATAGAAAAATTAGAAAAAGTATTAAAATTGTGAATAATATCCGAACACAAAAAAAGCAGTAGCATTAGTTACAATAGTTGGCTCATTAGTTAAATAATCAAATCTATCATCATAATAAACACCATATTCATTTTGAAAATCTTTAAGGTAATCATCTTTTTCGTGTTTGATTTTATAAACTTTATATTTATCAGCAGGTACAGGTCCAGCTGTTATGGCTCCATATAATTTTCCATCATTAAAAAAAGCAATTTGTGAATGTAAGTTTTTAACGTAATTTCTCCCAAAACCATATATAAAGCTAATTCCCCAATTATTTTTTCCTAAAATATAATCTAATTGAGCAGTTGATAAACTATCATATGTTGAATTATTTGTTAAAGTTTTATATAAAATTGCATTTAATGAAACTCCTAACAGCGAATGAGTTGTTCCCCAAGAAAAATCGGCAGCATTTTCGAAAAAATTTTTCTTAAAGGAATTTGTAAAATGAATTAAGTTATTTTGGATTTTATTTATATGTTTTGGTTCAAATTTGGCTATTTTATAGAAAGCTAATGTACTTACATCTCCCCAACTCCACCAGTAATCTGGTTGAGTTTTATCTGCGAAAGATTTGGCATCATTTAGGTATTTTTGATCATATGTACTTATGTATAATTCTAAAGCGCCAAGTGCCATTTTACCGGTAAATTTATTATCAATATACATTTTAGTGGGATTATCATCAATATCAGGAACATTTGGATAATAGCTATAAACTTCTTGGGCTGTTGTAAGCAATTTATCGGCAAATTCTGGATAATTGATAACATTTTTCCAAATTCTACTACCAAGAGCAAGTGTAGCTGTATATAAACCTATTGTATTTTTCCCTATTGAAAGATATGCTGGGCGATTAAATTTCAGTGGATCTTTTTCAGGTAATCGCCAACCTTGATCGTGATCTTGCAAATTTTGAACAATATTGACAAGTTTTCCATTTCCTAAATAACATTTTAGAAGCCAATCTAAACCGACTTTTGCTTCTTCAAGAACGTCTGGAATATTATTTTTATTGTTATCAAAACCAAAAAGTTGAGGATCGAATTCATATGAAAATAACAACATATAAGTTGTAAAAGCTGTTGTATTGATAAATTTGATATAATCGCCAGCATCATGCCAACCGCCCGTTAAATCTGCTTGAACATTAAGTAAATTTCCATTTTCATCATAAATTTGTGTTGCATCAGCTATATGGCAGACATCGTGATTAGAAGGATTTGTATATCCACACCTTTGTGATTTAAAAAAGCTTAAAACCGATTCAGCAATTGGTTTATATATTTCAGTTGATACATTAAATCTATTAATTATCTTATTATCTATCAATATATTGTAGCTATCATTTAATGTTATATCTGATACATTTATTTTGTAATTATAATTAAATTTTCCCCACTTAAATTGAGATTTACCTAGTTTAATTCTTTTTATCTCAATATTTTTTGAATTAATAATTAAAAGATTTTTTTGATTTAAATCTTTCTGGGAGAAAATAATTATTGATTTATTTTGATATGGTAGATAACCTATTTGGTTGTATCTAACGTAAATATCGTTATTATCACCTTTAGCATAACATCCTATCAGATTAAAAATCAGGAATAAAAAACTTACTTGTTTAAATAAATTTGACATATTTCATCAGCTACTTTTTTTGAAATATTAAACGCTCTAATGATAGAACCACCTTTAGGCCCTGCACCTAAATCGCCTGTTATGAACATCCCAGGTAAATTAGTTTCAAAATTATCCATTAAACAAGGTTGCCCATTACCACAGTGAATTCCAATTTTTTCAAGAAAATTTTTAGGTGTAGTACCACCTAGTGCATAAATAATATAATCAAAATATTTTTTCCCGAATTGTTCTTCGATAAAATTTACTTCAATTTTTCCATCAACATCTTTGACTTCTTTAATGTTTGATGGCATATACAGAATTATTTGATTATTTTTTATAGCTTCTAATGTATCAGCAAGATTGTATTTATTCATTCTTTTGAACTCAGTTCCGCGATAACTTAAAGAAACTTTATTATCTAATTTTAAAAAATATTGTACATATTCGGCAGCACTATCACCACCACCTACAACTAAAATATCTTTGTTAGTAATTTCTTTTAATTCAGAAACATCATAGAAAACTTTTTTGTTTAAGGATAAAGGAATTTTATAATCTGGTTTTTTGGGTTTTCCTAAAATTCCAATTGCGATAATAACTGTTTTTGTATGATATTCCTTATTTGTTAAAACTGTGAATGTTCCATCATCATTTTTATCAATTTCATGAACTTGTTCACCAAAAGCAATATTAAGTTGATACTTTTCAATAATATCGTCCATAAATTTAATATATTCATTTTTGGAACAATCAGTAAAGGAAATATTTCCAAGAGCTCTAGCTTCAAAACCTTTGTAATTAGCAGTAACAAGTTTATCTTCTGGATAAAACTTTCTTATAGAATGAGAATGTTCATTTTCCTTTTCTAGAATGAGAATTGAATTCTTATCGATGCCATTATGAATTAACTCAACGGCAGAACTTATTCCTCCAGGACCGGCACCAATAATAATTGTGTTGTAAAGCATATTTATACCCTTTATTTGTTATTATATACATTTTGAATTTGCCTTATTTCAATATTTTTGAAATTTAAATTATAATTACCTATTACTTCATCTTCTCTTAAAATATAATCAGGTTTTGGTGAAGTATAAGTAATTTTGGCAAATTGGTTAGATAGTAATTCCTTTTTTAAGGTTTCACCATCTTTTGTAATAATAACAAATAAAAGGTTTTCAGGGTTCAAATACTTTTTAATGGCATTTTGTACTTCATCATAAGTAATTTCATCTAACATTTTTTGATAAAGATTTAAATGTCCTTCCTTAATTCCGTAAAAAATATCATCAATTTTATAACCTAATCTTTCGTAGTTAGTTTGGGCATAGAAATTTATATAGTTTTTTAAGAATTTTTTTTGTTTTTCAAATTGTTCCACTGTTAAACCATTTTTATAAAGTTTATCAAGCTCGTATTTTAATGCTTTAATTACAAAAAGATGTGTATTATTAGGTACCGGTCTAATCCAAATTTCAAAAAGTTGATATCTTTTGCATACATTTTGAGGTGGCATATTTAAGGAACCACCATTAGGAAAATGTTCTATGTAAGAATAATCACCATAATTCAATCCACGAGCTTCACGAATAACTTGATACAAATGGGAAATAGAATTTCTATGTTCGCCAAAGTATGAATTTGCAATAGCCAATGCATACCAATCTCTCATTCCTCTTACAATAGGAATATTTACTCCTACCGAAATTGCAGTAGCATTTGCATCTTTTTCTATTATTAAAGCATTATTCCCAACAATAGGCTCATATACTATCTGCGGATATTCAGATTTTTTACCATCAGGTAATTTTTTTAACAAGTCATATATTTTATTATACATTTTTTCATCAAAATCGCCAGAAATAAAAACCTGATAATTATTTTTGTTAAAATATTGTTTATAAAAGTTTACGATATCTTGTTTTGTAATATTATTAATTGATTTTGGAAAACCTTGTGTTATATGAGCATAAGGTGTATTTTTGAATATTTCATTATATAAAACAGCTTTACCTAATTCTTCATCATTATTATAAAGTAATGTACTTTCTAAATAAGTTAACATATTTGATTTTATTCTTTCAATATCTTTTTCATCAAATGCAGGATTTACAATAGCATCTGTAAATAAATTTATTACTTTATTAAAATTATCTTTATGAACAGAGAAATTAAAGACTGTCATTTCAGTAGAAACATTCACATCATATCCAGCAGCATAAGGATAAAGTTTTTTTAATATTTCTGAATATTTAAAATTTAAAGTATTACCATTTGCCATTGTTTTTGAAGTCAAATAACAAATTCCCTCTTTACCTTCTGGGTCATTTTGAGAGCCCACTTTAAACCAAACTTTTACATTAATAATTTTATCATTTTTATCATATAGCTTTGTTGGGAAAAAACTATTAGCATAAGTATTTAGGAAGGCCATAGTTATAAATAATATGTTTATTATTTTCATTTTTTACCTACCAAAATTATTTGGGTTAATTTATTTTCATTAAAGTATCTTTTTGCAGCATTTATTATATCACTTTGAGAAATATTTTCTAATGTTTCAAAATATTTATCTATGTCTTCTATTTTACCACGCAAAGAAATATAATAAGTTAAAGAGCTTGCTATTCTATCGGGACTTGTTAATGACATTAAAAATTCGTATTTCAAACGACTTTTAATATTTTTTAAGTTTTCTTGTGGAATTTTAATAGTTTTGGTCTTTTCAATTTCAGAAATAATTGATTTTTTTACATATTCTATATCATCTTGCTTTTTAACTCTTGCTATTATAGTTAGGAGTTTGGGATCTTTATTAGCGGCGAAATCTGCATATAGTGATTGAACTTTCTGTTCATCGAGTACAAGTTTATTATAAAGAGTGGAGGTTTGCCCAAATAAATATTCTTCAAGAACTTTAGCAGCAACAACATTTTTATTCATTGGATCGAAGGAATCTGATTTATATGCAAGAGCTAATATTGGAAGCGTTTTACCATTATATTGAACTGTTTTTTCTTTGAAAACTTTTTGTTCTGGTTCTTTTGATATATTTGGTTTGACATATCCCGGCTGCCAATTAGAATAATATTTTTTAATTAGCTCTATTGTTTTATCTTTATCAAAATCTCCAACAATTAACAAAACAACATTTTCAGGACGATAATAACGTTTATGAAATGAAATACTATATTCATATTGATTTGGCATATTTTTTATATCATCCTCAAAACCTATTACAGTATGCTTATAAGTATGTTTTTCAAAAGCAAGATTTAATAATTCTTCATTTAATATTGAAAATGGGCTTGTTCGTCCTTTATTAAACTCACCATAAACAGCTCCAGCTTCAGTTTTAAAATCTGCTTCAGAGTACTTTAAATTTTGGAATCTATCAGCTTCTAAGTCAATGATTTGCTCAAGGTAATTATTTGTCAAATTGATATGATAAACTGTTTGGTCATCACTTGTCCAGGCGTTTGCGTCAGCACCAATTGAAGCAATAATTTCATCATAATTTGGATATTTTTCGGTCCCACGGAACATCATATGTTCAAAAAAATGTGCGAAGCCACTTTTGCCTTCTTCCCATTCATCGCGACTACCAGTCATAACAATAGAATAGTAAGAAACAATATTTTTTCCAATATTTGGAACTAAAATAATTTTTAATCCGTTATCAAGTTGATATTGAAAATATTTAAAAGGCAAAACATTTTTGTTGAAGCCCATAACACTGAATAAAAATAATATTATTAAAATTTTAATTTTTCTCATTTTGATAACCATAATTATTCAAAAGGTTAATATAATAATTTTTTTCATTTCAAAAAATATTTTGAAACTTTTTATAAATAACAAATATCGTATTGGAAATTTTTTTTTAAGTTTTTTTTTTTATAATTTAAATTAAAAAATGGAGTTTATCTATGAAAATTCACGAGTACCAAGCAAAAGAACTTTTTAACAAATATGGAATACCGACACAATTAGGAATTTTAGCAACAACTGTTGATGAAGCTGTTGATGCTGCGAAAAAAATTGGTGGTAATTTTTTTGTTTTAAAAGCACAGATTCACGCTGGAGGACGTGGTAAAGCTGGTGGTGTAAAATTTGCTAAATCTCCTGATGAAGTCAAAGAAAAAGCACATGAAATGTTAGGAAAAGAAATTGCGACTTATCAATCTGGTGGTGAAGCAAAAAAAATTAATAAAATTTATATTGTACCTGGAGCTGATATACAAAAAGAATATTATGTTGCATTAACATTTGATAGAAATACTAAAAAACACGTTTTTATAGTATCACAAGAAGGTGGAGTTGAAATTGAAAAATTAGCTGTAGAACAACCTGAAAAAATAACAAAAGTTTTTATAGATCCTCTTTTAGGAATTCAACCACATCAAGCCAGAGAACTTTCTTTTGCGTTGGGTTTCAGGGATACTGCATACAAGCAAGGTGTAGATCTTTTTATGAAACTTTATAAATTATATGTTGATTACGATTGTAATTTAGTAGAAATCAATCCGTTAATTACCACTCCAGATAATAATCTTTTAGCACTTGATGCAAAAATGAATTTTGATGACAATGCTCTCTATCGCCATCCCGATGTTGCAGAAATGAGAGATTTATCAGAGGAAGATCCGTTTGAAATAGAAGCATCAGCAAGCAACTTAAATTATGTTAAACTTGATGGAAATGTTGGATGTATGGTAAATGGTGCTGGTTTGGCAATGGCTACTATGGATATTATCAAATTAGCTGGAGGAAATCCTGCTAATTTCCTTGATGTAGGCGGTGGCGCTAATAAGGATACAGTTGCAAACGGATTTAAAATTATTATGAAAGATCCAAATGTAAAAGCTATTTTAGTTAATATATTTGGTGGAATTGTTCGTTGTGATAGAGTTGCAAATGGAATTATCGAAGCATCAAAAGAGGTGAAACCAAATATTCCTATTATTGTAAGATTGGAGGGGACAAATTCATTAGAAGCTGGCGAATTGTTACGAAATTCTGGACTTTCTTTTATTGTTGCAACTACTCTAGAAGATGCAGCACAAAAAGTCAAACAAGTGGTTGGATAAAAATTTTAGCTACCTTCGGGTAGCTTTTTTTTTAACTAATAAAATATTAAACCCAAATTATGCATTAGGAAAGAAAAAGGGATGTGCTATTTCTAAGAATAAAC
>DAOSVM010000009.1:0-82251 GCA_035379625.1 Ignavibacteriales bacterium | reverse complement strand
TGCGGCTTGGAACAAGCCGTAAGGGGCCTATGCTTATACCGTCTGAGCTAATGAAAATATTTTTTTTGAGATTTATCACATTAAAAATAATTAGTTTAATTTTAAGGAATTTCGTATATTTTAAAGAATATGTAGAGATGAAGTAAATAGTTATGTATAAATTTGAAGTTAGTTCAAAATATCAACCGATGGGAGACCAGCCGCAAGCTATCGAAAAATTAACTAATGGTGTTCTGGCAGGTAAAAAATTTCAAATATTAAAGGGAATTACTGGCTCTGGGAAAACCTTTACTATATCAAAGGTTATTGAAAATATAAATAGGCCTGTGCTTGTGATTTCGCCAAATAAGACTTTAGCGGCGCAGTTGTACGGTGAATTTAAGGGTTTTTCCCCAAATAATAGAGTTGAGTTTTTTATTAGTTATTACGATTATTACCAACCGGAAGCTTATGTTGTATCGAAGGATTTGTATATAGAGAAGGATTTTTCTATAAATGATGAAATAGATAGGTTGCGTTTGAAGGCAACGACAGCGCTTTTGGAGGGGCGTAATGATGTTATAATAGTTGCCTCTGTTAGTTGTATTTACGGTATTGGTGCACCTGATGAATATGCATCAATGATTATGTTTTTAAAGAAGGGGCAAAATATTGACAAAAAGGATTTGATAAATCATTTAATTCAAATCTTTTATACGCGCAACGATTATGAATTTGAGCGAGGCACTTTTCGAGTTCGTGGTGATATTATTGAGATTTTACCAGCCTATGAGATGGAAGAAGCTATTCGTATAGAGTTTTGGGGGGATGAAATAGAACAACTTTCTTATTTTGATGCAAAAACTGGGAAAATACTTGAAGGTGATGTTGAAAGTGTTGCAATTTATCCAGCAAAATATTTTGTAAGTTCGCAGGAAAAAATAGCTCGCGCGATGAGAGCAATTAAGAAGGAATTGAACGCAAGGTTGAAGGAGCTGTATAAAGAAAATAAGTTGTTGGAAGCACAAAGGTTAGAGCAACGGACGTTGTATGATTTGGAAATGATAAAGGAAATAGGTTATTGTAGTGGGATTGAGAATTATTCTCGTCATATGGACAATAGACCGCCAGGTAGCCGCCCTTTTTCGCTAATAGATTATTTCCCAAAGGATTATTTGCTTGTTATCGATGAATCACATATTACAATTCCGCAAATTCGAGGGATGTATAATGGAGATAGAATTAGGAAAGAAACGTTAGTTGAGCATGGTTTTAGGTTGCCCTCTGCATTAGATAACCGACCGATGAAATTTGAAGAATTTGAAGAATCTATAAATCAGGTGATTTTTGTAAGTGCTACACCGGGAGATTATGAATTGGAAAAATGTAATAATGAGGTAGTGGAACAAATTATTCGTCCAACAGGTTTGCTGGATCCTGTGATAGAGGTAAGGCCGGTAAAAAATCAAATAGATGATTTAGTACACGAGATACGATTACGAATAGAAAAGAAGGAAAAAGTTTTGGTAACAACATTAACCAAACGGATGGCTGAAGATTTAACAGATTATTTGAATAAAATTAATATCAAGGTACGCTATATTCATAGCGATATAGATTCGATTGAGCGAGTAGAAATTATACGTTCACTAAGATTGGGAGAATTTGATGTTTTGATAGGTGTAAATTTATTACGTGAGGGTTTGGATATGCCTGAGGTTTCATTGATAGCAATTTTGGATGCAGATAAGGAAGGATTTTTGCGCAGTGAGAGGTCGCTTTTTCAGATGGCAGGACGAGCGGCAAGAAATGCAAACGGTCTTGTGATACTTTATGCCGATACAATAACTAAATCAATGCAGGCTTTAATAGAAGAGACTAATCGAAGAAGACAAATTCAAATGAAATATAACGAAGAACATGGAATAAAACCTGAAACGGTTTATAAATCAGTGGAAGAAATTTTGGCATCAACTTCGGTTGCTGATACAAAAGCCAAATACGATGCAAAATCGGTTGATATTTTTGATGAATTTAATAAACGTGTTGCTAAATTTATGACAAAAGATGATATTAAAGAGCTTATTGCTGAGATGACTGATAAAATGTACGAGGCCGCTGAAGCATTGGAATTTGAATTAGCAGCAAAATATCGTGATGAAATAGAAAAACTTAAAAGTAGACTTTAATAAACAAATTAAGGAGTATGAATGATTAGATTCCTTACCGCAGGAGAATCACACGGGAAAGCATTAACATGTATAATTGAGGGTTTTCCCGCAGGAATTGAAATAAGCGAAGAATTTATAAACGAAGAATTGAAACGAAGGAAATTAGGCTACGGCAGAGGCCCAAGAATGAAAATAGAAGCCGATACTGTGGAAATATTATCTGGTGTAAGATTTGGTAAGACGCTCGGTTCGCCAATTACTTTACAGATTAAAAATCGTGATTGGGAGAATTGGACTGAGAAGATGTCCGTTGAAAAAATTGAAAAAGATATTGAAAAGATTGAAGTAGTAAGGCCTGGTCATGCTGATTTGGTAGGTACATTAAAGTATAAATTTGATGATGTGAGAAATTCTATAGAGCGTTCAAGTGCTCGCGAAACGGCTGCGCGCGTTGCTGCATGTGCTGTTGCTAAAAAATTTTTGTCATATTTCAATATTGAAATTGGTAGTTTTGTTGAAAGTATGCTTGGAGTATATCCAGAAGATAATTTTTATCACAAGTTATTAAAGAATGAAATTCCTGCTGATTTTTCAGCATCTCAAATAAATAACATTTCCGATAATTTTGAATTGCGTGTTTTGGATGAAGAGCATAATATTAAATTAAAAGAAATTGTTAGAAGTCACGCTGCAAAAGGAGAAACAGTTGGAGGAACATTTGTTACAGTTGCCACTGGAGTACCATTGGGTTTAGGTTCATATATGCATTTCGATAGGAAGTTGAATGCAAAAATTTCATTTTATATATCATCTATAAATGCAGTAAAAGCTGTAGAAATTGGAGGCGGGACTATTTGTTCTCAAATGCCCGGCTCACAAGTTACAGATGATATTGTTATTGAAAACAATAAGATAAAACATCTTACGAATTACGCCGGTGGAATTGAAGGTGGAATTTCAAACGGGATGCCAATTATTGTAAGAGCAGCAATGAAGCCAATTCCCACTGTTAAAGTTCCTAAAAAAACTATTAATATTATAAAATTTGAAAATTCCGAAACAAGATACGAAAGAAGCGATGTTAGTGCTGTTCCTGCTTGCGCTGTAATATCTGAAAGTATGTTGGCTTGGGCTTTAAGTGAAGCATTTTTGGAAAAATTTTCTGGTGATTCAATTACAGAAATACTTAAAAATTATAGGAGTTCACAAAATGATTAAGATTTTTATGTTCATTATTATAATCTCGGTTGTAGTATTTTCACAAGATGGTATTTTTAGGAAATGGAAAACAATAGATGATGAGACTGGAAAACCAAAATCGATTGTAGAAATATATGAAAAAAATGGTAAAATATTTGGTAAAATTGTAGATTTATTCCGCGAGCCTAATGAAGACCAAGATCCAATCTGTACAAAATGTGAAGATTTCCGAAAAAACCAAAAAATTCGCGGGATGGTAATTATTACAAATTTACAGAAAAATGGTGATGTATACGAAGGGGGCGAAATTTTAGATCCTAAAAAAGGTAAAATTTACAAATGTAAAATTTGGCTCGAAAATGGTGTTTTAAAAGTGAGAGGTTATTGGGGATTTATCTATAGAACACAAACATGGTATCCCGTAAATTAAAATAAGTTAAAGATAATTTTAAATTTTTCAAATTTATATAGTTCCCTTTTTTTTTCATTTTTTTTTTATTAACTTAAAAATTTGATAACTATAATGGGGATATAATATGAAATATTACATTGGTATTGATGGTGGTGGAACAAAAAGTCATCTTGTATTAACAGATGAAAATTTAAATGTTATCACTGAAAAAAAGAGCGGTCCTACTAACTTTTTAATGATAGGAAAAGAAACTGTTGCTAAAACAATATTCGAACTTATTAATTCATCATTGAAAGAGGTAAATATAGGTTACGAAGATTTAGATGGTATAGTTTTAGGAACAACAGGTGCTGGAAGAAAAAATAATGCCGATGATTTAAGAGAAGCAATACTAAAGGTTTTTAGTGAAAATGGGATTAATTTGAACAAATTTTCAGTTGAAAGCGATGCGAGAATTGCATTAGAAGGAGCTTTTGCTGGAGGTCCTGGAAGTATTCTCATTGCAGGAACTGGTTCAATTATGTTTGGTAAAGATGCTGCAGGAAACATACACAGGATTGGTGGTTTTGGTCGTTGGATAGGAGATGAAGGAAGTGGTTTTGCTATTGGTAAAAAGGGTTTAATTGCCATAGCCAAAGAATATGATGGCCGCAGTATTGAAACGAAATTAACTAAAGTAGTTGAAGCAAAATATGGCATTTCTAATTCTGATATTCTAATAAATAAAGTTTATGCCGAGAATTTTGATATTGCCTCCATAGCTACCGATGTTATTGAATGCGCAAACAATGGGGACCAAGTTTGCCAACAAATATTAAGAGAAGAAGCAACAGAGCTTTTCTGGCACGTTGTGAGTGCCCTTAAGAAATTGAGACTCAAAGAATTGACACTCTCTTTAATAGGAAGCCTTATCACTAACGAAAACTTTTATTCTAACGCTTTTAAAGAAATGGTTATAAAAAATTTACCACAAGTTACAATTGCTGAACCAATTTATAATCCTGCTATTGGTGCAATATTAATGGCTAAATCACTTTAATTGATAAATTTTCGGGGGGCCTTTTGAAAGTAAAAAAAACTTATATCAATCCTTGGCTATTTGTTCCAACATTGTATTTTGCACAAGGAATTCCGTATTTTATAGTGAATCAAATTTCTGTAATTCTTTTTAAAGATTTCAAAATTGACAACGCATCAATCACATTTTGGACGAGTTGGTTGTATTTGCCTTGGGTTATAAAAATGTTTTGGGGACCTTTAGTTGATGCATACTACACAAAAAGAAAATGGATTCTTTACACTCAATTTTTAATGGCAATTATTTTAGGTGTGTTTGCTTTTATTATCAATTTACCAAACTTTTTTGTTTTGTCACTTGCTATTTTAGTAATATTAGCCTTTACATCCGCAACACACGATATAGCAGCTGATGGTTTTTATCTATTAGCGTTAAAACCAGAAGAACAAAGTTTTTTTGCGGGAATACGATCAACTTTTTATCGTGGTTCTAACTTTTTTTCAAATAGCTTATTAGTTTGGTTAGCTGGTGCTCTTTCTATCAGCTACTCATCTGTTAATATAGGATGGACTGCAACAATTTCCCTTTCAGCTTTAATTTTTCTTTTAATTTCACTTTACCATTTTTATATTTTACCATATCCGGATACAGATGTTGATAGAAATAGTAAAGGAAATAAAGAAAATCAAAACATTTCATTTGGTCAGGCATTTTCTACTTATTTCAAGCAACCTAAAATTGCTTCAATATTAGTTTTCATACTAACATTTAGACTGGGCGAAGCTTTCTTAATTAAACTTGCAGCACCATTTTTCAAAGATCCAAGAAACATAGGTGGTTTAGGATTTACAACTGAAGATGTAGGAATAATTTACGGGTTTGGAGTAACTGCAATAATTTTTGGTGGTATCCTGGGTGGTTTAGTAGCTGCAAAAGTTGGTCTTAAAAAATTACTTTGGCCAATGGCAGTTATAATTAACATTCCAACGATAATATACACTATTCTTTCCTTTTTACAACCAAAAACTATATGGGGCGCAATTCCGTTTGTAGCAATAGAACAATTTAGTTACGGTTTTGGTTTTACAGCTCTTACAATATATTTAATGTACGTTTCACGAGGAGAATTCAAGACATCACATTATGCCATATCTACCGGTGTTTCTGCTTTAGGTATGATGCTCCCTGGTTTAGTTAGTGGTGCAATACAACAATATTTTTCATCCCATTTTCCGGGTTATGGCTATCAATATTTTTTCATTTTTACGGTTATATGCGGAATTCCTGGTATTATATCACTATTTTTTATTCCTAAGGAAGATATTTAGCTACCGAGTGGCATTCGATGCCACTCTACATTTATTTTTGCCACCGCGTGGAATATTCCCTGCCACCGCGTGGCATTCAATGCCAAAAAGGTGGCATATCAATGCCACCATACATTTTTTTTTGCCACCACGTGATAATTCCGTGCCACCATCGTGGCATTCAATGCCAAAAAGGTGGCATATCAATGCCACCATACATTTTTTTTGCCAACACGTGGAAAATTCCCTGTCACCGCGTGGCATATCAATGCCAAAAGGTACCATAGCAATGCCAACATACGTTTTTTTTGCCACCTATTGAAATTGGTGGCAAAATTTTTGCGGGCCGCGAGGCCCGCTGCCCACGTGCGGCAACGCCGCACGTGGGCTATGCCTACACCGTCTGAGCTATATAGCATCAAAAAAAGGCTGCCCTTAGGCAGCCGTCTTTTGTTTTTATTTTATTAAAAGCATTTTGATAACTTTATTTGATTTGCCAAAATTAACAACGCAATAGTAAATACCGCTATTCAATTTATTTGCATTGAAGTTTAATTGTTTAATACCGGCTTCTTGGTAACCGTTATATAGTGTTGCCACTTCTTGACCTAAACTGTTGTATATTTTTACGTTGATATTTCCTGCTACAGGTATTGCATAGCTTATTGTTGTTGTAGGATTAAATGGATTTGGATAATTTTGTAATAATATTAATTCTTTTGGTAAACCAGCATTTACTTCTATTGTGTTGGAATATGTAAATTGACCATCAAAATCTACTTGTTTTAATCTGTAAGTAACTTTTCCAAAATTTTGAGAATTATCGGTAAATTCGTAGCTGTTTGTGACGTTTGAATTACCTTTACCATCAACAAAACCTAAAGTAATCCAGCTATTGGCAACATTTTTTTCTACATAAAAGCCTTTGTTGTTTAATTCTGAAGCGGTATTCCATAAAAGTTTTACTTTATCATCAATAATTTTATACGAAAATGAACTAATTTCGGCTGTGAGGGGTACTTGAGTTAAATTAATAGTAGCATAATAATCTACTTCACCATCGCTTAGATCTCGCGCCCAAGCGTTGTTATCAGCAGAATTTGGTGTCATAACATCAACACCGTTAGTTTGGTTATCTGTTGCCCAGGCAGTAGCATCTATGTTGTTATTCCAACCTACACTGTTGTGAGTTGTCATAAATGATATTTTTGTTGTTTGTGTTGATGTAAGTCCTAGATCACTTAGATTTATTTTGAATTCAATTATATCGTCAACAGAGCTGAAGTTGACTTCAAAATCGGGTGAGGGAGCGGTCCAGTTAGTGCCGTTGTATATTTCTATAGTAGGTTTATAATTTTCTGAGCAGTGAATATCAACAACTTTGCCGTATTGTACTGAGTTTACCAATGCTGTGGCGGATGAAGAATTAGTGTTGCTTCTATATGAATCATCACCAATAAAATTATTGTTACTTGATGAGTTTGTAAAAACAAAACATAGATGAGGGTAATTAATGTTTGTGATATCTCTCAATTTTACAAAACCGTAGAGATACGTATTATCAGTAGCAAATCTTACTTCTGTAATATCGGCATTTGAACTTGGTTGAGTAGAATTGTAATCGGTTCTTTCATCGTTTGATTTGCCGGTATAAATAAATTGGCCTGCTGAATAAGTTGTAGAATGATAAGAAGAGAGAGCAGTACCTGTCCAATCGAAAGATTTACCATCAACAAATATTTTATTAGCAACTAAATTACCAGTTACAATTAAAGAAAAATTTTGATTTGAATTTTGTAAAGTGCCCGTATGTGTAACTTTTATCGTGTATGTTGCGCCAGCAATTGGGTTTGGTATTTCAACAACTTCAACGTTATCAACATTATTTTTTGAGTTATTAGTAGCAGGATTAGAAGGATTATCAGGATCTAATTTCCAAGGATAATAAATATTTGAATTATAATCTATTTCAAGGTCGAGATTGTTTACTAAACGAGCTGAACGATTGTTTAATTTGTTGGATGTTAAAGGATTTTTAGCGGGATCTGTCCAGCATAGAGTAACTTTTAAAGGTTCGTTACCTGCAGCAACAACGTTAAGTGTATATGTTTGATTTTGAAGTAAATTAGATTCGATAATGGTATTATTATCAATGGTAGATTTTTTTATGACTAAAGCAGCTTTGTCGACATTTAAGAGCCCCCAACCGAATTTATAATCAGGTCCTGGGTTGTCACCGCATTCATCTGCAGTATGGATAACAAGAGCTTTAAGAGTAGCGGATTTGATTGTAGTTGACTTAAGATTTTGGTAAAGTTGTTTTAAAAGAACAAGAGCCCCCGTTACAGTTGGAGTTGCCATTGAAGTTCCGGACATAGTAGTATAAGCGGCATCACCAGTTGAATTAGTTGAATAAACGTTATAGCCTTTAGCGACAATGTCTGGCTTTATACGACCATCATCAACAGGTCCCCAACCGCTAAATGAAGTCATAGTAACATCAGAAGGAGAAGTATAAAAATCTGTTTGTTGTACAGCCCCAACAGTTAAAACATTTTTAGCAACACCGTAATCGGAGATACAATCGTAACCGTATAAATTTCCATCTAAATTTCTGGTTGTATAAGAACTAACCCAAGCTGAACCGTTCCAATAATAATGAAAAGAACCTGAAGCTGGCCCTTCGCCGCGATCGTTACCAGCAGCTTTGATAATTAAATAATTTGGATATGAAAAAGCTAAAGCATCAACTGATTGAGCATAAGATGAGTAATAACCAAATTGGTAATCTTCAGTTTGACTAATTGAAGGAGTACCGAACCAGTACCAAGCAGTTCCCTGCCCCATATCACCATAATACCAACCGGCAAGAAAACCGTAAGAATGATTAGACAACTCAAGGCCATTTTGAGCCTGAGTTGTCATTTCAGATATATCATTATCCCAATCAAAAGTTTTCAAATTTGTTTGGTAAGCCATTCCTTTTGCATATGAATTTATCCCTGAAGCACATATTGTACCTGATACGTGGGTTGCATGGCTACTTAATGTAGTAGCACCATCAAGTTGGGAAACACGCCCGCCGAATTCTTGATGTGTTGTTCTTACTAGACCACCATCCCAAATTGCAACTTTGTTATAACCATTACCAGTTATGCTAACTCCTCGTCCTCCATTTGTATACAATCTGAAAACTTTATGAGTTAAAGCTCCGCCTCTATTAAATGTTGTATAGTAATATAACCTATTTTCATCAGCTCCAAGTAATTTTATTTCTCTATCAATTGTATAAATTGCTTCAGGAATAATTTTTTTTTGAACTAATAGCTTACCTTGTTCTTTTATTTTCTCAACATCAACAATGTATTTTTGTATGACTTCTATTTGAGAAAATATAAAATTTGCGAAAACGAAAATAAAAAGAAAAATCTTTTTCAATTAATTTACCTTTTTTTTAAGGTAAATTACAATAAAATATATACAATATCAACAATTTTATTTTAAGAATAAATTAATTTTATCTGCTGCTTGTCTACCGTGATATATAGCCCTTACAACGAGAGAAGCACCAGTAATAGCATCTCCGGTTGCAAATACCTTGTTAACACTTGTTCTGTAATCATTAACTTTGATATTTCCTCTCTGATCCAGTTCTAAATTTAATTCTTTAACATATGTATCGTGTTGACAGTGCAAAAATCCCATAGCCAAAAGTACAAGATCAGCATTGTAAATTTTTTCGGAATTTGGAACTTCTTTAAAGGATTTTCTGTCATCAGTCCATTCTAATTCAACAAATTTAACGCCTTTTACAGCATTATTTTCAACGATAAATTCTTTAGCAGAAAGTGACCATAATCTTTTACACCCCTCTTCGTGAGAAGTAGAATTTGAAAGAGTTTGTGGCCAGAACGGCCAAGGATTATCTGGTCTTCTTTCAAGTGGTGGTTGTGGCAATATTTCAACTTGAGTAACACTTTTAGCACCTTGACGAATGGAGGTACCGACACAATCGGCTCCCGTATCGCCACCACCTATAACAATTACATCTTTATCTTTTGCAGAAATTAATTCATCAACAGGAATGATAGCTCCATGATTTATTCTATTTTGCTGTCCAAGAAAATCAAGAGCAAAATAAACTCCTTTTGCATAACGGCCGGGAATTTTTAAGTCTCTGGCTACAGCTGTTCCAGTTGCAAAAAGTATCGCATCAAAAGAACGCATTAAATAATTTGTTGAAATATCAACACCAACATTAACTTGTGTTTCAAAAGAAACTCCTTCCGCAACCATTTGTTCAAGTCGTCTATCAATGTAATTTTTATCTAATTTAAAATCTGGTATACCGTACCTTAATAATCCACCTGCTTTTTCACTTCTTTCAAATACAACAACATTATGCCCCATACGTGCTAATTGTTGAGCAGCAGCAAGACCTGCAGGCCCTGAACCAATAATAGCAACTTTTTTGTTTGTTTTATTTTTGTTGATTATTGGCTTTATCCAACCATTTTCCCAAGCCTTTTCAACAATTTGCAATTCAATATGTTTGATTGTTACAGCTTCCCAATTATTTGCCAATGTACAAGATTTTTCACAAGGAGCTGGGCATACTTTACCGGTAAATTCTGGAAAATTATTTGTACTATGCAACAAATCAGATGCTTCTTTCCATTTTCCTAGATAAACCATATGATTCCAATCAGGAATATAATTATATACAGGACAGCCAAAATTATGACAGAAAGGAATTCCACAATCCATACATCGAGCAGCTTGCTCGCGTATCATATGTTCAGGTAAAAGATTTTCAAACTCTTTAAAGTTCTTTATCCTATCTTCAACAGGTAATTTCAAAGGATTTTTTCTATTATATAATAAATATCCATTTGCTTTAGCCATTGAACACCTCCTCTGTAGCGGCTACAGTTTCAATATCGGTTTTCTCATTTTGTTGGATTCTCTCCAAAACTTGTCGATATTCAATAGGTACAACCTTAACAAATAACGGTAAATTGTATTCCCATTTAGCTAAAATTTGTTTTGCTTTTTTACTATCTGTATACTCTATATGTTTTAATAAGAATTTTTTCAAAAGTTCTTCATCATATTTATTCCAAACTGTTTCAAGTTCAACCATATCAAGATTACAATTTCTATCAAATAATTGAGTTTCATCAAATACATAAGCAATACCTCCACTCATCCCAGCGGCAAAATTTTTACCTGTTGGACCTATACAAACAACAGTTCCGCCTGTCATATATTCACATCCATGATCACCAACTCCTTCAACTACAACTGTAGCGCCACTATTTCTTACAGCAAATCTTTCACCTACTCTGCCATTAATATAAACTTCCCCTCTTGTAGCTCCATACAAAGCAACATTACCACAAATTATATTTTCATATCCATCAAAAGAAGCATTTTTGGGTGTTTCTATAACGATTTTTCCACCACATAATCCTTTACCTACATAATCATTTGCCTCACCTTCTAAATGTAAAGTTACACCTTGCGCCAAAAATGCGCCAAAACTTTGACCCGCAGAACCTTTTAATTTTAGTTTAAGTGCATCCTCTTTTAATGTGTAACTACCATATTTCTTTGCAATATATCCACTTAACCTAGCACCAATTGTACGGTTAACATTTCTTACTTGATATTCAAGCTCAACAGATTGTTTATTTAAATCGATATTATTTTTATTTAAATACTCAATAATTTCTGTATCAAGTAAATGATTATCAATTGCATTATAGCTGCAAGAACAACGAACTGTTGTATCCACCATTGAGTTAAATAATGGGTTCAAATCAAATTTTTTAGCTTTTTCTACATTTTCTGGTGGAACAAATTCTAATAAATCAGATCTACCAACCATTTCATCTATTGTTCTAAATCCAAGCGTAGCCATAATTTCTCGTAAATCTTGTGCAAGGAAATAGAAATAATTGATAATGTATTCAGGTTTACCTTTAAATCTTTCGCGTAATACTGGATCCTGCGTAGCCACACCTACAGAACAAGTATTGTTATGACATTTTCTCAACATCATACAACCAAGAGTAATAAGAACAGAAGTAGCAAAACCAAATTCCTCTGCACCGAGTAAAATAGCAATTGCTAAATCTCTACCTGTTTTCAACTGTCCATCCACTTGTAACTTTACTTTATCACGTAATTTATTTTGTATCAAAGTCTGATGAGTTTCTGCTAATCCTATTTCCCAAGGAATTCCAGTATGTTTAATAGATGTCAATGGTGAAGCACCTGTTCCACCCTCATAACCAGAAATTAAAATTATATCAGCTTTTGCTTTTGCAACACCTGAAGCTATCGTTCCAACACCAGTTTCAGAAACTAATTTTACTGAAACTTTTGCATCTGGATTTACACATTTTAAGTCATAAATAAGCTGAGCAATATCTTCTATAGAATAAATATCGTGATGTGGTGGTGGAGATATTAAAGTTACACCTGGCGTAGTATGCCTAACTCTCGCAATTTCTTCAGTAACTTTATGACCCGGCAACTGACCACCTTCTCCAGGCTTTGCTCCTTGCGCTATTTTAATTTGTAATTCATCTGCACTCAATAAATAATCCAATGTAACACCAAATCTACCAGATGCTACTTGCTTTACTTTCGATCTTTTACTATCACCATTCGGTAATGGTATTGACCTTTCAACTCCTTCTCCTCCCTCTCCAGAATTACTCCTTGCTCCTATTCTATTAACTGCTATAGCAATAGCCTCATGTGTCTCTTTACTAATTGACCCAAATGACATCGCTGATACAACAAACCTCTTAACTATACTTTCCACCGGCTCTACTTCATCAATACTTATACTTCTGGTTTCCTTAAATTTCAATAATCTTCTAATAGTTAATGGAACATTATCACCATCGTTTACTATTTTTGTATATTCTTTGAAAACCTTATAATCGTTTAATCTTGTTGCTAACTGTAATTTTGCAATTGTTTCTCCATTCCAAAAATGTTTTTCACCACCTAATCTAACCGAATATTCTCCACCTGGTTCAAGTATATTTTGCATAAAATAATCATCAACATTAAATGCTCTTTCATGTCTTCTAATTGCATCTTTTTGAATATCGCTAAGATCAATACCTCCAAATCTACAAATTGTTCCAGTAAAATATTTATTTATCAATTCCTTACTTATTCCAATTGCTTCAAATATTTGTGAGCCAAAATAACTATGAAGTGTAGAAATTCCTAATCGGCTCGTCGTCTTTAATAAGCCTTTTTTAACTGCTATTATATAATTATCAAGAGCTTCTTCAGGCTTAATTTCTTTTTCTAATAATTTTTTGTCAGTCATATATTTTATAGTTTCAAATGCAACGTATGGACAAATTGCATCTGCACCATAGCTTATTAACATCGCAAAATTCATTACTTCCCTTGCTTCTCCTGTTTCAACTATAACACTCGATTTACTTCTTAAACCATTATCAATTAAAAAATGATATAAAGCTGAAACTGCTAATAGTGAAGGAATTGGGACGTGGTTCTCATCAACATTTCTATCTGTTAAAATAAAAATCGTATTTTTAACAACTGTTTTTTTTGCATCTTCTAAAATTCTATTCAAAGCTATTTCTAAAGCATTTACTCCATCTCTTTTATCAAACAACATATCAATATATTTAACATTCATATCATAATATTTTGCTTGCTCAATAATTTTAAGATCACCAGGTGTTATAATAGGTAAATTTAATTTAAATCCTCGGAAATTTGTCGGACTTTCCTGCAATAAATTTCCTTCACCACCTATAAAAGATTCCAACGACATTACCATTTCTTCTCTTATAGGATCTATAGCTGGATTTGTAACCTGGGCAAATCTCTGCTTGAAATAATAGAATAATAAATTTGGTTTATCTGATAAAACTGCTAAAGGTGTATCATTCCCCATCGACCCAACTGCTTCTTGTCCATTTGCAGCCATTGGTTTCAATATTGTTTTTAACTCTTCTTGTGTATAACCGAAAACATGCAATCTTTGTAAAAATTTCTCTTCATCTCCTATTTCTGGTAAATCTGGAGCAGTGAATAAACCTCTTAATTTTATAATATTCTCCTTAATCCATCTCCTATAAGGTTTTTGTCTCGAAATTTTTGATTTTATTTCCTTATCAGGTACTATTCTTTTTTGCTCAAAGTCTAATAATAACATTCTGCCAGGGGACAAACGCCCTTTATTTAATACGTTTGATGGAGCAACTTCAACTGCTCCTGTTTCAGATGCCAAATATAAATAACCATCCTTTGTAACTGTATATCTTGCAGGTCTTAATCCATTTCTATCCAATGTTGCGCCCAAATATCTCCCATCTGTAAAAACCATTGCTGCTGGACCATCCCACGGCTCCATTATTGCAGAATGAAAATCATAAAATGCTTTTTTGTCCTCACTCATTTCTATTTTTGGACCATACGCCTCTGGTATCATCATCATCATTGCATGCGGCAAAGATCGCCCCCCCATTACTAACAATTCCAATACATTATCAAATATCGCACTATCACTTCCTCTTTCATCAATTACTGGTTTAATCTTTGCTATATCATCTCCAAATAATTCAGACTCAAGTGATGCCTCTCTTATTTTCATCCTTAATATATTTCCTGACAATGTATTAATTTCGCCATTATGTGCTACAAATCTAAATGGTTGAGCTAAATTCCATGTCGGCTGTGTATTTGTTGAATACCTTTGGTGTACTATACAGTATTTCGAAACAAAATCTTCATCATTTAAATCCGGATAATAATTTTCTATTTGATGCGCTGTAAATAATCCCTTATAAACAATTCTTATAGATGAAAAACTGCAAATATAAAATTGAGATAAATCGTATTCATTATTAGATTTAATTGTATTTTCAATTTGTTTGCGTATTACATATAATTTTCTTTCAAAATTATCTTTTGAAATATTTTTCCTTCCAATAAATACTTGTTCAATATATGGCTCTGTTGTTCTTGCTAATTCACCAATAAAACTTGAATTTGTCGGCACTTTTCTTATATGTAAAATTTCTGCTCCTTCCTTTTCAACCACCTCTTTAATCACATTTTTACATATATTGTAAAGACTTTCTTCTTTTGGAAAAAATATCATTCCAACAGCATAATCCCCAAGTTCGGGCAATTCTATATGCTTATTAAAAAACTTATGTGGCAAATCTATCATTATACCAGCACCATCACCAGTAGATTTATCTCCACCTAAGGCTCCTCGATGCTCCAGATTTACCAACAATTGTAATGCTTGTTTAACAACTGTATGATTAGCTTCTCCATCAATTTTGGCAACTAACCCAACCCCACAGTTATCTCTTTCAAAAGATGGATCATATAATCCATGCTTTAAAATTCTGCCATTAGCTTGCATTAAGCTGGCTTTGAACATTTCTCCTCCTATAATAAAATTATATTTACTTATTTTAATGCAAAAGTTAATGACAGGCTTGTGGCTTGTTCTCAAGTTGAATACTCTTGTGGAGTATCTTACTGTAGATTTAAAATTTTTACTAAAAAATGCAAGTTAAATTTTTAATTTTTAAAATTATTTTTTCTAGAATTGATTAAAAAGCTATTATTATTTTAAAATTTTCAATATTTAGCTCGGACGGTATAAGCATGCCCGCTCGCTACGCTCGCGGTTTTTTGCAATTCTTGCAAAAAAAATTCTCTTAATTTCCAACTACACAAATTTATTTAAATTAACTCATAAAATTTCAATCTAAAAAATTAAAGAGAAGAACATCAACAAAAAAAATGTAAACCCTTCTAACAGTAAAATAATAAACACTATAAACGATATTAAATACAACAAAATATCATTTTCCCAAAATAAATTTACCAATCAACACTATTTCCAATCCGATAAATACCATTTTCTTTTTCGATATATTTTAGCAATTTATGATAAATTGGATCAGACTTCAAAATATCATCATTCCCAATTAAAACCAAATGATCCTTTGCTCTTGTCAATGCTACATTCAACTTTCTATCAACAATTTCATTCGACTCAGATTTAACTGAAAATATCATAAAAGGATTATTCAAAGCAAATGAAATAATAATTATATCCCTTTCACTCCCTTGATATCTTTCAACTGTATCAATTGTAATATTTTTATACTCAGGTTTTAAATATTTTTTAATATTCAAAATTTGTGCTTTAAAAGGAGTGATAACACCTAAACTCTTAGCATAATCAAAATTATCTCCATAAATTTTATGTACATATTCAACTATTCTAGCAACTAATTTTGCCTCATAATCATTAATCTTATTACTATTCTGAATAGGTGTTGAAATAAATGCAACCCTATTATTTGAAAATATTTTGTCTAATAACACATCACCACAATTGTAAGCAACAATTTTGTTTTTTTGTCGATTTGTTTTTGGTATTAACTTATTATTATAAAATTCGTTATTTACAAATTCCGCTAACTTCTCATGCATTCTATAATGATATTGCAACATACCATAACAATCATCCCAACCTTTATTAATAGCATTAACTTTAAGTCTTAAAAACAAAGATTCAGCAAAACTATATAAACCTATATCATTTAGTGACTTTAAATTACATTTAGCACTTGTTGATTGTTCTGTTACAGCAGGCAATTGATTTTCATCACCTATTAAAATCCATTTGTCGAAATAACTTAATAGCCCAACAATCATAGGTTCCAAAATTTGTGTTGCTTCATCAACTATCAATGTCCCAAATTGTTTTACTTTCAATAAATGTGGATAAAATTGTAATTTTAAAACTGTAGAAACTATAACTCTTGTTTTCTTAAATTTATAGTATACATCTTCTAATGAATGATTATTAACCAAGTACTTCCACCCATTATCACCATCAAAATCACCAATTTTAAGACATTCAATATTATTCTTGATTAAATTTCCAATAATTTCATCTACTGCCCTATTTGTATAAGCTATAATGTAAATATCTTTTTCATCATGCTCTAATAAATTTTTTACTATCTCTACCAAAACTCCAGAAGTTTTACCTGAACCCGGTGGCCCTTGAATTAAATAATAATCTTTTGCATTTACTGCTTTTTCAACATTTAAAATTTGATATTCATCTAATCGATCATTTTTAATTTTTATTGTATTATCAAATTCTGGTCTTCTTTTACATAATACTAGCTCCCTAACTCGATCATCACCTCTCATAAATGCATATAAAGATTTTAACATAACTTTTATATTCATATCAGAATTGTAACTTTCAATACACCAATAACTAAAATCCCTTAAAAATTGTTGACTAGTAAGTTTTGTAAATAATTTAACCGTTATATTTATATCTGAAATTTCCTTTACTTCTGCTTTTAATAATTGATTTGACAATGGATCAATCTTATAATTTTCATACATCGGATATATTATTACATAATCCCCTTCACGAAACGGTGTTAATTCAACGTCAAAATCAACATCTTTTAAATGTTCCCAGCTAAATACAACATTGAAATCTTCATCAATATTTTTAATTTTTAATCTCGTTAATGCTAAATGTTTATCTTCTTTCTCTTGCAAAGAATCGTTCCATAAACTAGAAAAACCTTTATGATAATGTGAATATTCATTACACCCAATTTTTGCAATCACAAGCTCCTTATAAATAAATCTTAAAAATCCCCAAAAATAATCTTTTGAAACTCCGTTTAAAGAATTTATCAAATTAAGTACTTCATCTACCTTATTTTTTAAATACCATGGGATTTTATTATCTTTATTAATTTTTTCCAATTCTTTGAAAATATCAAAATTCCCTTGCGACAATTCCAACTCATATCGTACAATAAAATTTCGAGTTAAAAGTAACTTCTGAATATTAACATTTCTTAATTTTTTTAATTCAAAATTGGTATTGTCAATTTTCCCCTCAGAGAAATTATCCAATGCCATAACCTCTTTTTCAGCTGTAATTCCATTCGTTAAATTCCCATTTTCTACAGTATCGTTCGAATATAAAATATAATTATCACCAAAACGTTTTTCAAATGCAGACTTAATTAACAAATCATAGCAAATAGTTTGAGCCGCATGAGATGGCTCAATAGCTCTTTTTCTCTTCCCTGATTTCAATTCCACAATATCCATTTGAAAATCATTATATTTAATCAATAGATCTAATCTACCATGTAAACCGTATTTGTCGGAAATAAAAGTTGGCTCTATGGATATATCAAAATCTTTATATTTATTTACAACTCCTATTATATTTGCTTCATGTTCCTTAGCTACTGTATAATATTTTACTTTTTCTGTTGTATTAAACCTGCCTTCTGTTCCTAGCAAATAAATTAAATCCAATGCTTTATTTTTACATACTTTATCAAATGTTTTATCAAAATTATAAACATTACTGGTCTTAATCGCTATTATATAGTCATCTAATATTTGATTTACAACATTTCCTATAAAAAGATTGTAATTAGGAATTGTATAAAAAAAATTATCGACAAAATAAAGTTCATACTTATCTAATCTATTTTTGTATGCAAAATCATTATCAATCCTACAATTTGATAACTCCGTAACTTCTAATAAATAATCGGGATTTAACACAACTAAAGTATCAAAAGTTGTAAAAAATGTATTTGGTATATCATTATATTTCAATAAATTATCAAAATATAATTTATCCCCTACTCTTAATATTTTTGATAGTAGCGTTAAATTACTCCCCATACCTTTATAATTCACATTATCCCAAATTTTTACATCCACATAATCAAAATCATCCGTATCAACTTTTATAGTAAAATGATTTACTTCATCAATATTTTTAGGAATATTAATTTCTTCAATAATTCCATAAAAACTATAAGTATCTTTACTGCTTTTTTTAAGCTCGAGCTCTAGATTATTCAAATAGTATTTAATATCTTCTATATATGGGCTATAATAGTCAAAAATATTTTGTGGGATTGGTTCTTTGGTAAGATACTCGAAAACATTTAAAAGACAATATAAACATGCTTTTTCTTCAATGTTACTTATTACAAAATTAAGCCTATGTGCAGCCTTATTGCCTGTTTTCCGAACATTATGAGCATAAAAAGCATGTTCTTTATTTAAAATATTGTTTTTCTTAAGAAAACTAATTTTTGAATTTAAATCTGTTTTATCAAAATTGGGATATGTTGAAATGATAAAAGTTAATAAATCTTCTAAAAAAGCACGATACTTTAGAACTTTATCAACATTATTATAAAATTGAGTAGAAATTAAATCATAAAGATTTTGGTATGAATTTTCTGCTTTCTGCTTAAGGGAGAGTTCCATATTTCCCCATCTTAAAAGTACTAATTTAAATAAAATCTGAATAATTTACAAGCTACTATTCATACCTTAAAGCTTCTATAGGATCCAAGTTTGCTGCCTTATATGCTGGATATGTACCAAAAATTAAACCAACTAAGATACAAACTGTAATTCCTAAAGCAATACTATCATATGGTACAATTGGTCTAACACCAAGAAATGATCCAATATAAGTACCAAGAAAAAAACCTGAAAGTATCCCAATAATTCCACCAACAAGCGATAAAATTATAGCCTCAGAAATAAATTGAAGTAAAATATTATTTTTTGTTGCACCAATAGATTTTCTTATTCCTATTTCCTTTGTTCTTTCGGTAACAGCTACCAACATAATGTTCATAATACCAACACCAGCTGCTAATAAGGAAATAAAAGAAATTGCAATTGCCCCAATTTTAACATATTTTGTAATATTATTTACTTGTTCTAAAACAGACTCGTTACTAAAAATATCAAAATCATTTTCTTCGCCTGGTTGCACTTTTCGTATAAGTCTCATATATCCTATAGCCTGATCAATAACCTTTTGGTAATTATCCTTTTCTGTCATAACTGTTATATTAACACTTTGCTCATCATTAGCAAAAAGTGTTTGGTATGTGGAAATTGGTATGACCATAAAATTATCTTTTGATTGCCCAAATACTTGTCCCTGTTTTTCAAAAACACCAATAACTTGAAATTTACCTTTATCGACTTTTATAAATTGCCCAATAGGATTTATACTTCCGAATAATTTGCTTACAACATCTTGTCCGATAATACAATAATAATAACGACTTTTTATATCATTTTCTGTAAAAACTCTCCCTTGTGATACATCCCATTTATTATTAGGAAAAGCCTCTGGCGTAACACCAGCTAATTGAATATTAGGATTTGTTTCCTTATCCCTAAATTTAACCACCTTACCAAATGTCCATAATTCAGCACCAACAAATTTAGCTTCTGTTAATAATTCTTTTAATCTTTCGTACTGTTTGATTGTAATATTTTCACGATTCCTATACTTTGCCCTTGAACCCGGTCCTCCTGTTTGCACTGCAGGATATTTTTGTATTTGGAATGTATTTTTCCCTAATTGTGATACTCCTTCCTCAATTCCATTTTGCAACATAGCAACAACAGTACTTGTTGATATTATCAAAAATATTCCAACAATTATACCCAAAATCGTAAGAAATGATCTTAATTTATTTGTTACAATAGCTATATAAGCCATTTTGATTATTTCCCAAAACATAATATTACCTCTTATTCATATCGTAATGATTCAACAGGATCTAATTTAGCAGCTTGATAAGCCGGGGCTAATCCAGAAACCACACCCGTAATTAACGAAATTATTATAGCAACAAAGAATGAACTAATATCTATGGAAGTTGGCAAAAATTGATTAATTACTAAACTTAAAATTATTGCAATAACTAAACCAACTAACCCTCCAAAGATGCAAATAAATGCAGATTCTATAAGAAATTGTCGCATTATCATTTTTCTATTCGCACCTAAAGCTTTGCGTATACCGATTTCCTTTGTTCTTTCTTTTACACTAACAAACATTATATTCATTATTCCAATAGCTCCAACAAAAAGTGATAAACCTGTAACAATTACTCCTGCTATTTGAATAATCCCAACAGTTTTATTATATTGTTCTTGTAAACCTTCTTGCAAATTAACAGTAAAATTATCATCTTCGTTATATTTTAATCCTCTTATTCTTCTCATCACAGCTATGGCTTCATCTTGTGTTTCTTGAATAGCATCAGAATTTTTTGCTCTAACAACAATTGTTATTGTTCTGTATCTTCTATTACTAAAATACTTAAAAATATTCTTAATCGGCGTATAAACAACTTTATCCGGATTAAAAGGCCCTAATATAAAACTCCCTTGCTTTGCTAAAACTCCAACTACTTTAAATTTTATACCGTTAATCTTAACTTCCTTACCAATAGGATTTATTTTATTAAACAAATTTTCTGCAATTTCAGAACCTAAAACTACAACTTGTCGGCCGGCAATAGCTTCTACATCATTGTAAAACCTTCCACTTGCAAAAGTAAAATTTGTTGTTTTTAAATAATCTTGGTCACCACCGGTAAGAAAAACTTGTACATTGTTACTTCCATACTCTACAGTTGTAAAAACACGAGATTCCGGCGACACAGCTACAGGTTTTTTTGCTAATTCTTTATACTGATATACTTGCTCTAACGTAATATCTGGTCTATTTCTTATCTTAAAAAAATCTTCATTCGTAAACCAGGCAAACTTATCAATGTACATATTATCTGCGCCTAAAGAACTAATACCTTCTTTAAAAGATTTGTCAATTCCACGAATAGCTGTAGTCATCGTGATAACTGACGCAACACCTATTATAATACCTAAAGTTGCTAAAAATGATCTGATTTTATTAGATATAATTGCTTGTAATGCAATTATAATACTTTCTTTTATTTCAAATTTTAAATTGCTCATAAAATAACTTATATTTTTGGTATTATTCTTTGATAGTCTTTTTCGATTTTTTCTATTTTACCATCTCTAATTTTTATCACCCTTTCAGCGTGACGAGCTATATCTTCCTCGTGAGTAACCAAAATTATTGTATTTCCAGCTTGTTGTAAACGATAAAAAATAGACATAATTTCCTCACCAGAACGAGAATCCAAATTACCAGTTGGCTCATCTGCTAAAATTATGGAGGGATTATTTACCAAAGCTCTTGCAATGGCAACTCTCTGTCTTTGACCACCAGATAACTCATTTGGTTTGTGATACATTCTATCTCCCAATCCCACGGCGATTAAAGCTTCTTTAGCCCTTTCAATTCTTTCTTCTTTGGAAACTCCAGCATAAATTAAAGGCAATTCAACATTATGCAGTGCGTGAGAACGTGGTAGAAGATTAAAAGTTTGAAATACAAAACCAATCTCTTTATTTCTAATCTTTGCAAGCTCATTATCACTCATTAAACTAACATCAGTGCTATTCAAAATGTATCTTCCTGAAGTTGGAGTATCCAAACATCCAATCATATTCATCAAAGTTGTTTTTCCAGATCCCGACGGCCCCATTATCGCTACATATTCATTCTTTTCAATTTCTAGCGATACGCCATCCAAGGCTCTAACTTCTTCCAACCCCATTTTGTATATTTTATGAAGATCTATTACTTCTAATAATTTCATCGCTTTTCTCTGCTATTTCTTTTTATTAGTTAACATTTTTACAACTTTCAAATTATCTTCTAATTCTGTTGATATTGCTTTATATGGTCCAGTAATGATTTCTTCATCTTCTTTCAATCCACTTATAATCTCTATATAATTCTGATCACTTATTCCTGTTTGTACCTTTTTAACTTTTGCAAGACCGTTATCAAATGCAAATACAATTTCTTCAATATCTGTTTTTTTATTATTATTTTTACTATTTTCATCATCTTCTTTTTTATTAGATCTTGCTGTTACACTTTGTAATGGAATACTTAAAACATTATATCTGTAATCTGTTTCAATATCCGCATTACAAGACATTCCCGGTTTCAATCCATTTTCCCCACCATCAATTCTAATTTTAACAGGAAAATTCACAACCTGTTCTTGTGTTCCCATTCCACTTGTTTTTGGAGAATTTGCAATTTCATAAACCCTACCATAAAATTTCTTCCCCTTAAACGCATCAACTTCAATTATAGCTTTATCACCTATTTTAACATTAACTACATCATTTTCATTTATATCGATAACTGCTTCCATAGCATTCAAATCTGCAATTGTCATAAGTTGCGTTCCTTGTGTAAAATTACTTCCTAAAACTCTTTCTCCCAATTTAACTTTCAATCCTGTAACAGTTCCATCTATTGGTGAATAAATAGCTGTTTTTGCAATAATTTCTTTTTGTTCCTTAATTGCCGCCTCTGCTTGATGAACCATTGCTTTCTGAGATTCATATTCCCCCATTCTTGATAAATATGTAGATTTTGCAACTTCTAAATCCGCATCACTTACAAGCCCTTTTTTATGTAATTCAACTATCCTGTTGTAATCTTGAGTTGCTTTTTCAAGCATAGCTTTCATTGAATTCAATGAACTTTTACTTGCTTGCAATGACGCTATCAACCTATCCAATGCTGCTTGATATTGATCAGATTTAATTTTTATTAACAATTGTCCTTTTTTAACTTTTTGACCTTCTTTAACTGGTAAATCAACGATTTCGCCAGTAACCTCTGGAGTGATTACAACCTTATTTATTGCATCAATTGTTCCAGTTCCTACTACTACTTGCGTAATATTTCTTCTAGCTACCTTTTCAGTTTGTACTTCAATAATTTTTTCTTTATTCGAACCAAAAATTAAAACAAGTGCTAAAATTACAACTAATCCAACCACAACACCTATAAAAATTTTTTTCTTTTTACTTGAAAGTGCCATATATGCTCCAATTTTTATTTTCCTGTTAAGTATTTAATTTTTTCTAAGTTTTTATAAAATTCAAAAACTGCTGTTATCTTTTGTGTTTGTGCATTTACAAAATCAGTTTCTGCCAAAAGAACGTTCATCAAAGTTTCTGCACCTAATTTATATCTTTCCTCTACAATTCTTTTATTTTCGGTTGCAAATTGTACGTTCTTCATACTGACAATATAATTTTCTGATGCATTTTTCAAATCCAACAAATTCTTTTTAATATCCACTTTAATAGTTCTTTCTGCATCCAATTTTTCAATCTCTTTTATAACAGAATTAACTTTATATTGTTCTACCCTTGTATCAGTATAAAACCTATTAAAAATTGGAATTGACAAATTCAAAGAAAATGTATTATTGTAATATTTGCCAAAATTAGAAAATTTATCAGAACTGAAATTAAAATTCCAGCCTGCTGATAAAATTGGATAATAATTCCCTACTGCAATTTTATAATCCATATCATTCAACTTTTGCATCAAAATATTATTTTTATAATCTTTTCTATTAGCAAAAGCTTCGTTAATCAAATTATTAATGTTTTCATATTTTTGAATTTCTTTATTTACGGTTAGAGTATCTAATTCCACTTGTGGAGAAACTAATTCATAATCTTCTAAAATATCTAATCCTATCAAATTCACCAATTGATCTCTTAAAGCTTGATATGCATTTTTTGCACTTATATATCTCGATTTTGCTAACCCTAATTTCAATTCCTGATTATATAAATCAGCCCTATTAGCAGCACCTAAATTGTATTTCTCTTTTATATATTCTAAATTTTTTTCATTCCATTTTATAGATTCCTCCTCAACCTTCATCAAATAATATTGTGATAAAGTATTATAAAAAAGTTCACTAACATTAAAAGCAATTTGTTGTTTCAATCTTTCCAATTGATTTTGAAAAATCTCATAATCTAATTTATTTCTATCAATAGAATACAAATTACTTAATCCATCAAACAAAATAACATTTGAACTCAACCCCGCAGAATAATTAGATCCACTATTTTTACCAAAAACATTTTTTGTAGTCGCATAAGAATAACCTGCATTTGCCTTAAAATCTGGCATCAAATTACCATAACTTTGTTTTATATTTTGTTCATAAATATCCTTTTGACTTTGCGTCATCGACAGTTTAAGGTTATTCTTTACCCCATATTCAATAGCATCTTGCAAAGTTAATTTTTGCTGCGCAGATAATATGAAATTCAGAACAATAACCCAAATAACAATTGATAAAGATTTCAAACTCATCTTTTTCCCTCTTTGAATAACTTTAATATTATTGACAAAATTTATATTAAAAAAGTTACAACAAATTGAAACTAATTTTAATTTAAAATTGTTTGTCTATTATAAACAAAGGAGAAAATAATATGAAAAAATTATTAGCATTAATATCTATAACTTTTTTACTAAATGCACAATCTAATTGGTCAATTGATAAAGCTCACTCACGTATAGGATTTTCTGTAAACCACATGGTTTTTTCGGAAGTTAAAGGAAGTTTTACAGATTATGAAGCAACAATTACAACATCAGATGATAAATTAACAGATGTAAAAGTTAAAGCTACAATTCAAGCAAAATCTATCAACACAGACAACGAAAAAAGAGATGAACACTTGCGCTCTGCAGATTTTTTTGAAGTAGAAAAATACCCAACAATAACATTTGAATCCAAAAGCTGGAAAAAAGTTGGTAAAGGCAAATATAAATTAAACGGCGACCTAACGATGAAAGGCGTAACAAAAAATATTACTTTAGATGTTACATTAAAAGGTGTTGTAACTGGAATGTCTGGCAAATTAGTAGCTATTTTATACGTTAGCGGAAGTATCAACAGACAAGATTTTAATATAAGTTGGAACAAACTTTTAGATAAATCCACTCCAATTGTTGGAAACACTGTTACTTTTGAAATGCCAATAGAATTAGTAAAGAACTAAGTCCATACTACCCCCAATAAGAAAGCGTCATCCCTCTTGTTAGGAGACGCTTTTCTTTTTTTATCACAAATCAATCCGTAAAACTTTCCAATTCATCAATACAGCGCCACTAATCTGTATTCTCTTACCATTTTCTAATTTTAAAGTATAAGTACCCATCAAATCTTTATCTTTTTGTTCCAAATCAATATTAATTTCAAAATCAAAAGCTTCAACATTTTTTGCACCATTATTTAAACAAAAATCCTTAAACTTTGGATAACTATACACATTGTAATAAGCATTGAAACCATCTTTTGCAGATTCTTTTACAAATTCTCGCACTTTTATTTCAAAATCAATATATCCATCATAAAACAAACTGCTTATAAAAATATGCTTTTTAGTAACTTGCATTAACTTTCTAATAATTTCTTCGTAATATGGCAACCAAGAAATTGTCTTCCAATTAACCGTTAAATCAAAATATTTATTGTATTTCTCAGGTAAATCATAAATACTCATATTTTCAAACAAAACATTATCAAACCCACAAAAAATTTTTCTCCCTTCTTCAATCAAATAATCCGTAAAATCAACACCTAAAAATTTTGAAGCAGGACTTAATTTATTCATATGATATATTAAATGCCCTATCCCACAACAAGCATCTAAAACATTTAAACTTTTATTTTCAATATAAGGGGAAACTAATTTCTCAAAAAATTTATCTAATTCCTGCTTTTCATTTAAATATTTTTTCATAGATGCTATTATTTTATCTTTATCAAGCTCCTCTTTAAAATACTTATATTCTTTTTCCATATATTACCTTTTTTTAATTTAATTATAAATTATTTTTTTTAGAAATAAAAATTTTTTCATTAGCTCAGACGGTGTAGGCATAAGCCCGTGCGCCAATCGGCGCACGGGCGGGCTAACGCCCACAAAATTTTTTCCACAATACATTTCAATAAATTTTACCAATTTATTTTAATATTTTTACATTTAGCTAAATAACTAAATGTTGCTTAAATTTTTTCTATGATTACTTATCTCAATTAAATTTATAGTGTATATTATTATTTCTTCAAATAATAAAATTGAAATATTAATTTTGATACTTGAAACGATTTATAATACTCATTATTTTAACATTTTTACCCACCTTATTAATTTTAATCATAAATTATTTATTAAAAACTTTGGAAAAAATTCATCAAAGTTAGTCAATATAATTGAACGGGAAAAAATTATAAATATTTAATAAAATATCAAATAATAGGTGATAAAATGGCTACTAACAATGAAAATTTAAATTCAGTAAATCAAAATGATGATGAAATGGAAGAATTTGAATATTTTGATTCCGTTGATTTTGGTTATGAATATTATGAAGAAGAAGATGATGATGATATCTATTATGATTTCTATAACGTACTATATGGTCAAGCACATGGTTTATGTGAAGTGAATGATTACGATTGTTATGGTTGCCCGTTTGTTGAAGATTGTTTTTAGTGATTATTGGTATTTATATTCTCTTTTGTATAATAGTTTTATTTAAGGTAGAAGTGCTTATATTCTATATTAATGATTAAAGTAATTTTTATAACTGATTGTATCAGTCATTGTTACAAATAACAGTTATTCTAATGTTTTGTTGTTATAATATTATTTATCACGTGCAGCGGCCGCTGCACGTGAGCTTATGCTTACACTGTCCGAGTAATAGAAAATGTTTTTAATTATTTTTATAAAAAAAGCTGCCTTTCGGCAGCCTATGTAAGTTCTATTTGATTATAAAATTAATAATTTTATTCTTAACAAAAATTACTTTAATAACTTCTTTATCCGCAAGATATCTGTTTAAGGATGGATTTTCTTTTACTAATTTTTCAACATCTTGTTGTTCTGCATTTATCGATACTTCAATAGTACCTCTCATCTTTCCATTAAACTGGCAAGCTATAACAACGCTATCTTCCTTTGTTCCTTCTTCATCATAATCGAACCAAACAGGATTTTCAAAAATAGTACTATTGTGCCCCATTATTTGCCAGCATTCCTCCGCTAAATGTGGTGCTATTGCTGCAATTAGTATATTAAACCTATCAAGAAAATATCTTTTAATTTCATCAGTTGCTTGTTCCCAATTTTTGGTAACTTCATTATATAGTTCCATCAAGGTTGCAATAGCTGTATTAAATCTGAAAGTAGAAATTTCATCTTCAAATTTTTTAATTGCTTGGTTTGTTTTTCTGTAAATTATCTTATCAGCATTATTCAATTTTGAAAGTTCGTATTTATCTTCAAATTTAGTATTTTTCAAAGCTTCATTCTCAATAAATAAACTGTATATCTTTTGAACAAATCTATCAATACCAACAATACCTTTATCACTCCAATCACCACCTTGCTCATAAGGGCCCATAAACATCAAATACATTCTGAAGACATCCGAACCGTATTGAGAAATAAAATCATCTGGATTTACAACATTCCCTTTGGATTTCGACATCTTTGCGCCTTGATTAGTAATCGTCCCTTGATGAATTAAAGTTTGGAACGGTTCATCGCTATTTGTTAATCCGATATCACGTAAGAATTTATGGATAAATCTAGCATAAAGCAAGTGCATTGTTGCGTGCTCTGCACCTCCTACATACATATCAACAGGTACCCATTTATCTGCTAATTCTTTATCAAACATTCCTTTATCGTATTTTGGATTTAAATATCTAAAATAATACCAAGATGAATCGACAAAAGTATCCATTGTATCAGGATCTCTTTTCGCATCACGCCCACATTTCGGACATTTTACCTTAATAAATTCTTCACATCTTGCTAATGGAGATTGACCATCTGGCCTAAACTCAACATTATAAGGTAAAACAACTGGTAATTGATCTTCCTCTACCAAAACCTCACCGCAATGCTCGCAATGAATAACTGGAATTGGAGTGCCCCAGTATCTTTGTCTGGAAATTAACCAGTCTCTCAATCTATAATTAATTGTTCTCTTACCACAATTATTTTTTTCTAACCATTCAACAATTTTTTCTTTAAAATCTTCAGAATTTAAACCATTCCATTCACCAGAATTTATAACAGTTCCGCTTTCAACATAAGCTTCAGTTAATTCATCTTCTGGCTTTGTTCCTTCTTGTAAAATAACTTTTTTGATTGGTAAGTTATATTTTTTAGCAAATTCAAAATCTCTTTCATCATGTGCAGGTACAGCCATCACGCAACCAGTTCCATAAGTACCTATTACATAATCAGCTATAAGAATTGGTATTTTTTCACCATTCACAGGATTTAACGCAAAAGCCCCTGTAGGTACGCCAGTTTTTTCTTTTACTGTTGAAGATCTTTCTATTTCTGATAATTTTAATGTTTCATTTATATATTTTTCAACAGCTTCTTTGTATTCTGGTTTTGTAATTTGTTGAACAATAGGATGTTCAGGAGCTAAAACTACATAAGTAACACCAAAAACAGTATCTGGACGTGTTGTAAAAACAGTTAAAGTAATATCAGAATTTTCAACTTTAAAATTAATTTCTGCACCGTAGCTTTTCCCAATCCAATTACGTTGCATAATTTTAGTTTTTTCAGGCCAATTTATTTTATCCAACCCTTCTAATAATTCGTCTGCGTAAGCTGTTATTTTAAAAAACCATTGAGTAAGATCTTTTCTAATAACTGTTGTTCCGCATCTTTCACAACTACCATCAGCTGTAACCTGTTCGTTTGCTAGAACTGTTTGGCAAGAATTACACCAGTTAACAGGAGCATTTTTTCTGTATGCTAAACCTTTTTTATAAAGTTGTATAAACAACCATTGATTCCATTTGTAATATTCTGGGACACAAGTCATTAATTCAGCATCCATATCATACATACATCCCATAGACTTTAATTGGCCGCGAATATCTTCGATGTTTTTCATAGTACTATCGTATGGATGAACTCCAGTTTTTATAGCATAATTTTCTGCTGGTAATCCGAAAGCATCATATCCCATTGGCTCAAAAACATTATAACCTTTTAATTTTTTATATCTTGCAAATGAATCTGTTGGCCCGTAGTTATACCAGTGCCCACAATGTAATTTAGCACCTGATGGATATAAAAACATTACTAAAGTATAATACTTATTTTCTGTTTTGTTAAAATCGGTTTTGTAAACTTTTTTTTCTTCCCAATAATTTTGCCACTTCTTTTCAATTTCACTGAAATTGTATTTCATAATCTCTCTCATAAAATTTGTTTTAAAATTTTAATTTAAATAAAATCTCATTATTTTACAATAATTTATATTACCAATTAGATATTGTTCGCAGTAAAATATCTTCACATAGTTTATCAATTGTAGCTTCAATAGCTGCACTCCTTTCAACTAATACATTTTGCTTGATTTCATATTCTTGAAAATTATTAAAAGATTGTTCATAATATTTTTTATTATTTTTAATATCATAACAAACAACACTTACTGAAATACTAATTTTTTTTGTTTTTAAATTTTCTCCTGATGCAATTGATGATAATTGATCACTAAACCCTGTTATAAATACATCAAAAACTAAATCTGCTTTATTTGGATCAGTATATTTTAACGAATTATCCGAAATAAAAGTATTTAATAATTTTTCTCTAAATTTCTGTACCAAATTTGGCTCTGCAGAGTTAGTTCTATCTTCAAAAGATGCAATACCAAAAGTTTTATATTCTGGCGGTAAAGATGCTCCTGTAAAAGAATAACTACAACCTGATAAAACCAAAAGTAATAAAAAATAAACCAAATTATACTTTTTATTTAATATTGTATTCATCTAATTTCCTATATAAAGTTCTTTCATTAATTCCTAAAAGTTTTGCAGCTTGTCTTTTATTCCATTTTGTATAATTTAAAGCTTTCAAAATTTCATTTTTTTCTAATTCTTTCAAAGGCGTAACTTCTGAAAAAGAAACGATATGTTCATTGTTATTGTTATGATTTTTATTCAAATCATTTAATTGGAATTTGATATCAATAAGGTCTTTTTTAATTTCAACCAAAGCCGCTTTAATTAGCAATAAATCATCATTTTGATTGTATTGCTCTTTAGAAGGAATTTGTTGCGGTAGATAATTACCTACAACTTGAATTGCTCTTTCTATTTTTAATAGCTTTAAAAATATTTTATCGTTTAATATGTGATCGGAACTAATAGCGCAAGCCGTTTCAATAACACTTTTTAACTCTCTAACATTACCTGGCCAATGATAATTCCTTAACAATTCTTTAGCTTCATCGGTAATAGAAATTTCATTAATATTATGTTTTTTTGCATACTGTGAAATATAATAAAAGACCAACTCATCAATATCTGCTTTTCTTTCACGAAGAGGTGGAATATTTATAACAACAGATTTCAATCGATAATATAAATCCTTACGAAACTTTTTATCTTCAACTTCCTGTTCCAAATCTCTATTAGTAGCAGCAATTATTCTTACATCTACTTTTGTTACCTTTTCATCGCCAACTTTAAGAAACTCTTTGTACTCAATAGCTCGCAATAACTTAACTTGCAAGTGATAAGGCATCTCACCAATTTCATCTAAAAATAAAGTTCCGCCATCCGCCAATTCAAAATACCCTTTTCGACTATCACTTGCACCAGTATAAGCCCCTTTGACGTGCCCAAAAAGTTCACTCTCTATTAAACTTTCAGGAATAGCGCCGCAATTTACACTTACCATTGGTTTATCTGCTCTGTGGCTATATCGATGTATCGCTTTAGCAAAAACTTCTTTCCCTACTCCACTCTCACCTATCAATAAAACACTTACATCCGACTTTGCCACTTGCATTATTGTTAAAATAATATTTTTAATTTCGGATGAACTACCTATTATCCCAAATTCTTTTTGGAACTCTCTTACAGTCATAATCTTTTTTTTTTATCATTTAAAAATAACAATTTCTTTAATTAAATCGAATAAAATTATTATTTTTCTTCTGAAGATAATCCACAACATTATATAAGTATAATAAAAAGCTAAATTACGTATTATATTTAATTTAATTGAACTTTTATTCACACACACTTGTTGAGCTTTTTTTTAAATAAAAATAAAGGCAATAAATTATGAAAATTAACAATTTCTTAAAAAAAAAATTATGTCAATTTCTTTAATTATAATATTTATAATTTCTTTTTTTCTGTATGAAGATTATCAATTTAACTCATATATTAATCATAAACAATAAAAGGAAATATTATGAACATTCCTGTTAATAATAATGCTCCTGTATTCGCAAAAAATCAAATTCAAATCAATGCACCTGTTGAAACAGTATGGAAAGTTTTAACTAATATTAAAGAATGGCCTAAATGGCAAAAATCAGTCACCAAAGTTATAATTGATAATAAACCAATAGAAGGAACTGAATTTAAATGGGAAGCTGATGGATTTACTTTTAATTCAAAAATCCATACTGCTAACGAATTTACTGCCTTTGGTTGGACAGGCAAAATTATTGGAACAAGTGCTATTCATAATTGGACATTCACTTCCAAGGACAATACAACAATTGTTACAGTTGAAGAAAGTTTACAAGGTGTTTTACCATTAATCTTTAGAAGTAATTTTCAAAAAAAGCTTGAAGCTGGCTTATTAAAAAATCTCCATGAATTAAAAAATGAAGTAGAAAATAATCACAATTAAAGATTCATTTATGTTTATAATTTGTTCACCAAATAAAAAAGGCAAAATTATTTTGCCTTTTTTAAATAAAAAAAAGCCACCTTTCGGCGGCAAGATAATGTGGGAGATGTTATGGCTTTAGTTCATTGCTTTCTTATATAATTCTGCAACTTTATCCCAGTTAATTACATTCCAAAAATTGTTAACATACTCAACACGTCTGTTTTGATATTTCAAATAATAAGCGTGTTCCCAAACATCAAGGAGTAAAATTGGTTTACCTCTATCTGCTTCAGGTACAACATCCATTTCCGGACTATCTTGATTTGGAGTTGAAATTACTTTCAATTTTTTATCTTTAGTTACAATTAACCAGGCCCAACCTGAACCAAATCTGCCCATTGCTGCAGCGTTAAAAGTCTCTTTGAATTTCTCAAATGAACCAAACTCTTTTTCAATTGCTTCTAATAATTCACCTTCAGGTTTTTGTTTTGCATTTGGAGTCATTATCTCCCAAAAGAGAGTATGATTTACAGAGCCACCGCCATTATTTCTTACTGCTACAGGATACTTTGAAACATTAGCAATAATTTCTTCAATTGTTTTTCCTTCAAATTCTGGACCGCTAATTGCATTGTTAAAATTTGTAACATAAGTTGCATGGTGTTTACCGTGATGTAATTCCATAGTTTGAGCATCAATGTAAGGCTCTAATGCATTCGATGGATATGGTAGCGGTAAATGTTCATATTTTGGCATCTTCTTATCTCCTTTATTTTTATTATTTTGTGCATTCACATTGTATATATTTAGTAACAAAATCAAAACTAAAATAGTTCCGAATTTTATTTTAGTGGTCATGGCCACACTCACAATCATTTTTTTCGTTTGGATTAATGAATATAAAACCTTTTCCTTCTTCATCATCTTTGAAATCAATTGTTGTTCCATTTATATAAAACAATGTTTGCCCATCTAAAACAACTTTTAAATTATCAAATTCGTATGAAGAATCTTGAGGACCAACATTTGTATCAAGCCCCATTGAATAATTAAATCCACAGCATCCACCGGGCTTAACACCTATTCGTAAAAAAACTTCATCTTGCTCTAGGCCGTTTTCTGCGATAATATTTTTTACTTCAGCAATAGCTTTAGGCGTTAATAAAATATCTTGTGTTGTTTGCATTTTTGTTTCCTTTCTAATTTTTAAAATTCTTCTATTACATTATAAGTATTTTCTTGTACTTTTTTTAATTTTCCTTCGCTTATTAGACTCTCAATAAAGGAATGTGCTAATTTTTCTGCTTCGTTTCCACTAATTTGATAACCGCTTAATATCTTTATTGCTCCAATTATATCAACCATAAAAATATTTGAATATTTTATAACTGGCACATTTAGCTTCAAATAACTTTTAATTTCGTCATATGTTACGATTTTTTTATTTTTTGTAGTTATCATATTTTTTTATATTTGTTATTAAAAAAAGGTTTTATGAAAAAACTGGTTTTTATTCTTATTAGTTTTATTTCGATTTTGTATTCTCAAAATCTTTACTTTAAATACAAACAAATTACCCCTAAAAGTTCCAATAAAATTACAGTTCTGAAAAAAAAATTATCCAATACAAAAAGTTCAAATATTATATCATTTGCTCAAATTTTCCACAAGGATGACAAATTTTTAGAACATATTTATATAGTAAAAGCCTCCAAAAGCGATGTTGAAAAACTTAAAAATGAACTCAAAAATGATGAAAATGTAGAATACGTTTCTGAACCAATTTCTTTCAAAGTCGAAAACTCGCTCCCAAACGACCCCGGATTTTATAAACAATGGTATCTTAACAAATGTAAAATCCTTGATGCACTCGATTATGTGCCCAACAGTAATGTTTTAGTTGGAATTATTGACACTGGAATTGATTACAACCACGAAGATTTGCAAGGTGCTTTTTTTATTAATCCTGGTGAAACTGGAATAGACGAAAACGGAAACGACAAAAGATTTAACGGTATTGATGATGATAACAACGGTTTTATTGATGATTATTCCGGTTACGATTTTGTAAACCGATTTAATTTTACTTCTGATTACGATTTTTCCACTCCGGATAACAATCCAATGGATGAACACGGTCACGGTACAAATGTTGCTGGAATTATTTCTGCAACTAAAAATAACAATATTGGAATTTCTGGAATTTCATCAAATATAAAACTATTGAATATTCGTGCATTCGATAAAACCGGTAATGCTTCCGAATTAGATGTTGCTTTAGGTGTTATTTATGCAATTCAAATGGGCTGCAAAGTTATTAATATGAGTTTTGGCGATACTAAATATTCACAACTTCTCTATGATGTTATAAACTACGCTTATTCCAAAAATGTAACTATTGTTGCAAGCGCTGGAAATTCTAATTCATTTGAACCTCACTATCCTTCATTTTTCCAAGAAGTTATTTCAGTTGGTGCATCAGATGAAAATGATAAAAAAGCTGGTTTCTCAAACTATGGCAACAGAATTGACATTGTTGCACCCGGAACTAATATTTATACAACAGATCTATACAATAATTATACAACTGTAAGCGGTACTTCCTTTTCTACACCTATTGTATCAGCAATTTCTGCTCTTTTATTAGCAAAAAATCCCGATTTTACCCCTACTCAAATAAAAAACATCTTAAAACTTACCGCGGATGATATCGAACAACCCGGTTCCGATATTCTTTCCGGTAGCGGTAGACTTAACGCTTTGAACGCTTTAAAATATTATCCATCTGGAATTTTTACAATTCATTCACCTGTGCAAGATTCTTCTTACTTTTCAGATACAATTAACATAAACTACAGCGTTCTTCTACCTAACTATTCTAATCATAAAATTCTGCTTGGTATTGGAACAAAACCAAATAATTGGACCACTTTAATCGATAATTTGTCGCAACAAGGAGCAAATTTAAAATTTACTTTATCAACAAAAGATTTTTACGATACAACTTATACTCTAAAAATAATTGTTTATACATCTAATAACTCTACAATTGAAAGTAGTGTTACTTTTTATATTGTAAAAAAAAATATAAATATTTATCCAATTTTTCTTGCACCCCTTAATAATGGAACTGATGTTGGTTTTGCCACCTCAGTATATACCGATAAACGCGCTAAAGCTTACATCCACTACAGGCAAAAAGGAAGTAGCAATTTTATAACTTCAGTAATTACACCCAATGAAAATTTAAATTTCAAAGATTATTTCCACTACGGCAAAATCATTAATAACGATTTAGGCAATTGTCAAATAGAATGCTATTTTGAAGCAAAAATTAATAACCAATCTTTTATTAACAACAACAACGGTAAATACTTTACAATATCAATACCTGATAAAAATTATTCGTATGACGCAAATAAAATTGCTAAATTCGATGGAAATGAAATATTCTCAAATACTTTTCAATCTTCTGATTCGGCAAACGATATTGTTTTAATTTATAAAAACAATAGAACATATTTCTACTATTTAAATAACTCAACTTATCCAATTGATTCAATTGAAAACTTTAAAGCCTTTTTAATCGACGACTTCGATAAAGATGGTAAAACTGAAATAATTGGTAGAACTTCAACTAATTTAGTGATTTACAAATTTTCAGATAACAAATTGGTTAAAATTTACGATCAAAAAAATTCTTATTTCCCTGCTAATTCTTACGACTTAAATAACAATGGAATAAAAAACATTTTTTTCCGTAATACTGATACAACTTTTATTGTTACTGAATTAAAAAATAACTCATTGCAAATAATTCACGTATTAAAAAATTTTTCAAAACCAAAATATTACTTAAATACTTTTCGCACTCCAAGCATTGCAATAGGAAATATAAATAATGACAATCTAATCGATATTTTTGCTATTGATGGAGATGGTGATATAATATGCTGGAATTATTCCAACAACAATTTTACAAATGCCTACACTATTGAAACAGAATTTCCATCTCAAGGGAACTGCGTAATTTCAAACAACAAACTTTATTTCGTTTCACACACTAGCAACGAAGATATTGTTCCACTTTACATTTTATTCACATTAACAACTACTAACAACCAAACTAACTTAACATCTTTAAATGTTTTCTATGATGACTTTTCAGATTTTAATTTAAATCTTGATATAAAACTTAAACAAACACACAATTTTATAGGTCTTGCTTTACCAAACGCATTCTACATTTACGAAGATAATTCTACTTCATTCTCAACTTCAAATAATAATGATATCATATTCATAAATAAGAAATTTAAACAAAATGTTTTAATCTCAAATAATATCGTAAATATAATTTATTATTCATCAATTATGACATCTAATTATTTATTTACAACCATTAATAATTCAGTATATTTCAGTGAGAATATTTCAAATAAAATAGAAATCAAAACTTTAAATAAAACAAATGTTAAAATAAAAAAAATAACTTTTACTCAACTAAATAACTCAAACGTTTTAATAGAATGGGATGCTCCTTTAGGAGATTATAATGTTTTCAAAACCAATAATAAAATAAACATCATAACGAAAAAAGTAAATGGAACATCTCTAATCGATACAATCGATGGTAATTATATTTACTATGCAGTTAGTAGTACTTTATCCCCAGACACATTTTACAAATATTCACCATTAAGCCAAACAATATTAAAATCATATTCAACAGATATACAAGGTTTTATAAAATTAACTTTTAATAATCCTTTGAATACCAATTTTTACAGTGACACAATGATAAAATTTAATGATAAAACTTTAACATTTTCTACAATTACATTTTCATCCCCTAACGAAATATTGATAAAACTAAATAATTACAAAACAAATGTAAATTATCAAATAACACAACTAACCATCAAAGATATTAACAATAGAATAAACAAATTCAATGGAATTAATTTCATATTTACACAACAAAACAACAAACCAATAAACTTTTTTGTAAAAAAATACGAATTGCAAAACGATTACACTATAAAAATATTTTTTAACGATAAAATCAATAAATTATTAACAACTCAAAGTATGCAAGTAAGTTTCATTCCGCAGAATGAACTTAACACTTACGAAATCCTTGATAGTGCAGTAATATTAAATGTAAAACAAAAACCACTCAATCGCGTAGGAATAGATACAAAAATAACATTAAGCGGAGTTTACAGCATTAACAACGATTCTCTTACAAATGTCAATAACGAAATTTACATTTCCCCAATGTACAATCCACAAACAGAGCCAATAGTTTACCCAAATCCATATATTACTAGCAAACATAAATCAGTAATATTTTCAAATCTTCCTGCAGATTATGACATTTATATTTTATCGATTGAAGGAAATATTATCAACACAATTTCAGGTAAAACAAAATACTACGAATGGGATGGAAAAGATAAAGAGAATAAATCACTTAACAGCGGTATTTACATATACAAAATATACAGACGCACAAATTCAACATATAACGAAATAAAAACTGGAAAAATAGCAATAATAAAATAAAAATTATAATGGGCTCAGACGGTGTAAGCGTGCCGCACAACTGAAGTTGTGCGTTTTTTTGCAATTCTTGCAAAAAAATCAAGGTGGCAATTATATCGTATATACAATATAATTGCCACCTTTTAAATTTGCGTGCCACCATTGTGGTAATTCCGTGCCAAAAAGGTGGCATATCAATGCCACCCTACATCAATTTTTGCCACCTGTTGGCAAATCCCTTCCATTTTCTTGCTACAAAATTGCCACCGTTTAAATTTATCTGCCAACTTGGCAACTTTGCGTGCCACCGAGTGGCATTCGATGCCACTCTACATTTATTTCTGCCACCGCGTGGAAAATTCGTGCCACTTTTGTGGCATATCAATGCCACGCTACATTTATTTTTGCCAAATTGTGGCAATTCCGTGCCACCCTACTGAGCCAAATTATGATTTTTTTTAATTTATTTTTTTTTACTTTTTAATTCCCTAAAATTTAATTTGACTTCCAGTTAATTTATTATTATATTTAAGCACTTAATAATTACTATTTTAATATAACATTAATATTTGAGTAATATGAGTAATGATAATAATCACAATGTTAACAATTATTTAAATAATGATGTAAATAATTTATTTGATTTAAGTGAATTTGAAAATGAAATTGAAGAATCATTGAATAAGTTTTATCAACAAATCGATGAAGAATTTGAGAAAGTTGAAAGAAAATTATCTCAATTCAATTTTTTATCTTCATATATAAAAAAGATAAACAATTAAACGCTATCTCAAAATACATCTATTTATAGTATTTAATTTTGTTTCTACTCAAAATTTGTAATAATTCGTTAAGCAAATCATTTGATAGATTAATTTTAATATTTAAATTAAAATGTCTGAGCATTTTATTTTTGTAATAAGTTATTATTACGTTTTTATTTCCGGGATACTTTTCCAAAATATTTTGAATTTTATTAAGGTCATCTACTGTATTTTTTTCATCTATAATTAAATTTAAAGCTTTAACAGTTTGGTTGCGTGCACTTTCAACATCCATAACTTTATTAACTGTAATTTTAATAGAATCTCCAGTATTTTCAGCAATCCCATTTATGCAAACAACATTTTCTTCAACTAATAAATTTTTTGCACTTTCATAAGCACGATTAAAAATAATACATTCACAAACGCCAGTAATATCATCAACCTTAAAAAAAGCCATTGGACGCTTATTTTTATCGAGTTTTTCATCTTTTTCAATTATAACGCCTAAAACTGTTACTTCATCATTATCATTAACATTGGTAGTATCTCCTAATTCTACATTTGCAATGAAGTTTCTATCTATTTCGTAATTAGAGACGGGATGATCTGATAAATAAAAACCTAAAACTTTTCTTTCATTTGCTAATTCAATCTCTAATCCCCACGAAGGAACTTCTGGCATTTTAGGCTCTTGTATTAAAATATCATCTGATGCTGATAAATCGAATAAACTATCGGTAGATTTTTCAAGTGTTTTTTTGTAATTTTTACCATATTCAATAGCAGCTTCTATTGCCATAAAGTTTTGAGAGCGAGAAAATCCCGTAAAATCGAATGCACCAGCTAGAACTAATGCTTCTAAAGCTTTTTTATTTAAAATTCTATTATCAACATTAGCACAGAAATCGAAAATATTTTTGAAATCTCTGTTTAAATTTTTCTTTGCATTATAAATTTCTTCAACTGCACCTTCGCCTACGCCTTTAATTGCAGCCATACCAAAAATAATTTCACCATTTTCAACATCAAAATAGACAGAAGGTTTATTAATATTAGGTGGTCTGACGTTAATTTTCATTTTACGGCATTCATCAAGCAGTATAGCAATTTTAGAAACGTCATTTAATTCGTTTGTCATATTAGCAGCTAAAAATTCAGCAGGATAATTAGCTTTTAAATAAGCTGTATAGTAAGCCACAACACTATAAGCTACAGCATGGCTTTTATTAAAACCATAAGATGCAAAAGCTTCGATATCATTAAAAATATCAGTTGCAATTTGTTCATCTATACCATTTTTCACAGCCCCTTCAACAAAAATAGATTTTTGTTTTTTCATTGCTTCAGCATCTTTTTTACCCATAGCTCTTCTTAAAATATCAGCTTGGGCTAAAGTCATTCCAGCTATTTTATTGGCAATTTGAATAGCTTGTTCTTGGTAAACAATTATACCGTAAGTTTCCTTGAGAATTGGTTCTAACTTTGGATGACGATATGTAATTTCTTCCTGCCCGAATTTTTTTTTAATAAAAGTATCGATAAATTGCATTGGACCCGGACGATACAAAGCATTCATTGCCGCTAAATCCTTAATACTTTCAGGCTTTAAGCGACTTAAATATTCACGCATATTTGGACTTTCAAACTGAAATACTGCAGTCGTTTGCCCATTGCTGAATAATTCATAAGTTTTAGGATCATCAAATGGAATTTTATCTAAATCAATTTCAATACCATAATTTTTCTTGATTAATTTTATCGTCTCTGTGATGATTGTAAGAGTTCTTAGGCCAAGAAAATCCATTTTGAGAAGACCAGCAAAATCTTCCAGCATTTTCATATTAAATTGTGTAACAAAAACGTTGTCTTCTCTTTGTGCTTTTGCAATAGGTACATAATCGGTTATATCACCAGGAGCTATAACAACACCAGCAGCGTGTTTTGATGAATTTCTATTTTTACCTTCTAGTATTTTTGAATATTCGAGTAATTCTTTAATTTTTTCATTTTGTGGATTTTTTAGATGTTCTAACTCTGGTACTTCATTTATGGCTTGCTCAATGGAATAAACTTTTCCAAATACAGAAGGAATATGTTTTGTAATATTTTTAACTTCATTTAATGGCACACCAATAACTCTGGCAACATCAGTTAAAACTGCCTTTGATGATAATGTGTTAAATGTCACAATTTGAGAAACGGACTCTTCGCCATATTTTTCTTTAACATATTCAATTACTTTTTCACGTTTATCGTCTGCAAAATCAACATCGATATCAGGCATAGATTTTCTATCAGGATTTAAAAATCTTTCAAATAACAAATCATATTCTAGAGGATCTACGTTAGTAATGCCAAGACAATAAGCAACAAGACTACCAGCAGCACTACCACGACCAGGCCCTACAGCAATTCCCCTTTGTTTTGATGCGTTAATAAAATCTTGTACAATAAGAAAATAGCCAGAAAAGCCCATTTTTACAATTGTTTCAATCTCGAAATCGAATCTTTCTCTTATTTCGGGAGTAATATTTGCAAATCGTCTCTTTAAACCTTCTTTTGCTAAATAAATAAAATATTGATCCAGATTTTTTTCTTTGTGTTCTTCAGGAATTGGAAATTTCGGCATATGGTAAACACCGAATTTGAATTCAAGATTTATTTTATCAGCAATTTCTAATGTTGACTCGATAGCTTCAGGAAAATCTTTAAAAATTGCTTTCATTTCATCAGCTGTTTTAAAATAGAGCTGGTCAGTGCCATATCTTAAATTTCGATAATCAATATCTTTTTCGCTAAGATTAATCAAAATGTTATGAGCAATTGCGTGTTCTCTTTTTTGATAGTGCACATCATTTGTAGCAACAAGCTTAATACCTGTTTCTTTAGCAATTTGTGGAATATATTTAAGAAGTTTTTTCTCTATTTCCAGCCCGTGATCTTGAATTTCAAGATAAAAATCGTCTCCAAATAACTCTTTATATTCCAAAGCTATTTGTTTAGCTTTTTCATATTCATTATTTATAATTGGAGTGGCAATAATTCCAGCTGGACAAGCTGTTGTACAAATTAATCCTTCGTGATATTGTACTAATGTTTCCCAATCTATTCTTGGTTTATAGTAATAACCTTCTTTATGCCCAATTGAACAAAGTTTAACTAAATTTTTATATCCAATTTCATTTTTTGCTAAAAGTATTAAATGGTTGTAAATTTTTTTAGGTGATGATGAATATGTGTCGTTATCATCATCAGATCTTTCATTTTTTCCTTTATCAAATCTTGAAGCTTTATCCGGCACAATATAAAGTTCACTACCGATAATTGGTTTAATTCCAGCTTCTTTTGCTTTTTTGTAAAATTCTGCTATACCATACATAACGCCGTGGTCTGTTAAAGCTAAAGCTGTCATACCATCTTCTTTTGCAGCTTTTACTAATTCTCCAACTGTTGCAGCGGCATCTTGCAAACTATAATGAGAGTGTACGTGTATATGTACAAAATCTGCACCCATAATTTCCCTTAGAATAAAAAAATATACATTTAACAAATTTAAGAAAAAGGTTGGATTTTATGAAATTTAAGATATTTTTTCAATAATCTTTAAATTGTAAGCTTCTATTTCTAATTTTTCGAGCCAAAAATCTAGTACGCGTTTTTGAATTACAATAAATGATAAAGGATAATTTCTAACAAATAATTTTATTTGATTTACAAAGTAATCATTATTTATTTCCATCTTTCCTAATTCATCAAATACTAATAAATCTGGTTCGAAAACTTTTTTTATTTCATCAATTAACTTTACAAAACTATTTTCATTAACAAAGTAATTGCCAAATTTTTTGTTTCCAATTTTTTGTTGCGAGTGTGCAAATAGTATTTCGCGATTTGTTGTAAATGTTTTAAATGAAAAACCTATTATGAAATTAGAATTATCTAAAATTCTCTTTGTTGTATACCCTGCAATAGTTTTTCCGGAAAAACTATCTTTTATAAGGTTAAGCAAATATGTAGTTTTTCCGGATTGTATTTCGCCCGTTATTATGTTTACCATTATTTTGCAATCAATAGTGATAATAATATGAAAACTATAGATAATGAATTAACAAGAGCTATTTTGAATTTATTAATGCGATTTTCATTAATTTCATATGCTAATATTTCACCTAATTTGATAGCAACTGGAAATAATATCATAGATAAGGACACAGAAACTGGTGAATATAACAATGACCAAGGATAACCGTTTGTGTTGCAAGCTACATTTCCAGTAAAATGACCAACATACGGGAAAACATTAACTGCAATTAGTGCAGTTAAACCACCAAATAATGAATTTTTTACAATATTTTTTGAATTAAATTCATTCATTAAATAGATAATTACCATCAAAGATAATGCTTCTGTAATAAAAGCAAATACTGGATTAGCAACACCGCCTCCAAAAATTGGCTTCCCAATAATCAAAGCACTAAAAATTTTCAAATTTATTGCCAAAACTAGCATATAAAGGATTGATTTTGTTTCTTTGGAATAAGAATATCCTAGCGTCATAAAAAAAATTGCTATCCCGGTCATAACTGAACCAGTCATTTGATATCCGCAAACGCCTTTTACATAAATTCCCATTGATGCTTCGAAAAATCCCCAAATTGCACCAACTAACAAAACTGTTTGAAATTTAATATTTGTCTTCATTTATATTTCTCCTAATTATTTCCTAATAATGGATTTGAATTTATTGCTATAGAAGATATCCCATTTTTTACAGCTAATAGTTGAGCAGAAATACTAACTGCTATTTCTTCTGGCGTGTGAGTTTTTAATTCAAAACCAATTGGAGCATAAACTTTTTTTAATAATTCCTTATCATAACCTTCTTTTATTAGATCATCAAATATTTTTTTAATTTTATTTCTGCTCCCTATCATTCCAATATATTTCGATTTTTTATTTAATAATTTTTTTAACAAAATTTCATCGTAAGTATGAGCATAAGTCATAATTACTAAAAATGAATTATCTGGAATAATTGTTTCATCAAAATGCTGGAAATTGGATTTTATTAGTTGAGTTGCAAGTGGATGATACTTTTCATTTAACCATTCATCACGGTTGTCTAACACGTAAACATCAAATCCGCATTTAGAAGCAATTGCGGATAAACTAATAGCGCAATGCCCTGCTCCAAAAATAAATAATTTTTCTTTCAAGTTAACAGGTTCAATTAAAACTTGTTGTTGCCCACCACAGAGCATTCCTAAACTTTCTTTAATCTCATCTGGATCTTGCGAAAGTGCAAAATCCCAAATTTGTAGATCATTAGGTTTATATTTCAATATTTTTTTTATAACATAATGTTCAATATTACCGCCGCCAATTGTTCCATAAATTTCGTTTTCGCTAACAACAATAAGTTTCATTCCCGTTTGTCCAGGAACAGAACCATCGGATTTTATAATTGTTGCAACCCAGAACCTAATTTTTTGCTGTATCAAATAATTAATTTTTTCATAAATACTTGTTAATTCCATTTTTTAAATCTTCCATTGTGTTAACATTAAATAGTATTCCGGAATCATCCGTTTGTAATAAATGTGTTTTGAAATTAGGATTTTTTAAAATATCGTTTAATTTAAGAGTATAATCCCGAATTTGCAATACACTCCCCTTTACTTTTGAATTTATTACTATTGGATGGCCACCTTTATTGTTATAAATAGGTTTAATTATATCGTAATCACTATTATATTGTAAAATCAAATTATTTATAGTTTTAGCTTTTACAAACAAAAAATCAATTGGATGAATTATAGAATATTCAGCACTCGAAATTTCAATACCTTTTTGCAAAGAATAAAGCATTCCTAATTCTACATTTTGATTAATCGCCAAATGATAACTTTTAAAATGTTTTAATGCAAAGTTATAATCTATTATGTTAGTTACCACTAATTTAGCCACGCTTATTTCATATAAAGAGCTAATATAATCTAAGAAATAAGTATCTTTAATTTTTGCTCTGATTTTTGGGCAACCAAATCTTTTACCCAACCCAGCTGCTAAAATTATTACATCGAAATTATTCAACAAGAGCGTTAAATTCCTTAATTAATTCGTCAATATATTTGGCTTCATTTTCAAAAATTTCATCCCAAAATTCCGGTTTCCACAGCTCTAAAATTTCTTCATATGTTTTACCTTGCTGTTCAACCCAAGTGTAATATTTTAAGTTATGAATAGCTTTGCGGTCGTAGTAAGTAAGTTCTTTTACATAATCAATTGTTAATTTTTGTAACGAGCCCGCAAAATGTTGATAAGCGTTAATTTGATTGTATTTCCCATTTTGCTCTTCCAACTCAACCAAACGAGATCGGTACATATCAGCAGAATCCGTAAAAACTGTAAAAATTACGTCATTTTCATCAAATTCATAATATTTTGCGACTTTTATTGCAGTTAATAAATTACTGATACTGGAAATACCGAGTAATTCTAGTTTGTCAACTACATTTTTATCAATTTTTAGTTCATTAGCAAGGAAATTTTTACCAGTTTCGTCGTTAAAAAGGCGTAAAATATTCATACAATCTTGGTCATCGATAGCCACAACCATATCAGTATTTCGAACATTATGAACCCAAGGTACGTGTTTATCGCCAATTCCTTCAATTCTGTGCCCGCCAAAGCCGTTCTGTAAAAGAGTAGGACATTGAAGAGCTTCAGAAGCAACAACTTTCATTGTAGGATAAACTTTTTTCAAATAATCACCTGTACCAATTGTTCCAGCAGAGCCTGTAGCTGAAATAAATGCGCTTAATTTTTGTTTTGGACTTTTAATTTTTTCGAAAGCTTCTTCGATAGCAGGTGCAGTTACGGAATAATGGAAAAGTGGATTTCCAAATTCTTCGAACTGATTGAAAATGAAATAAATAGGATCTTTTTTGAGTTCCCAACATTTATCATAAATTTCTTTTACGTTGGATTCACATCCGGGCGTTGCTATAACTTCGGCACCGATACTTTTTAACCAATCAAATCTTTCTTTAGACATTTCTTCCGGCAAAATTGCAACTGCTGTACAATTTAAAAGAGCACAATCAAAAGCTCCTCCACGACAATAATTCCCAGTTGATGGCCAAACAGCTTTATGATAATCCGGATCAAATTCTCCGCTAATAAGTCTTGGCACAAGACAACCAAACGCCGCTCCGACTTTATGCGCTCCTGTAGGAAAATATTTCCCCACCAATCCAATAATTCTTGCTTTAACTCCAGTTATTTCTTTAGGAATTTCAAATATATTTACATCACCATATAATCCCGTATGAATATCATTTTTCCAAGTTATCCTAAATAAATTTAGCGGATTTATATCCCAAAGACCAATATTTTTTAATTTATTTTTAATTTTTTCAGGTATAAGTTCAGGATTTTTTAACTGTTCAAAAGTTGGAATTATTATACCTTTCTGTTTGCATCTTTCAGCCGTTTTTTTTCTAATTTCAGGTCGAATTTTTGTTACAAGTTTTGACATTTTTTTTCCTTATTTTAATTACTAATTTTAAAAACATTTATTTTATAGCTCAGACGGTATAAGCATACCGCACAAAAAGTTGTGCGGCTTTTTGCAATTCTTGCAAAAAATAATTAAATCATTGAATCAAAATTCTTAAAAAGTAAAGTTGTATTAAAACCTATTTTTATTTTGTTTTAAAATATTTTCAAGTTTATCAACAGGATTTTGAATTCTAGTTAAAAAAATCATAGCAGCAATTACAAAAGGTTTAAAACTAGCCTGATGATAAGTATGTGTTCTATATTTTTCAAAAACAGTAGCACTAACCTCGCCTTCTTTACAGCTCACACCGGAAATATCTGCTGGCAAGCAATGTTGATATAGTGCATTTCCATTTTTTGTTAAAGCTAACATCTTTTCATTAGCTTCCCAGTTTTTAAATTTAGCATTATTGTTCAAAGCTTCTTTTTCGAGATTTTTTAATCCTTCTTTATCACCTTGGCGCAATAACTTTGTTCTTTCTTGCATAACAAAGAAAGGAGCCCAAGATTTAGGATAAATTACATCTGCATCTTTGAAAGCTTCTTCCATTGAGTGCGTAATTGAGAACGAACCACCATTTTCTTGAGATTGTTTTTTAGCTAATTCCACAACTTCTGGCAACAAATCGTATCCTTCTGGATAAGCTAAGGAAATATTCATACCAAATCTACTCATCAATCCAATAATACCTTGTGGAACGGAAAGTGGTTTTCCATAACTTGGTGAATAAGCCCAGGTCATTGCAATTTTTTTGCCTTTCAAATTTTCCAACCCGCCGAAATAATCTTTTAGTTTACTTAAATCAGCCATAGTTTGAGTTGGATGGTCAATATCGCATTGCAAGTTTATAATACTTGTGCGCTGTGGTAAAACGCCTTCTTCATATCCTTGTTGAATTGCTTGAGAAACTTCACGCATATAGGTATTTCCTTCTCCAATAAACATATCATCGCGGATGCCAATAGTTTCAGTAAGAAAAGAAATCATATTAGCAGTTTCTCTAACTGTTTCTCCGTGAGCAACTTGTGATTTTACTTCATCAAGTTCTGATAAAGCTAATCCTAAAGCATTAACAGCAGAGGCAAAACTAAATCTTGTCCTTGTGGAGTTGTCTCTAAAAATAGAAATTGCAAGCCCTGTTTCAAAAGATTTGAATGATATACCATTTTTATGTAATTCTTTAAAGATTTCTGTTAAAGCAATAGTAGCCTTAATTTCATCAAGCGATTTTTCCCAAGTTAATAAAAAATCACCGTTATACATATTAAGTTTTGCAGAATTTAATATTTCAAGATTGCGATTAATAATTTGATTTTCCATTATACTACCCAAATTTATTTTTGATAATATTTTGCGGCAATTTCAACAGCATCGATAATCTGCTGATAACCAGTACATCTACAAAGTACTGGATTTATTGCTTTTCTTATTTGCTCTCTATTTGGAACTGGATTCTTGAGAAGTAAAGCGTGAGCTGTTAACACCATACCGGGCGTACAAAATCCGCATTGAATTGCACCAGCGTCAACAAAAGCTTGTTGTAAAGGATGTAGAGAGCCATCGGGATTTTCCATTCCTTCAATAGTTAATATTTTTTTGTTTAGCACATCTTTAACTTTTTTTGTGCAGGATTTTACGGCTACATCATCAACTAAAACTGTGCAAGTGCCGCAAATACCTTTATCGCATCCGTTTTTTGTTCCAGTCAATTTTAAATCGTAACGGATAAAATCCATTAACTTTTTTTCTAAATGATTTTCAGAAATCGAATATACTTTATTGTTAATTGTTATTTCCATAATTCTCTAATCAATTTTTATTGGTAAATTAAAATATCTTTTGCCAGTTGCACGATAAATTGCATTTGCAATAGCTGGTGCAAATAATTCATTTGTAGGTTCACCAATTCCTTTAGCACCGGTTAATGTATTCGGATCGAAATTTTCAATTAAAATTGCTTTTATTTCAGGTAAATCGTTAGCCCTTGGAATTTTATATTTATCAAAATTTAACGATTTAATTTTTCCGTTTTCAAATTCTAATTTTTCGTGCAGAGCATAACCGGTTGACATAGCAACCCCTCCATAAACTTGCCCCAACGCCATTTGATAATTAATAGTTTTTCCAGTATCGTGAGCAGCAACAGCATTTAGTAATTTTACTTTTTTAGTTTTTTTATTTACAGATAATTCAACGGCTTGGCAGCTATAAGTCCAAGTAAAATATGCATCACCGTGCCCGGTTTCTTCATCCCAAGTAACACGTGGTGCTTTGAAAATCCCTAAAGCATTTGGATATTCCTGATTTGCAAACATTTTTTTAACAGCACCATCGAATGAAATAAATTTGCCATTTTTTGCATAAATATAATTATTTTTAAATTCTACATCGTCAATGGAAGCCTCTAAAATTGGCGCAAGTACTTTCATAAATTTCTTTTTTAATTCACGAACAGCAACAACAATTGCTCCGCCACCTACAATTGTACCTCTGGATGCAACAGTTGTGCCACTATCTGGAATAACAGAAGTTGAAGAGCGTCTATAACGTATTCTTTCTATATCAATTCCAAGTTGTTCCGAAAGAATAATCATCATAGCAGTTTCAAGGCCTTGCCCGTTTTCGTGAACCCCAGTTTCAAGGATGACAGAACCATCAGCTTGAACATTAACAATGGCAGCACAAAAATCCGTACCTTCCGCTCCCAAACTCATTCCACGATAACTTATCGCCAAACCAATACCATACATTTCTTCATCATCAGAATTTCCATATTTGCACTTCTTTAATTTTTCAAAATAATCAATTTCTTTAATAACAGCATCCATTACCTCTTGCATACTTACTTTATGTTGATCAAGTTTTTGTTGAGTGATAGTAATGGAATTTTGTTTTACCATATTTTTCATTCTCAATTGAATTGGATCCATATTGCATTTTTCAGCAGCCATTTCAACCATTTGTTCAACAATAAAATTCATTTGTGGCGATCCAAAGCCTCGCATAGCTCCCGTAAAAACATTATTTGTATAAACACCAAAAGTATCTGTATAAACATTTTCAACAACATAAGGTCCGCAACATTGCACTGTAGAACGCCACGTAACCCAAGGCGTTACAGAACAATAAGCACCTCCATCGGCTATAATTTTAATTTTGGCTGCTTTCCAAGTACCATCCTTAGTAATTCCCATTTTGTAATAAACTTTATAAGGATGCCTTTTATAACTTTCACAGATAGACCATTCGCGCGTATAAGTAATTTTTACAATTCTTCCGGTTAGTTTTGCAGCTAATGCCGCTCGTGCACAAACAATTGCAGCTGTATCATCTTTACCACCAAAACCACCACCCATATAGGTTCCAATAACTTCCACATCAGCAAGACGTACACCAAGTAAATTTGCTACAAATCTCCTTGTACTAAATGGATGTTGCATACTTCCACGAATTTCAAATACACCATCACTTCTTGGAATACAAATTGCAGCTTCAGGTTCTAGGTAACTATGTTCAATATGCTGAGTTGTAAAAACTTGTTCTATAATATAATCACATTCTGCAAAACCTTTCTCAACATCGCCTGTTCTAATTTTATGTTCATTAATTAAATTTGAGCCAAATTCTTCGTGAACTAAAATTTTATTCTCTAAAGCTTCTTCTGGATCTAAAATTGCAGGCAACTCTTCAGCTTCCAATCTTACAAATTTTGTAGCTTCAATTGCTTGTTCGCGAGTTTCAGCTACAACTAAAGCTATTACATCACCATTAAATCTAATTTTATCATCAGCAAAAATGTGATAATCTTTTACAATTTGTCCAAAACGATTACTTCCTGTAACATCTTTATATGTAATAACTTTTACAACTCCCGGTTGCTTTTCTGCCTGCGTTGTATCGATATTTATAATTCTTGCGTGAACATAATCGCTATAAACAGGAACTCCGTATAGCATATTATCAAAAAATAAATCATCTGTAAATTTTGCTTTCCCAGTAACTTTCACATAAGCGTCATTTCTTACAATTTTTTTATTTTTCTCATCCATTTTTCTTTACTCTTATATTACCATCTAAAATTACGTATTTTATTTTTAACTTAGAAAAATATTTTTCATATGGATCGTAACAATCAGAATAGGTTGATTTAATTTTATATTTACTATTTTTTTTAATATCAAATAATACCAAATCTGCATCACTTCCTTCCTTTATAACTCCTTTTTTTGGATACAAATCAGTAACCTTAGCAGGATTTTCACAAAGCAATTTATAAATATTCAACAAAGTTTTTTCATCATATTCCCTAAAAATTGAAATAATTATATGCGGTAATGCACCAATTCCTGGTAATCCATTAGGAATTTCACGATAATCATTTTTCCAGTTGTCTTTGTCATTTTTTAAGAAAGGACAATGATCAGTTGCAGCTACATCATAAATTCCTTCAAGTATATTTTTTATATTTTTTTGTCTAGAAAATTTATCTCTAATCGGTGGGCTACAAATATATCTATGGCCATCCTCTTTTTTCAGCAAATCAGAACTTAGAACTAAATACTGCGGACAAATTTCAGAAGTTATTGGAACACCTTCTAACTTAGCTTTATAAATTAGTTTTGCAGCTTCCGGTGTTGAAACGTGAACAATATGAACTTTTTGATTATATTTTCTTGATAATTTTATAATTTCTTTTACAGCAATTATTTCCGCTCTTTTTGACCTTGCTATTGAATGCGAATAAGGTTTTTTAAATTCAATAACTTCCTTTAAATCATTTTCAAGTTGTTTTTCATCCTCACAATGAATTAAAAACGTAAAATTTTTATCTTTCAATTCTTCAAATATCTTTTTAATTTCTGGATATGAATAAAACAAGCCAGCATTTTTATATGTTGTATATAGTTTTATAGTACGAATTATTTTATTATCCAATTGTTTTAATGTCTCTATGTGATTTTCTTTAAATGGTGTAAAATGAAAATAAATATTGCAGAATGTTTCCTGTAATTTAATTTTCTCAATTTCTTGATTAATTGTTAATAATGGTTCTTCTTGTTTAGTTTGTGTTATAAAATTAAATAAAGTTGTTATCCCGTTATCGATTGCTATTCTACTGGCAGAATTATAATTATCAGCAACATAATATTTCCCAATTTTACAATCAAGATGTGTATGTATATCAATAAAACCGGGAAATAAATATTTATTTTTACCATCAATTAATTCATAATATTTCTTATTTTTAATATAATCATCAATTTTATAAATCTTTTCCCCCTTTATTAAAATATCTTTTTTAACTATAGAATTTTGAAAAGGAATTAAAACATTTCTAATAAGTAAATAATTTTCATTATGTTCTAAAATATGCTTAAGCATATATATCCATAATTTTATTGATATCATTTTCTACAGGTTCAGGAAAATGTAAAATTTTTTCTGCTGCTTCAATATCCTTTAAACCACTTCCAGTTAAAAGTAAAACTACTTGTTCTTTTTTATTGAGTAAATTATTTTGTTTAATTTTTATTAAACCAGCAACAACAGATGCCGATGATGGCTCTACAAATATTCCAGTATTCTCTGCAAGCAATTTTTGGGCTTTCAAAATATCTTCATCAGAAACTGTAATAGCTTCTCCGTTTGTTTCCTCAATAGCCATTTTTGCTAAATGTGCAGCACTCGGTACAGAAACAGAAATTGAATCGGCTACAGTATTAGAACTTTTTAAAGCTTCGAATTTTCCAGTTTTAAAATAATTATAAATAGCTGCTGAATTTTCAGCTTGTATTGCAATCAGTTTAGGTATCTTGTGAATTAATTTCGCTAAGTATAAATCTTTAAATGCTTTATAAACACCACTTAAAATTACACCATCGCCAACAGGAATTAAAATTGCATCTGGTGCTTTTAAGTAATTTTGCACAAATATTTCAAGACCAACTGTTTTTTTACCTTCAATTGTAAAAGGATTATAAGCTGTGTTTCTATTCAAAACTTTTCTCGTTTTTGAATATTCCAATGATAACTTGAAGCTATCGTCATAAGTACCATTAACACGAATGAGTTGCGCTCCATATTGTAATATTTGTATCAATTTTGCTTTTGGTGCATTTGCTGGTGCAAAAATTATAGCTTTTTTCCTCGCAGCAGCAGAAATACAAGCCAAAGCCGAAGCAGCATTGCCAGTTGATGCAGTTACAATTTCATCATATCCCATCATATTTGCTTGAGCTACAACTAATAACGAAGCTCTATCTTTTAATGAACCGCTTGGATTTAAAGTATCATTTTTCACATATATTTGCTCAAAATCAAATAAATTCGAAAGTCGTTCAGACTTATAAAATGGAGTATGTCCAACTTTTATATTCGGATAGTACTTTAAATCAATTGGACTAAATATTTTTATATCAAGTGTTTTGTTAAATTCATTTTTTAATTTATCGTAATCGTAATCAATCAATAAAATTCCTTCAAGCGGATTCCCTTCTTTGTAATTTTTTCCACAATCTGGGCACAAGTAAACTACTTCATTCGATTGAAAAACTTTATTGCACTGAATACATTTATATTGAATTTTATTCATAACTTTTTCGCTTATAAATTATTTAATCTTGCTACTAATCCAGCGTAAAAAGCAGCCGCTTTGCTTAAATGATCAACAGGGCAAGCTTCATTTGGTGCGTGAGCATACACCTCATTCCCAGGACCTAAACCTATACAAGGAATTCCAAACATTCCCATAATTGCTACACCGTTTGTGCTGAATGTCCATTTATCTACAAAAGGCTCTTTATCAAATAATTTTTTATAGGTTTCTACAGCTTCTTTCAAATATTCAGAGCTTTCATCCAATTTCCAAGTTGGATAATATTTTTCTGTAGGATAAACTAAGCCAGTATAGGCAGCTTCTTCATATCTTAAAACTTCTACTTCAGCATCAGGATAACCTGCTCTTGCTGCTGCTTCTTTAACTTCAGCCACTGCTATCTCTTTAGTTTCTCCGAATGTTAATCTCCTATCTAATTGAATACTCGCAGCATCTGGAACTGCACATTGTGAAGGTGAATTAAAGAAAACTTGTGTTACTGCAACTGAACCTTTCCCCAAAAATTCATCATATGCTAATCTTTCGTGCAATTTTTCAATTTCTAAAGCAATTCTTGCAATTTTATAAACAGCATTATCTCCTCTTTCCGGAGCTGATGCGTGACAACTTAATCCCTTTACTTTTACTAATATTTCCATCCTACCTCGATGACCACGATAAATATTTAAATTAGTGGGCTCTGTAATAACAACCATTTCTGGTTTAATTTTATCTTCTTTAATAATATATTGCCAACATAGCCCATCACAATCTTCTTCCATTACAGTACCAGTAAAATAAATTGTAAAATCTTTATTCAAATTCAATTCTTTAATAATTTTACCAGCATAAACCATTGATGCCATTCCACCCTCTTGATCAACACTTCCACGCCCCCAAACTTTTCCATCTTTAATAAATGGCTTAAATGGATCAAAATCCCACAAACTCAAATCACCAGGATAAACTGTATCAATATGTGCATCAAAAGCGATAACTCTTTGCCCATTCCCTATTCTCCCGATAACATTTCCCAAACCATCTATTTTAACTTCATCAAATCCAACTTTTTCCATTTCTTCCTTAATAGCTAAAATTACATCCTTTTCCTTGCAAGAAAATGAAGGAATTGACACCATTTTCATCAAAAATTCTGCTGTTTGTTGTTCATACTCTTTTGATTTTTCTACAATTTTTGAATAAACTTCATTCATTTTTCGCCTCTATAAATTAAATTTCTTAAAATTCTTCCACACATCTTTTGCTACCTCAACAGATTCTTTTTTCTTTTCATATAAGTTTTTATTAACAATTTGCTTCTCATACATTAATATTTTCCCATCTACTATTGTTGTATCAACTAATTCTTGTGATATCCCAAATACCAAATGCCCCAAAATGTTTTTCTCCGTCAAAGGTGTATGCGGTATATAATTCATTAGAATTAAATCTGCTTCACAACCTTTTTTAATATATCCTAACTTTGTTTTAAATAATCTATTTGCTATCAAATAATTATTTTTGAAAAGCATATTGCAAACTTCTATAAAACAACAATTCGGATTACCATTGAAAATGTGCTGCTGCCATAAAGCTGTGCGCAATTCTTCAAACATATTTACTGTCATACCATCACTACCTAACCCAACTAAAACACCATTATCTTGCAATTTTTTAATATTTGCAATTCCTACTGCATTATTCATATTCGATTGCGGATTGTTTACAACCATAGTTCCAGTTTCTTTTAAAATTTTTATTTCTTCATCAGAAATATGAACACAATGAGCAAAAATGCTCTTATCGTTTGTTATACCAAATTTATTTAACCTATCAATTGCACTTTTATAACCTCTTTTTTTTGCATCTTCCTCATCAATTTTATCTTCTGCAACGTGAATATGAAAACCTATATTCAAACCTTTTGTAATGTTTTGAATTTTCCTCAATGTATCGTCTGATAATGTAAAAGATGCGTGTAATCCAAATAATGGTACTATTTTTTGAGAATTTTGCTTTTCCGAATATTTTATAAATTCAATATTTTCTTGAATTCCTTCTTCTGTAATTTCGTTACCATCTCTATCGGAAACTTCATAACAAGTGCTAAATCTTATGCCAGACTGAAAAGCAATTTCAGCAATAGTTTTAAGAGAATTTTTTACTGCTTTTGGGCTTGCGTGATGATCAATTATCGTTGTTGTGCCGTGTTTAATTGCATTTTCAATATAATGTAATGTACTATATTTTATTGCATCTTCATTTAAAGATTTATCTAATTTCCACCAAAGATTTTCTAAAACTTCCTTGAAATTATTTGATTGTTTAACATCTGAAATTCCCGTTGCATAAGCACCGTAGAAATGCATATGAGCATTTACCAAACCAGGTAACAAAATTTTATTTTGCCCATCAATCCAAAAATCAATACCATATTTTTTTTCTATAATATCAATTTCCTTTGTCTTGGAAAATATCTCAGCTATTTTCCCATCCTTGATAAAAATATTTACATCTTTCTCAAATTTTTCATCTAAAAAAGAAAAAAACGTAACATCTGTAATCAGTATATTCATATTAACACCTTAAAATCTATTTTTTACCCATTTAGTAAATTCATTAGCAACAATCATAGCTTTATTTTGATCTTGCGATCTAAGTATAATTTGTTCATTTTCAATATAAAAACCGGGATTATGAGACTTTTCAAAATCATCTTTTGTACTAAAATATGTTAATTTTTCTTTATAAGGCGCACCATTGTGTGGACAAAATGTTTCACAATTTCCGCAATCATTACATAAATCTGCTATATGTACAATTTGATATTTATCCTTAAATCCAGCAACTCTAATTGCAACATTAGCTCTGTTTGGACAAACATCAACACATCTATTGCAAACAATATTGCAAAGTAAACACTGATTTTCTATTGTATTTTTCGAATAATTTAATTTTCTATCTTTAATAATTTCTTCATAGTTGTAATCTTCAAAATTGAAATTATATTGTTTTATCGTAATTTCAATATTTTCCTTGCGTAGTATCTCAAATGCGAAATTTTTACCATCTTGAATTGCTTCCACAACAGTTGAAGGTCCTCTCCTCGCATCGCCACCTACATAAACATTTGGAATATTAGTATAAATTGTTTTATTGTCAATTTCTAATTTATTTAATTTCAAAAAGTTATCATCAACTTCTTCACCTATTGCCAAAATAACTGTATCTATATTTAAAGTTTCTGTTTCATTTTCTATAGCCTTTACAGCAACTCTTCCATTTTCAAGATTATTTGTAATTTCCATCTTTTGTAAAACAAATTTATCATCCTTAAATTCAACTGGCGAAAGCAATTCTTTATAAATTACACCTTCAGAAATCGCAGCTTCAAATTCTTCTAAATCTGCAGGCATCAAATCAACAGTTCTACGATAAATTAAGTAAACATTTTCAACACCGGGAATTTTTTTTGCTGCCCTTGCACTATCCATAGCGCTATTTCCACCACCAATAACAGCAACATTTTTTCCAATATTTGATACATTCCTTTTATTATACTTTTGTAAAAAATTTAATGCATCGTAAATATTCTCTTTTCCACCTAAATTGATAATCTTAGGTTTATGTGCTCCAATTGAAATAAAAATATAGTCATAACCTTCTTTTTTTAAATTTGTTATATCAATCTCTTTGACATTAAACTCGAATTCAACACCAAAACTTTGTATAAAATCAACATCTTTTTGAATTAAATTTGGATTAATTCTAAATTCTGGTATTGTATATTTTACAGTTCCTCCAGCTAAACTTTCCTTTTCAAATACTTTGGCCTTAATACCATTTTTTACTAAAAAATACGCTGCTGAAAGCCCTGCCGGGCCTGCCCCTATTATTGCCACTTTTTTATCACTCTTAACTTCAAATTTATTTTGCTTCCAATCAAAACCTTTTTCGGTAGCAATTTTTTTAAGTTCTCTAATTTCTACTGAACTGCCATATTCCTTTAAAGTACAATTAAATTGACATTTATGATCACAAATGTAGGATGTAATATTTGGGAGTGGATTATCTTCGGTTATTACTTCAAATGCTTCTTTATATTTTCCTTCGCGCAATAATTCAATATATAATGGTACATTTTGCGAAATTGGACAAGTATATTGACACGGCGCAATGTAACAATCGAATAATGGCAGTTTTTCGGTTAATTTTTTCTCAACTTTTTCATATTTTTTCAATAATTTGAAATCAACATTTTTAATTTCGCTATCTAATTTATTTTCAAACTGTTCTGCAATTTCTTTTAAGCGTGTATATCCACCAGGTTTTAATAAATCCGTTGCTAAAGTAATTGGAAAAGCGCCCTCAGCAAATATAGAAAGTACATTCTCTTTTGTTACGCCACCAGAATATGAAAAAATAATATTCTCTTTTACATCAATTTTTAATTTTTTTAACAATTCATATGACAAATAAAACAACCCCTTACCGGACATATACATTTTTTCTTCTGGTAAACGTTTCTTATAATTAAAAACTGGCAATGTGTTAGTTAATTTTATGCCAAAAAATAATTTATTCTCTTTAGCTACACTATTAACATTCTTAATAATTTCAAGAGCTTTATCATATTTTAAATCGTGTTCAAAATCATTTTTATCCAATTGTAAATATCTAAAACCAGTTTTATGCAAAATTTCTTTTACTTTTTCGTAACCTAATAATGTTGGATTTAATTTTATGAGTGTATTTAATTTCTTTTCCTGAATTAAATATTTTGCTATCTGTTCAATTTCATCAGCTGGACATCCATGCATTGTGGAAAGTGTAACAGAATTTGAAATTTCTGGTTTTATATTGTTTATTTTTTCAATTATATCGAGTATTTTTATATCTTGATTAAATTTATGGTAAATCTTTTGATACTTCTCTTCTAAAAATTTAAATATTTCATTTTTATACTGTATAAACAACTTTTGATTGGATAAATTTTTCGATTTTTCAATAAAATTATCAACCTTGCTATCTTTAATACCTTTTAAATCATATCCAACACTTAAATTAAATAAAAACCCATCTAAATCGGAGTCATCTAATTTGAAAATTATCTTTAATAAATTTACAAGCAAATATGCTTTCAAATATTCATCAAACGATTGTTCAATTTTTAACTCTTGCGACCATTCGACGTTATAACATTCATCTTCTGCATCAATACAAGGCCTTGATATTTCTAATTCATCTAAAATCTGCACTGTTTTTAATTCAAAAAATCTTCCACCTGTTAAATATGCAGATATAATATTTTGCGCTAATTGTGTATGCGGCCCTGCTGCTGGACCAATCGGTGTTGTCAATAATTTATTGAATATCAAATATTTTTTTGATGTTTTTGGATAGTAGAAAAAATCCTTATGAATTCCAAATATTGAATTATTATAATAATACTCGCTAAAAATCCAATTTAGTAAAGAGCTTAAACTTAAAGGTTTCATTTTACCTCATTAAAATTTCATCATATTCTTGTTGTTTTAATTGATTTTTTATTAAATTTCTTAAATATTCACTTGCAAAAACTACATTTTCGGCTGTTGCAGGATGTTTTAATTTACAATCAATTTCGTGGTTTCCAATGCTTTCAATAGCATATTTAATTGCAAAAAATACTGATAAACCATAAATTAGCGGTGGTTCACCTATTCCTTTACTCCCTAAAACACTACTTTTCTTTGCTTTTTTTCTTATTGAATTAATTTCAAAATCATCAGGTATATCGGAAATTGTTGGTATTTTATAAACAGATGGACTTAAGACTAAACATTTACCATTTTTATCATAAATTACTTCTTCAAAGGTACACCAGCCCATCCCTTGTACAAATGCGCCACTTATTTGCCCAAAATCAACATTTAAATCCAAAGAATTTCCTATATCGTGATAAATTAAAACTTTTTTTAATTTAAAATTTCCTGTTAATGTATCAACTTCTACAACACTTACCCCAAAACCTTGTGCAAAATAGTAAAATGGATTACCTTGATGTTTAGTTTTATCGAAATAAATTTCAGGTGTTTTATAAAATCCATGTGCACCTAAATCAATTCTATTCAAATATGCGTTTTCAACAAGTTCTGCAAAACTTATTTTATACTTACCATTGTTACATTCAACAGAATTATCTAAAAACTTTAATTTACTTATTTCACAATTAAATTTTTGCTTTAAATATACTTCTGCAAATTTCAACAACCTCTTTTTAATCTGTAAAACTGCTAATCTGACAGCATTACCATTTAAATCTGTTCCAGTTGATGCTGCTGTTGGCGAAGTATTTGCGGTTCTTTTAGAATTTGTACTTTCAACTCTCACTTTATCCAATGTGACACCTAATTCCTTTACAACAACATTAGCAATTTTCGTATTAAGCCCTTGCCCCATTTCAACACCACAATGACTTACAGAAACAGAACCATCTGTATACAACCAAACTAATGATGATGCTTGATTTAATAATGTTGCAGCAAAGGAAATCCCAAATTTTACTGGTACTATTGAGTAGCCTAATTTTTTATATTTTCTATGCTTATTTTCTTCATTAATTTGAGCTACTAAATTTTTAAATTTTGTTGAATTCACAAATTTTTTGAAATATTTACCAACAACAAAATCTTCCACAACTTTACCATAAGGTGTAATATCATTTTCTTTATAAAAATTATGTTCTTGAATTTCAATAACTTGTTTTTTCAAAAAATGAGCAATTTTATTGAGTATATATTCTATTGTAAAAATTCCTTGTGGTCCTCCAAAACCACGAAACGCCGTATTTGGATGAATATTAGTTTTACAAGCATAACCTGTAATTTTAATATTTGGAATATAATAGCAATTATCTATGTGCATCATAGCTCTTTCAAGAATTGGAATAGATAAATCAGTATAATAACCACCATTTGAATATAATTTCACATCTAAACCTAAAATTTTACCATCGGAATTAAATCCAACTTTATAAAAAATCTTGAAAGGATGTCTTTTCCCTGTAGCAAGCATATCTTCTTCTCTATTCAAAACTAATCGAATTGGAAGATTTGTAATATAAGCAGTCAATGCAGTAATAGATGCCCAAAGCGTAGCTCCTCTTTCCTTTCCACCAAAAGCTCCGCCTAATCTCGCAACATCAACAGTTACATCACTCACCTTTAACCCTAAAACGTGAGCCACAACTTCCTGAACTTCACTCACCGATTGAGTAGCAGATTTTACATAAATTCCACCTGAATCATCCCTATAACTTAAACACCTTTGTGTTTCCATATAAAAATGTTCTTGTCCACCGATTTCCAAAACATCTTCTATAATGAAAGAAGATTCTTCAAAAGATTTATTCAATTCGCCTCTTGTGATTACTTTTGGCGCAATATAAAATGATTGTTCTTTAATTGCATCATCTATTGTTAATATTTTATCAAGCTCTTCATATTCAATAACTATTTGAGAAATAGCAAGTTCTGCAATTCTACTACTTTTTGCAACAACTATACAAATAGGTTGACCTACATAAAAAACTTCGTCAACAGGTAAAAGCGGCTCATCTTTTACTACATGCCCAATTTGATTTTCACCAGGAATATCTTTATATGTAATAACACATACAACTCCTTCAATTTCAAGTGCTTTTGAATAATCTAATTTTTTAATCCTTGCGTGTGCATATTTGGAAAGTAAGCACTTCGCCACATGTAAATTGGAAATATAATTTTCATCGCCAATAAATTGAGATTTCCCTTCTAAATGCGCTACTGAATTTATATTGTATGGCATTTAAGGCCTCTTTATTTTTCATTTTGATATTTATGCAAATGACTAAATATTTGATTTTTCATTAACAAATACCTAAACTCATCACTTCCTCGAACATCGCTAATCGGTTGAAATTCTTCCCTAATTAAGTGATTTAAATTTTCTTCATCTATTTCTTCTAATCTTTTACTAATAAAATAATTTGAAACTTTTTCGCTAATTTTTACAAATTTTGCAACTCCTCCATAAGCCAATACAAAATCTTCAAAACGATTATTTTTTATTTTGAAAGCAACTGCAGAATTAACCGTTGAAATATCAACTTTTACACGTTTTGATGATTTAATAAAGTTTACGAAATAGTTCTTTTTATGCTTTTCAATAATTATACTTTTTATAATTTCACCTTTTTTAAGATCAATCTTTTTATAATCCAAATAAAAATCTTTTAGTGGCAAAATTCTTTCACTCTCTTTTGAAACTAATTTTATTTTTGCATCCAATACTAAAAGTAATACCGGGAAATCTGCTATTGGCGAAGCATTCGCAATATTGCCTGCAATTGTTGCAACATTTCTTATTTGTTGGGAAGCAATAAGGGGAAAAATTTCATTCATTACAGGATAAAAACTTATCAAGCTGTTAAAGTTTTTCAATCTTTGAAACGTTACACTTCCACCAATTTCAAAATAATCTTCAAAATCGTTTAATTCATTTAATTCAGGAATTTTTGAAATATCAATATAATTTTTTTCAAATTTTCTACGAATTGTTATCTCAACTCCAACATCAGTAGCGCCATTGACAAGTTTATAATTATATTCACATCTTTTAATAATATCCCATAACTCATTTAATGATAATGGCATATAATAATTATCAGCATCTGTATATTGGTGATTAGTAAAAATTTTGATAGGCTCATTAAAATTAATTATTTTTTCTTCAATAGATAGATATTCTTCTGGCAATAAATCTTCAAATTTGTAATTTGTAGTAACATCAAAAGCAGTTTTTATTGCTTTATACCCAGTACAACGGCATAAATTGCCATCCAAAAAACTATGGTTTAACTCAATATTTTGCTTAGTTTTATTAATATAAAATGAAATCATCGAAAGGACTAAACCCGGCGTGCAAAATCCGCATTGAACAGCATAATTTTTATATAAGCTTTCTTGAACAGGATTAAATCCGTCATTTTTACTTACACCTTCAACAGTAATAACATGGCAACCGTGAACTTTTGCTGCGGGGTAAATACACGAATTGACATTATTATAAATAATCTTACCATCAAATTTACTCGCAATAATTACTGTACAAGCGCCACAATCTCCTTCTGTGCAACTTTCTTTGGTGCCGGATAAATTTAATTTATCTCTAATAAGTTGCAATAATGTTAATTCTGGCGGAATATTAACTTCTTTAAAGTTACCATTTAAATAAAATGAAATTTTTAACACTTTGTCCCTCTGCTTGCATTATAAACGACAGCATTAAGTCGTTTGTACATTTTTAAAACTGCAATAGCATCAGGGCGCAAAACATCCTGAATTACTTCAATTCCCCTTTTTTCCAATTCCTCCACCCAATTTGGATGTAGTGGCCCTTCGTCAAAACCACAACTACTTTCAACATCTATTCCTCTTGCGCCAATAACAACACTTTTTACACCAGACCATAAAACTGCCCCAAAACACATAACACACATTTGAGAACTTGTAACTAATTGTAAATCAGGTAATTCTGGATTTCCCAAATCATAAGTTTTTAATTTTTCTTGTGCGTGCAAAATAGCCATAATTTCGGCGTGAGCAATTGATTTATTTAGTTCTACCACTTGATTAACTCCACAAGCAATTAATTTCCCGCTTTCTTTTTCAAATATTGCTGCGCCAAATGGACCACCGGTTCCTAACATTACATTTTTTTCAGATAAATCTATTGCAAATTTCATTCTGTCAACTAACCTATCAAAAGACCTTTCATATGAAGCTACGAATTCCTCTATCCAATCAGGATTTTTTAAAACTACCCCCATTTGTTCCTCAAATTTTATTTTTAATGTGGTGAAAATTTAAATTAAGTTTGCAAATTTTTAATACTAAAAAAATATTGACAAATTCAATTATATTACCTAAATTTGTAAAATGTTAGAAAAATAAAGTTTACCAACCTATGACACCAGAATCTTATAAACCAGAATGGGTACCAGAAAACGCTTCTGAAGCTTTTGCAACAAAATTTGTTAAAGGTATAGATGGCAATCTTTCAAATACAAATCCTTATATACAACAAAATCCACAACAAGTAAAAAAAAGAAAATCCTTAACTCCTGATGAATACGTTGAAGGCGTATTAAAAGGAGATAGAGTAATCCTAGCACGTGCTATTACCTTAATTGAAAGCAAATCACAAAATCATTACGAATTATCTCAAGAAGTGTTAAATAAACTTCTACCTTATACTGGAAATAGTTTACGAATTGGCATCACAGGCGTACCTGGTGCCGGTAAAAGCACTTTAATTGAAGCTTTAGGTTTATACTTAATTTCTCAAGGCCATAAAGTAGCAGTTTTAGCTGTTGATCCAAGTAGTAGCGTAACAGGTGGAAGCGTCCTCGGCGATAAAACAAGAATGGAAGAACTATCAAGACAACAAAACGCATTTATCCGACCTACTCCCTCTGGTTGCGAATTAGGTGGCGTTGCTTTTAAAAGCCGTGAAGCAATTCTCGTTTGCGAAGCTGCTGGCTACGATGTTATTTTAATAGAAACAGTGGGCGTAGGACAAAGCGAAATCGCTGTCCGATCAATGGTTGATTTCTTCTTATTAGTTATGATTGCCGGCGCAGGTGATGAATTACAAGGAATTAAAAAAGGTGTAATTGAGATTGCTGATGCCCTTGTTGTTAATAAAGCGGATGGTGACAACATACAAAAAGCAAAATTAGCTCAAGCTGAATATGCGCACGCATTAAGATATTTAACACCAACTACTCGCGGATGGCGTCCTAAAGCTTACACTTGCTCTGCTTACACTAAAGAAGGCATACCAGAATTATGGAATGTCATAAAAGATTTTGAAAAAATCACTAAAGATAATGGTTTCTTCTATGAAAGAAGAAAACAACAAAATATCGACTGGGTTTTTAGTATGATTGAAGCTAAATTAAAAAAATTATTTTATAACAACCCTGCTGTTTTAATTCACCTTGATGAAATTAGAAATGCAGTTTTAAATAATCAACTTCTACCAACTACTGCAGCGGATAAATTAATTCAATTTTTCAAAGAATCTATTTCAGTCGATTTTTAAAATAATTTTGGTAAAATTATGAAAAAACTAAGTAATGGAATAGCATATTACGGTAACAACAATCCAGATAAACAAGCTATTATTTTTTTACACGGCTTCCCTTTCAACCATACTATGTGGAATTTTCAAGCAGAAAAACTTGCCAACGATTACAACGTTATTCAATATGATTTACGTGGCCTTGGAAATAGTGAAGTTGGAGACGGACAATACACTATGGAAATGATGGTAGACGATCTCATGTTTTTAATTTATGAGCTAAAACTCGATAAACCTGTAATTTGTGGCCTTTCTATGGGCGGATATATCACTTTCCGAGCCCTTGAAAGAGAGCAAAATGCATTTAAAGGTGCCATACTTTGTGATACTCATCCTTTTGCAGATGATACAGCTGCAAAATTAAGAAGACAAAACACAATCAAACAAATTAATTCAGAAGGTTTGAGAAGCTTCGTTGAAAGTTTTTTACCACCTCTTTTCGGCCTTGATACAAAACAAAATAACCATTCACTTATCGACGAATGGATAAACGTTTGCTTACAAAACAACCCAATCGGTGTAAAAGGCTGTCAAATTGCTATGTTAACTCGTACTGATACATTCGATGCTTTGAAAAACATTCATATTCCAACTCTTTGTTTCGGCGGTAATGATGACGTCTCGTGTCCACCTGCTACTATAAAACAATTTGCAGACCAATTCCCAAAATCAGATTTTGCAATTGTGCCACGCGCTGGGCATATGTCTCCTCTCGAAAATCCTGACTTTGTGCTAAGCATTATACAAAATTTCCTTTCTAATTTATAAAATTTCAGCTATCGCAAGATAGCTTTTTTATTTTTAGCTCAGACGGTGTAAGCGTGGCCGCACAACTGAAGTTGTGCGGCTTTTTGCAATTCTTGCAAAAAAATAAAGGTGGCAATTATATTACATATACGATATATTTGCCACCTTTTAAATTTGCCTGCCACCGCGTGGCAATTCCGTGCCACTATTGTGGCATTCAATGCCAAAAAGGTGGCATATCAATGCCACCCTACTTTTATTTTTGCAACAACGTGGCAAATTCGCTGCCACCAATTAAAAAAACACCCCGTCAATCTTTTGGATTGCCACGCCTCTTGGAAAAATGGAAATTTTTTAAATGGTGGCAATTATATTACATATACGATATAATTGCCACCTTTTAAATTTGCGTGCCACCACGTGGCATATCAATGCCAAAAAGGTGGCATATCAATGCTACCCTACTTTTATTTTTGCAACAACGTGGCAAATTCGCTGCCACCAATGCGACATATCAATGCCACATTATATTAATTTTTGCCACCATGTGGCAAATGTGTGCAACCGCTTTTATTTAATTGAAATTTCAAAATGATAATATGCTTATACCGTCTGAGCCAATAATTAAAAAAAAGCCCTTAAGTTCTACTTAAAGGCTTTAATTGTTTAATTTAAATATTTTTCATAAATTATTAAATTTGTAATTTTCTAAACTATCTTTCAAATGCTTTAAAAATTTACCACCTAACATGCCGTCTATCAAACGGTGATCGTGACTTAAACTTAAATAAACCATATCGCGAACTAATATAACATCTTCATCATCAATTGTTTTCACTACTACTCTCTTTTTGATAGCACCTACTCCCAAAATTGCCACCTCCGGAACATTGATTATTGGCGCTCCAAATAATGTATCGAAAACTCCATAATTTGTTATCGTAAAAGTCCCATCCGTAAAATCATCTATTATTAATTTTTTATTGTTTGCGCGATATTTCAAATCATCCAATTTTTTTGCAATCCCTATCAAATTTAATTCGTGAGCATTTTTAATATTTGGAACTACCAAACCGTTTGGTTCTAAGGCTATCGCTATGCCAAGATTTACATATTTCTTTTCGATAATTTTTTTGCCATCTATGTTAGCATTCATTAATGGAAATAACATTAGGGCTTTACTAACAATTTCCGCAACAATTGCCGTAAAAGTTAAGTTAACATTGTATTTTTCTCTAATTTTTTGCTTGTTATCTTTCAAAAATTTTACAATTCCACTAACATCAGCTTCAATTACCTCTGATACGTGAACAGCTGTATCACGACTTTTAACCATATTTTGAGCAATTTTATACCTCATATTATCCATATCATATTCTAATATTTCTCCTTTGAATTCTACTATTTTAGGTTTTTCATCTTCATTTTGCTTTATTTGATACTTATCGCTTTGTCTATTGTTTATATAGTTTAATATATCATTTTTTGTAATTCTTCCATCAATGCCACTGCCATTTAAATTTTTTATTTCTTCAAAAGAAATTCCTTCCTTTTGCATAATAGATTTCACCAATGGCGATAGAAACTTATCAGATTTAGTGATATCTTGGTGATTTTCTGAATTTTTTTCTTTACTTTCATCCACAATATCTTGTTTATTTTCAACCTGTTGTAATGGCTTTTCTTCATATGTAGGTTTTTCACTCGGTGCAACTTTTACATTTTCTTTTGAAATTTTCGCAACAACGGTACCAATTTCTACAGTAGTCCCTTCTTCAATCAAAATTTCCACCAAATAACCTTCCTCTGGTGATGGAATTTCGGTATCTACTTTATCAGTTGCAATATCAAACAAAGGTTCATCTTTCTTGACAAAATCACTAACTTTTTTATGCCATTTTATCAAAGTTCCTTCAGTTAAGCTTTCGCCCATTTTAGGCATAGTAACTTCATAAATCATATTAGCTCCTTAAAATTTTAATAAATAATCAATTTTTTCTTCAATATCTTTTACATTTGGAAGAATGTAATTTTCCAAATTTGGCGCATAAGGTATAGGTGTATCCTTAGCACCGATTCTTAAAATAGGCGCATCAAGATATTGAAATAATTTTTCAGAAATCTGAGCCGAAATTTCACCACCAAAACCGCTAAAAAGCGTATCTTCGTGAACAATTAAAACTCTATTTGTCTTTTTAATTGAATCTGAAATTGTTTCAAAATCTAATGGCACCAAAGTTCTAAGATCAATAATTTCAATGGAATATCCATTTTCAACAAATTTTTTAGCCGCTTTTTTAGTTTCATAAACCATATAACCATAGGTAATAATTGTTAAATCCGAGCCTTCACTAACAATTTTAGCTTTACCGAACGGTAGATAAAAATTTTCATCAGGTTCTTTTGATGTAGCCAAAGCATTTCTGTATAAACCTTTATGCTCTAAAAATAGCACCGGATCATTCAAATTAATGGCTGTTTTCAAAAGCCCTTTCGCATCTTCTGCATTTGATGGATAAACAATATAAATTCCCGGCATATGTGTAAAAAAAGCTTCAATATTTTGGCTGTGACACAATCCCCCGTGAATATAGCCTCCAACGGGCGTTCTTATTACAACTGGCGCAGGCCACTGATTATTTGAACGATACCTAAAAGTTGACAACTCATTTCTAATCTGCATATATGCTGTCCAAATATAATCTCCAAATTGAATTTCAACAACTGGTTTCATCCCATTCAACGCCATTCCAATGGCAGTTCCTACAATACTAGCCTCAGCTAACGGTGAATTGAAAACTCTATGAGTGCCAAATTTTGTAGAAAGCCCTTTCGTTGCTGTAAAAACGCCTCCTTTATCATCCTCTACATCCTCCCCATAAACTACCATTAGTGGATTTTTTTCCAATTCCTCAGCTAGTGCGTGATTTATCGCATCAACCATAACAACATTATTCTCTTTATAATTCTTAACGTCATAAACAATTTCTGGCTGATTTTCATCAAAAACAAAATTAACAGCACTTTGTGGCTCTGGATCATCCTCTTTCAATGCCCTTTCCGCTGCCTCATCAATCTCAGCTTGAATTTCTTCATATATTTCTTGAATTTCATCCTCACCTACATCCTCGCACGTAATTAAATATTCGCGTAAAATTTTAATCGGATCTCTTTCTTGGTCCTCATACAATTCTTCTATTTTACGATATTTTTTTTGATCATCCGAAGATGAATGAGATGACAATCTCGGTACCTTAGCTTCAATAATAACTGGTTCTTGAGTTTCCAAAGCGTGGCGATAAGCCGCCCCAATAACTCTATAACTCTCAACAAAGTCACTACCATCACAAGGTAGGCGCAAAAGGTTTTCATAACCAGCAAAATGATCTAACAAACCAACATTTTTTGCCCCGCCTTGTTTTTCGAACGGTACAGATATAGCGTAATTATTATTTTCTATCATAAAAACAACCGGCACTTTTTCACGTGTTGCCCAGTTAACTGCTTCAAAAAATTCTCCTTCACTTGTCGAACCTTCACCGCCACTTACATAAACAACTCCTTTTTCACCTTTAAATTTAATCGAATGTGCCATTCCAACAGCTTGCAAGTACTGCATCCCTGTTGATGATGATTGGGATACAATATTCAAATGTTTTGCCCCATAATGCGTTGGCAACTGCCTTGCACCAGAAAAATAATCATTTTTTTTCCCTAACAACGACATAAATAAATCAAACGGCGTTACTCCTACCGTTAAATTAAATGCAACATCACGATAATATGGAAAAGCAAAATCACTTTTCGGATTATAAAACATTCCATAAGCAATTTGTGGTGCCTCGTGTCCAGAGCCTGCAATAAAAAAATAAGATTTTCCCTGCTTTAATAGTTTCATTGCTTTTTGATCAAAAATTCGCGCTTTTAACATAATTTTTAGTGCTTTTAAATTGATACTTAGCGATGTTTTATCCATTTTTTCTCCTAATTATAATTTTACAATTCCATAACAATTTTTTAATAAATAAAATTCAATGCAACCTAAAAAAAAACTATTGCATAAATATAATTTTTTCATTATTTTTGAAACTTAAAAACGCGGGTGTAACTCAGTTGGTAGAGTATTAGTTTCCCAAACTAAAAGTCGCGGGTTCGAGTCCCGTCACCCGCTCAAAATATTTAAATGCAATCCAAAGTCTTCCCAATCATAATATTAACTAAAACTTTTAATTAAAAAAAATATTCCTTAGCTCAGACAGTGTAAGCATAAAGCCCGTGCGCCATACGGCGCACGGGCGGGCTAACGCCTAAATTATTTTTCCAAAAATCTTTCAATAGATTATTACCAATATAATTTATATTTTTTCATTTAGCTAAATAACTAAATGTTGTTTATGAATTTTTTTAAGAATGATTAGATTATGTAAAAAAAATGAATATGTAATATCGCTATTCCTATGTATTAGTAATTTCGATATATTAACAGAATTCAAAAATATATTCTTGTTTACAATATAATTGTATATACGATATAATAGTAATTTTCAATAATATATTTGTAAATACAATATATTTGTTATTGCTATATAGTTGCAAATGCAATTAAATTATAAAAATCGTCGCATCACTTGTAAACTATCACGCATTTGAGAAAAAATTAAATATTAAGGTCCTAAAAGAACGCTTTGTGTAAAGGTTGTCAAAGAAAAGATTTTTTGCGGGCCGTTCCGGCCCGCTGCCCACGTGCGGCAACGCCGCACGTGGGCTTAAGCTTATACCGTCTGAGCCCAATAAAAAAAGCTGCCTTATTCAGACAGCTTCTTATATTTGCTAACAACCACCAAGAACTCGTTTTGGTTTGTCATTTGTTACAGATTTTGGTTTGTTTTCTTCAATAATTTTTGGTAATTCTTTCGATGCCATTTCTCTAAATCTGTATGTATCTAGAACTAATTTACTGGCGTGCTCATCAATTTTTGTAGGTACAAAATTAATATATGATGCTATAAACTCTGGCATTCCTTTTTTTAATATAAATATATTTTTATATCCGATTTGTGAAGCTATGTAGGCTGCTTTTTTTTCTGTTAACTCATCGTTTGCAATAAATACTAATTGATTGTTTCTTAAATTAATTTTACGATATAATTTTTTATCAAATAATTGTTTGAATTCTTGTACATTTACGGAGTAAGGTAACTGCAATTGTTTATACTCTTTTTCACTTCTCAAATCAACAGGAATTAATTTTTTATCCCGGTCCCAAATTCTATAAGCAAATTCATCTATAGTCATCATAGGGATATTTTGCGATAAAATGAAATTTGTATCATCAACTTTTTTTAGTAAACTAGCTTTTTTATCAGGTAAAAATGGTATTAAAATTAAAAGTACAACAACACCTGTTAAAATGTATTTGTAGTATGGTTTTGGAGTATCATCTAATATTTCATTTGGATTTAGTTTCTTTTCGAGTTTTGTTGTAAAATAAAATGCCACAACCGCAACTACAATAAACAATATAGCAGTTAATTCTCTAGAAATTCCTAAAGTTTCAAAAAGTTGTGGATTCCCCAAGTAGCTTGCTTTATAAATGCCTTCCCAAATAGAATAAGTTTCGGAAAAGAAAATAACACCTAAAAATCCGCCTAATACAAAAAACATTGCGTCAATTTTACCAATTGCAGCAGCACATACACTTGTACCCGGGCAAAATCCACCAATTACAAATCCCAATCCCATTATTAAACCACCAATAATTGCAGATTTTAAGAATAAAGGATTAATATAAACATAATCCATATCAAGTAAACCAAAATGAGTAAGAATTACAATCCCTACCATAGCAGTTAAGCCTGCAGTAAAGAAAACTCTCAAAACAGTAAAATCGTAACCATAGAACAATCCGACAAGTTTTTTTGAAGTAGAAAATCCTGCTTGTTCAAGAATATAACCGAAAAATATACCGATAAAAAAAGCAAAAACTAAATCTATTTCACGTGGGATAATATCCGGAACTAAAGGTCCCATATAACACCTCCTTTTTTATAACCAAAGTTTACGGAAAAAGTAAGCAAAAGCGTATGCACCGCCAAAAATTGCAAACATTGTAATTATACCACCAGTAGAAAAAACTGCCATACCACTTAATGCAGCACCACTTGTACAACCTCTACCAAGTTGAGCACCAAGCCCAAATAAAAATCCACCTATTATTGCGCTTATAATTCTCACTGTATTGGTTTGAACTTTAGGTCCCTTTTCTAATTTAAAATCAAGACGATTTGAAACAAGACCGGAAATAAATGCACCTATAATAACGCCTAAAACTTCAAAAACTAACCAGTTTTTAAGTGGATTACCTGCGTGATCAGCTGAATATTCTTGATAATATTTTGTATTTTGTGCGTGTTCCGGCGCTACTTTTTCTACAACATAAACACCAAAACTCTTGATTGCACCACTTGCACCAAGTCCTCTACCACTAACAAATATGGCTAATAAAAGGACTAATCCTAAAAGAAAACCTGCTAAGTATGGATTCATATATTTTGTTGGTTCCATAACATCCTCTTTAAATATTATGATTGTTGTGTTGCTTTTTCATTGTTATTTTCATCTACTTCAATTTCTTCATAACCTGTAAGCATAGCTTTAATATTGCTAAATATTGTATCGCCTGTTGTTGTTAAATACAAATGAGCAACTAAAAAAGCAACCAAAAGAAATGCACCTAATGTATGAAGAATAGCTATAACTTCTAATCCACCGATATTGATAAACTCGATAGTTGATTTTTGTGGATATCGATAAAGCATATACAAAATACCTGTAGAAATCATCAATGGGAATAAAACTATTTTCAAACCTAAATAGGTTAACCTTTGTAAAGGATTTAATTTGCTTAATTGTGTTTTATGTGTAGGATGAGGAGCCCCTTCAAAAATTCCTTTTGTATAATATTTTACATAAGCAATTAAATTATCAGTTGTTGGAATATATTGTTTCCACTCGCCAGTAACAAAATGCCAAAAAATTGTAAAAATTGTTAAAACAATTAAAGCTATTGCTGCGTAATTATGAAATGTTACAGCATTTAAAAAACCTAAAAAAGAATAATATCCGTGAATCTCAAAACCGGTTATCATTAAAAAGATAACTAAAATAGCTTGCATCCAATGCCAAAATCTTTCATATTTTTTATAAATTAATACATATTTCTTTGCCATAATTACCTCGATCTTCTTTTTTTGCTCATTATTCTTAAACTTCCATGTGTTATAACACCAAAAAATGTCATAACAACTGCTGCTATACCAAAACCATCAACAAATTTGTTATAGTCTCTTCCGGGCATATAAAAATCTGTTAAGGCTGCTAATCTACTATTTTCTCTAGTATGGCATTCTGTACAAGAAACAGCTTTATCTTTTTCTGATACCATATGATTTAATGGCCAATATGATTCAGTTCTAATAAATGTTACTTGCCCACTAAATGGTAAGCAACTTTCTTTCATACCTTCACGTGCTGCTGCATACCAATCAAAATCTTGCCAAAAAGCACCTTCGCCTTTTTTATCTGAATATAGCTTTGGTGTTATTAAAAGTCCTGTTCCCGGATCATATGGTTGTCTTGCTCTGTGAACTTTTACAGGTGTAATTTTAGAAAATGGATCACTATAACTCCCATATAACTTATTTAAAACTACAGGTTTGGATGTATCTTTGATAGGCTGGCAAGTAGTAACAAAAGATGCTGTTCCATTAAACCAAATATATTCAGGTTTTACGTGTTTAGCCCATTTAAAACTACCTTTAATAGACATATATGCGTGATTTCCCATTTCGTCTTCTTCAACATATGGTTCACCATTTTTCAATTTCCCAGCAGTTGACCAATCCCATTCCATCTTTGTTGCATTTACTTTTGCATATTCTGGAATATGGCAAGCCTGGCAAGATACCTTCAACGTATGCTCGTTAATAATATCTTCTTTATGTGGAGTTTCACCATGACATTGTTCGCATGTAACTCTATGATTATTTGTTGACGACATTGTATATAATTTTCCAGAAATCATATGATTTTCAGTTTTATGGCAATCAACACAACTCATATTTTCACTATTTTCTCCCATATGAACATCAACATCTTTTGTAGTGTGAAATTGAGCTTTTTCTAGATCACCGTGTTTTACATTATTTCCACCACCACCAAAGAAATGACATACTCCACAATTATCTCTTGTTGGTTTTCCTGGCTTTTGTGCTACTAATTTTAAGTTCACTGTTGGAGCTGGCGCACCACCAAGAGCGTCTCCTTTCGCATATGTTCCAGTATTATCGTGGCATACCATACAGTCAATATTTGTTGAATCTGTAAAAATTATCTGCTTCTTATCATCTAATCCTAATCCAATATGACATTTTGCGCAAGACATTTCATTTCCATGGCTACCAATACAGAAATTATTGATATGATTCTTTTTACCAAGGTAAAGAATTCCTTTACCTTTAACATAAGTTGGTCTTTCCCAATTCCAGTGGTTTGAAGCCATTACTTCTTTGTGTCTTTGATTGTGGCAGGATATACATGCGGCGGTTACTTCGCGGGGATTTTTAAAATCTTTCTGCAATTCTGGAAATTTGGAGTGATCGACCTTACTCTTTTTTAATGTTGCAAATTTTGCTTTCAATTCATCAAGTTTTTCTGCTTCTGAGTAAGGATCTTTTACTGTGAGAAGTAATGCTGCTATACCCACAAGGATCAAAAAAATACCTACAATTACCTTTTTCATAACTTATCCTTGTTTGTTGATTTAATTTATTATTTTTAAAAATTAAAAGCAATATTTGGGAACTTTTTTAAATCTTTTTTTGTTTATATCCGTTCGATTATTTTTAATCTAAAAAGTTACACCCTTTTTTTAAAATATTTACTAAAATTTTTTAACTTTTTTTGTTTTTTTATTTCTAATAAATTCATAGTTTTATAAACAAAATAATTTTTTTTATGGATGCTATACAAATACTAAATGAAGTTATAAAGATTTCTGAAAATAAAATTTCTAATCAACAAGATTTAGAAATTTTTCTTTCGTATTCAATTCAAAATAATAAATTAAACAATTTGGAAGAATTAAGTTTCCAAGCAAAATTTATTTTTGGCCTTTATAATAGCTTGCAAACAAAACATCCAGATTTTTCAATTGAAGCTATGGAAAGATTACAAGAAGAATTCAAAAATGCTTTATTGAATTTTTCTAAAATTCTTACTGATTTTATAAATGAACAAAATGATTTTCACAAAAAAGTATTGATAAATAAATATGTTGTCCCTACTGAAAGAACTCTTCAAAACATCATTTCTTTATGTAAAGATTTAAATTATCTTAAAATTTACTTTAATAACAATAAACACAATAGGTGATAATGTTAAAATCCGGTGATTATATTCTTCAGTTGTTAAGTATTAAATTTTGGAATGCAGCTGCAAATTACGCTTATAACTTATCAGATGGACTTTTTAAGTTGCATAAAATTAAAAGTATTTTTATTATCCCTTCTACATCAAGAGCCAATGAAAAAATAAAAAATAATTTTGACACTATTAATTTTGATTTGCGTTCGGCTAATATCTTTAAATTAATTTTTTATGCCCATCAAGTAAAGAAAATATGTATTAAAAATAATATTAAAATTATAAATTGCCATTACGGTGAAGCTCTTTTGGTGGCATCCCTATCCAAAATTATATTTAAAAATCCTGCTAAAATTATTAGAACTGTTGTGGATGTAAGAGAACCTAAAAAAAATTTTATCAACAAATATTTATTCAAAAATATTGTAGATCATTTTATTATATCTTGCACCGATACAAAATCAAGATATCAGAAAAATTTCCCTTTCTTATATGATGATAAATTTACGCTAATTTATTACGGTCACGATTCCGAAAATTACGCTAATAACTTTCAAATTGAAGACCTTAAAAGCAAATTAAATATTCCAGAAAATTCTTTTATCGTTTCAACAATTGCAAGGTTATCTCCAGAAAAAGGACATAAATTCTTATTAGAAATTGCCAATAAAGTTATAAAAAAACAACCAAATATTTATTTTATTATCGCTGGAGAACAAATTACAGTTAAATGGAATCATTTACTTGAAATTGCTAAAAACTACGAAATAGATAAAAATTTAATATACATAAATCACCCTAATGATGTTAGAAATATTATTAATATTACTAATGTTGGACTTATTACATCCCAATCATCTGAAGCAGCTTGCAGAATTGCAACAGAATTTTTTTCATTTGGCAAGCCTGTTGTTGCTACAAATCCTAACGTACTAAAAGAAATGATTAAAGATAATGAAACCGGTTTCCTTATTAATATTGATGATGTTGAAAAAGGTGTAGAATCAATCTTAAAACTATATAATGATAAAAATTTGTATTTTAATATTTCTCAAAATAATAAATTAATTAGTCAAACAAAGTATAACTTAAAAAATTTCGCTGAAGAACATTTAAAAGTTTTTGAAAAAGTTTTGATTAATTAATATTTAGTCATTTAGCTAAATAACAAAAGGAGTAAAAATGGATGAATTTAAAGAAATAACAAAACTAATGGCAGATAAAACTAGTGAAATTATTAAAAGTTATTTCCGCACAAATATTAATGTAGAAAGTAAAAAAGATGATTCCCCTGTTACAATTGCAGATAAAAAATCCGAAGAAATTATAAGAGAAATAATATTAAAATATTTCCCTGACCATGGTATCATAGGTGAAGAATTTGGAACCTTTAATGAAAATGCCGAATACAAATGGATTATCGACCCAATTGATGGAACACAAAGTTTTATACACGGTGCTACAACTTTTGGAACGCTTATTGCTTTAGTACACAATAATAAACCCATTTTGGGAGCATTTAATCAACCAATTTTAGGCGAATTTTTGATTGGAGATAACGAACAAACAACTTTAAACGGAAAAATTGTAAAAGTAAGTTCAAATAATGAACTATCACAAGCAACATTATCAACAACAGATATATTTAACATTAAAAAATATCACAATTTAGATAAATTTTTAAAACTTAGCGAAAAGGCAAAACTTTTTAGAATGTGGGGCGATGCTTACGGCTATTACCTCGTTGCTACTGGTTTTATGGATATTATGATAGACCCTATTATGAACATATGGGATAGTATGGCACTTATTCCTATTATCAATGGCGCTGGGGGCATTATTACAGATTATTACGGTAACGAAAGTTATGAATTAACTTCAACTATTGCTTGCAACAATAATGGACTATTAAAACAAGTACTAAACATTTTACATCAATAAACATTTTTTTTCGGGGGACTATGGAAACAAAACAAAACAGGTTATTATCCCTTGATGTTTTCAGGGGAATAACAATAATGGGGATGATTCTCGTTAATAATCCGGGGAGTTGGTCACATATTTACCCGGCTTTAGATCACGCAAAATGGCACGGTGTTACTCCTACTGATTTAATATTTCCATTTTTCCTTTTTATGGTGGGAATAACAACCTATTTTTCACTTTCTCGAAGGAAAGAAAGCGGAGAAAACCTAAAAGTTATTTATTTACAGATAATTAAACGCTCAGTTATACTTTTTATTTTAGGACTTATTTTAGCATCTTTCCCTTTTTTCCCACTCGAAAAATATATTTACACCATCAGAATACCCGGAGTATTACAACGAATAGCCATCGTTTATCTAATTACATCAATAATTTTTCTGAAAACATCTAATAAAACACAAATAATAATATCATTTGCATTGTTAATTTTCTATTGGATGATTATGACTTTAGTTCCTGTTCCCGGTGTTGGCTACCCAAATCTCGATAAATTTACAAATTTAGGTGTTTGGTTGGACAAATTAGTTTTTGGTGTTAATCATTTATGGATAAAAGATGCAACAATTTTAATGAATGATGGCACTATAATTCAAAAATCTATCAACGGTAGTTGGTTATACGATACAGAATTTATAAAAAATGTCAAACAAATTATATCCGTCAAATCCTTCGATCCTGAAGGATTGTTAAGCACTATTCCAGCAATATCTACAGCACTATTTGGCGTAATGACTGGCAGATGGATAAAATCAAATAGAGATGAAAACGAAAAAGTGTTATGGATGTTTGTAATCGGCAATTTTGCTTTAGTCATTTCTATGTTTATGGATATGTGGTTCCCAATTAACAAAAGTTTATGGACAAGCTCCTACGTAGTTTATACATCAGGAATGGCTTTAATTTTTTTTGCTATGTGTTACTTTTTAGTTGATATGAAAAAAATCACTTGGTGGACAAAACCATTTCTAATATATGGAACAAATGCAATAACCGTTTTTTTCCTCTCAGGCATAATGGCAAGACTATTAAACATTATAATAATAACTCAAGCGGATGGTAAAACTATTTCACTTAAAAACTATTTATACAACTCTCTTTTCACTTGGTGGCTTTCCCCAATTAACAGCTCATTAGCTTGGGCAATAATGTATGTTCTAATTTGGTTAGCAATAATGAGTATATTTTACAAGAAAAAAATATTCATAAAAATATAAAATTAATGGGCTTGAAAAAGCCCATTTTTTATGTTCTTACGTTAAATATTTTTACATATTTTTTATTCTTTGTTGTACTTTATCTTAAAACTCAATAAAGTTATATCATCACTCTGCTCTGCACCATCAGAAAATTTCTTTAGTTCTTCTATTATAAGACTATTTAATTCTTCTGGTGTCAAATTTGCGTTTCTTTTGCATAGTTCATAGAATCTCTCTTCTTCAAATAATTCATCTTTAAGGTTTTTAGCTTCTGTTACACCATCTGTATGGAAAATAAATAAATCCTCATCTTGCAATTCAATTAGTCCCTTCTCATATTCAACATTCAAATTATATTTCTTTAACCCTAACATTATACCGCCTTTATCCAACTTAATTATATGACCATCCCTAATCAAAATACCTGGATTATGCCCAGCATTAACATATTCAAAAGTTCTCTGATCTGTATCAAGTATTCCCCACAAAAATGTAATGTATTTAAAATTTTTAATATTTTCTGAAAGTAAATCGTTGAGTAAATTTGTTGCTACAACTATATCATAGAACCCTGTTTTACACAAAGATTTTAAAAATGCCTGAAAATTTGCCATTAATAATGATGCAGATACACTTTTACCAGAAACATCTGCTATTGCAAAAACATACCGATTTTCATTTAATTTTATTATATCGTAATAATCTCCGCCAACTTGTTTAGATTGTAAATTAACACCATGGTATATAATATTTTCAATTTTAATGTTTGTTGAAGGCAACAGATTTTTTTGAATTTCACTTGCAATTTCAAGTTCTTTTTCAATTTTCTTCTTCTCTAAAACTTCCTCTAACAAATTGATATTTTCTATAGTTAAAGACGCTAAACTAGCAATTGATGTAATGAATTCAATATCACTTTCTGTAAATATTTCTTTATTGAGTTTTTGCCCCAAAAACAAATAACCTATTATTTTATTTTTTACAACCATTGGAACTACTAACTCAACCCCCAAACTGTAAATTTCTGGACAAAAATTATTCAATTTTTCGTTATGCAAAGGTATATCAATATTTTTTAACTTAGCAAAATCAATTTGGACATTATTAATTAAATTTATTTTATCCTCTATAACATTAAAATCATCCTTAAGCAATTCAATAATTGCATATTTTGTAACCATAAACTGGCCAATAATAGTATAGGTTAGCAGTTTATATACTTTTTCTCTATCGTAATTTGTTAAATTAAACTCTTGACTAAGTTCAAAAAGTGAAGTTAGTTGGTTAATTTTAATCTTTAATTCGTTATTAATATTGATTATCTTTTCAATTGATGTAGCATTTGTAAGCGATATCGACGCAATATTTGCTAAAATTGAAAGATAAGTTAACTCTTCTTCATCGTATTCCTGATTTGTAAATTTATCACCTAATAATAGGTATCCTAAAACTTTATCATCATATTGCAACACAAAACTTTTCTTTAAATTAAAACTTTGTAATATATCTTCTAATGTTATATTGCTTTTATTTCGAAATAAATCAACTTGCGATTTTTGAATTCCTTTGTAAGAAACAATATCAAAATTTTGAACTTTTTCGTTGGTAAGAATAACCATTCCTTTGCTGGTTTGAAATCTTGCAAGACAAGTTAGAATTAAATTATCTAGAATAAACTTAAAATTTAGTGATTTATTAACTGTGTTACTAAACTCAATAAGAGAAATAAGATTGCTTAATTTTTTTTGTAACATTATTCAAATTCTACGTTTTTTATTAAAACTAAATAATTTTTGCCATCATTAGTTCTATCATAAGAAACAAAATTCATAATTTTCTTAATTAAATATAAACCCCATCCCCCTTTTTTATGCTCTTTATAGTAATCGTTAATATTTGGCTCGTTTACATTAGAATTTTTAAATGGCTGGCCGTAATCTTCAATTTCAATTTTAAGAGTGCTATCTTCTAAGGATAGTTTAATATTAATTATGCCACTTTCATCTAATTGATAAGCATGCTTAATTATATTTGAACAAGCTTCATCAACTGCAAGCACAATTTTATCAATTGATGACTTTTTTATATTTCTTTTAATACAAAATTCACTAATAAATTCTCTAATTATCTTTAAAGATTCTAATGAACTTTTTATGGATAATTGTTCACTATCATTCTGCATTTGATTGCTCTTTAAATTTTTCAATTGCTAAATTTAAATCTTTATAAAATTCATAAAGCATAGGAAAACCTAACATATCAAAAACTTCAAACACTTTATCAGGTAAATTATAAAATTTAATATCGCCACCATTACTTCTAATAATTTCAATATTAGCCATAAAAACTCCAAGACCTGCACTACTGATGTAATTTAAGCTACTGAAATCGATAATGATTTTATATTTTTTATCGTCTAATAACTGAGATATTTCATCCTCTAATTTGGGAGCTGTATGAGCATCTAAAAAACCTGATACTTTAATTATAACTATATCATTATCAACAAATTCCTTACTAATATTAAATTCTGTCATTTTCTCCTCTATTTTTATACTTAAATAAAATAAAAGTTATATCATCGTTTTGATTTTCACTTGAAAATTCTTTAATTTCTTTCAAAATATTCTCATAAATATCTTTCAAATCTTTACTATTCTGTACAAGATTTATTAATCTTTGTAAACCAAATAATTCACCTTCTGAATTCATAGCTTCAGTAACGCCATCTGTATACATTATAAAAATATCATCATTATGTAGTTCAATTTTTTCAGTATCTATATAATTCTCAAAATCATCGAATACTAATCCGAGCCCTATGCCTTTAGCATTTAACTTTATAACTTTATCCTCTCTTTTCAACAATAATGGCAAATGGCCTGCTCTACAGTAAGTCAATTCATTTTTTTGAATATCAACTGTTGCATAAATTCCTGTAATATACGATGTTCTACTTAAAATCTTTTTCAAAAGGGAATTAGCTTTTTTCAAAATCGTCTTTGGATCATTATATATTTCAGAAAGTACCGTAAAAATACCTTTAATTTCAGACATAATAAAAGATGCTGTTAATCCTTTACCGCTAACATCAGAAATTAGAAAAGAAAACTTTTTTTCATCATGTCTAAAATAATCGTAATAATCACCACCTACTTCATATGCAGGTTTATAATAGCTAAGAATTTCGAAATAATCGTGAGATGGATCCTTTTCAGGTAATAATCTTTTTTGTACTTTAGCAGCTAATTCTAATTCATTTTTTAATCTTTCTTTTTCTATTGATTCATATACTAATTTCGAATTTTTTAACATCATATTAATGTAATCTTGGAAAGCTTTTAAAACCGCATAATCCTCTTCATCATAATAAAGAGTATCTGTTAGATAGCACAAGTAAGCAACTGGTTCATCACCATTGAGTAATGGCATAACATTTACTTGTTCAATCTTTTTTTTCTCTTCACTTAATAATTGTTCTGAAATCTTTAAATTTTTAAAGGATTTTTCATTTTTTATTGATAATTTCAAAACATCACTTATTTTTGTTGCAAATGTATAACTTACATTTTCAATGGCAACAATATCATAATCATCTTCTTTAAATTTTAATATCCAACAACCTTTTATTGAAAAAAATTCAGAAAAGATATTAGCAATATTTTCAAACAATTTATTTTCTGTTAAAACAAATTCTGTAAGTTTGCTAAATTTAATAATTGTGTTTAATTCTCTTTTTTTCTCTTCTATAAAATCAGCGGATGGTAAAGTAAATAAAGTTGAAAATAATACTAAAATAAAATACAAAACCACAAAGCCAGTATTATACTCCTGGAGATTGTTAAAAAAAATATTTTTTTGTAGTATATCTTGCATTAAAAAATATCTATTTACAAATAATACAGCAACTATTAAAACAGACATTAAAATTAAAAATAATTTCTCTTTTTTGTATAAAAATGTAATCCACGCAAACTTTGTAGCGCAATAAAAAGTTAGCAAAAATGTAATAATTTCAAAAAATTTTATAATTAAGGAAAAATTTAATATAGATATATTTTCTACCACTGTATGCAATATAGCGGTGGCAATCATTAAACCAAACATTAAATTAAAGTAAAAGGAAATATTCTTTTTTTGCTTTGAATAATAAAGCTTTTTGAGTATTATAAAATTAACTGATATAACAATAATATTAAAAAAGAAATATATTGTGTTAAAGATAATTTCATTCTTAAGTAAGCTTCCAATAAATGAGATTATTGTAAGTCCAAGATTGGTATAAAATAAAAGAACAACTAAATCTAAATTATTTTTTTTGGGAATAATTTTAGAAAGTTGATTTAACGAAAGGTAAAAAATAACAAAAGTTAATAAATCTATCAGTAGAGTTAATATTCCAGAATTTGAATTTTTTACAACATATTCATTAAAATAGTTTTTAACAAGAATAATTAAAAATATTGCTATAAAAAAAAATGCAGTTTCTTTATATTTTTTAATTTTATTAATGTATTTTTTATAAATTAGCATATAATATATTTTCAACTGCTTCGCATAAAATATGTTCAATAAGTAAATGAGTTTCTTGGATTCGTTGAACATTAGAAGAAGGTATAATAATAG
>DAOSVM010000008.1:0-89056 GCA_035379625.1 Ignavibacteriales bacterium | reverse complement strand
ATCTAAATTTGGTACAATTATTGTAAAGATTAACCAAATAGATTATTTTAAAAAAGAACTCGATGTTGTAGTATATAATAAGAAAATAAATACTCAAAAACCAGAGTTTTATTTCAAAACTACCAAAAGGGAAATATACAATAAGGCTTTCGAATTTGCAAAAAGTAAAAATTATGATGAAGCTATAATCATTAATAAAAATAACGAGATAACTGAAGGGACTTTTACGAATATTTTTTATAAAATAGATGAACAATGGTTTACACCAAGTTTACATAGTGGTTTATTGAATGGGGTATATAGAAAATTTTTAATAAAAAAAAGAGGTATTATTGAGAAAAAAACAACGTTGGAAGATTTAAGAAAAAGTAGTAGTATAATATTAACAAATTCGGTTAGAAAAGAGATAAAGGTACATCAAGTAATTTATGACAATGAAATAATTTATAGATACGACTGATATGGGATGTGATGGTTAAAAGTTGTTTTAAAATTTTTGATTTTTAAAATTAATTTATTATATTTAGCTTCAGTTTAATAATTTTATTAATATTTCAGGAGGATACATTAGCCAAGAAAAATTAAAAAATAGGGTCAATGAAGAGATAAAAGCACCAGAAGTAAGAGTTATAGGCCCTGATGGGACACAATTAGGAGTGATGGATATTAAATCTGCATTACAAAAAGCAGAGGAATTAGAGCTAGATTTAATTGAAATAGCACCAAATGCTCAGCCACCAGTTTGTAAAATTGTGAATTTGAGCAAATATATATACGAAACACAAAAAAAAGAAAAATTACAGAAGAAAAATCAGGCCCAAATTGTAGTAAAAGAAATAAGATTGCATCCAAATACAGATACTAATGACGTGGAATTTAAATCAAGGCATGCAATCGGCTTTTTAGAAGAGGGTAATAAAGTAAAAGTAAGTGTTCTATTCAAAGGACGCGAGCTAGCTTATACTGAACAAGGTGAAAATTTATTAAAAAAATTCATTGAAAAAATAGGCGAAATTGCAAAAGTAGAGCAAGATATTAAAAAGGAAGGCAAAAATATGTCTGTACTACTTGCTCCGAATAAAACTAAGAAAAAGAAATAGGGGTTATAAGATATGATGAAAATGAAATCTAAAAGAGGAGCTAAAAAAAGATTCTCTTTGACAGCCACCGGAAAAGTTAAAAGAGCAAAAGCTTATAAAAGCCATATTTTAACATCAAAAACAAGAAAAAGAAAAAGAAATTTAAGAAAATCAGCAATCTTAGCGCCAAGCGATGCTAAAAATATTAAAGTTATGATTTAGGAGGAATAGTATATGCCACGTTCAGTAAATAAAGTCGCTTCAAGACATAGAAGAAAAAAAGTATTAAAGTTAGCAAAAGGCTACTGGGGAGCACGCGGTAATGTATGGACAATAGCTAAAAATGCTGTTGAAAAAGGATTAACTCACGCTTATAAAGGAAGAAAACTTAAAAAACGTGAATATAGAAGCCTTTGGATTACTAGAATTAACGCAGCTGCAAGACTTTATGATTTATCATATTCAAAATTGATGGGCCTTTTGCATAAAAAAGGAATTGAATTAAATAGAAAAGTCCTTGCTAATTTAGCTCTTGAAAATCCTGAAGCGTTCAAAGAAATCGTTAACTTTGTTAAAAAATAATAAATAAAGTTGATGGCTTCAAGTTTGCCCTCTAATATTAGAGGGCTTTTTATTATTAAATAATTTATATTAAAATTAGGTTTGGTTTATGTTAGATACTATTAAAAAAATAAGACAAGAAGCACACGAAGCGCTAGAAAATATTAAAAATTTAAATGAATTGGAAGATATCAAAGCTAAGTTTATTGGTAAAAAAGGTGAGTTAACACAATTATTCAAAGATTTAAAAAGTGTTGAAAGAGAAAAGATACGTGAAGTAGGACAGGCTCTCAATGAAGTAAAAACTTTTATTGAAAATACCTTAGCTGAAAAAAGAGAGAAATTACAAGCTCAACAAGAAAAAACTGTAGATTTTGATTTCACATTACCGGGAAGACATTATAATATTGGTAGTAAGCATCTTATTGTGCAAACTTTAGATGAAATTAAGTCCATTTTCAAAAAATTAGGTTTTTCAATTTACGAAGGACCAGAAATTGAATCAGATTTCAATAATTTTGAGGCTTTGAACTTCCCAGCTGATCATCCCGCCAGAGATATGCAAGATACTTTTTTTGTATCTGATAAATTTTTGTTGAGAACTCATACTTCACCTGTACAAATCAGAGTTATGCAAAACAATACTCCACCAATACGCGCTATAATGCCAGGAAAAGTTTATCGCAATGAGGCTATTAGTGCTAGATCTTATTGCCTATTCCATCAATTAGAGGGATTGGCAGTTGATACTGATATTACTTTTGCTGAATTAAAAGGAACTTTAGTACATTTCGCTAAAGAATTTTATGGTAGCTCGTTAAAATATCGTTTTAGACCAAGTTTTTTCCCTTTTACTGAGCCTAGTGCTGAAATGGATATTACCTGTTATCTTTGTGGTGGAAAAGGCTGCCGTGTTTGTAAAGGTACAGGATGGTTGGAAATTTTAGGTTGTGGTATGGTAGATCCTAATGTATTTAAATCAGTTAACTATGATAGTGAGGAATTGACTGGTTATGCCTTTGGTATGGGAATTGAAAGAATTGCATTATTAAAATACGGTATTACAGACATACGAATTTTGTTTGATAACGATTTTAGATTTTTAAGTCAATTTTAAAAAATCTGAGGGTAAAGTTGAAAATATCATTAAATTGGTTGAGAAATTTTATAAATATTCCGGAAGTTTCTAACGAAGAAATTATTGAAAAACTTACATCTGTTGGGCTTGAAGTTGAAGCTGTAGAAGACTACTCTAAAATGTACAACAATATTGTAGTTGGTTTTGTTAAAGAAAAACAAAAACATCCCAATGCAGATAAGTTATCTGTAACAGTTGTGAGTGATGGGAAGGAAGAATTTAAAGTCGTTTGTGGTGCACCAAATTGCCAGCAGGGGAAAAAAGTAGTTTTTGCCAAAGTTGGTGCATTTATTCCAGCTTTTGGTGAAACATTAAAAAAAGCTAAAATACGTGGTGAAGAATCATTTGGAATGCTGTGTTCAGAAAAAGAATTAATGTTAAGTGATAGCCATGATGGTATTATGATTTTAAATGATGATGCTCCAGTTGGAACTGAAATAAGTAAATATTTCGGTCTGGATGATTGTGTCATTGAAATAGGTATTACTCCAAACAGACCTGATGCATTAAGTCACATTGGCGTTGCCAGAGATTTGGCTGCTATTTATGGGAAATCAATTAATTTACCTGATGATAAAGTAATTGAAGCTGATATTGATGTTAATACTGTTGCTAAAGTTGTTGTAAAAAATAGTATTGATTGTCCTAGGTATGCTGCTAGAGTAGTAAAAAATGTAAAAGTTAAAGAATCTCCTGAATGGTTGAAAAAAAGATTAAAAGCTGTTGGTTTAAGACCAATAAATAATATTGTTGATATAACAAATTATCTACTTTATGAAACTGGACAACCTTTGCATGCTTTTGATTTAAATATGCTAAAAGATAATACTATTATTGTTAAAAGTGCTGAAACAGATACTAAATTTGTAACGCTAGATTCAAAGGAAAGAGTTGTTCCAAAGGATTCGTTATTTATTTGTGATGCAGAAAAACCTGTTGCTCTTGCGGGAATAATGGGTGGTGAGAATTCCGAAATAAGTGAGAAAACTACAAACGTTTTAATCGAATGTGCATATTTTAATCCTACAAGGATTAGAAAAACAGCAAAGAAATTACAAATTTCTACAGATTCATCTTACAGATTTGAAAGAGGTTGTGATCCTAATAATGTTATTTATGTTGTTAATAGGACAGCTAAATTAATTCAAGAATTGGCTGGTGGTGAGATTTGTAAAGGTATTATTGATGTATATCCTGAAAAAATTCCTAATAAAGTAATTGATTTTAGATTGGGTAGAGTAAAACAGATATTAGGTTTTATAGTTGAAAAGGGAAAAATCGAAAGTATATTTAAAGGATTAGGCTTTAAAATTCTAAATTCTGATGTTAATTCATTGAAAGTTGAAGTGCCAACTTTTAGACCTGATATTGAAAGAGAAATTGATTTAATTGAAGAGGTTGCTAGAATTTATGGATATGATAATATTCCAGTTGTTGAAAAGATTTCTATTCCAATGAAATCTACAGTTGATGAATCTGAATATAATGATAAGCTAAGAGGAATATTGACATCCTTAGGATGTTATGAAATCATTTCTAATTCTTTGCAAAAGAAAGAGTTAGCAGTTATTACTGGTAATCCAGTAAAAGTTTTAAATCCAATTAGTTCTGATTTGGAAGTTTTAAGAACATCTTTGTTGCAAGGATGTTTGAATACTATTGTAAATAATTTGAATGTTGGAGAAAAAAGTCTTAAATTGTTTGAAATTGGTCATGTATTCAAACAAATAAACGAAAATATCAATGCTTTTAGTGATTTTACTGAAAAAGAACATTTAATGGTAGCTTTAACAGGTACTTCAATCAACGATGTATGGTATGATAAAAACAGACAATATGATTATTTCGATCTTAAAGGGATTGTTGAAGAATTATTTAGTAAATTAGGTTTTAATGATATTAGTTTTGCAAAACCTGAGCATCACTACCAATATATGAAAAATCAATTTGAGATTGTTGTAAATAATAAGATAGTAGGGTATTTAGGAATAGTAAGTGCAAATATTCTGAAAAAATTTGATATAAACCAAGCTGTTTATTACGCAGAAATAGAATTAGATATACTTAAATCATTAAAAGTTAATATTAGAAAATTCAAAGAATTACAAAAATATCCTAAAGTTATTAAAGATTTAGCATTTATTGTGGATAAAAATATTACCTACGCTGAGTTAGAAGAATTTATTTACAAAAATTCTAAAAATATATTGAAATTTGTTAAACCTTTTGATATATTTGAAAGTGATGAATTTGGTAAAAATAATAGAAGTATTGCCATACGTTTAGAATTTTATGATGAAAATATGACTTTAACCGAAGAAGTAGTTGAAAAAGAATTTGTTAGTATTATTGAAAAGGTTAGAAATAAATTTAATGCTCAGTTAAGAGGTGAAGTTAAGTGATTGATGAACTTAACATAACAAATAACATTAATTTTATTATTGATGAGGTAAAAAAGTTAATTAAAGAGAATCAGAATCTCAAAGAAAAACTATATGAAAAACAAAAGAATATTAATGATTTACAAGAACTATTAACAAATTATCAAAAGAATATAGACGATTTACAGGAAAAAAATAGTATATTATTGAAAAAATTAGAAGAAGTTGAAACAGTTAAATTAGATCTAGAAAAAGAAAAATCAATTCTGAATGCTGAGCTTTTAGAAGTAAAGCAGGAGTTTGAGAACTTTAAAGCTAATAATTATGTTATTAGTAATTCAGATAGAAACATAATAAAACAAAATTTACAACAAGTAATAACACAATTAGACGAACTTGTTGATTGAAATATCCTGTAGGGTATCGAGTTATGGCAGAAAAAATTAAATATGTATTAAGAGTATTAAATCAAGAATTCGTAATTTTAGTTGATAATGAACTAATTGGAAACGAGATCAGTGAATATATTAACACTTTAATAAATCAAATATCACGAAGTATAGCTGATCAACCAATTACCAATGTACTTATAAGAGCTTGCATAAATTCGGCATATGAATTATACAATACAAAGCAAGAAAATGCAGAATTAAAAGAAAAAATAAAGAAAATTGATCTAGAGCTTACCGAATTAAAGAACATACTCTTAAACTACAATGCCATAACATACGATTTAGCCCAGCAGGAAGAAAGAAAATAAGAATTAAATCCCGGTGCTGGTACGTGTTAAAAGAGAACGTCAATTTTTTTAACACAGGGTTTTTAGCTCGAAATATGGATTGCAGGCCTCAACCTTTGTGGTTAGCTTCCGCTGCTTGAGTGGGCGGGTTATAGGCTACGGAGGAAGCATGAAATATTTGGCAAATTCCCACATTGTCGGTATAAGGTTCTCTTCCTTATACAAGCCGGCACTGGGCTAATTAAAATAATGGAGGGTTAAATTGGATTCGTTAATGGTTATTTTGATAGCAGTTATTTTTACGGTTATCGGTTTTGGTATCGGCTGGGTTATAAATTCTAAAATTGGCAAAAATAGTATAACCGCAGCTGAAGAAAAAGGCAAAAAAATTCTTGAAGATGCTGAAAAAGAAGCTAATAACTTAAAACGTGAAAAGCTTTTAGAAGTTAAAGAAGAATGGCATCGTAAAAAACAAGAATTTGAGAATGATGCAAATCAGAAAAAGCTTAAATTGCAAACTCTTGAAAAAAATCTTCAACAAAAAGAAGAACTTGTTGACAAGAAAAATGAGTTGTTAACAAAAAAAGAAAAAGAACTTATTGACAAGGAAAATCTTCTTATTGCAAAAGGTGAAGAATTAAAACAGCAAGAGCAACAAATTGCTAAATTACAAGAAGATTATATATTAAAAATTGAAAAAGTTGCCGGCTTATCAAGTGAAGAAGCAAAGCAAATTGTAATTGATAATATTTTAAATGATGCTAAAGCTGAAGCTGCTAAATATGTAAAAGAAATTCGTGAACAAGCAAAATTAGAAGCTAGAAAAGAAGCACAAAAAATTGTTGTTCAAGCTATTCAAAGAACTGCTGTTGATCATTCAGTTGAAACAACAGTTTCTGTTGTACAAATACAAAATGATGAAATGAAGGGTAGAATTATAGGTCGCGAAGGACGTAATATTCGTTCTTTTGAAGCCGCAACAGGTGTTGATGTCATTGTTGATGATACTCCTGAAGCTGTGATCCTTTCGTCTTTTGATCAGTTTAGAAGAGAAGTAGCACGTATCGCGCTTGAAAGATTAATTGCAGACGGTAGAATTCATCCGGCAAGAATTGAAGAAGTTGTTGAAAAAGTTAGACAAGAGCTCGATGAAGAAATTTATAAAGAAGGTGAAGCTACATTATTACAGCTACAAATCAATGGGATGAATCCAGAATTGATAAAATTTGTTGGTCGTATGAAATATCGTTCAAGTTATGGCCAAAATTTGTTACAACATAGTATTGAATGTGCTATGCTCGCTGGATATATGGCCGCTGAACTTGGCTTAGACGTTACTTTAGCAAAAAGAGCTGCTCTTTTACACGATATCGGAAAAACTATTGAAAATGAAGTTGGTCCACATGCTCTTTTAGGTATGGAAGTTGCTAAAAAATATAAAGAACATCCAATTGTTGTAAATGCTATTGGTAGTCACCATGAAGATATTGAGATGGAACATCCAATTGCTGTGCTTGTTCAAGCTGCAGATGCTATAAGCGGTGCTAGACCTGGTGCTAGAAGAGAACCACTTGAAACATATGTTAAGCGTCTTGAAAATCTTGAAAATATGGCTAAATCTTTTGAAGGTGTTGCAAAAACTTATGCAATTCAAGCCGGTAGAGAAATTAGAGTTGTTGTTGAACCTGAAAAAATTGATGATGATTTAGCCGATAGACTAGCAAATGATATTGCAAATAAAATTCAAGAAGAGATGGAGTATCCTGGTCAAATTAAAGTTACTGTTATTCGTGAAGTTAGAAAAGTTTCATATGCTAAATAAATGATTATCTAAGAAAGCAAGTAAGCGCAAGCGAGCTTGCTTTTTTTATTCATTGGCTCGGACAGTATAAGCTTAGCCCACGTGCTGCGTTGCCGCACGTGGGCAGCGGGCCGGAACGGCCCGCTGAAAATCTTTTTCTTATCACCTTACAATGTGTAGTGCTTTCTTGCCTTAGTATTCAAATCTTTCCCAAAAACGTGGTAGCTTACAATTGATGCGATTTTTTTTATAATATAATTGCATTTTCAATTATATCGTAAAATCAATTATATTGTATTTACAAATATATTATTAAAAATTACTGATATATCGTATATGCAATTATATTGCAAATACATATATATTTTTTAAAAAAACAATAAATCGAAAATACTATTATATCGTATTTACGAAAATATTTTTATATTGTTAAAGTTTGCAACAAATTTGTAAAATTCAGTAAATAGTTATTTTGTAGATACGTAAATAATGTAAGTGGTTGATAATATAAAAGATATAGTTTAATAAGTAAAATATTCTTAGGCTTTAGTCAGCCCGTGCGCCGCACGGCGCACGGGCTTTAAGCTTACACCGTCTGAGCTAATGAGTAATTTTTATTTAATTATTTTTTTTTAAAACTCTCAAAGAAATTTGTTACTAATAATATGATAAATAAAAGCCAACCTAATGGATAAGGAAGGAGTAGTAGTAGATACCATTTATTTAATGTAGAATTACCAAAAAAACCACCTAAAAATGAAAAATAAAACATAAAAAATATTCCTATACCGGAAATTGAACTTGCAAATATAAAATATTTTGCAAATTTATTGTGGGTTACTTTCATAAAAATAGAGATGAAAATAAATCCCATCAGTATTAAAATTGAGCCTTCAAGAGGATCTAAGCTGCCAAGAAATAAGCTAAATAAGCCCAAATAATAAAGATATATGTAATTTTTTAATTTTAACATATTATTCTCAAAAAAAAAGCTACCTATAAAAGGTAGCCTAAAATTCACAATTACTTATTTTTATCAGCGTTTTCTTTTTGAGCTCTTCTCTTAGATTTTAATCTTTCCATTCTTCTTTCTTCAGAAGGTTTCAAATAAAACGTTCTTTTTTTATACTCTTTTAAAGTTCCAGAACGTTCATATTTTTTCTTAAATCTTTTAAGAGCTCTATCAATATTTTCATTTTCTTGAACAATAATACCTACCACGTTTTCTCACCACCTTTCTTTTTTTAGGTTCTTTAAAATAATAAAAAAATAAAAAAAATCAAAATTTTATTTAAATTTCAAGATATCATTAAATCTAAATTCTATTTTGTGGTTTATATTGAAAGGGATAGTAATACCATATTCTTTTACGCTGATATAGCCTTTAAAAGTTATTTCATTTTTGGAACTTAAATTATTTAATGTATGAGGTATATTTGTAAATGGAATTATTATAGTTACTGGACCAATCTCATTTATGCCATTTGGTATCACTAAAGGCGTTAAAGTGTATGCATCGGCAATTTTATTGTCTTTTAGGAATATTTCAATTTGGATTTGTTGAATATTTAATTCTTTTTTGTTTTGGTTCTCAACATTTAAATATGTATCGAATTGAATTTCTTTACCAATTTTATAATTTTCAATTTTAGAAATTCCTTTTACTTTGGGAGGAATAATATTCGGTTTACAACCAATAATTATTAAAAATAATATCGCAAAATAGGTGTATTTTTTCATTCTAATTCTTTATATTTTAAGACTAAATATAAAAGTTTGTGAGATTTATGCAAAAAAAAATATTATGTGTTGGCGCTGGATTTTCGGGGAGCATAATTGCACGTGAATTAGCAGATAAAATTAATGCTCAAGTTGACGTTATTGATATCAGAGATCATATTGGTGGAAATTGTTATACTGAAGTTGATAAAAAAACTGGAATTACTGTTCATAAATATGGCCCACATATTTTCCATACAAATAATATAGATACTTGGAATTATATAAATAGATTTAGTGAATTTAAAAATTTTTCTTTAAGAGTAAAAGCCAAAACTTATAAAGGAATTTATTCGTTACCAATAAATTTATTAACAATAAATCAATTTTTTGGGAAAACATTTTTTCCGAAAGATGCAGAAGAATTTATAAAGTCTCAAGCAGTAAGTGGAATTCAAGAGCCAGCAAATTTTGAAGAGCAGGCATTAAAATTTATTGGTAAAGAGTTATATGAAGCTTTTTTTTATGGATATACTAAAAAACAATGGGGTGTTGAACCAAAATTGCTACCAGCATCAATTTTGAAGCGTTTGCCTGTTAGATTTAATTATGATGATAATTATTATTATGATTTGTATTCCGGTATGCCTTCAAATGGATACACACAAATTTTTGAAAATCTTTTAGACCATCCTAATATTTCAATCCAGCTAAATACACCTTTTGAAAAATCAATGATAAAGTATTATGACCATATATTTTATAGCGGTAAATTAGATGATTTCTATAATTATAAATTCGGTGAATTATCGTACAGAACAGTTTATTGGGAAAATCAATATGACAAAGGGGATTTTGTAGGTAATTGTGTTTTAAATTTTTGTGAAGAAAATATTCCTTATACAAGAATAATTGAACATAAATATTTTGAATATTGGAAAAATTTTGAAGATACTATAATTTCCAAAGAGTTTAGCAGAGAAGCCGTTCGTGATGAACTCCCTTTTTATCCCAAAAGATTGCCAGATGATTTAAAAAAACTAGAAAAATATCAACATTTAGCTTATAAAGAAGATAAGGTTACATTTGTTGGGAGATTGGGTACCTACCGTTACCTTGATATGAATGTTGTAATTGAAGAGGCTATAGAAATAGCAAAGAGATATTGCGAGGGGATCTGAAATAATTTATATACATATTTTTTACATTTCATAATTCTTTTCTCAGTAAAGAACATTTTCGCATAAAATATTTATTTACTTATTTGTAATGATTTAATTCTTGTTGAATATTAGTTCCATTGAATTTTGTATTAAGTTATGATAAATATAAAGTATGATATTTAATTAAAAAATAATTAATAATTTAAGATTGCAAAAATATCAAAAATTGACAAATTTTAAAATAATTTTATTTAAAATTAAACTTTGTTACTTTAAAGATAATTTAATGATAATTTTATGGAAGAAACAATGAAAAAAATAATAATTGACGGAAATAGCCTAACACTTGATTTAATTGAAGAAATTTTATTAAATGATGTGAGAATTGAACTTTCAACTCAAGCAAAAAAACAAATTGAAAAAAGTAGAAAGTTAGTTGAAAAATGGGTAGGAAAAAACGAAGTCATTTATGGCGTAACTACAGGTTTTGGCGAATTTGCTAATGTGTTTATTCCCAATGAAGATAATGACAAATTACAGGAAAATTTAATTTTAAGTCACGCTGTAGGTTGTGGCGAAAATATTCCTCCTTACATAGTAAAAATAATGATGATATTGAGGTTAAATTCACTAGCAAAGGGATATTCTGGAATTAGATTTGAAACTTGTCAGCTCTTGGTCGATATGATAAACAATAACATAATTCCAGTAGTGCCATCACAAGGTTCAGTTGGCTCCAGTGGCGATTTGGTACAATTATCGCATATAGCTTTGGCAATAATCGGTAAAGGAAGAGCTCAGATTTTTGAAAATTCTAAAGATTTATTTAATAAACAGCCAGAAATTATCCCATCTGATGTGGCTTTTAAAAAATTTGGTTTGGAACCAATACAATTAAAAGCTAAGGAAGGATTAGCTCTTATAAATGGAACACAAATGATGACAGCATTTGCAAGTTTCATTTGTATAAGATCAAGAAAGTTAGCAAAAATTTGCGATATCTCTGCTGCTTTATCACACGAAGCACTAAGAGGAACCGATAAAGCTTTTGACCTTAAAATTCACCAACAAAGACCTTATCCAGGGCAAATTAATACTGCAAAAAATTTGTTAAAACTCATTGAAAATAGTCAAATTCGTGAATCACATAAACATAATGATCCGAGAGTTCAAGATGCTTACTCCTTAAGATGTATACCACAAGTACACGGAGCATCAAAAGGTGCTATTAATTATGTATGTTCGAGAGTTGAAATTGAAATAAATTCCGCAAATGATAATCCTTTAATTTTTCCTGAAACAAGTGAGCATTTAGAAGGAGGAAATTTCCACGGGCAGCCAATGGCTTTGGCTATGGACTTTATGGCAATAGCACTTTCTGAACTTGCAAATATAAGCGAAAGACGTATTGAAAGAATGGTAAACGGGGCATTGAGTTATGGATTACCTAGATTTTTAACAAATAAAGGCGGATTGAATTCTGGTCTTATGATAGCTCAGTATACTGCTGCATCATTAGTTTCGGAAAATAAAGTTTTAGCACATCCGGCAAGTGTTGATTCCATTCCTACATCTGCTAATCAAGAAGATCATAATTCAATGGGATCTATTGCTGCTCAAAAATGTTTCAAAGTTTTAAAAAATGTTGAAAATGTGATTGCAATTGAGTTTTTAACGGCTTCACAGGCAATTGAGTTCTTAAAACCAAACAAAGCTGGCAAAGGAACTTTTATTGCCTATAAAACAATTAGGCAGAATATTCCACCAATTGAAGAAGATAGGGTGATATTTTATGATATACAAAAATTATTAGAGCTAATTCAAAATGATGTTATTTTACAAGCTGTAGAAAAACAAATTGAATTGTTAATATAATTTATTTGACAAATTTTATATTTTTATGTAAATTACACTAAGTAAACATTTAATTTTAAACAGGAGAAAATATGAAATTTAATACTGAAGAACGATATAATGCTGTTATTATTTATTTTGATGGTGAAACATTAACTGGCGATGAAACACCAGACTTCAATCATCTCCTTCACAAATTGTTGGATGAAGGCAAAAAGAACATAATTTTCGATGTATCATCAGTAAAATTTGTTAATTCAACAGGTATAGGTTTATTGATTGGTGGTTATACAACTGTACAAAATGCAAATGGACAAGTTAGGCTAGTTGGTGCTCAAGAAAGAATTCAATCACTTCTTGTTATTACTAAATTGGCTAGTGTTTTCAAGATGTATGAAACAGTTGATGAAGCTGTTAAGAGTTTTTAAAATAATAAAAATAAAAGTTATTAAAAGCAAGGGAGCTTTAGAAACCTTGCTTTTTTTTTATAAAATTATTCTCATTAGCTCGGACAGTGTAAGCATAACAGCGGGCCGAAGGCCCGCTAAAAATCTTTTCTTTATTACCTTACAAAGTGTAGCTTAACGGTTTTACAATTCCACATCTCCCAAAATGTAGCGTCAGAATGCAGTGTGATACTGCTTCACAAAAAATTTTCCTCTTGAAAATTTTATAATTGTTGCAAATTTCTTTATAATATAATTGCGTTTGCAATTATAGCGTAAAAAAATTATATAATGTATACAAATATATTTTTACAATTTGTAATTATATCGTATATACAATTATATTGGAAATACGAATGTATTATTTAAAATTGCCAATATATCGTAAGCACTAATATATAGTAATAGCGATATGTATTTTACTCACTTTTACGTGAGTTAATTATTCATAGAAAAATAGTTTAACGATATTTAGTTATTTAGCTAAATGTAAAAATATAAAATATAGTGGTAAAATTTATTGAAATGTATTGGGGAAAATTTTGGCTTTAGCCCGCCCGTGCGCCAGGGGCGCACGGGCTTTATGCTTAAACCGTCTGAGCTATATAAAATTGATTTTCCCTGTTATAATATTTTATCACTTCAATTTTTTTTAGTAATTTTATAAATTACTTTTTTTTCGAATTATAGAATGAATTTTATTGACAAAAAAATAAAGCAAAGAATTAGTTTAATCATAAAGATTTTATTTATTTCATTTTTTATTTATTTTATTCTCACAAAATTAGTCTCAATCAAGTTGGCTATTTATTTATTTAAAAAGTCAGATAAACTATTGTTACTTTTAGCTTTAGCCTTAGGATTTATAAATATATATTTACAATATTTAAGATGGAGTTTTATTACTAGGATTGCTTTTCATATAAACGATAAAACTAAAAGTTTCAAATCTTTGATGATTGGATTGGCTGGCGGATTTATAACACCGATGAGGTTGGGCGAAATTGTTGGAAGAAATTACATTTACTCTAATGTTGATATTTACACGCTCTCCTTAGCTTCATTTGTGGATAAATTATTTCCTTTAATACTAACTTTAGTTATAGGTTTTATATCGTCATTATTATTTACTATGAAATATTTTAACTTCCATTATATCATTTATTATGTTGCCATTACGATATATTTGGTAGTATTGATAGTTCTATTACTTTTAATATTTAATCGAAAAATATTCAAATATTTTGTTGAAAAATTATCTCTTATTAAAAAGTTTGGTACTATAATAAATAATGTAAAGCAATTTAAAAATATTAGATTAAAATCACTTTTGCACTTAATCACACTTACAACTGTTTATTATATATGCTTAATTTCACAATATGCAATTTTAGTAATGTCATTTTCTCATAATTTTTCTTTTTTTTCATTTTTGTATGCAGGTACAATTTTGTTTTTTGTACTTTCTTTAGCTTCTCCTTTATCAATATCAGGAATTGGAGTAAGAGAAATAACTTCCATTTATGTATTATCAAAATTTCAAATTAGTAATGAGGCGTCTTTTAATGCAGGAGTTTATTTGTTTATTATAAATATTTTCATACCATCATTAATAGGTATTATTTACTTAATCAAACATAAAAGAGAAATTAATGCTTGAGTTATACTTTGCTGCAACTAGTTTTTATTATTTTTATTTTATAACAAAACTTTATTTCGGGATTAAAAAGGATACGAATATAAAGAATTTTGAAATTGAATCTTATCCTAAAATAAGCGTAATTATACCTTTTAGAAATGAGAAAGAAAATATTTTAAGAAGTTTAAATTGTTGTGAGAAACTAAATTATCCTGAGGATAAATTAGAGATAATTTATATAAATGATTTTTCTGATGATGGTTCGGATAAGTTATTAAAAGATAATATAACAAAAAGTTATATAAAAGTTATTAATACAATTGAAGCAAATAAGAATTTAAGTTTTAAGAAAAGAGCTATAACTTATGCTATCGATCAATCTAGTGGAGATATTATTGTTACAACTGATGCAGATTGCACATTTGATGCAGATTGGCTACAACCTTATGTAAAAGTTTTCAATGATAAAAACATTGGTTTTGTAACGGGGCTGGTGAGATTTGAATATAAGGATGATTTGTTTACCAAAATGCAAGCATTAGAGTTTGCGTCGTTGGTTATCACTGGGGGCGCTTTAATTAATAATAATGAACCGATAATGTGTAATGCTGCAAATTTGGCTTATAGAAAAAAATTGTTCTATGAAGTTGGCGGATATGATGGAAATTTGAATATTTCTTCCGGTGATGATGTTTATTTAATGCACAAAATATTGAGAAGAGGAAAACATCAAATTCTATTTTTAACTGATGAAAAAAGTGTTGTAACTACTAATCCAACAAGAAACTTGAAAGAATTTTATAATCAAAGAAAAAGATGGGCTAGTAAGAGTTTATATTATAATGATTCATTTTTAATTGCTAAATTATTTTTAATATTTCTATTCTATTTTAATTTTATTATTCTAAGTGGATTAAGTATTTTTTCATTTAGTTATTTTATCTTATTGATTAGCATATGGTTGTTAAAAATTCTAACAGAAAGTTTAGTGATGTTTACAGGTTTATTAAAATTTTACAAAAAGGATAAAATATTATTAAGATATTTAATAATTGCTGAAATATTTCATATACCTTATATAATTTTATCAGCAATTGGTGGTGCTTTTGGAAAATTTGATTGGAAAGGGAGAATTCTAAAAAAATGATTTATAAGTATTTACAAATACCAAAAATTGCGAAGTATTTATTCCCAAATAGCTATTTTGTAACAAAAAATAATGAAATTTTAATTACATTTGACGATAGCCCTAATATTAAAACAACTAAAAATATTCTCAAAATTTTAAATAATTATAAGATACAAGCACTTTTTTTTTGTAATGGAGCCAGCATTCAAGGTAATGAATATAAAGAGTTGATACTTGAAATTGCACAAAATGGGCATGAAATTGGCTCACATTCTTATAATCATTTAAATTTACAAAACTTGACTTATAAACAAGTTTATTATCAAATACAGAAAAACAATCTCATTTTAGAAGATATATTAAATAAACGAATAAGATATTTCCGTGCACCGTATGGAAGATTTTTGAATTGTAGCTTGATGAAGATATTGAAAGACTTAAAGTTAGTAAATGTCATGTGGAGTTTGATGAGTTATGATTACTTGGGTGATTTGAATTTGACAAAAAAAATAATTCAACAAAAGATTAAAAGTAATTCGATAGTAGTATTTCATGACAATAATAAAACAATAGATAATATAGAAGAAATATTAAAATTTTTTATTGAGGAAATACATAAAAAAGAATTAAAAATTGGAGATGTAAAAGGATGTTTGAAATAATTTTTTTAATAGGCATTTCATTATATATAATATTAACCTTTGTTATGACCATAGGTTTAAATAAAAAATTTAAACGATTAAGTGATAAAGATTTACCAACTGTGTCAGTAATTGTAGCAGCAAGGAATGAAGAAGCAAATATAAAAGATTGTTTAATTGCTTTAAATGAGCAAGTATATCCAGATGATAAATTAGAGATTATTTTGGTTGATGACAAATCTACAGATAGAACGAAAGAAATTATAGAAGACTTTATAAATGGGAAAAGTAAATTTAAGTGTATTACAACAACTGAAGAAATTGGCTCTCTTAAAGGAAAAACGAATGCTTTAGCAAATGGAATAAAAATATCCAAAGGTGAAATAATTATTACTACAGATGCGGATTGTATGCCGCCAAAATATTGGGCCAAAAGTATGGCATCATATTTTGTGGATAATGTTGGAGTTGTAGCTGGTTTTACAACTCAAGAAAGTTATAATGCATTTACTGGTATGCAAGCTTTGGATTTTTGTTTTTTGCAATCAATTGCATCAGGAGTTATGAATTTAGGCAAGCCTATTACGTGTATTGGGAATAATATGGCATTTACTAGGAAAGCATATGACAGAGTAGGTGGCTTTGAAAATCTAGAGTTTAGTATTACAGAAGATTTCAAATTACTACAATCTATTGTGCAAACGGGCGAATTTACAGCTATTTATCCATTAGATAAAGAAGCGCTTAATGTTTCTAAGGCTTGTAAAGATTGGAAAACTCTTTATTGGCAGAAAAAAAGATGGGGTGTAGGTGGGTTACAAGCGCCAATTGAGGATTATTTGCTAATGGCAATTGGTTTTATTAATAGTTTATTTATTATTTTATCGCCCTTTTTTATGAGCACTAATGTATTATTGTTAATTTTTACAAAAATTTTAATTGATTATATCTATTTACGTCAATTGTTAAAAAGATGGGAAATCGAAGAAAAAATGAAATATTTTTGGGCTTTTGAAATTTATTATATTGTTTATGTTATACTATTGCCTATCGTTGTATTTTTAAGTCGTAAAGTAATTTGGAAAGATAGAAAATATTGAAAGGGAAAAATATGTTACTTTTATGCAATTATTATGTCACATATAGATGCAATGCAAGTTGTGAATTTTGTCATTTTGCTGATCACGAGTATTTTAATAAGTTTCCAAATGCAAGTTTGGAAGATTATACAAGAAATTTATATGAATTAAAGGAATTAGGTGTAAAATTTATAGATTTAACAGGTGGTGAGCCTTTGCTTAATAAAAATTTACCTGAAATGTTACAACTTGCAAAAAAATTAAAAATTAAAACTAGTGTTACAACAAATACACTTTTGTATCCCAAATATGCTGAAAAAATGAAAGGCTTGGTTGATTTATTGCATTTTTCATTAGATTCACCTTATGAAGAAGAGCACAATCGTATTAGAAAAGTCAATTGTTATAATTCTGTTTTCAAATCTATCGAAATTGCAAAAGGATTGAAAGAAGCTCCGGATTTACTTTTTACAGTAACTAACGATACTTATAAATATTTACCTGAGATGCATAAAATTGCTTTGGAATATAATTTAATTTTATTAATAAATCCAGTGTTTTCATATTTTGGAAATCCTGGCTTAAATGATGAAGCATTAAATTATATTGAAGATTTTTATAAAGGTAAAAAGAATGTTTATTTAAACCCTTCATTCATTAGACTTAGGAAGAAAGGAGGGAATGACATAAATAATCCTTCTTGTAAAGCTGTATCAAGAGTTATTGTAATCTCGCCTGATAATAAGATAATATTGCCTTGTTATCACTTTAAGAACCAAACCATACCTATTGATAGACCTATAAAAGAAATAATGAAAACTGATGTTTATCAACACTATCTTAAAATGGAAGGCAGATTTAATTTTTGTCAAGGTTGTACGGTAAATTGTTATTTCGAACCTTCATTTGCAATTCCTACAAATTATTATTCATTCTTAAGTATAGCGTCCAAATTTAAATATGGTTATTATAAAATTTTAAAGCAGGGGAAGTTTTTATGAAAAAATTATTTTTTGCATTCTTAATGATTATTATTCCATTATTTGCGCAAGATACTACCATAATTATGCCTGGTTATTTAAATATAAAACCTTTTACAGCTTATATATTAGAACCAAGAATGGGATTTGTATTTAAGACAAATGTAAACGAACTAAGATTGGATATAGGTGCATCGAGGGATCTATTGTGGTATAAGCCGGATTGGAATCAAACATATTCGTTCGGTATTGATTTTTTTACTTATTCACTTCTAAGAAAAGAAAAGGATTTTCATTTTCCTGTTGATGCGATTGATTATTTATTTGGCGTAAATTTTGGCTATAAAAATGATAATAAAAATGAAAGTGGTGTAAGATTTAGAATAAGTCATATTAGTACGCATATGGTTGATGGTCATATTGATAATTATAGGAATTATGATTCCACAAAGCCTTTAACTTGGCGGAATGGTATACCAGCAAAAGTTTATAGTCGTGAATTTTTTGAGTTGATTTATTATTATTTTTTCCATAACTTAAGAGTATATGGTGGAATGACTTATGTTTTTCATATTGATCCGTCATATTTAGGTGATAAATTATTTCATTTGGGATTTGACTATTATTTTAAAGATTTAATCACCAAAAATATTCATTTATATGTAGCCCATAATTTGAAAATTCATAAAGTTAATGCTTGGAAAGGTGATAATAATTTTCAATTGGGAATTAAATTTGGTAAATTAAATGAAAATAATTTTTCAATTTCATGGTGCTACTATAAAGGATTAAATTTCCATGGCCAATATTATAAATATAATGATGAGTATAATGGGGTAAACATAAATTTTAATTTTTAAAGATTAAATAGAGGGGTAATTTTGAAGGGGTACAAAATTTTCTTTTTTGCAATTTTTATTCTTATACTTATTTCTGGGAATATATTCACACAAACTTTAGATCCTAATAAAAAGCTAACTGAATATATTCTTGATATTTGGAATACTGATAATGGCCTACCGCAAAACTCAGTTCAAACAATACACCAAACTAGAGACAGATTTATTTGGATTACAACTCAAGAAGGGCTCGTTAGATTTGATGGTGTGAATTTTAAAGTTTTTGATAAAATAACTTACAAGGAAATTAAAAATAATTATGTCTCAGCCTTTTATGAGGGATTTGATGGCAAATATTATGTTGGTATGATTGGTGGAGGATTAACAGTTATTGATAAAACTAAACTGCAAAATTTTGTAACTGATGATGGTTTATGTAATGAATTCGTGAGTTATATTACTGGAAGTAAAGACGGTTCAATTTGGTTAGCTACAAATAAAGGTTTATCTAGATTTAAGGATGGTAAATTTAAAAATTATTTTATGAAAGACGGTTTACCTTCCGATATTGTTACTTCTTTAACTTACGACCAAAGTAATAATTTATGGGTAGGTACGGATAATGGTTTAGTTCTATTTGATAATGGAGTTAAAAGAATTTTTACAATAAATGATGGATTGGTAGGTAATTCGATACTGTATTTATACACTGATAAGAATAATAGGTTATGGATTGGCACCAAAGATGGGATATCAATTTATGAAAATGGATTTTTTACAAATTTGACAACAAATAATGGTTTACCTGATAATGCGGTAAATGTAATTTATCAAGCTTCTAACAACATTTATTGGTTTGGAACAACAACAGGTGGATTAGTTAGATATAACAATGGTAAAATTGATGTTTTGAACTCAAAAAATGGCTTACCTAATGATTGTATATTTAGTATAATTGAAGACGTTGAGGGTTCACTTTGGATTGGTACTAATGGTGGTGGATTAGTTAGATTGAGAGAACCTAAATTTTTACATTTTACAACTAATAAGGATTAGCAAGTAATTTTAATTGGACAGTATTTCAAGATTCTAAAGGTGGGATGTGGTTTGGTTCAAATGATAAAGGTGTTACTTATTTTTCGAATGGAAATTTAAAATTTTTAATGATCAAAATGGACTACCTCATAATGCTTGTCGTGCTATATCAGAAGATAGTAAAGGGAATATTTGGTTAGGTACTAATGGTGGTATCGTTAAAATTACAAATGGTAAAATAGCACAAAAATATACTAAAGCTAATGGGTTAAGTAATGACGCTATAAGAGCAATTAAAGAAGATAAATATGGAAATATATGGATAGCAACTAATGGAGGCGGTATCAATTTAATTAAAAGTGATGGAAGTTTAGTTGTTTATACTACAGCTAATGGCTTATCAAATGATTATCCTAAATATTTCCTTGAAGATAGAAATGGGAATTTTTGGATTGGAACTAATAAAGGATTAAATAAATTCATAAACGGAACATTTAAAGTTTATGATTTAAGTAATGGCGATAAAGAACATTCATCATCCAATATTATTAGATGTATGTATGAAGATGATGATGGGACAATCTGGATTGGTACCAATGGCGGTGGATTAGTAAGGTTTAAAAATGAAAAAACTAAAATTATAGCTGCAAAAGATGGTTTATATGATGAAACAATATTTGTTATTTTGAAAGATGGAAACAATAAATTCTGGATGAGTTGTAATAAGGGAATTTTTAGTGTTGATGTAAAAATGTTGAATGATTTTTGTGACGGTAAAATAAATATCATACAATGCACTAGCTACGGTAAAGCTGATGGAATGAAAACTATAGAATGCAACGGTGGTAGTGTACCTGCAGGATTTAAAGCAAAAGATGGTACTTTGTATTTTTCTACAATGATGGGAGCAGCGTATATTAATCCAAATAAAATACGTTTAAACGAGGTAAAACCATATGTTGCAATTACTAGTATAAATGCAGACGATAAATTAACAATAGATAATGCAGGTGATGAAATAAAATTAGTTGCGGGTACTAATAAAATAGAAATTAACTTTGCCGGGCTAAGTTTTATAATGCCTTCCAAAGTTAAATTCAAATATAAATTAGAAGGAGTAGATGATGATTGGATTGATGCTGGTAATAGGAGATTTGCTGTTTATACTAATCTTTCTCCTGGTCATTATACTTTCAAAGTATTAGCTTGTAATAATGATGGTGTTTGGAGTGAAATACCAGCCGAAGCTAAGTTTTATATTACACCTTATTTCTATCAGACAATTTGGTTTAAATTATTTGTAATTTTAGCAATTGGTTATGCTATTTATAGATTTTATTTATGGAAAACAATGCAGCATAAAAAACGTGAAGAAGAATTAAAACAACAGATGGAAATTATTAACCAAGCTAAAAAAGCTGCAGAAGAAAGTCAACAGATGCTTCAAATTCAAATGCAAGAAACTGAAAAAGCAAAAAAACTAATTGAAGAAGAAAAAGAGTATTTGAATGATAGTGTTGACAAAATATTGAAAGTTGTAAATACATTTGCAAATGGTGATTTAACAAAAAAAATATATCACGAACAACAAGATGAAATCGGTAAATTATGCGAAAGCTTTAATTTTGCCCTTAGTCAAGTAGCAAAATTACTCAAAAATGTAAAAGAAAATATTAACCAAAATGCTGATATGTCTCAAAAAATTTCTGTTACAACTGAGGAAATGTCTGCCAGCGTTATGGATTTAAGGCATCAAATAAACCAAGTAAGTATTTCTATTGAAGAAATGGTGAAATCAATAGAAGATAATTCAAAGAATATTGTCCAAGCTGCAAAATTAGCAAAAGAAAGTGGTGAAAACTCTAAAGAAAGTAGCAAAAATATTTATGAACTAATTGACGGTATGCAAAAAATTGCAACAACTGTAATTAATTCTTCAAATATAATAAAAGGATTAGGGGATAGTAGCCAAAAAATAGGTGAAATTGTTGATGTTATTAATGATATTGCTGACCAAACAAATTTACTTGCATTGAATGCAGCAATTGAGGCCGCTAGAGCTGGTGAGCAAGGTAGAGGTTTTGCAGTTGTTGCTGATGAAGTTAGAAAATTAGCAGAAAAAACGGCCAAAGCAACAAAAGAAATTCATCAAATGATTAAAACAATACAAAATGAAGTTCATATAGCAGTTGATACTATTTTAAAAGGTGAAAAAGAAGTTGAAGAAGGTAGTAATTTAGCGAATTTTGCTGCTATATCTATTGAAAGTATTTATAATTCCACTACTAAAGTTGCGGATTTTATTGAACAAATTGCAGCTGCTAGCGAAGAGCAAGCAGCTACAATAAAAACTATTTATGAATCTGCTGCACAAATTAACACAGTTGCTGAAGAAACAGCTCAAGCTATAAATGATATTGCTTTAAGTTCTGTTAATGTTTCTCACCAATCTGAGAAATTAAAAGAATTAATTGAGGAATTCAAGATTGAAAATTCTTAATAATCGTTTTATAAATGTAATATTATTGATTATAACATTTATTACTACGACTTTAGCAGGAGTAATGTGGAGGGGACTTTATTCCCCTCCTTTTACTTTATCACAAATTGCGAGTGGTTTAGAATATTCTTTTGCAATTTTGTTTATTATTTTAAGCCACGAATTTGGGCATTATTTTGCTTCGAAAATTCATAATGTGGATTCAACTCTACCTTATTTAATTCCTATACCACCATATTTATTTGGTATAAATTTTGGAACTATGGGAGCTATAATAAAGACAAAATCTCAGATAACAAATCGAAAAGCTCTTTTTGATATTGGTGCTTGGGGGCCTTTTGCTGGTTTTGTTGCAACTTTTATTGTCCTTTTTTATGGTTTTTACACATTACCTGGTAAAGAATACATATTAAAAATTCATCCTGATTACTTTGAAAACTTTAAGAAATATGATTTCAATCTAACTTTTGGTGATAATTTGCTTTTTATAATTTTTAGAAAGATATTTTATTTTAAAGAATTTATCCCTCCAATGAATGAAATTTATCATTATCCTTTTCTTTGCGCTGGGTGGTTTGGGCTTTTTATTACTTCTATGAATCTAATACCAGTTGGACAATTGGATGGTGGACATATAACATATGCTGTTTTAGGTAGGAAAAGACATCTAATCATATCAAAATTATTAATCTTTTTATTGTTCTTAATTGGTTTGAATAGTTTATTTTTCCAAAATTTTGGGTCAGAGGTTTGGTTATTTTGGGCAATAATTTTAAAATTTGTTCTGAAAGAATCACATCCCCCAATCTGGATTTATGAAGATAAAATATCAAATTTTAGAATATTTTTATCTATATTGCTTTTAATAATTTTTATTTTATCTTTTACTCCAAGTGCAATTTATTTTTGAGGAAATAATGAAAAAAATATTATTATTAATTATAATTTCGACTTTATTTATTAGTTGCGACAAATTAGGTTCAGATATTATTGATTATCAAGTTGGTAATTACGAGCAAACTCTTATTAAAAAAATTACTGCTGATTCAATTTATTCAATTAAAATAAAAGACGATTCAGTATATAAAATTAAAATAGATTTCTTAAAAGTTGCAACAAATTTGAGCAAAGTAAAAGTTCAGTTAATTTATTTATCTAACCAAAGTGTAATTCAAGAATTTAACGCTAATATTAAAAATAATATAATTGATACTTCGATTATTTTACATAATAATTATAAAAATGGGAAATATGTTATAAAAGTTAATGGATTAAATATAGATAATAAAATTATTCAAGAGCAAAGCCCGTTAGCTCAAATATTTTTTAAATTTATTAACAATAATGATAACACTGTTCCCGAATGCACTGAATTAAATTTACCAGATAGTTTATATGCTCCAGATATTTTTATAATTTCAGCTAAAATTCTTGATAAAGACGGCTTAGAAGATATCAAAAAAGTTTATTTTATTACTTATAGACCTGATGGTACAACCAACGGCACACAATTTGAAATGTTTGATGATGGAAATTATTATTCCAATGGCGATATAAACGCAAAAGATGGAATATACAGCCGAATACTTTCATTACCAGTAAATACAACAAAAGGGAATTGGAAATTTGAAGTTTATGCTGTAGATTATAGTGACGCTGTTAGCAAGCCAGTTTCGAAAATTCTTTTAGTTAAATAATATATGAGATATTTTTTTGTAAATATCTTTATCATTTTAATTTTAGGTAATTTATTTGCTCAAAATATTTTATTAAAATCTAATTTTAATACATTTGATGATAATTTTACTTATTATGGTAATCCACTTCTGCAGAAAGGAATTTCGGGTAACTGCTTAAGTTTTGATGGTATCGATGATTATGCAATTTCAAATAATCTTATTTTTGATTATAAAAAAGGTTTTACTATATCTTTTTGGTTTAAACCTTTAGGCTTAACAATTGGCGAAAATGAATACTCCACTATTGTTACAAATTCTAAAAATAATGACAATTGCTATTGGTCAATCAAGCTCTCACCTATTAGTAACTATAGTTTCAAAATTTACTTTAGTCTTTCTATTAATTCAAAATATCATAGCTTAATTTCTCAGAAAACAATTGAAACTAATCAATGGAGTTATTTAACTTGTACTTTTAACAGTGAACATATGGCCATTTATATCAATGGGGAGCTAGATTCTAAATATAAAATTACTGCAAAGCCTTTGAATGAAGAAAATTTAAGATTAGTTTTAGGTACAAATTTTTACGATGAAAATGAAAAAATACTTCCAATTTGGATAAATGATATTTCTAATGAAGAAAAAAATAATGTTACTTTTTACCATTTCAATGGGCTATTGAGCAATTTAGTTTTAGCTAATCAAAATTTAAGTAGTAAAGAAGTTTTAAAACAGTATGAAAATTCCTTAAATAAAGAAAATGAAGAAGTTAAAATTATTCTATATGAACCGTTGGAGACAAGAGGAGTTAGATTAGTTACCGGTAATATTTATATTAAAGGTGAAGTAGTTCCACATTTTGTGGCCAAAAGTGTTGCAATAAATCAAACAGAAATACCTTTTGATGGGAAACAATTTAATTACAATTATAGAATAAAGCAAAACGAGCAAGAAATTTTTATTAAAGCCTTAGATGATAAAAAGAATGTTATCGCACAAAGAAATATTGTAGTTTCTAATAATTTTAGTGAGAAAGAAAAGTCTTTTCAAGGAGAATATTATGCTTTGCTTATTGCTTGTAATGATTATAGCGATAAAAAACTTGGGAAATTAGATAATCCAATAAAAGATGCAAAAGCGTTCAAAGAAGTTTTGCAAAATTATTATGATTTTCACGAAAAAAACATTGTAACTTTGAACAATGCTACATATGAGCAAATAATAAAAGAATTAGATAATTTTGCAAAAAAATTAAAAGAAAATGATAATTTGTTAATTTTTTATGCTGGTCACGGTTATTGGGACGGGAAAATGCAACAAGGATATTGGTTGCCAGTCAATGTTAATTTGAATAATAAAAGCTTATGGATATCAAATTCAATTATAAAGGATTATTTAAAAGGTTTTAATGCAAGGAGTGTATTAGTGGTTTCTGATGCTTGTTTTAGTGGTGGATTGTTCAAAACAAGAGGAACCGAAACTTCTAATAAATATATTGAAGAGTTATCAAAGTATAAAGCAAGAAAAGCCTTGACATCGGGTGTTCTTACAACAGTGCCTGATAAAAGTGTATTTATAGAGTATTTGCTTCGTGAACTTAAAAACAATAATAAAAAATATCTACCAGCAGAGGAATTATACTTTAAAATTAAAGAAAATGTTGTAAAGAATAGTCCAACAAATCAGATCCCGCAATATGGTGAAGTTTTCCAAACAGGTGATGAGGGTGGGGATTTTATTTTCAAAAAGCTTGATAAATAGCAAAAATTTTATTATATTTAACAAAATGTTATTTTAAAATCTGGGGGCGAACTTTGGTTTCGACGGGGCTATGACGGGCTGTGAGTAGCATACCGTGTTTGGGCAAGCACGTTAAAAGGTCCAAAAAAAATAACTGGCGAAGAATACGCTTTAGCTGCTTAATATAAGCAGCCGTTCTTCAGCTGCTTGCCTGTTGGCAGTTGAAAGAACGTCGTTTAAACAGGATGCGTGTTGCTTCGTGCTCCAGAAGTAACATTAAGTTATAGGAGCTGGCAGCTATTTTTCCTGTTGGTTGGAATGGTAGCTGCGAGAAAATAAAAACCAACTATGTATGTAGAAGCTTGCAGTGCGGTAGCTTCGGACGCGGGTTCGACTCCCGCCGCCTCCACTTCTAATTGGGATATGTAATATCCCTTTTTTTGTTTAAAGTACTTTCTTTTTTTGTGTTTTTATATTAAATTTATTATTATTGTTTATCACTTCGGAGTTTTTATGAAAATTATCAAATTCCTTCTGCTCTTCTCAACTCTTATTTTTGCACAAAGCGATACCTTAAATAATATTGATGAAGATATTAACGATACTCCAAATCAAAACTACTTTATGGTTGCCAACCGTTTAACTTTTGGTGGTGGTATTAATTTCAATTTTGTAAATGTTAATATCGATCCTATCAATGATGCGTTATTTAATAAATTTATAAGTAAAAAACTAAAATCTAATATGTTTGGTATTGGTGGAGAAGGATTTGCTTCTCTTATGATTGTACCTAATTTAAGAATTGGTGGATTTGGATATTCTGCTTCTCAGGAAGATAACCGAGTAATTGATATTAACAACCAAAAATATTCTCAAAATGTAGCTGTAGAATATTCAAATGGTGGAATTTCCATTGATTATTTACTTCCTTTCATTAGGAGTTTTGGTTTAATTATTGGTACAAATTTAGCTTACGGTGAATACAAAGTTTCAATCAACCAAAACAAGTCTTATTTTTTGTGGAATGACATTGGAAATAATCAGGAAGATAATAACATTATAAATCGTCAAATCCTTTGTAAATTTTATACTTTATCTCCAAATATAAAAATTGAGATACCATTAAATAATTTTATTATGTTCAGAACAGCTTTCGAATATAATTTCTCATTTAAAAATGAATATAAGCAAGATGATAACAGAACTTTATATAATGTGCCTGATAAATTTAATGGTGATTCCTATAATATTGTAGCTGGAATTTATTTCGGGTTGTTTAATTATTAAAAAATAATATATTTACATATTAGAAAGCAAGGAAGCAAAAGCAACCTTGCTTTTTTTTGAACTTTTAAGATATTTAAGTTTGCTTAAAATAATGTCAGATTGCATCTACTTTAAGAAAAGTGTTAGACGTGTTATGAATTGCTATTCAGCCAATATAAAAAATATTATCTAATAAATATAATTCTTAATATTGAGGTGATAATGGAAAGTTTTTTCAAACCAAAATTGAAACTTGGGATTATTTCTGGCGGACAACTTGGGAAAATGTTAATTCAAGAAGCTTCTAAATTCGATATATCAACTTATGTTATGGATAGCGATGAGAATGCACCAGCATCTGAAATAGCAACTAAGTTCTTTAAAGGAAGCCTAAAAAATTATGATGATGTTTACAATTTTGGCAAAAATGTGGATTTATTAACAATTGAAATTGAAAGTGTAAATATAGATGCACTAAAAAAATTAGAGAATGAAGGACTTAAAATTTTCCCACAAACTTCAATTATTGAAATTTTTCAAGATAAATTCAAACAAAAAAAATTTTATAAAGATAATTATATTCCAACTTCAGAATTTGTGTTTTGTAAGGATGAAAATGAGATTATTCAAAAAATTAATGGAAAAATTATAAAATTTCCTTTTGTTCAAAAATTGACAAAAGGGGGATATGATGGTAGAGGAGTTGCTATCATTAATAATGAAAATGAGTTAGATAATTTATTGAAAGGGGAATCAATAATTGAAGAAAAAGTTAGTATTGAAAAAGAGATTGCTGTAATAGTAGCAAAGAATTTGAATGGAGAAATTGCCATTTACGAACCTGTAGAAATGATTTTTAATCAAAAAGCTAATTTAGTAGAGGAAATATTATCTCCTGCTAGAATTCCTGAAATAATCACAAAACAAGCTAAAGAAATTGCTCAAATTTTGGCAAATTCGTTTAATTTGGTAGGACTTTTAGCAATAGAATTTTTTGTTGATGATAAAGGGAACTTATTTGTTAACGAGTCAGCACCAAGAAAGCATAATAGTGGTCATCATACAATTGATAGTACAATTACTTCACAATTTGAACAACATTTAAGAGCGATTTTAAACCTTCCTTTGGGGTCAACTTATCAATATTTACCTGCAATAATGTATAATTTAATTGGTGAACCAAATTATCAAGGCGAAGTTTATTATCAAGGTTTAGAAGAAATATTGAAAGTTCCAGGAGTAAAAGTTCATATTTATGGAAAAAAAAATACATTCCCATATAGAAAAATGGGGCATATAAATATTGTTGGGAACTCTGTAGAAGAAATTTTTCAGAAATTGGATATAGTTAAAAAGAATATAAAAGTAATTTCGAGGATATAATGGTAGGAATAATAATGGGGTCGGATTCTGACTTAAGCGTAATGCAGCAGGCTGCTGATATTTTAGAAGAGTTTCAAATAAGTTATGAACTTGATATTGTATCAGCTCATAGAACGCCGGAAAAACTTTTTGATTATGCTAAAAATGCTCATAAAAGAGGAATTAAGGTAATAATAGCAGGTGCAGGAGCGGCAGCTCATTTACCTGGAATGGTTGCTTCATTATCGCCTTTACCTGTTATTGGTGTACCAATAAAATCTTCTAACTCAATTGATGGTTGGGACTCAATTCTCTCTATTTTACAAATGCCCGCAGGTGTTCCTGTAGCAACTGTTGCATTAAATAATGCAAAAAATGCAGGTTTGTTAGCGATTCAAATTTTAGCAACAAATGATGAAAATATTCTTGAAAAAATCATTCAATATAAAACTAAACTTGCTGATATAGTTCACGAAAAAGCAAGTAAAATTAAAATCGTTAAAAAATAATATAAATTTTTTATTCTATTGACTATTATTATTGATTTGATTAAATTATGATATAAATTCGTTAGGGGTGTGCTATGAATATCAAAGGTGGTTTTGAAAAAGCGAAACTTTATATTGAAAGTAAACAACAAAACAAAGACCAATTAAAAAAGCAAGGTCTATGTATTACAATTTCTCGTGAACCAGGAGCAGGATCTGATCTTGTTGCCGAAAATATCGTTGAAATTATTAATCAAAAATTTAATCAACAATGGGCTATTTTTGATAAAAATCTCATTGAAAAAATTATTGCAGATAATAATCTCTCTTTAAGATTGATGGAATATTTTAATCAAGAAAAATATTCTTTAATGGAAAATTTTATCAATGAGCTTTTAGGTCTGCAACCTTCTGAGGCTAAAATTATTAAAGCAGTTAGCCAAACCATTTTGCAAATAGCAGAAATTGGATATTCAATAATTGTGGGTAGAGGAGCTAATTTTATAACTTACAAATTGGATAATTCTATACATATAAGACTTGTTGCGCCATTAGATAAACGAATCGAGCATATAAGAGAACATTATAATTTTTCAAAACAAGAAGCCATGGATTTTATTAATAAAGAGGATAAAAACCGAGCTGAATTTGTTAAAAAATACTTCAAAAAAGATATAAATAATCCTATTTATTATCATATGACTTTTAATACTGCATTTGTTGGTCACGAGCAAATTGCAAATATCATTATTGATTTTGCAACTAATTCGAAATATAAAAAGTACCTTATAAATTAATTATTGTTCTTTTGGGGATTCAATTTTATCTTCATTGTTCGAAGTTGTATCATTAGAATTTAATGATGTTTTTAATAGATTAGCTTCTAAAGATACAAAGTTTTTCAATTTAATAAGCAAAAGTTTTTTATGATTTTCTAATATATCAATTTCTTCGTTTAATTTATCTACTTTTGCTTTAGCTTCATTTATTATGGTATTTGCTTCTTCTTTGGCTTTTTGTACAATATTTTCGGCTTCTTGCTTTGCTTTTTCAAGAGCTTTTTCTGAATCTTCTTGTGTCTTTAGTAATACTTCTTGAAGATTTTTTTCTATTCGAACATACTCACTGTTTTTTGAAATATGATACTCAAGATCATTTTTTAATTTTTCATTTTCTTGTAAAATTTCAGCTAAATCATCTGCTAAATTAGATAGAAAAGTTTTCACTTCTGTGGTATCATATCCTCGAAATGTTTTAGAAAATGTTTGTGATTTTATATTTACTGGATTAATTTTCATATTTTACTCGTATAATGTTTCACGCCATGATTTCGTATAATCTCTTTCACCAAATATATATGTTCCTATTCGTACTATTGTTGAACCTTCTTCAATTGCGATACCATAATCTCCGCTCATTCCCATAGAAAGCTCTGTTAAAGCATAACCTAAATTATTTAATTCTGCTTTTATATCATACAATTTTCTGAAAGATTGACGAATTACATCCACATCTTCAGTTAGCGGACTAATTGTCATTAAACCAATTATTTTTACGTTAGAAAGTTCTTGGGCATAATTTAGAATAGTTTTGAGTTCATCAAAATTTTCTATCCCAGCTTTAGAATCTTCATATGATGTTTTGAATTCGATTAAACAATTCTGAATTTTATTATTTTTATTTGCTTGTTTATTGATTTCTTCTAATAATTCAATACTATCGACTGAATGAATTAGATAAGCAATTGGAACTACATATTTTACTTTATTCTTTTGTAATGTTCCAATAAAATGCCAATTAATATCTTTGTAATCTATAAGTTTAATTTTTTCAACTAATTCCTGAGCTCTGCTTTCACCAAAATTTCTAATACCTAAACTGTAGGCCTCTTTGATTTTGTTTATCCCGACATTTTTTGAAACAGCAACTATTGTAATATTTTCTTGTTTTTTTTCAGATTTTATATTTCTTATTAAAGAAGTGATGTGTTGTAATTTCTCTTCCATTGGAATATGTTTTTTTAGTAATTAATCAAAAATTATGCCATATCTTCATACAGAACAGAAACACAATCTTTAGTAAATTTTAATAAATCAGTTAAAATTTGCTTTACATCATCTCTGTGTGTATGTTTGAATTTTATCGACAAAATTTTATTATCTTGGTGAAGTTTGTATTTATCGCTATAATTAGCTGCTAAAAATTGCAAAAATTTTTGAAAATAATTTTCATAATAAAAATTTTCTGTTGCTGGTGGCATAACAAAAATATAAAAATCCTTACGAATAATTAGTTTGTCAAACATACAATAACTTGCATAGTATTTTAATTTACTTAAATTAATTAAAGTTTCCACTTGTTCAGGATATTTTCCAAATCTATCAATCATTTCTTCGATTAAAGAATTTAAATCTTCAAGTTTATCAAATGAAAAAAGAGCAGAATAAAACATAACCCTATCTGTTTCGTTGGGCATATACTCATCTGGTATACTAATGTCAAAAAAAGTATCGATATTTGTATCAATTTTATGTCTTTGTTTAATTATATTGCTAAAAATTTCCTTAAACTCATTGTTTTTCAATTCATTAACAGCTTCGTCAATTAGCTTCAAATATAAATCAAACCCGATATTATCAATAACGCCTGATTGTTCATAACCAAGTAAGTTACCTGCGCCCCTTATTTCCAAATCTCTTAAAGAAATGTTAAAACCTTCTCCTAAATCAGAAAAATCTTCTATAGCTTTAAGTCGTAAGCGAGCTTTTTTTGTTATAGCATTTTTCGATGGCACAAGGAAATAAGCAAAAGCCTGCCTATTTGATCTTCCAACTCTTCCTTTTAATTGATAAAGTTCTGCTAAGCCAAATCTATCTGCACGATTGATAATAATCGTATTCGCATTAGGTATATCTATACCTGATTCAATAATTTTAGTGGAAATTAATACATCAACTTTTCCACTAATAAACGATGAAAGATTTTTTTCTAATTGTGCGGGCGTTAATTTACCATGAGCAATTGTAAATGTTGCCTCTGGAATATGATAAGATAAATAATCTCGAATTTTTTCAATTGTTTCAACTCTATCGTGAATAAAATAAACCTGCCCTTTTCTATTTATTTCATTCAATATGTACTGACGCACATTGTTAATATTGAAAACTTCAACCGAAACCTGCACTGGTAATCTATTGGGTGGCGGTGTAGCTATTAGTGATAAATCTCTTGCTCCTAATAAACTAAAATTTAAAGTTCTTGGGATTGGCGTTGCGGTCATTGTTAAGGTATCAACGTTAACTTTTAATTCCTTTAATTTTTCTTTTGCTTTTACACCAAACCGATGTTCCTCATCTACAATAAGTAATCCGAGATTTTTGAATTTAACATCATCTGAAATTATCCTATGAGTACCAATAACAATATCAAATTTTCCTTCTGCAATTTGTTTGATAATTTCTTTTTGTTGTGAAGCAGTTATAAATCTTGAAAGTTGACATATTTTAACGCCAAACTGATTTAATCTATCTATAAAAGTATTATAATGTTGTTCAGCTAAAATAGTAGTTGGAACAAGAACAGCAACTTGTTTATTATCTTGAACAGCTTTGAAAGCAGCTCTAACTGCTATTTCAGTTTTCCCAAATCCAACATCACCACATAGCAATCTATCCATAGGATTAGGGCTCATCATATCAGCTTTAATTTCTTCCCAAACTTTCAATTGATCAGGTGTTTCCTCATATATAAAACTTTCTTCCAGTTCCTTTTGCCATAAAGTATCATCCGAAAAAGCAAAACCTTGAGAAGTTTTTCTTTTAGCGTATAAAGTAATTAACTCTCTTGCAAGCTCAGTAATTTTTTTCTTAACTTTTAATTTTGTTTTATCCCATTGCCCACTATTTAAATTAGAAAGTTGCGGTTTAATACCTTCTTCAGCAGAAAACTTTTTAACCAAATGCAGATAATTTACATTTACATAAACAACATCGCCACCATCATAAAGTAATTTAATTGATTCTTGCTCATTATCTCCAATTTTTATCTTTGTAAGCCCTAAATACTGCGCTATTCCAAATTTCTCATGAACTACATAATCACCAATTTTAATTGATTTATAAGACGTCAATAAAGATTTTTTATTCTTCAGGTTTTTATATTTACTTTTACGAAATGGTTTATCAAAAATTTGATAGCTTGTAAAAACAAGAATTTTATCCTCTGGTAAATAAAAGCCCTCTGCATAATTATTTACAAAAATTTTAATCTTCCCACTAGAAAAGCCTTCTTGAATAATTTCAGAACTATTTTCTAATAAATTAACAAAATTATTTTTCCGTACTTCATTTTCACTTATAATAAAAATTAAATCTTTTTTACTTAAATAATTTTCCAAATAAGAAAACAACAAATCGTAATTAGATTTAATAATCGGTGCTGGTTGAACCTCCGACTTAAAATCAGCTTCTAACGAATTCATTACAACAACTTTTGCAAACTTCAATAAATCTTCATAATCTATATCTTCACTCTCAATTTTCACATCCTTTTCTATACTTATATCATTGAGAATCTCTTCAAATTTTTTCTCATTTATATTTAGCTCAGACGGGTATAAGCGTGACGAAGAGTTGTTTAACAACAACTCTTCTGAAATAAAAATTAAAGGATTTGTCAAAAAATCAAAAATCCGTTTCGTCGGTAGTTCATCTGAACCACCAGTATCAAAAGATTTTGTTATAATTATTTTACCTATTTCGTTAATTGAACGCTGGCTAATTGGATCAAAATATCTTATTGAAACAATATCATTAAATTCGAACTCAATTCTTACTGGATTATCTTCACCATACGGCCAAACATCTATTACGCTACCTCGTAGTGAATATTCTCCCGGCGCTTCAATCATTGAAATTTCTTGATAATCAAATTCTCTTAAATTCTTTACAATATCGTTATATCTAATTTTATCACCAATCGATATTTCAAATGTTGAAGTTATAACCGTTTCTAAATCAGGGAATTTAGTAACTAATACCTTTTTAGTAGTCAATAAAATAAATTTATTATTCGATATAATCGTACTTACAAATGAATTTAAATTTTCTGTTTCAAAATCATTTTGTATAATGGTATTAACTCTTAATTCTTCAAGTTCTATACGATATCTTTCAATTTCCGATGCATCTTTACAAATAAAAATAATTGAAGGATAGTTCTTATGTATTTCCCCTAAAATAAATGATGTTAACCCAAATAATGAACTACAATGAATTAAATTTTTTCGTGATAGCTCTTTTTTAATTTCAAAAACTAACTTATTTAAAGTTTTTGAAGCAGAAATTATTTCCTTAAAATTATGCATTATCTCCCTGTTAATACAACTTTTAATTTTAACTGTTCAGTATTTCTTTGAACAACAACATCAACTTCATCTCCAATATTATATTTACTAAGCGCATATGTATAGTCATAAATATTTGCAACATTTACTTCACCAAATTTAACAATTATATCACCACCTTTAATTCCAGCTTTATCTGCTGGGCTATCTTTTGTAACGCTACTAATTTTATAACCTTGACCACTAAAAGAAAAATCTGGAACAGTACCTACATAAACTTTATAACTCATTCTTGTTTCTTTTTTCCTCGGTGTAATAATTACATCAAATTCTTTATTTTGCATTGATAGGATTAAATCCTTAGCATAATTTAATACTACACTTTCACCAGAAAAGTTAATTTTATCAGCATCATCGCTTGGACGGTGATAATCTTTATGAAGACCAGTAAAGAAAAATAAAACAGGTATATTTTGAGCATAAAAAGAAGTATTATCACTTGGGCTGTAGCCATCATCAATTTTACTAATATTGAATTTATAAGTATAATTAACCGAATCAATTAAATTTTTCCAAACGGAAGAAGTACCAGTTCCATTGATTGTTAAAGAATTTAGTGTATCCAATCTGCCAATCATATCAAAATTAATCATAGCTTTAATTTGTTCCAATGGGATAGGTGAATTTTTAACAAAATATGCTGATCCAAGTAATCCAAGTTCCTCCCCAGTGAAATTAACAAAAATTAAATTATATTTTAATTTTTCTTTGTGAGTTGCAAAATATTCTGCTAATTCCATAACACCAGCTGTACCAGAAGCATTGTCATCTGCTCCGTTGTGAATTTGTGGTGTATCTCCAGTATATAAAGAATTGAATTCTCCCCAACCTAAATGGTCATAATGAGCACCAATAACAAGGTATTCATTTGAATTGTTATCAATAATTGCGGCAACATTTCTTGCTTTGCTATAAATCCTTCTTAAATCTGATGTATATTTAACATTAATATTCTTCAATTCGAATGGTAATACATTATTTGAAAAATGATATCCGTTAAATAAAGTATCAAAATCAATTTTGTTATTTTTTAATACATTTTTCAAATAATTTTTACTTATATAAAATATAGCTGTATTTTTGTAAACTGGAGAATTATCTAACTCAACTTTTTTCGGTAATTTTTTATTATTTATAACATCATAAACAATTAAAATATTTTTTGCACCTTTATCTATCAAATTCCTTACTTTGCTTCTTAAATCAACATAGAATTGTCTATCTTTTTCATATTTTTTTGGCAAACCGTCAAATATTATAACAAATTTATCTTTTAAGTTTAAATCTTTTAAATTGTCATATTCTTTTTTAGAAATTCCAAAACCAGCAATATATCCATTTTCAGCAAAAGAATTTTGATTATCACTAAAAACTAATGGAACAAAATCTTCATACAATTTTGCTTCAAAAGAATTATTTGATATTATAAATTGTAATTTGTTTTCATTTGAAATTTCAATTTTATTTAAAACCTCAAATTCTTGGAAATAATTTCCATTAAATAACGGTTTTAAACCAAGTTTTTTATAATGTTGAGCAATAAAATCACCTGCAAGCTTTTCACCAACAGTGCCTGTAAATCTACCTTCCAGCTTGTCTGATGCTAAATATTCAATATAATATTTTATATCATTGGAATTTATTTCAGGTTTAGTTTGGGAATATAAAACTATTGTTAACGAAAGAAGAAATATAAATTTTTTCATTTTTTCACCTATATGATAATTGCGATTTTTTCATTTAAAAATTCCCTAAAAACAGAATTATTTTTTATAAAACTTAATTCATTTTCATCAAAATTAATTAGATTAACAATATTATTATTGTGTTCAATTTTATGAAAAATATTTTTAAAAACTTTATATTCATCAATTGAAATATCCCATTCACCAATTGCATCGTTAGTGTGAAATAAAATTTTATTTCGATAAATTATTGGCAAAGATTCAAACCATAGCAAAATTTTACCATTTAGATTAGGTTCATATTGTTTGGAGATATATTGAGTAATCAAATTCTTATTTAATGTTGTTTTAGGTACAGAAAAATTAAACCATTTCCTTACATCCCAATTTAACCCAATTTCTAACATAAAATTATATAGAGCTTTATCTAGACCATAGGTATAATTATCATATTTAATTTTAGGAAACGACTTAAAATTAACATTATTATTTGCAAAATCATTCAAATTATTATCATACTCAATTACGTTAAATTTCTCAGGATTTTGATATATAGGACTGTGAATTGTTAGCGAAAATTGATGCCAAAACGCGCTATCTAATAATTTGTTATAGAAAAATTGTCTAACAACTTCAAGACTATCAATAACCTCTTGTTCTGTTTGAGTTGGGAAGCCGTACATCAAATAACCATGAACCAAAATACCAGCATCTTTAAAGTTTTTGCAGACATTAGCTGCTTGCTCAAGAGTAACACCTTTATTGATTAGTTTTAATAGCCTTTCGTTAGCAACTTCAATCCCACCAGTTACAGCTATACACCCAGCTTTTGCCATTAAATATGTTAGCTCCGGTGTAAATGATTTTTCGAACCTTATGTTGCCCCACCAAGTTATTTTTACATTTCTTTTCAAAAGTTCAATAGAAAGATTTTTCAAAAGAGCGGGGGGAGCTGCTTCATCTGTAAAATGGAAATTTGTTCTACCTGTTTGTTGTATAATTTGTTCAATGTTATCAACCAATTGTGATGCAGTAGCAGGATTATAACGACCAATGTAATCTAGCGTCACATCGCAAAATGTGCATTTTGCCCAATAACATCCATGAGCAAGTGTCAATTTATTTGTAAAACCATCTGACCATAATCTGTGCATAGAATTTAACATTTCTAAAAAAGCTGGATAATCTTGTGGATTTATATCAGTATAATCAGGTGCAGGTATTTCGCCATGGCTTAAATTTTTAATTGGCGCATTATCCTTATGTATTATCGCGTTATTACTCAAAAAAAACGTTCGAATATACAATTTTTCATCTCTACTTTCATTCAATAGTATATTTAATAAAGGCAATTCACCATCATCTAATGTTATAAAATCACAAAATTCAAAAATTCTTTTTTCTTTTATTTGTCTTAATTCAGTATTAACATAGCCACCACCGTAGATAATCTTTATACCGGGATAATTTTTTTTGATAAATTTTGAAATAATTAGTGCACTTAATAAATTTCCCGGAAATGGAATACTGAACGCCACATAATTAGGTTTAAATTCTTCAATATATTCGCGAGCAATAGAAATAAAAGTTTCTTCGATAATATTATAATCGCGAGTTGTTTCTTTGTATAAAATGTTGAATGTTTTATTAGATTCAGCTAATTTTTCCGCATATTTCGAAAGCTCAAAATGCTCACTAATATTTTCCTTAATGAAAAATGTTAAATCATCAATTACTAACGAACAAAAATGTTTAGCTTTATCAATAACACTTAATTTACCAAAATCACTTTCTACAATATCATAATTTATGTTTTCAAATGATTTACCTTGCGGTAAATTTTCAGGTTTAATAAAATAATAAGCCAACGAATTATCTTTGCCTTGCAGAAATTTTATAATTAAATCGATTACGTGAATATATTTTTTTCTCAAATTATATAATCGAAAAGATGATTCATCCATTTTATATGGTTCAATACTATCAAATAATTTTTTCAATCCTTGAGAAGAGAAAATCTTTAAGAATGTTTTATTGGATAAATCTAAGCATTTAGATTGTATATTATTTTTTTTTAGAAAATTTGAAAGCTGTAGAATAGAAGGATATACAGTATTAATTTGCGTAAAAGGTGGAATTATAAGTAAAATTTTCATAAATTTTAAAATTTTATTTTAAATATATCAAAAATTAAGTTATTATTAATGAACGTTTTTTAATTATCTAAAAGGTGTAAAAATGAAATTAACATCTAAAGAAGAAATTGTAAAAAATTGGCTTCCAAGATATACAGGCACACCTTTAGAAAACTTTGGTAACTATATTTTGTTAACCAATTTTAAAAATTATGTCCAAATGTTTTCAGAAAAATTCTCAGTTCCTATATTAGGTGAAGATAGACCTATGCAAACTGCAACTGCAGAGGGTATTACAATTATAAATTTTGGAATGGGAAGCCCAATGGCTGCCACTGTTATGGATTTATTAACTGCTATTATGCCATCTGCGGTTTTATTTTTAGGAAAATGTGGTGGATTAAAGAAAAAATTAAAACTTGGTGATTTAATCCTTCCAATTGCAGCAATTAGGGGAGAAGGTACTAGTGATGAATATATGCCACCTGAAGTTCCGGCTCTTCCATCATTCAAATTACAAATGGCAGTTTCATATATCATTAAAAAGAAAGAATTAGATTATTATACCGGAACAGTTTATACTACAAATAGAAGAGTTTGGGAACATGATTCAGAATTTAAAGAATATCTACGCGAAATTAGAGCCTTATGTATTGATATGGAAACAGCACCTTTATTCTCTGTCGGATTTGTAAATGACATCCCACATGGTGCATTATTACTTGTTTCAGATAATCCAATGACTCCTGAAGGAATTAAAACTGAAGAATCTGATAAAGTTGTTACAAAAGAATATACAAAAATTCATTTAGAAATTGGTATCGAAGCCCTGCTTGAGCTTAAAAATTCTGGTGAGTCTGTAAAACACTTAAAATTTGGTTAAATTAAATTCATAAATACAAGAATCTTGACCATAAAGTTTGCATTTATTAGGATTGTGATAAATATTTTTAATAGTAATATACGGATGGAAATAAGATACAATTTTATAAAAAATTCCTTTATCAAAATCACAAGGATATGGAGTAGAAGATTTTACAACAACTTTTTGACTATCATATAATAATAATTCATATTTCCCTAATACATCTGATTTTTTAATGTTTAGTCTATCATCAATTATATTATGATGAAGATAATATTCGTTGTTAATTGTTAAAATTGCAACTGGTAAATTTGGTAAAATATTTTCTTTAAAATTAATGTAGGTTGGTAGTATTTCACCAATTTTGAATAAATAATATGGTCCATAATGGAAATATATTTTGTTTAAAATTTCAAGGATTGCTTTTAATGATATGAATTCATTAGTGAAATTTTCAATATCATATTCAGTAAAATAATTTTTTATAAATGGAGCTAATGGTCCACTTGGAAGTAAAAAAGTTTTAGCAATTACCGTTTTTACGTAAATATAATTTATATTTTTTGATTTATCATCCATAAAGATAAAAATAAAATAATTGATAAATATAACAAAAAATAAAATAAAATCATATGGAAAAATTAAATATTTTAATGGCTTATGTTAGCTATCCCGTTACAACTGCAGTTTATTGGGAAAGAGCTTTAAGAAAAATTCACAATATTAAAACTATTGGTCCTAAATTGCCTGCTGAGCTAATTACAAGTTGGAATTTGCAAAATATGAAATTACCTATTTTGGATCAGGAAATTCCTACGGATTTTACTCCGGATATGCAAAAATTATTTCCCGAAATTCAAAATACTTTTAATTCAGATATTTATTTGTGGGTTGAATCTGTTGCAGGTTATTTCCCAACAAACTTACATACTTTAAAAATTCCAAAAGTTTGTTATTTAATTGATAGTCACTTAAATTTAGAATGGCACGTGCACTGGGCAAGACTTTTTGATTATGTTTTCATTGCACAGATTGAATATATTGATGCTTTTAAGCAAGCTGGTAATAAAAATGTCTATTGGTTGCCTTTAGCTTGTGATATTGATATTCATAAAAAAACAACTGATCAAAAACTGTATGATATTGGTTTTGTAGGTTCAGTTTTCCCTGGCTCTCGAAGAGAAAAATTATTAAATATTCTCAAAACTGAATTAAATCTTCACTATGAAAGAGCTTTCTGGCTTGAAATGTCAGATGTATTTAGTAAAAGTAAAATAGTTTTTAATAATGCTGTAAATAAAGATTTGAATATGAGATTATTTGAAGTTCTTTCTACAGGAAGTTTTTTACTTACAGATTTAGCACAAAATAGCGCTCAGGATATACTTTTTACTGATAAGAAAGATTTTGCAATTTATAATGATGATAACATTCTTTCAATTGCTAAATACTATTTGCAAAATGAAAGTTTAAGAGAAGAAATTGCAAGAAATGGGCAAAAAAAAGTACATAATGCACATCAATATATTCATAGAATAATTGATATGACAAATATTTTAATCGGGAATAAGAAAAATACTTTTTCACCATACGAGCTGAAAGAATTATCAGAAACAAATATTGTAGAGAAAGAAAATATGTTAGATTACAAAATACCAGAATTAAAAACTAATTTACCAAAAGCTTCATTTGTTGTACCAGTTTTAGATTATTCACCAGCTAGCGAATTTAATATTAAAACTTTATTAGAAGATTTGAAAGATATCGAAGGAGAAGTTATAATAATTTTTAATAATGAAGTAGTTGCAAACGAAATTAAAAATCATCCGAGAATTGACCATTATGCTATTATGAAATCCAATATTGGTGTTGCACGAGCTTGGAATGTGGGATTAAATATTTCAAGAACCGAATATACTTTTATTTTAAATTCTGATTTAAAAATTGGTAAAAATACCGTTTTAAGTTTGATAGATGCATTAAATAAATTTAAAGATGCAGCTGTTGTTGGACCACAAGGTTCATTCTTTTCATTTGACTTACTGAAAGATTATATCTATTTTGATAAAGGTACTTTCCAAAAACCAATAGTTGTTGATGCAGTTTCTGGATTTTTATTTGCGGTTAGAACATCTTTATTTAATAACTTTTTACTTAAATTTGAAAACGACTTTACACCTTGCTATTTTGAAGAATGGGATTTAGGTTTACAAGTAAAAGAATTAGGCTTGAAATCTTATGTTATACCATCAACTGACTATATACATCATTGGAGTGGTTCAATAAAAGCTTATAGAAAAATAAAATTTTATGATCAAGAATTAACCGCAAAAGAAATTTACGACAAAAACAAAGAAATATTCAAAAGAAAATGGGAAAATAAAATAAAAACTAACAATAAATTGCAAACAGGATTTATTGATTTTATAAATAATGAATTCGAAAATACTATTGATCATAATTTAGAAAGAGCGATAGAACTATTAGAAATTGGATTAAATTATTTCCCACAAGAAGAAAGTTTCTTGATAAATTTTGCTGTTGCTCTCTATACAATGGGCAAAAAAGATGATTCTATTGGAGTTTTAAAAAAAGTTCTTGAAATCAATCCAAATAATGAAATTGCAAAAGAAAATTTAGTGATACTAGGTCAATGATTAAATATATTTTATTTTTAATATTTTTTACATTTGAAATTTTCGCTCAGAACTATCAAAATCAATTACAATTAGCTCGTATACTTATTGATGAGAGTAATTTTGAAAAAGCTCAATCTATTCTAGAAGTGATATATAAAAATTATCCAAATGACCAACAAACGTATGAGTTATTAAATACTTGTTATGTAAAACTAAAAAAATATGATTTATCACGTAATTTAATTAGTAAGTTCTTAGCGAAAGATTCTTCTGTGGTAAATCTATGTTTAATGGCTTCTACAGAATATTTAAGCGGTAATGATAAAACAGCCTTTGAACTTTGGGATAGGGCTACTCAAAAAGCAACATTAGCAGATAATTATTATGATATTGTTGCCAATTCTTTTATAGAATTAAGATTATTTGATCACGCAATAAACGTATTGAAAATTGCAAAAAGTAAATCAAATTATAGCTACATAAGTTACGAAATTGCTAGATTATATTATTTACTAATGAATTATAAAGATGCTACTTTAGAATATATTGATATTTACAAAAAAAATCCAAAAGAATATGATTTCGTTGTTTCAAATATTATTAGAATGACAGCATCACAGGAAGCAGCAAAAATTGTTAAAAATACTCTCGAAAATTTAAATACTGATGACAAAAATTTACTCTTATTATTAAATCAAGTTTATACTATTACTAATGAATACGAAAAAGCATTAAATATTGTACTTAAATTGGACAATATTGGAAATAAAGATGGAACTGAAATTTATAATTTTGCAAACAGATGTTATTTCTCTAATAATTATAAGTTTGCTCTTAAAGCTTATAAAGAATATTTAAATCGTTACCCTAAATCTTCTTTAAATAGAACTGTTAAATTTGGTTATTATAAATCATTATATAATATTTTGGAAGATAGTGTTTTATATCCTATTGATTTAATTAAAGATTATAAAATTACACCAAAAGATGAAAAATATTTACAAGTATTAGATGGATTAAAAGAAATATCCGAAGAAAAAGATGATAATTTAGCATTAGAAATTAAACTTTTGATTGCAAAAATTTTTACATACAATTTATATAAATATGAAGATGCAATCAAAATTTGTGATGAGTTAATAAAGAATAACTTAGGCAAAATTCAAATTGATGCATATTTATTAAAACTGGATTTACTAATTTTTTCGAATAGATTAGATGAGTTTCAAAATTCTTATAATTTAATTGTTAATTCGCAAGTGATATCGCCAGATATTAAATTATCTCTTCTGTATAAAAATGCTCTCATAGAGTTTTATCAAGGAAACTTTTCAAAAGCACAAAATATTTTTGATGATATTTCGAATAATAATAATTCCGATTATGCTAATAATGCAATATTATATAATACGATAATTAGTTTTACGACTAACGATTCATTAAATTTATTGAAATATGCAAATGCTGAATATTTGTTTATTAAGCGAGATTATAAAAATTCTGAAGATGAATTGTTGGAAGTAATTGCTAAAACAAAAAATCAACTTTTAAGAGACGCATCTATCTATCTAATGGCGAAAGTTAAATTATTACAAAATGATATTGAAACCTCAGAAAAATATTTAAAAAAATTATCAGAGAATGAAAATATTTTTCAAGACGAAAGTTTGTTTATTTTAGGTGATATTTACAGAAATATAAAAAAAGACGATAATCAAGCTATTTTATACTATGAAATAATCCTTGATAAATTCCCTAATTCTTTGTATATTCGCAAGTCTATAGAAAATATAAATTTAATTAAAAAAAAGGAAAAATAACTAAATGAAAAAATCTGGTGTAAATAAAGAATTAAAATGTTCATTTTGCGGGAGAACTGCTGACGAAGTTAATTTAATGCTAACAGGAGTTGATGCCTACATTTGTGATATTTGTGTAAATGCTGGGGCAGAATTAATTAAAACGAAATTGCAAAATCAGTCAATGCCTCTTTCTTTACCGACAAATTTGCAAACTCCTGAAGCCATAAAAAAATATCTTGATAATTACGTAATTGGTCAAGAAAAAGCTAAAAAAATATTGTCTGTTGCTGTATATAACCATTATAAAAGAATTATAAATGCGAATAATATTGTTGATACTGATGACGATACAGAAATCGAGAAAAGTAATATATTGTTAGTAGGACCTACTGGAGTAGGAAAAACTCTTTTAGCACAATCACTTGCTAAAATGCTTAATGTTCCATTTGCAATTGCTGATGCTACAACTTTAACAGAAGCAGGTTATGTTGGAGATGATGTTGAAAATGTAATTTTAAGACTTCTTCAAAATTGCGATATGGATGTAAAAAAAGCCGAAAAAGGAATTGTTTACATTGATGAAATCGATAAAATTGCTCGAAAAAGTGAAAGTAGATCGATAACACGAGATGTGTCTGGTGAAGGTGTTCAACAAGCTTTGCTAAAAATTTTAGAAGGTACCGTGGTTGGTGTACCACCAAAAGGTGGTAGGAAACATCCTGAACAAAGTCTAATTTACGTTAATACTAAAAATATCCTTTTTATATGCGGTGGTGCTTTTGAAGGAATAACTGAAATTATTGCAAGAAGAACAAATAAATATAAAATTGGTTTTAATGTCGATGGAAATGATAGCTATAAAAATTTAACTGAAGATGAATTATTAGCTCTTATACAGCCACACGATTTAGTAAAATTTGGTTTAATTCCAGAATTTGTAGGACGAATACCAGTTGTAGCACCATTAGAATCTATGAATAAAGAAACTTTGAAAAGAATTCTTCTTGAACCTAAAAATGCGATTATCAAACAATATATAAAATTATTTAAACACGAAAATGTTGATTTAATATTTGAACCAGAAGCTATTGACGCTATTGCAGAGTTGGCTCTTGAAAGGAAAACCGGTGCTCGTGGTTTGAGATCTATTGTTGAAAATATTTTGCTTGATATTATGTATGAAGTACCTAGTATGAAAAATGTTAAAACTGTAATTATTACAAAAGAAGTTGTTCTCGAAAATAAATTACCGATTTATGAACCAAGAGAGAAACGAAAAAGTAACGCATCTTGATTTAGGAATATTTTAATTTTAAACCATAACTTATGAAAAAAGTAGTTTATATTCTGTTGTTTATATCTTCTCAAATTTTCTCGCAAAAGGCTATTCCTACTGATACACTTATACAAAATGGAATTAGTTTGATTTATAAACTTGATTTTGAAAGTGCCGAAAGGCACTTTCGAAATATTATCGCAGATTATCCTGATTATCCTGGTGGCAAATTCTTCCTTGCAATGTGCGATTGGTGGAAGATTCTTATCAATTTGGATAATACAGATAAGGATGAAATCTTTTTTGATAAACTTGAAGATATAATATTTCAATGCGATGAGATATTGAAACAAAATCCAAATAACGAAATTGCTTTATTTTTTAAGGCAGGAGCAATTGGTTATCGTGGTAGATTAAGAGCTCTTCGAGATAGTTGGTTAAAAGCAGCTGATGATGCTTTATCAGCTTACCCTTTGATAGAAAAATTATATCAATTAAATCCTAAAAATATTGATGTGCTTTTAGGTTTTGGAATCTATAACTATTATTTATCTGTTGTACCTGACAAATTTCCCATTATTAAGCCTTTCCTTTCTCTTTTCCCAAAAGGTGATAAAAATTTAGGGCTTGAACAATTAATAAATGTTGCTAATAATGGTAAATTTTCTAGATACGAAGCAATGTATTTTTTAATGACTTCTTTTTTAAATTACGAACAGTTACCTTATAAAGCATTTGAGTATTCAAGGATTTTATATGAAACTTTTCCAGAAAATGTCGTTTTTCAACGATATTATGCCAAGCTAAGTTATATTACTTGGAATATTGATAATGCAATTGATGTTTATGAAAAATTGATTAACATAATTAATGCCGATAAAATAAAACTTTCTTTCAGTGTAAAAAGAGAAATATTTTATTATGCTGCAGTTTCAAATAAAATTCAAAGAGATTATCTTAAAGCAGAAATATATTTTAATAAATCTATTGAAATGTCAAATAAATTAAGCGATAAAAATTCTGGATTTTTAGCACTTTCTAAATTATACCTCGCTAATATATACGATATAATGAAAAGAAGACAAGAAGCAATTGCTTTATATAAAGAAGTACTTAAAATACCTGATTATAAAGATTCACATTCATATGCTCAAACTTATTTAAATAATCCATATAATGGTGAATAATTATGAATATACAAATAATTGGCACAAAAAAATGTAAAGATACTCAAAAAGCTGAAAGATTTTTTAAGGAAAGAGCGATAAAATACCATTTCAAGGATTTAACAGAAAGTCAATTATCTCCAGGAGAACTTAAAAATATTTCTCAAGTAATTCCGTTAGAAGATTTGATAGATAAAGAATCAAAACAATATAAGAAAAGAGGACTTCAATTTATGGTGTTTAATATTGAAACTGAATTATTAGAAGATCCTTTATTGTTAAAAACACCAATTGTAAGGAATGGGAAAAAAGTTACCATCGGTTATCAACCAGAAGTTTGGGCACGATGGCTTAAAGAAGAATCTTAATTTAAAAACTTTATATATGATTTATGTTCAGGGATTTTTAAAATTCTTTCTTTTATATCTTTCAAGAACTCGTTTGAAGGTGAATAAAGATTATTTTTTTCTAATGGATCTTTCAAAATATTATATAATTCTTTTACTTGTGGTACTAAATTAGCTCTGTAGATAAAATGTAAAGAATCATTTACTATTGAAAAACCTACATTAAAGTTTATAAATTCATTCGTGTTAGTACTTAAGACATATCTATTACTATCCATATTTTTATCTAACAAATTATAACCTAAAAAGTTTTTTCTAATTTCCTGAATGAATTTATTATTTTCTATATTCCAAAAACTTAGTAAAGTTGGAACAACGTCATAATTTGTAACAATTTTATTTATATTTTTTGAAAGTAAATTCTTTAGAGAATGTTGTTTTTCAGGGATATAGAAAATTAGTGGGATGGAAATAGTAGTAAGGTAAAATGAATCAACATGTCCAATATTTCCGTGTTCTCTGAATGCTTCACCGTGATCGCCAACCATAATAATTATTGTGTTTTCTAATAAATTATATTTTTTAAGTACTTCAAAAATTCTTTTAATTAAAAAATCCTGGTATAAAATTGAATTATTGTAATTATCGATAAAATCTTCACCCCATTTTTGAAATTGCTCGGGCGTTGTATAAGGATAATGACTAGTATTAAATTGAATAACGCCGGTGAAAAAATCTTTATTGTTTGCAATAACATTTCCAAATTGATTTATTAAATGATTTTCATCTATACCAAAATCATTATAATATGGTAAGTTAGAAATGTTTGCGTTCCAATAATAATTTAAATTTGAGTTAGCATAAAATTTATCAAAATTATACCAATTCATACTTTGGGAAGATAGAAAAAACGTATAATAATTTAATGATTTTGCATATTCCCAAATCAAAGGAGAACTGTGGAATAATTTTTTTGATTGAGCAGAAGTGATACCACTCAATATAGAAGGAACAGCTAACATTGTAGTAGTAGAAGAGGTATATGCTTTCTTGAAAAAAATTAAATTATTAGATTGTTGAAAAAGAGAATCTAAGAAAGGTGTTGTCTTTTTATTATAGCCATAAAGTGACATATTTTGGCTTCTTAAACTTTCAAAGATTAAGACTAAAACATTAAATTTTTTAGAGTTTTTTATTTTAGGTGTAAATGCATCGGAATTCGATAATCAAGACCATTATATTCACTTTTTTCAGTTATTTTATTTTGAACAACTTTAAGCAGATTTGTATTAAAATTTGTATCAACAATTAAGCATTGATCAACTATCCAAATCTTATTAGTTAACAATAACGATAAAATTAAATAAGAAGTAACTATAAAATAAAATATTTTATTAAAATAAAATTTAGTACTAAAATCCATTTTATATAGATAAATAAAAATTAAAATAAATATAAAACAAAAAATTACAATATATATTGGTGTGAGTGAATCTAATAAAAGAGATATTGCACTTTGTGGTTCACTTATTAAATAATTGATAATTGTATAATTTGGATAATAAGTGTTTTCAAATTTAAAAGAAAATGAGAATATATATATACTTGTAAAATACAATGTTATTAAAAATATGTATATAAATTTCCATTTATTTTTAATTTTTGATAAGAAAAAAAGCAAAACGTAATATAGAAAAAATGAAGTTATTACAGATAAGGTGTAATAAAACTTTTGTTGATTTGAGTATTTGAGAAGTGATTCAAATCTGATAACAAAATCAAGAACTAAAAAAATAATAAATAATATGAACGGGAAAATTTTCTGATAAATTTTCACAATATATTAGCAATATATTTTACAAAGACCTTACCAATATAAACAGCAAAAAGACATAAAAACAAGCTAATAGATATATAAATGCTTGAGTAAAAGAAGTCACCTTCTGAAAACATAATCATTGTTTCATTAGAGAATGTTGAAAAAGTTGTAAATCCACCGCAAAAACCAACAGTAAGAAATAATTTTAATTCGTTATTGAATATAAAATTTTGGTCATATAACTCGAAAATGATACCAATAATAAAACATCCCAAAATATTTACTAAAAGTGTACCAATTGGAAAATATGTTGCCTTAAATAAATCTTGAAAGTAACGAGAAGAAGCATACCTTAATATACTCCCTAATGCTCCACCCAAACCAATATATAAAAATTTCATTTTTTATAACCTTTTAATATTGCAAAGAATTTTATTATATGGATCAATAATAATTTTTTTTGGGAAAAAATTAATTTCAGCCTTAAAATTAAAATTTTTTGTTGAAAAATTGAAAGATTTTATTAAAGAATTATTATCATCACTAAAAAGAACTTCAATAGGAAGATTAAAAATATATTTTTCACTTGAAAATTGCTCTAAATTTAATTCAATAGAATACATTGAATTTTTTAGTTTTTGGATGTTGTATTTATAACTTATAAAGGGAATTGTTTTAGCATTTGTTATCCAATCTTTAAAAAATTTATCAAAATTACTTTTAGTGTAACCCTCTAAAAACGATTTAAAGGAATTAGTATTAACGGTTGAATATTTGAATTTGTTATAATAAGCTCTTAAAAAATTAAAAAAAAGAGTATCACCTAATTTCATACGGAGCATATGGAAAATCCAAGCACCTTTATTATAAACTAATCTACTAAATAAATTATCTTGTGGATTAGAAAGACGTCCCCAAAAAGGTTCTTTTAATGAATTCATAAATTCAAAATATGCGTTTTTTCCTTGAAAGTACTCAACAGCAAGAGCTTCAGAATATCTAGCTAAACCTTCACTTAACCATATATCATTCCAATTATCTACAGTTACAGAATTTCCCCACCATTGGTGTGCAAGCTCGTGAATTAACATTAGTTGACTTTGACGAGAATTAGTCATAAAAATTTCACCAATGCCTACAGCTGTTTGATTTTCTATAGCACCGTTGTTCCAAAAAATTTCTGTAACAGAATATTTATCGTTTATAAAAGGATATTCGCCAAAAGTATTCTCAAAAAAAAGTAAAACTTTCTTGGTATCTTGCAATGCAGAATATGCCATTTGGGTATTGTGTGGTAATGAATAAAAATATATTGGAATGTGTTTGTTTTTAACTGAATATACACTATCCATTAATACGTTGTATTTGCCTGCATAAATTGATATAAGATATGGTGAAATAGGATAATAACTTTTCCAATAGTAAATATTTTTTGAAGAATTTTGATAAAATTTTATCAATCTTCCATTAGAAATTGCTATATATGGTGTATCAATTTCTATTGTCATCTCAAGGTTGGTTTTTTCTGCATTATCGTCCTTGCATAAAAGCCAAGTTGAAGCAAAATAAGGTTCATTAATAGTATAAACATAATTATAGTTATTAAACTTATATTTCCCAAAAGAACTAACGCCTAAATTTTTTGGTGTTCCAGAATAATTTGCTTCAATATTTAAAATTTTGTCTTTGTTTTGCAAATATATTGTAATTTGGTTATTTTTATGTATATAATATGTATTATTGTTATTAACTAGCATTCGTGATATTTTTAAATTATCGAATAAATTTAAAGAAATAGATTTCAATGTATCAGAAAGAATAGATATTTTTAATTTTGCTGTAACATCTATAGAGTTATTATTATCATAAAATTTTACATAATAATTTGAGTTTAAAATATCAAAATTGTGATTTTTGGATAATGTGATAGAAGGGAAAGAATATTTATTAAATTTTAAGTTATGAAATTTTAAGTAGTTAGCAAAATAAGATAATAATAAAAGAAATACAATATAGAAAATAACTCGGATGTTAATATATTTTTTCATTAACTTATTAATATAATAAAAAGTATAAAAGAAAAAAAATTTATTATTAAACATAAAATTATAATATTCAATTAGGGCAAGAATATTGTATAATAAATATAAAGGGGTTATTATGATATTTCAAGGTTCATCTTTGTTGAAGGATACTGTAACAATGATATTGGCAGGGGGACAAGGTGAAAGACTCAGGCCATTAACTGAGCCAAGAAGTAAACCTTCTGTACCATTCGGTGGGAAATATAGAATTATTGACTTTGCCCTTTCAAATTGTTTGAACTCAGGTTTACGAAAAATTTACATATTAACACAGTATAAGTCTGATTCTTTAAATAGTCATATTTATGAAGCATGGAATATATTTAATCCCGATTTGGGTGAGTTTATTCATTCTGTTCCACCACAATTAAAACAGGGTCAAGATTGGTACAAAGGCACTGCAAATGCAATTCAACAAAATATGAACCTATTCCATAATGGTAAATTCAAAAGAGTTTTGATACTTTCTGGAGATCATATTTATAAAATGGACTATTTAAAAATGCTTCAAAGTAATGCTCAGAAAGATGCAGATTTAACAATTGCTTCAATTGTATTTCCGAAAGATCAAGCAACAAGGTTTGGAATATTAGGAGTTAATGAAAATTATGATGTTGTTTCGTTTATTGAAAAACCAAAAGATCCCCCTGAAATTCCTAACAAACCTGGCTATTGTTTTGCTAGTATGGGTATTTATGTCTTTAAAGCCGATGTTTTAAAAAATGTATTATTAGAAATGGAAGCTGCTCATCTACCAAATGATGATTTTGGTAAACACGTAATACCATATATGATAAGTGCTGGATATAAAGTTTCTGCTTGGATGTTTGAAGATGAAAATAAAAAAGAACAACCTTATTGGATGGATATTGGAACTTTGGAAAGCTATTATGCTGCAAATATGGATTTATTAAATGTTATTCCTATGTTTAATCTTTATGATCAAGATTGGCCAATTTGGACAAAACAATTACAGCTTCCACCTGCAAAAACAATTTCCCACGAAGGCGAAAGAGTTGGACGTACTTTTAATTCTTTAGTTTGTGATGGTACAATTGTGTCAGGTGGTCTTGTTGAAAGATCAATTATAGGACCGGGTTGTAGAGTTAACAGTTATACTTATGTTGTTGATTCAATTCTATTTAATAATGTTAACATTGGGCGTCACGCTCGTATTCGAAGATGTATTATAGATAAAAATGTTAATATTCCAGAAGGTATGGAGATTGGATTTGATCCAGATATTGATAAGAAAAGATTTACCGTAACAGAATCTGGCTTAGTTGTAATACCAAAAGGCTATCAATTTGAATGATAAAAAAAGGCTGCTATTTGGCAGCCTTTAATTTTTTTTGTAAAAATTCAAAAGTATCATCTTCATTGATAAAGTGGTAAGTATTCCAACCTAACTTTTCTGCTGCGTCGGTATATTCTTTAATATCATCAATATATAATATCTCATCTGGTTGAGAGTTACTTAAACTTTGGGCATACTCATAAATTTCTTTTTCTGGCTTAACTGATTTTACTATATGAGATAAAACCAAGTGATCAAAATAAGTAATAAAATTATATTTATCCCAACCGTATTTCTTATGTATAGAGTTTGTATTAGAAAGCAGTATCAAATTAAAATTATTTTTAATAATCGGTAAAAGCGACGTAATCTTTCTATTTTCCTCAAATATTTCTGAATAAAATCTACAAAAAGTTTCTGCTGATATACGATTATCTAATACTTTTAAATTTAATTCGATAAATTCCTCTTCCTTAATCAATCCTTTTTCAAAATCCCTATGATAATGATAATTATCTCTATACCATCTATAATAACTATTACCTAAGTTATCAGAAATAGCATTTAATTTTTTAATCATAATACTATAATCAAAAGGCAAAAGAACATTACCAAGGTCAAATACAAAAGTTTTAATTTTCATTTTTTTGCTTTCTTATATTTAAACGTAAAGAAGTTTTTTGCTAAATTAACATTATTCCTTACATCTTTAAGCGAAAATTCAGCTGTTTGAGAAAGTACTTTAGAACTAATTTTTGATGGTAATAAAAATCCATTAAATAATGTATAACTATGATAATAATTTTGTTCTTTTATATCTAATTGTACATTTTTAGTGATTTTCTGATAACCAATTAATAAAAACGATTTATAATCATAATATTCATTCCATTTTTGGCCATATTTATCGGTAAATTCTATGTTATAAGCATATGAAGTATCATAAGGTTCTATCCCTAATAATTTTACTGAAATATTCCAATCATTTATAAATCTTTGTGGTAGAAAAACGGAATTATAAAGACTCTGATAAGTATCTTTTTCATCAAGTATTCTTGGACCAAAAAATTTTGAATTTTCGAAGAATTGTTTACCGTCATAAATTTGTAATGCATCTTCTTGACCATCTACAGCTACATGCTTGAAATATTTATTGTCTTTTAAAGAATAAACAATACGAGTTTCAATTTGTTTTTTACCATTTTCAACAACTATTTCGCCAGCGTATGTTAACATCAAATTATTTATTTTTTCTACATTAATGGTAGAAGTTATTTTCTCTATATAGTTTTGAATAATTTTTTGAGCTGTTAAATCTTTAGGAATAGGAGGAAGATTTGTATTAACAGGATTTCCATATTGATCGAAAATTTTATATTTAAATTTCTCTTTGAACGCAGGAGTAATTTTATTTGTATCTAAAATTATAACCGTATAGAATTTGTGCAATGGAATATATGATTTTTTATAATGTTCTAATGTGTCAACGTTAATATTTTCAATAGTATTTATATAATTTAATATGAAATCATTTGAGTATAAATTAGTTTTAAAATCTGATATAAAATCAAATGTAATATTAGAATTTGAAAGTTGTGATTTAATTGTTGAAATAACTATATTTTTCGCTTTAACTAATTCAAGTGGATCTATTGTTGAAGAAAAGAAATTTTTATAAACTTTTGGATAAATTTCTACAAATTTGTGGACGCTATCATAAGGTATTTGTTTAGCTATAGTTATAGCAGAATGTTCAGCATTATTTTGAAAAACTGCATCAGTGTAATATCCTTTATTTAAAGTATCTTTGTAAAAGAACTTATAAGCATAATTTCCAAACATCAAACTAAGTAATTGAACATAAGTAATATCTTTTTGTCTTTTGGATAATTCGAAAGGTGAAGCCATAAAAATAAAGGGTGTATCCATATTATTGGCATGTACTATAGCTATAGTATCTCCAAAATCTTTAAAATAATTTTTGTCATTATTCAAGTCTGGTTGAGGGCCAGTTTGCCATGTTGAGAAGTATTTTTCGATAAGATTTTTAATTTTTTTTATATCAAAATTACCAACGACTATTAAAGTAGCATTATTTGGGATAAAATATTTATGGTAGTGATTCTTTAAAACATTAATTGAAATATCTATTATTGAATTTTGAGTTGGAAATTCAGAAGCAGGAGAATTATGTTCGAATGCTGTTCTTCTATATACATTAACTGCAATATTTGCTATTTCCTGATTATATTTTTTTACAGATGGTAAAACCTTTTTCTTAAAATCAATCATGTTTTCCACAGAAAGATTAGGGTTAATTATTAGATCGGATAGAATGTAGAATACAGTATCTAAATATTCTTTGTAAGAAGCTATTGAAATTTTATCATCATTTGCATAAATGCTTAAGTATCCGTACTTTCTAAGGTTATAAAGGCTTTGAGAAGTTATATTTTTTGAATTTTGCGTCAATAAATTTGGGAGAAAAGTTGTGTAACCGATATATTGTCCCTGATATTTAGTTGGGATTTTAAAAGCAATACCAGCTGTAACAGTTTTATATGAAGTATCGGAAATTAATAAAACTTCAAGACCGTTTTTTAAGAAGTAGTTATCGGAGATGTTAATATACTTTTGGCCAAAAAGATTTAAGGAAATTGAAAATAACAGCAAAAAGAATTTTTTCATAATACACCTAATTTTTTAAAATGATGAAATATCAACAAATTTTTTATAACGGTATTTAATTTCTTCATAAGTAAGATTATCAATACCTTTAATACTGAATTCTTCAACGCAAAAAGATGCCATAGCACTACCATAGACAACAGCTCTTCTAAGATTATCGAAGCCAAAATCATTTTTACGATAAAGGAAGCCAGCAAATCCACCTGCAAAAGTATCTCCAGCGCCAGTAGGATCGACTAGATTTTCAACTGGAAAAGCAGGAGCAACGAAAATTTGATCTCTTGAAAATAAACTAGCGCCATGTTCTCCACGTTTGATAACAAGATAATTTGGCCCATAAGTTAGTATTTTTTTTGCTGCTTTAATTAAATTGAATTCATTTGCCAATAAACGAGCTTCTGAATCATTTATAATTAAAACATCAATTCTTGGCAGAATTTTAAGTAATTCATTTAGTCTACTTTCTATCCAATAATTCATTGTATCACAAATAATAAATTTAGGCTCTGTAAGTTGGTTTAATACTCTTTCATGTAAAACAGGATCAATATTTCCCAAAACTACAACTGATGATTTTTTTAAATGCTCAGGTATGATTGGGTTAAAATTAGCAAAAACATTTAATTCCGTTGCAAGTGAATCACGATTGTTAAAATCATTATGATATTTCCCAGCCCAGAAGAAAGTTTTACCATTTGGTACAATTTCTAATCCGGTAATATCAATATTATGCTTCTTAAAAATGTTAATATTTTCTTCGCCAAAATCAGTACCAACTACACCTACAATGGCAACTTTATCAGTAAAATGTGAAGCTGCTACAGAAATATAAGTTGTTGAGCCGCCAAGTGAATTTTTAACTTCAGTTAGTGGAGTTATGATATTATCAAAGGCTATTGAGCCTACTACTAATAAACTCATTTTACATCTCTCTAATTTTTAAATTTAACAAATATAAATATCGAAAAAAAAAAGATTTAAAGCAAAAAGGATAATAAAAGATAGGGATTAAAGTTCAATATCTGTAATATCAAATACTATTTTCCCAATTTCGCAATCGTAACAAAGAATATTAGTGCAATAATTTTTATAAAGCTCTAAAAAACCTTGTTGAATAATTGCCGAAGAAGTATCGGTAAATTTTAGTGCTTTTGCCATATTGTTAATAACGGAATTATCACTTTTAGTCATATAATTTACATACAAATTGAAAGATCTTTTCGCTAAGTTGGGAAGATTAAAAATTTCAAAATATAAGCTAAAAATTGGGAAAATTACATTAATTAAAATATCATCGCTTCTCATCGCACCAACAAAATAGTCAATTTCTTCAGATGAAGGTATGCCAAAATCGGAATGGTTTTTCCAATATCCTTCAGCTTTAATTATAAAAAGTGATTTTAATGAGTGCGCTAATGTATTATCGCTACGAATTTCATTAAATTTTTTGATAATATTTGCGAATAAATTATCAAAAAATAATTTTTCTAAAATTCTTGCTGCACCTGCTATTCTAATAAATGGAGAATTTTGTGGCCTAACTTTCCCAAAGTTCCAATTATCGCGCCTGTAGGTTTTAAAATCAAAATTTAGTCTAATTTGTTTATGAATGTTGATAATTTGAAAGAAGTAATCATCCTTATGATTGACATTCCTATGAAAACCTGCAATAAAATGAAGCATAGCTTCTGCTTGTTGCAGAAATATTGTTCTGTTTTGTAAATCGAAATGTTTTTTAATAAAAGATAATGGAAGATTTAGTGCCAGGTTTTTCATCATTAATTTGTTTTGTGAATATCCCAAAGCTTCCATAATACTTTCGTATAGAAGCTGTTCCCAAATTTCTGTATTAGCAAAATCTTGTGCTGCAAAATTTTTTGTGTAAAAATCTCTCTCAAAATTATATTTTATGACAGGTTCATTAATAAATTCATGGTATAAAAAAGAGAGTTCTTTTAACCTATTAAAGTATTTTTTTACTTTATTATTATATCTATCTGCTCCTTTTTTGACAAGAATTGAATATTTTTGCTTTTGATCAATTATATGATTTAAATTACTGCAATATATATATGGTTGCTGTTTTACAAGTAAATCACTTATATTATTACTTATATTATTGTAAAATTTTTCTTGGAATAATTGTTCAAATGTAATTGTAGGAATTTTTCTTTTACTTTGACTAATTACATATTTTATTTTCTGACTATTGTTGTAACAAATATGTAAAACGACTTTATTGTATTTAGGATTTAAAAAATGTCCATGCTTTCGCCAATCAGAAATATCATGGTCAATTTCGATATCGCCATTATATTTAATACCATCGATAATAACATGTGCATCTTTAAAATCAGGCCCTTCAAATTTATTCAATGTTCCAAATGAAATAATTTGAATTTTTTGCTCATCGAAAGAGATAATTTCCTTATTAATATTATTTGCTGAAAAAATATTATAGATATCTCTTTCGTTAAATGATTTGTTTAGCATAACATCAATTTAATTTTAATTATATATTACTTTTACTTAATAAATAAAATAATAAAATTAAAATTTTTTTCAAATTATTTTTTATTTTAAATTTTACTTCACAAATTAAAATATTTGAAATATGAAAAAGAAGTTGATTTTTGTAAGTTTACCTATTATATTAATTTTTTATACTATTACATTTTCTAGATATATAACAGAAATAGATTGTGGAGAATTACTTTCAGTTCAATCCACTTATGGAATAGCTCATCCAAGTGGATATCCACTGTTTACACTTTTGGGATATTTAATCACCAAGCTGCCTATAAATGTAAGCAACATTATTAAACTTAATTACTTGGCAACTATTTATGTGTTTTTATCAATATTTGTATTTATATTTTTGTTAAAACTTCTTTTTGAAAATATCTCTCTTTTCCAAAATGAAATAAAAATTCAAAATAAAAAAGAGAAGAAAAAATTATCACAAAACATTGAAAAAATTGTTTTTAACGATTCACAAATCACCATTTCAATTCTATTTTCATCATTAATTTTAGCATTTTCAAGAACTTATTGGCTACAAAGTACATCAACTGAAGTATATTCTTTACATTTACTTTTAGTTAATCTAACAATGTATACCTTTTTCTATGCATATTTAACTGAATTTAATCTATTAAAATGGTTGATTTTTGGAATAGTATTAGGTTTAGGTTTTTCAAATCACTTAACAATTTTCCAACTATTACCAGCATTACTATATTTATTTTTTAAAAAATATGGATTAAATAAAAAATCATTCAAAGATTTTTTTTATATAGCATTAACAACTTTTTTAATAAGTGTTTTTTGGTACTTATTAATATATTTTAATGCTCAAAATCAACCATTATTTAATTGGGGAAATCCAATAACATTTGAAGCTTTAAAAAATCATATCACTGGATGGCAGTATAGAGTTTGGCTGTTTAAGGGCTTGGATGTTTTCATCGATAATTTTCTTAATAAATATGTATATAACATTGGAAATGAATTTTTTGTGTTATTTATAATTGTTGCAGCTGTTGGATTTTACTATAGTTATAAAAAATTAAGACTTTTATTTATTGCTTTAACAACTACGTTTTTATTCAATATATTTTACTCTTGCAACTATTCTATTACTGACTTAGATAACTATTTTCTTTTATCTTATATTGTATTAGCAATTTTTATTGCATTGGGGATTGTCCATATTCATCAGCAAGTTGTAAATGTTCATAGAATATCATATTATTTTAGCGTCGTTTTGTTATTATTTTTACTTGTTCAAATTTATCAAAATTATGAATATGTTGATAGAAGTAACTACAGCGTTATAGAAGACTATTCACGTGAATATTTAAAACATGTTGATAAAAATTCCATTATTCTAACTTATCAATGGGATATTTTAGTATCACCATCATATTATTTGCAGTTTATCGAAAAATATCACAAAAATATAGCAATTATTGATAAAGAATTATTGAGAAGAACTTGGTATTTTAGCCAATTGCGGAAAATGAATCCTATAGCATATAAAATTGTTGAAAAAGATTCAAAAGAATTTGTTCCAGAATTGTTAAAATTTGAAACAGGGCAAGATTATGATGGTGAATTTCTTGAATATTATTATCGCAAAATGCAAGTAGAATTAATTACTAGTGATAAATTCCAAAAATGTTATATTGGGCCTGAGTTTCTCGCCAATGAAATAAAAAATGGAATAATAACAATTCCTCAAGGTTATCAATTAGTACCTGATTTATTTTCTTTTATTGTGATTAAAGGAAATCAATATGTGCCTGCCAACTTGCCAGATTATACTATAAGATTTCCAAAAGTTGCAAATAGATATTCGAAGTTGATTTATAATATTTGTGGTGAAATGTTAGTTAGAAGAATTATGTATGAATTACAATTTAATAAAATTGAGAAAGCAAAAATATATTATAAAAAGTTATCTACGGAATTTAAGGAATTTCCAGTTCCTTCAGATTTAAAAAAATTAATGGAAGCAGATGTCTAAATTATACATAGTATCAACACCTATTGGAAATTTAAAGGATATTTCTTTAAGAGCTATTGAAACACTAAAAGAAGTTGATTTTATAATATGCGAAGATAAGCGTGTTTCTAAACATTTATTGGACGAGTACCAAATAAATAAAGAGTTATATTCTTTAAATGCTTATAGTGAGAAAATAAAACTTGATAATTTATTAGAAAAGATTAATTCAGTAAACAGTGTTGCTTTGATATCTGATGCAGGGACACCTGGTATATCGGATCCAGGTTCAAGGTTAATAAACTTATGCATTAGTAAAGATATTCATGTAATTCCGGTTCCTGGTGCTTCAGCTGTTTTATCAGCAATAGTAGTTTCAGGGTTTCCTACTGATTCTTTTATTTTTGATGGCTTCCTTCCGCAAAAAAAAGGGCGAAAGAAACTTTTAGAATTTTATTCCCAATCCGAAAGAACAGTGGTTTTTTATGAATCTGTATATCGTATTGAAAAGTTACTTGAAGAATTAAATAACATTATGCCAGATAGAGAAATTGCAATTTGCAGAGAGTTAACAAAAAAATTTGAAGAAGTTATTCGTGGTAAAGTAAAAACTATTTTTTCAAATATCAAAAATTATACATTAAAAGGAGAATTTGTTATAGTTATATCACCTAAAGATTGGGTTACAAATGAATAACTTAGAAAAGTGGATTTTAGCAGCACGGCCAAAAACATTACCTGCTATAATCTCGCCTGTTATTGTTGGAAATATTTTTGTAATGAAACAATTTCCAACAAAATTTAATTACCTAATTGGTTTTGTAACATTGTTATCCGCATTATTAATACAAATTGGGACAAATTTTGTCAATGATTTATATGATTTTTATAAAGGTTCAGATACAAAAGAAAGAAAAGGGCCTATTAGAGTTGTTTCTGCTGGATTAGTAACGCCAAAACAAATGCAATTTGCAATATATTTTGTCTTTACTTTAGCTTTTGTGTTAGGGTTAATTTTAGTTTATTCACTCGAAATAAAATATCACAAAGGGCTATATTTATTGGTGGTAGGAATATTATCAATAATTTTTGCATACATTTATACAGCTGGGCCATTCCCACTTGCTTATAATGGTTTAGGGGATATTTCAGCAATTGTTTTTTTTGGAGTTATTGCAACATTAGGTTCATTTTTTGTGCATACTGGCGAATTAAATATGACTTTATTTGTAATTTCTATAGCTTTAGGGATGTTGATAGATAATATTTTAGTTGTTAATAACTACCGAGATTATTATGAAGACAAAAAAAATAATAAACGAACTTTAATTGTAATTTTGGGTGAAAAATCTGGGTTATATTTGTATTTATTTAATAACATATTTGCAATAGCTATATTATTAATATTCCGATATACAAAGTTAGCTCCATTAGCTTATTATTTATTTCCTTTTGATATAGCATTACTTTTTTTAGCAATTAGAAATTTTGTCTTTATGAAAAAACATAAAGGGGTTGATTTAAATATTTTGTTGGGGGAAACTTCAAAATATTTGTTATTTTATTCGTTTATAATGTCAATAAATATAATTATCGGGGGTTAGATGAAAATTACAAAAAAAATCTTAAAATTGCATGAAGCACAGGAAGTTATGCAAGCATTGGGGAATGAATTTGCAATTGTTTGGAATCCAGATTTTGTGCATCCACAATTTGAATTATATCCGCTACCAGAAAATAACTATGGACCTTTAGAATTTATTGAAGCTGTTGTAATGGATATGGATGGTACAACTACTACAACTGAAGAACTATGCTTGCATTCTTTGGAATATATGGTTAGAAGAATTAGTGGTAAATTTAAGAAGGAAGAATGGAGTGGTTTAGATAAATTATTAGATTATCCTCATATTATTGGTAATAGTACAACAAAACATGTGGAATATCTTATAACAAGGTATAACAATTATATAGATAAAACTTTAATAAAAAAAGAATTTATTAAAGCTGCCATTTGGACTTTGCTTATTGGCAAAGATAACAGTCGGAAAAATGATATTAAAATAAATCTAAGTGCTTTTAATATTAGCAACTTACTTGAAGATAATAAATTTCAAAATTTAATAGAAAATATTAATAGTGAATTATTCGAGAAATCAGTTGATGAGCTTGCGCTAGAGTATTCAAATAAGTTTGAGCTGAATTTATTTCAAGATTATGTTAGAGTTGCAGTCGATATTTATTACCAGAGATATCATGAAATATTATATAAAATTAGTAAAGGTGAAACAGAAGAATTAGAAAAACAATTTTTATCATCAGCAGATAAACATTTAATAGAACCGATGCCCGGCATTGAAGTTTATTTAAGTCTTGTTAAAGGTTTTCTTGATGAAGCAGATGCTAATTATTTAGTTGATTATTTGATCAAACAGTTTGAATTGAAAAATCCTAATTACAAATTAAATTATGATAAAGCTGTTTTAGAGAGCAACTTAAAAAAAATGATAAAATATTTTAATAATAATCCTGCTAAAGTTGGTATAGTTACTTCATCAATTCGATATGAAGCAGAAATTGTTTTAAATGAGCTATTTAATGTTATAAGAAAAATAATAAAATCTATGGAATTAAGTGAAAAAGTCAAAAGCAAGTTAATTGAAAAATTTCGTAATATTCACAACATTTACGATACTTTTGTAACAGCATCAGATTCAAATGAAATAAGGTTAAAGCCACATAGAGATCTTTATAGTATTGCGTTAGGTAATTTAAATATTAGTAAAAGTAATTTTTCGAATGTAATAGGTTTTGAAGATAGTGAGAGTGGTATAACAGCTATAAGGGCTGCAGGGATAGGTTTGAGCGTTGCTTTGCCATTTCATGCAACTGAAAATCATAATTTTGAAGCTGCTACGTATAAGATTAAAGGTGGTATTCCAGAAGTTATTTTAAATTATAATACTTTTTTAAAGGTTTAAAAGTGTAAATAAAATTTAAAGCAAGTAAGCGCAAGCCATCTTGCTTTTTTTACTATATTAGCTCAGACGGTGTAAGCTTAAGCCCTTTGCAGCTTGAGCCAAGCTGCAAAGGGCAGCGGGCCGGAACGGCCCGCAAAAATGATTAATCTTAGCATTCGCATACTTTCAGATGCTTAGAAAGTTAAACCTAATATGTTATCAACTCAATAAAAATAACATTTTACGATTGTAAAATTACCAACATTATTACTATAAATTAGCGAATTCAAATTTCCTATCATCTTAAAAAGCAGTGCTAGCCAGCTGGCTGATAAGTTGCTTCCCAAATAATTAAAAATTACCTTTAATGTGATTAATTACTTACTGCAAATTTTTATTAGTTTTCAGCCTTTTTTGATATTTTATTTTTATTTTGTATTATATCATAAATACAATATAATGTATACAACAATAATATATCGTATAAACAATAATATCGTAATTCTAATATATAATAATAATGATAATATTTTTACTCACTTTTTAAGTAAGCAAATTATTCATAGAAAAATATTCGAACAACATTTAGTTATTTAGCTAAATGTATAAATATAAAAGATATTGATAAAAAATTTATTGTTAGATTGTTGGTATAATCATTTTGGGCGTAAGCCCGCCCGTGCGCCTTGGGGCGCACGGGCTTTATGCTTACACCGTCTGAGCTAATGTATAATTTATATATTTCTCATTAAATAATTTGTAAGATTTTGATAAGATTGTTCTTGTGGAATAAAATCGAGTATTTTATATATAAAACTTGTTGGTAAGTTTGTTGGTATTTCTGTTAAAAATTGTTTTTGTTTGTTTAATACTATGATTTTGATTGGTACCATTTGATTATTTGATGTAAAAAGCAAGTAAGGTGTTGGAATTTGTTGATAATTGATTGTAATTGATGGAGTTTTAAATACATCAACCTTTACAAGTTGATATTTTGTTTCCAAAAGTTGTTTCAGTTTATAATTATTAAAAACATTGTTGAAAAGTGTTTGATAGTTTTTATCTTTACCATTATAAACAACAAGAATGTAGTATTTTGATGAGTAAGAAATTTGTTCGAATTGAGAAGATGTTTTCCATTGATAATTTAAATTCTGATTAAATAGGAATTGCATGAAAAAAAATCCTATTAAAAAAGGTAATATGATGTAAATGTAAAGTGGTTTATTATTCATCTTACGCCTCTAATAATGAAATACAAAAATACAAAAAATATTTTAAAAAACCTGCTTTTTGATAACTTCCTAAAAAATTTGTATATTTAAAAGATAATAAAAAAAGGTTTTCTATGAAAATATTAGTAATAGGTGAAGGCGGTAGAGAGCACGCTCTTGTAAAAGCTATAAGAAAATCTAAAAAAGTTGAAAAATTATATTGTATTCCTGGTAATGCTGGAACAAAATTAGAATTAGGTGAAACTGAAAATATTTCTGTATTGGATTTTTCTAAAATTTATAATTTTGTAGAAGATAAAGCAATAGATATGGTTGTTGTTGGTCCTGAAGTTCCTTTAGCAAATGGAATAACTGATTTTTTAAGTGTGAAGGGGATAAAAGTTTTTGGTCCTAATAAAGAAGCTGCAAAATTGGAAGCTAGCAAAGTATTTGCAAAAGAATTGATGAAGAAATATAATATTCCGACCGCACCTTTTAAGGTTTTCGAGGATTATGAGAAAGCGGTTTTATATATTAAAGAAAGTAGCGACTATCCTGTAGTTATAAAGGCTGATGGGTTGGCTGCCGGTAAAGGTGTTATAATAGCAAAGGATTATGAAGAAGCTAAAAATGCTTTGCACGATATGATGGTAAAATTAGTCTTTGGTGAATCTGGGAAAAGGGTTGTCATAGAAAAGTTTCTTAAAGGAATTGAAATATCAATTCTTGCTTTTACCGATGGTAAAGTTATTAAACCTATGGTATCGGCTAAAGATTATAAAAAAGTTGGGGAAGGTGATACAGGGTTGAATACTGGTGGTATGGGGGCAATATCACCTAATCCTATTTACTCTGATGAAGTTGCTGAATATTGCTATAATAATATTTATATCCCAACCATAAACGCTCTTAGTCGAGAGAATATTGAATATAAAGGAGTTATTTATTTCGGGATGATTAAAACTGATGATGGTGTTTTTGTAATTGAGTATAATTGTAGATTTGGTGATCCTGAAACACAAGTTATATTACCAAGACTTAAAACTGATATTGTAGATATTTTTGAAGCTGTAATAGATGGTAAATTGGATTCTATAGAGATTGAATGGATAGATGATTTAGCAATGACAATAGTTTTGGCTTCAGGAGGTTATCCAAAAGAGTATAAAAAAGGATATGAAATTAAAAATCTCGATAAAATTGATGATGATATTATTGTTTATCATGCTGGAACACAATTGAAGGTTGAAAATGGTCAAGAAAAAATTCTTACTTCTGGAGGAAGAGTTTTAAATGTTACATCAGTAGGTAAAAACTTTGATGAGATAAAACAAAAAATATTAAAAGCTTGTGAAACGATTGAATTTACAAATAAGTATTATAGAAAAGATATTGGTATTTAAATATGTACGAAAATCAGTTAAGAACAACAAATGAATTAAAAGAAAAAGTTAATAGTTTATATAATTATTTAAGGATTGAAGAGAAAGAAATCAAATTTTCTAATTTAGAAGAAACTTCTCATAAACCAGATTTTTGGGATAATCAGGCTGAAGCTCAACGGATATTAAAGGAAATGAGTGAATTGAAATGGTGGATTGATATTTATAAAGAATTACATAAAAAAATAGATGATGTAATAGGTTTGATAGAACTTGCAAATATGGAAGGGGATGAAACTTTAGAAAATGAGATTGAAAACGAGATTTTTGTAATTCAGCAAAAAATTGAAGATATTGAATTTAAGAATATGCTAAGTGATGAAAATGATAGATGTAATTGTATTTTAACAATTCACGCAGGAGCTGGTGGCACTGAAGCACAAGATTGGGCTGAAATGTTATTAAGAATGTATTTGAGATTTGGCGAAAAAAATGGTTTTAAAATGTCTGTTGTTGATATTTTGGAAGGTGATGGTGCAGGTATAAAAAGTGCTACTGTGGAAGTTGAAGGGGAGTTTAGTTATGGTTATTTAAAAGCTGAAAATGGTGTTCATAGACTTGTTAGAATATCACCATTCGATGCTAATAAAAGGCGTCATACATCGTTTGCTTCTGTTTCTGTGATACCAGAAATTGATAGAGAAATAAATATAGAAATTAATCCTGCTGATTTAAAGATTGATACTTTTCGGTCTGGTGGTAAAGGTGGGCAAAATGTAAATAAAGTTGAAACTGCGGTAAGAATTACTCACATTCCAACCGGCGTTGTAGCTGCTTGTCAGATTGAAAGATCTCAGTTGCAGAATAAAGAAAGAGCTATGAAAATGCTTAAGGCAAAATTGTATCAATTAGAATTGGAAAAGCAATTGGAAGAAAAGCAGGAGCTAGAAAAAAGTAAATTGAAAATTGAGTGGGGAAGTCAAATAAGATCTTACGTGATGCATCCTTATAATATGGTTAAAGATCATCGCACTAATGCCGAAACTTCAAATGTTGAAGCAGTAATGGATGGTGAAATTGGAATGTTTATTAAAGAATATTTAATGTAAAATTCCAAAAATTAAATGAAACTTAAATAAAAAAGATTAATCCTATGGATAACGAATTAGAATTAATAGAAAAAGCCAAACAAGGCGATAAAGAGGCTTTAACTGAATTGGTGAAAAAGTATCAAGATACGGTTTATAATTTTGCTTTTAAGATGTGTAGAAATAAGGATAAAGCCGAAAATACTATGCAAGATACTTTTTACAATATGATAAAGTCTCTTAACCAATTTGATGGGAAATCAAAATTTTCAACTTGGCTGTATAAAATAGTTGCTAATAATTGTTTTATGCAACATAGAATCGAAAAAAAATATGAAGTTGAAGATTTTGCTGAACAAGAAGAAATTTATGATAACATAAATTCATTAGATATTCAGATGATTCCTGATTTAAATGTTGAAAATAAAGAGCTACAACTAATTTTAGATGAAGCAATTAAAAAATTACCTGAAGAATATAGAATTGTATTTGTCTTACGTGATATACAAGGGTTATCCGTTGAAGAAACAGCAGAAATTACTAAACTTTCAATTCCGAATGTAAAAACAAGATTACATAGAGCAAGAAAATTTTTAAAAAAGGAATTAACAAAAGCATTGGAACTTGAAAAATGAAAATTGAATGTAGACAAGTTTTAAAAATAGTTTGCGAAGAATATAATTTTAATGATGAAAATGATAGTATGAATTTAAAGATTAAGCAACATTTGGAAGTGTGTGAAGATTGTAGAAATTATGTAAATTCTTTGCAGAAAATTATTATATCATATAAAAATTATGAAGTTAAGGTTGAAGAAGATTGCAGTTTAAGATTATTAAAAAATTTAGGTTTATATAAATAGAGGTAAATATGAGTGATGTTCATTTTTATAAAACAAGTGTAAAATGGGAAGAAGGACGAATAGGCTTATTAAGTGCGCCAGAATTGCACGATATAAAGGTTGCAACGCCGCCAGAATTTCCAAAAGGTGTTAGTGGAATTTGGTCGCCTGAGCATTTGTTTGTTGCATCTGTTAATGTTTGTTTTATGACAACTTTTTTAGCTATAGCTGAAAATAGTAAATTAAATTTCATTTCTTTTAACTGTGAAGCAACAGGTAAATTGGAAAAAGTTGATAATAAATTTATGATTTCAGAAATTGAATTAATTCCGACAGTTGAAATTGGAGATGAAAATTTGAGCGAAAGATTAGAAAGAATTTTGAATAAATCGGAAGAGCATTGTTTAATATCAAATTCAGTTAAGACTAAAGTTATACTCAAACCAAGTATTGTAATCAAAAATTAATGGAGGGCTTATGCCAATTTATGAATATAAATGCGAGAAATGTGGAGCAAGGTTTGAGCTATTTTTCCAAAGCGCAAAAAATGAAGAAAAACATATACAGTGTCCAAATTGTAATTCGGAGCAAATAAAAAAACAAATATCGCGTGTTAACTCTCAAATTACAGGTGTAGGTAAGATAGCAAAAGAGTATGTAGATCAATCATATTCAGGTGGAGGTTGTAGTTGCGGAAGTGGTGGTTGCGGGTGTAATTAGAGGTTAAAGAAGAAAGTAGATTTTGTTTGCCTAGCCTTTGTAAGGGATTGCAATTAAAGAGCAAATGAGTGAAAAATTAAAAATTTATATGTAGCTCAGACGGTGTAAGCTTAAAGCCCGTGCGCCACACGGCGCACGGGCGAGCAAAAGTCTAAAAATTATTCAACTTATTACACTATATTTACCATCCTATCAACCACTAACAACATTAATATTTTTTACCTAAAATTGAATATTTACGAAATTTTTTTTGTAATTTGTTGGCAAGATTTAAAGTGTTGTAATATTTTCGTATATACGATATAATTGTATTTACAATATAATTAAGCTTTAAATAATATATTCGTATTTACAATATGATTGTATATACGATATATTTATAATTTTCAATAATATATTTGTAAATACGATATAATAGCTTTTACGATATAATTAAAAATACAATTTTATTATAAAAAAATTGCATCATTTGTAATCTGGAACGTATTGGGAAGATTTTAATATTAAGGTCAGAAAGCACTAAACATTGTAAGGTGATAAGAAAAAGATTTTCAGCGGGCCGTTCCGGCCCGCTGCCCCTTGCAGCTTACGTTATGCTGCAAGGTGCTTAAGCTTATACTGTCTGAGCTAAATAAAATTATTGAAAGTTTTTTAAAGTTAATTTTCTTAAAATTTAATATTAATTATTTTTGATTTTTTATTATTTTTGTAAAATATAGGGACAATATGAGAGGATGAAATGAGAATATTTATAGTTGGCGCAACTGGTTTAATAGGGAAACATTTAGTAGAAAAATTAAAAGAAAAACATCAAATATTTATTGTTACGCGAGAAGTTGAGAAAGCGAAAAAGATTTTTGGTAATGATATTTCAATTATACATTGGGATTATAAAAATTTATGTTCGACATTAACAAGTAGTTTGGCGTTTGCGGATGGTATTATAAATTTAGCTGGGGCAAATGTTGGGAAAAGATGGTCGGAGCATTATAAGCAAATTATTAATAAAAGTCGTACGGTGACTACAAAGTATTTAGTTGAAAATATGATTAACAGTGGGAAAAAATTTGAATTTTTTATAAATGCTTCAGCTGTTGGTTATTATGGTTCAAATTTAAGTGATGAAACGTTCGATGAGGATTCTTTGCCTGGTAATGATTTTTTGGCAAGCGTTTGTATAGAATGGGAAAATTATGCCAAATTAGCACAAGAGGTGACTAATCAGTTGGTAATTACGAGATTTGGTGTTGTTTTTGCCAAAAAGGGGAGTGCTTTACAAAAGATGTTACTACCATTTAAATTGTTTGTTGGCGGTATTGTTGATACTGGGGAGCAATGGTTATCATGGATTCACATAGATGATTTGGTTGATATTATTGATTTTATTATTGAGAATAAACAAATTAACGGCCCTGTTAATGTTGTAGCTCCGAATTCTATTAAGAATAAAGAATTTACCGAAATAGTAGGTAAAAAATTAAGAAGACCAACAATATTTAAAGTCCCCGAATTTGCTTTAAAATTATTACTTTCCGATGGATCTGCAATACTGACAAAAGGTCAGAGAGTATGGCCTAAAAAGCTAATCCAAAATAATTATACATTTAAATATAGTGATATAAATCAAGCGCTTGAAAGTATATTGAAATAAGATATAAAATATATATTAAATATTGACTAAAATTATTATTAATATTATATTAGCACTCGTAATTTGTGAGTGCTAATAATAATTAAGTTTAATAAAAAATAAATTATGGAGGTACAAAATGGCTGAATTAAAAATCAGACCTCTCGGTGACAGAGTAGTTGTAGAACCAAAAGAAGCAGAAGAAAAAACAGCTTCTGGTATCATATTACCTGATACAGCAAAAGAAAAACCAGTTGAAGGTACAGTTGTTGCAGTTTCACAAGGTAAAAGAAATGATAAAGGTGAATTAATACCATTAGAAGTAAAAGTAGGTGATAGAGTTTTATATGGTAAATATGCTGGTAATGAAATTAAAATTGATGGAAAAGAATATTTGATTATGAGAGAATCAGATATTTACGCTATTTTATAATTAGAATTAGAAAAAAATATAGGAGATATAAACTATGGCTTCCAAATTAATTGTATATGATACAGAAGCAAGAGCAGCGTTAAAAAGAGGTGTAGATAAATTAGCAAATGCTGTTAAAGTTACATTAGGACCAAAAGGTAGAAATGTAATATTAGAAAAGAAATTTGGTGCATCAACAGTTACAAAAGATGGTGTATCTGTAGCAAAAGAAATTGAATTAGAAGATCCTATTGAAAATATGGGCGCTCAGATGGTTAAAGAAGTAGCTTCAAAAACATCTGATGTTGCAGGTGATGGTACAACTACAGCTACAGTTTTAGCACAAGCAATTTATGCTGAAGGTTTGAAAAACGTTACTGCTGGTGCTAATCCAATGGATTTAAAGAGAGGTATTGATTTAGCTGTTGAAGCTGTTGTTAAAGAATTAAAGAAAATGAGCAAAGAAATTGAAGGTACAAGCGATATAGCTAAAGTTGGTACAATATCAGCAAATAATGATAAATTTATTGGCGAATTATTAGCTCAAGCTATGGACAAAGTTGGTAAAGATGGTGTTATCACAATTGAAGATAGCAAAACAGCAGAAACAATTCTTGATGTTGTTGAAGGTATGCAATTTGACAGAGGATACATTTCACCTTATTTTGTAACTGATGCTGACAAGATGGAAGCAGTTTTAGAAGATGCTTTCATTTTAATCCATGACAAGAAAATTTCAGCAATGAAAGATTTATTACCAATTCTTGAAAAAGTTGCTCAACAAAATAGACCTTTATTAATTATTGCAGAAGATGTTGAAGGTGAAGCTTTAGCTACTTTAGTTGTTAACAAATTAAGAGGAGTATTAAAAGTTTGTGCTGTTAAAGCTCCTGGTTTTGGTGATAGAAGAAAAGCAATGTTAGAAGATATTGCTATATTAACTGGCGGTACAGTAATTTCAGAAGAACAAGGTTATAAATTAGAAAATGCTACAGTATCATATTTAGGTAAAGCTAAAACAATAAGAGTTGATAAAGATAATACAACTATAGTTGAAGGTGCTGGAAAAACAGAAGATATTAAGAAGAGAATTAATGAAATTAAAGCTCAAATAGAAAAAACAACTTCAGATTATGATAGAGAAAAATTACAAGAAAGATTAGCTAAATTAAGCGGTGGTGTAGCTGTAATTAAAATTGGTGCATCAACAGAAGTTGAATTAAAAGAAAAGAAAGCAAGAGTAGAGGATGCATTACATGCTACAAGAGCAGCAGTTGAAGAAGGTATTGTACCAGGTGGTGGCGTTGCATTATTAAGAGCTCAAGCTGCTCTTGAAAACTTACAAGGTGAAAATGCCGATCAAAGTACTGGTATAAAAATAGTTTACAAAGCTTTAGAAGCACCATTAAAACAAATTGCTGTTAATGCTGGCTTAGATGGTGCAGTTGTTGTAAATAAAGTTAAAGAAGGTAAAGATGATTTTGGGTTCAATGCTGCAACAGAAGTATATGAACCAATGTACAAAGCAGGAATTATCGATCCTACAAAAGTAACAAGAGTAGCAATTGAAAATGCAGCATCTGTTGCAAGTATGTTATTAACAACAGAAGCTGTTGTATTTGAAAAGAAAGAAAAAGAAGAAAAAGCTCCAGCTATGCCAGGTGGAATGGGCGGAATGGATATGGGATACTAATAAAAATGAAAACACGAATAGAAAGGCTGTCCGAAAGGGCAGCCTTTTTTTTGCTTTAAAAATAAATTTTTATATTATAAAAATATAATTAATTTACTGTAATAATAAACCCAAATTATTCAATAGGAAGAAAAAAAACTTGATAAGTTCAAAAAAAACATTAAATTAAGGAGAAAAAAAAAGGATAAGAAAAGATAGGAATAATAAAATATGAATTAGTACATAAAGCTGTAACATCGTGGGGCGGTATGCGAATGATGAAGATATTATTAGATAAATTAGAGATAAAGGAATATATGAAAGAAATACCATTACCGAAGCCTGGTTCTAATCGCGGATATAATCCGATACAGATAATAGAAAGTTTTTGTGTAAGTATTTGGATAGGAGCAAGTCGTTTTGCCCATAGTAGTTGGCTAAGATACGATAAAGTATTGAAGGAAATATTTAACTGGAAAGAAGCACCATCACAAAGTACTTACAGCAGATTTTTTAATAAATTCAATATGCAATTAAACAACGAGATATTTATAGGATTGAATAGTTGTTTTTTTTGAAAAGATAAAAATAACATCAGTTACTATAGATTTAGATAGCACAGTAATGACACGCTATGGAGAACAGGAAGGGAGTAAAGTTGGTTATAATCCGCATAAGCCTGGTAGATCATCCCATCACCCATTGATAGCGTTTATGGCAGAGACAAGAATGGTAATAAATTCGTGGTTAAGGCCAGGTAATACAGCAGCTATAAGTAATTTTGAAGGATTTTTAGATGAGACATTGGAAATATTATCAGATAAGAAGATAGGTTTAGTAAGGACAGATAGTTGTTTTTATTTAGATAGATTTCTTAATTATTAAGAGCGACATAAACTTAATTACATAGTATCAGTAAAATTATACGAAAATATAGGCTAAACACATTAAAATTCAAATGCTTTGCATTAGGAAGTTGGGTAGTAAAAAGCTCTAAGGGTAAAGTCTTAAAAATATCAATTTATGGTAGAAAACGGCTTTGGTTGGAAGGTTCATTCGCTAAAATAGATAATGATTAGCCGCCTTTTTATTCCTTAATGCATAATTAGTGATAAAGAAAAGATTTTTAGCGGGCCTTCGGCCCGCTGCCCCTTGCGGCTTGGCAAAAGCCGCAAGGGGCTTAAGCTTACACTGTCTGAGGAATAGAGGATCTTAATAGTTTAATAATTTTGCTATTCTATTATGTATTTGAAAGCTTGTTCGCTTAGATTTTGATTTAATTTATTTAGCCCATCGATATAGGAATATAATTTATCATTTAATGCGGAGAATTTTGAAAGAGCATTGGAAATGTTAATCATAGCTTTTATAATTTCTTGTATACCAGCTTCTTGCTCATTCATTTGCTGACTAATTTCATTCGATAGTTTTTTTATTTCTTGAATTTTGTTTGATATTTCTTTTATATTAATTAATTGTTGTAAGGTTATAGAATTAACAGATTCAGCTAAGTTATTATTTATTTCCAAATTAACTTTTATTTCTTCACTTTTATTTAATTGCTGGGAAAGCGATAAGTTAATATTGGATATAGCATCTTCAATTTTTATAGTTTGTGAGATTATCGAGTTAAGGAAATTAAAAACATCAGAACTTTTTTGGACAGCTAATTCAATGGAATTATTACTATTATTAGTAGTTACTATCGCTAAATTTACATTGTTTTGCAAATTTTTTATAATTGTGTTAATTTCTTTTGTAAAATTATTAGTTCTATCAGATAATTTTTTTACTTCATCAGCAACAACAGCAAAACCTCTTCCTTGTTCACCAGCTCGAGCTGCTTCAATTGCGGCATTAAGTGCTAAAAGATTGGTTTGAGATGCTATTTCATCAATATATTCGATTAGCTTACCAATGTGTTCGGAGTCGTTAAAAACATTTTGCATTACTTTTTGTAAATCACTAATATTTTGTTTTGATTCCAAAATGATGTTTTGTGTATTTTGAATGAATTCTTTTCCTGATATAGCCATTTCTTTGTTTTCAATTGAAATTGCATTTACATTTTGGATATTGTTTGAAATAATTGAAATGTTATCTATCATATTATTAATAGTTTCTGAAGTATAAGAAAGGGCATTTTTAACTTCATTAATTGAAACTTCAACATCTGAAAGCATTCTACTAATTTCTAAAGATTCTTCGGTTGTTTTAGCGATTTGTTGATTTTCATTTTCTATTCTTGATTTGATTATTTTATTTGCTGTTTCAAATTGCAGTAGTGTTGAAGTAGTTTGTTCTAATGATATATCAATTTGTTTGCTGCTTTCGGATACTAGAATAATAGTATTTATAAAGTCGTTACTTACGTTGCTTATTTCATAAACATTGTTTTGAAAATCTTGAAATAGTGTTCGCAGGTTTTCAATTGTGAAATTAAAAGTTTCTACAAGTTTAATAAATTCATCTTTGGAAATATGTGTAATTTTATTAGTTAAAGTATAATTCTCAAATAAATTGTTGTAAAAATCATATGAAATAGATTTTAATTTTTTATTTCTGATAAAATTTAAAAATATTATGTAAGAATAAGCAATCAATATCAAAAATGAAAGTAAAATTATATATTTTTTTACAAGAGGAATATAAAAAGAAGAATTTGTTTCAATAATATTAGTAATTGAATATATTTTGTAGATACAGTAAAAAATGGACAATACTAAAATTAACTGTATAGTTCTTCTTGTAACTGTTGAAGTAAGTTTATACAAAAAAGTAAAAGGGATTTTATTTAAAAACTTCATAAAAATATTTCCTTTTTCACGAAATTTAAATAAAATCCCTTAGAAATTAAAAAGATAGATTAGATATTTTCAATACAAATTGCAATACCCATTCCACCACCGATGCAGAGCGTAGCTAAGCCTTTTTTAGCATTTCGACGTTTCATTTCATACATTAGAGTAACAAGGATTCTTGTTCCGCTTGCACCAATAGGATGGCCAAGAGCAATAGCTCCACCATTAACATTTGTGATAGCAGGATTAAGATTAATTTCTTTCATAACAGCTAAAGATTGAGCCGCAAAAGCTTCGTTTGCTTCAATTAATTCAACATCATCTAATTTCCAATTAGCTTTTTTCAAAGCAAGCCTTACTGCTTCAACAGGGCCAATGCCCATAATAGAAGGATCTGTTCCATAATAACCATAAGAAACAATTTTAAATTTAGGCTGTAAATTGTATTTTTTGATAGCATCTTCATCAGCAACAATTACTGCAGCAGAGCCATCATTTATGCCGGAGGAATTTCCGGCTGTTACAGCGCCATCTTTCTTAAAAGCTGGTGGTAATTTTGAAAGGGCTTCTAAAGTTGTACCAAATCGTGGATATTCATCTTGTTTGAAAATAATTGGATCTTTTTTCTTCTGTGGTATTTCAACAGGAACAATTTCATCTACAAATTTACCTTGTGTGATAGCCATTTCAGCTCTTTTTTGAGATTCAGCAGCAAATTCATCAAGTTCTTGACGAGTTAATTTATACTTTTCTACAAGGTTTTCAGCTGTTATACCCATATGGTAATTGTTAAAAATATCGGTTAGACCATCAAAAACCATAGAATCAATGACTTCCTGATTCCCCATTTTTGCTCCCCATCTGAGTGACTTAAGGAGGTAAGGAGCATTTGACATACTTTCAGTTCCTCCAGCAATAATAAGATTAGCATCATCTGCGTTTATTATTTGAGCAGCGGTAACAATCGATCGTAGCCCAGACCCGCAAACCATATTTACTGTCATAGCAGTTTTTTCTTTAGGTATTCCACTGTGAATTGAAATTTGTCTTGCTACATTTTGTCCAATACCTGCTTGTAGAACACAGCCAAAAATTGTTTCATCAACATTTTCAGGATTTAATGAATTTCTTTTAAGTAATTCTTTAGTTACAATTACTCCTAAATCTACTGCTGATTTGGAAGCTAAAGTTCCATTAAAGGAACCAACAGCAGTTCTTATTCCATCAACGATATAAATATTTTTCATGACTACCCCACTAAATTATATTTGCTTATTTTTAATTCTTTCGAGAAGTTTTTTAGCAATAAATTCGGCAACATTTTCAGCATATGTGCCACGTCCGAAACCTGCATCAAAACCTAATTCAAGAGCTAATTTGTTTGAGATTCTAGGGCCACCAACACATAAAATAAATCTATTCCTTAAATTTTCTGCTTCTAAAAGTTCAATAAAATTTGTCAAATTATGAATATGAACATCTTTTTGTGTTACAATTTGCGAAATAATAATCGCATCAGCATTTTTTTCAATAGCAAAATTAATTAATGTTTCATTTGGGACTTGTGCACCTAAATTATAAGCTTCAATCCATTTATATCTTTCAAGTCCATAGTGCCCATCATAACCTTTCATATTCATAATGGCATCAATACCAACTGTATGAGCATCTGTACCAGTGCAAGCACCAACTACTACAATTTTTCTTCCAATATTTTTTTCAATAAAATCATTAATTTCGTAGTAATCCATAGAAGGTTCAACTTCTTCAACTATAATTGAATCGTAATCTATTCCTATTTGAGTTCGTCCGTAAGCGACGTAGAAAGTGAAACTATCAGAAAGTGGAGCGGAATAAACAATTTGAGCTTCTTCAAAACCAAGTTTTTTAACAAATTGGAATGCAGCTTCGGTCGATTTATTACAATCTGGAACTGGCAATGTAAAAGATAATTGTACAGCTCCATCATTGAGTGTATCACCGTATGGTTTAATTATCATTTCTCATCTCCCCAAATGATATTTATTTTGTTTTAATTTTTAATTCATTTCCTAAATAATCCATTACGGGATTATAATAATTTACGTCTTTTTCAATTACACCGTCAAAACCTTTACCGCCATTTTTAGGTCTAGCAATATCCGCAAACATTCTATTTTCAATAGCATCAAATAATCCTATTTCGTCTACTCTTTCAAGGAATTCTACAGTTTGGTTTAATACAAATTGAGCTCTTTGTTGTATAATGCCATTAGGTTTAAATTCAATTTCATCAGAAAAGTTTTCGATATTATTAAATACATATTTAGCATTTTCAATAGCTAAATATCTATCCTGCAAAAAAGGTGTGTGTATAGCTTCTGTAAGCAAACCTAGAAGAATAATACCTTGATTAGTAGTTTTTGCAATGAAGTTAAATAAAGTATTCATCGCATATCCCATAAAAATATTACCAGTCATATATTTAGTAGGTGGCATATATTTTAATGGCGCTTCAGGAAAAATTTCACGAATCATTTGAGCTTGGGCAAGTTCATATAAAAAGCCATTTTTTATTTTAGGATTCATTTCAAAAGCATGACCTAAGCCCATTAATCTTGATGGCATTCCGGCATTGAATGCAAATTGTTCATTGATAAGTTCTGAAGCTAATACTGTATAAGCTTTTTCGAAAGCGTCGGAGGTAGTCAAATAATTATCTTCACCTGTATTGATTATTATATCAGCAAAAGTATTTATCATTCTTGAAAAAAACTGGTCCACAAAAGTTCTATACATATTAATGTCTCTAAACAATATTCCATACATAGAATCATTTAACATCATATCTAAGCGTTCCATAGCTCCCATAGCTGCTATTTCTGGCATACATAAACCTGAACAGTAGTTTACAAGACGAACATACTTCCCAATTTTTTCACCAACTTCATCTAAAGCTTTACGCATAATTTTAAAGTTTTCCTGAGTAGCATAAGTTCCGCCAAAACCTTCAGTTGTTGCACCGTATGGCACATAATCCAATAAACTTTGGGCAGTTGTGCGGATAACAGCTATTACATCCGCGCCTTGAATAGCTGCTGCTTGTGCTTGCTTTACATCTTCGTAAATGTTTCCAGTAGCAACTATAACGTAAATTAAAGGTGAACTATTTTTTCCTTTATATTGTTCGAGTTTTTCATTTCTAAAAGCAACATTATTTTTAATCTTTTGACCTATTTTTTCAGATAATTCTTTACCTTTTGCTTTTATTGTTGAAATATCTGAAAATTCTAGTCTTGTTATATCAAAACCATTAGCTATATCTTTGTTTAATTCTTCAATTGTTTTACCAGTTTTTAGTAGAGCGTTAATGTAATATTTAGCAGCACCGTATTGGATATTTTTGCCTAACTGGTCGATAATTATGTTTGGTACTGGAATTCCTTCAGAATTTACATCATCAGCTCCTAATAGCCTCAATGTTGCTCTTTCAACTGTAGTTGTAGTGTGTTTTAATATATACTCTTGAACTGGTTTTACAATGTTTTTAGATAGTTCTCTTGCTCTTTGTATTTTTTCTTTTGAAAGGTTTAATTTTTCCATATTACATCTCTAAATATTTGTTTGCAAGATTAATTATATCTTCTTTAAGTCCAATAATTTTAGAAATTTTAAGTGCATCATATGATGCTATATTTTCTTCGTTTTCTACAATGTTATAATCCATAAAATTGTTAATTAATTTAATTCTTTCTTTTAGTGTTAAATTATGATCAATATATGACTTTTTAAATTCCTCATAATTCAAACCTTTCATACGGTAATAACCAACTTTGTCAAACCTTTTCAAATCCATAAAATGTGTCGATATAAAAGCCACAATTTGGTGATGTTGAGAAAAATAGTCAATAATTGCATTTAGTAGCGCCTTTGCTTCAATGGAATTTGTAGTTCTTGCAAATTCATCCATAATTACAAAACTCATATTTCCAATATTATTCAAAAATTCATTGAAAGAATTTATTTCTAAGCCAAAGCTGCTTAATCCTTCGACATTTTCACTTGAAGGAACTTCGCCTATAAAATTAAAATTATCGAAAATAACAGTTATAAATTCATCGCATGGAACAAAAAAACCCATTTGTGCTAAGTATTGTAAAAATGTAAGTGACTTTAATAATATTGTTTTGCCCCCCATATTGGAGCCATTAATAATATTTACCTTTTTGGTAAATTTACAATTAAGTGGAGTATATTTTGTTTGATTATCACTACATTTATTTTGTAATGGAATAAAATTTCCATTTTTAACAGAAATAGTGAATTCATCTTTTAATAGTTGTGGCCTTTTTAAGTGATATTTTAAACAAAATTGAGCTTTTGCTAATAAAATATCGAATTTTGTAATAATTTCAGAATAATTTTTTATATCATCAATGTTTTGTAAAATTTTGTTTGAGATATTATTTATAACTTCTTCTTCTACTAATTTAATTTTCTCATAAATTTCGTCTTTTTCGTGTATATAGTCAAAAAGTTCTGAAGGATAATTAATTTTAACAATCAAATTTTCTGCATCATATGCCTCATAATAAAAATATGATTTATCTAATTCTTTAGCCTTCATATCAGGAATAATTATAAAATCCTGATATTTAAAACTCAAATCAAATTTTTCTTCAATTATTTTTATCCAATCATTTTTTAATTTTGCTATTTTATTATCTAAGATTGAAATTTGTTCACGAAGATTTTTTAACTCTAGGGAGTAAGAATTGCTTAGATAAAAAGAATTTTCGTCATTGGAATCAATATTAAGATAATTTAATAATTCATCACTAACAAAGTAAAAATTAAAATATTGAACTATTTCATTATTCAAGGAATCGATTATTTTTTTATAATTATTTAAAAATTTTTTGAAGAGAAATATATCTGCAAAACCATATGCATCATTGATTGGAATAACTGCAATTTTCTTCAAACAGTTTTCAATAAATGAAACCTTATGAGGTGTATTAACGATATAATTAGATAATAAATCAATTAAATCATATTCCTTAATTAAAGAATCATAATTAGTAAAATACTTTTTTTTATTAAAATATAATTTTCCGTATTGTGATAAAGGATTAAAATTACTTAAAAAACTATCTATTTCTGAAAAATTATAAATTATCACTTAACGGCCTCTTTATGAAAATGTTGAAAAGGATTTAAAATGTATTCTATACTTAAATCCAACTCAGCCAATTTTTTTATAAACAAATCAATTTTAATATCCTTTATATTGAAAATAAAGAACATTTTTTTATGCTTATTCTGAAGATAAATATTGAAATTATTTTGTAATTGCAAAAATTCATTAAATGGAAGAAACATTTTTGTAAAATCTTCAAGGACAATATTTTCATATAATTTTGTTGATATATTTGCAGCTTTCAAACTTGTTAGTGCCCCATTTACCAAAAATGTATTAGATGTTAAATTGTTAATAATTGGTAAATTATTCAAAGCGTTAAACAATTTTATTTTATCAAAATTTGTATTTAAATTTTTGGGACTAATTTTTATTACATTAAAAATTATTGCATGATGAAGAATATTCGTCTGAGTTATTCTATTTACTGCACCATCGATTAAAATTGTTTTAATCGATAAACTGAGCAAATAATTTATAATAAATTTTAGCTGTTCATTGCTTTCTGGACCAATAATTTCTACAAAATCATCATTTAAACATTTAATAAGAACTAGTCTACCAAAAACTGTTTTAAATGGGAATACTTCACAAATTTTGAAATTTGCAACATTAAAACTAAATTCTGTAGTAACAATCCAATCACCTTTTTTTGCAATAATTCTTGGCTTTAAATTACCATAAACAGCATCAATTTTTTCACCATCAACCCCAATAGTCATATAAGCAGGCTCAACCATTTTTCTTAAATAGTTTAATATTAAATTTAAGAAAGTAGTTTTGCCTGCATTTTTCTCATTCCCAGTGATAAAAATTGTATTATCAACTAGATCATTAATTATTTGATTAATGTTTACCATTATTATGTTTTCTTCTTCTTCTTACAAGATTTTCAGGTTGAAGATAAAGTTTTTCACCATTTAATAGCTTAGCAACTCCATCCATAGGTTTCAATCTTTCATCCTGGCAATATTCACAATTACATTTTTCTTCAGGATCACTAGCTGGATAAGTATAAGTTGTTATAACGCCTTCGTAATTCCTTAATATTGCTCTATGATCACTTTGGCTAATCAAATAATTTGGCATTACTGGAATTTTACCACCGCCACCAGGTGCATCAACTACAAAAGTTGGTACTGCAAAACCTGTTGTATGACCTCTTAAATTTTCTATTATTTCTATACCTTTTGATATAGATGTTCTAAAATGTGAAATCCCTTTAGATAAATCACATTGATATATATAATATGGTTTTACTCTAATCATTAATAATTCGTGAACTAATCTTTTCATCAAGTTTGGGCAGTCATTAATCCCCTTTAAAAGCACTGTTTGATTACCAAGACTAATGCCAGCATTTGCTAATTTCTCACAAGCCTCTTTTGCTTCCTTAGTTATTTCCTTTGGATGATTAAAATGCGTATTAAGATAAATTGGATGATATTTCTTTAACATATTGCATAAATCATCAGTGATTCGTTGTGGTAAAACAACTGGCATTCTTGTGCCTATTCTTATAATTTCAACATGCTCAATTTCTCTTAATTTTTTAATTACATATTCCAATTTTTCATCAACCAAAACTAAAGGATCACCACCAGAAATTAGAACATCACGAACCTCAGGTGTATTCTTTATATATTCAATTGCTAAATCAATATTTCTTTGTGAAAAATCAGCATCTTCGTGACCAACTACTCTACGTCTTGTACAATGCCTACAATACATCGAGCAAACATTAGTAACAAGAAGTAGTACTCTATCCGGATAACGATGTGTTAACCCTGGGGCTGGTGAATCAACATCTTCGTGTAATGGATCATCTAAATCAGATTCATCATCATTTAATTCACTAAATGTTGGTACAGCCAACATTCTTACAGGACATTTAGGATCTTTTTTATCCATCAATGCTGCATAATATGGCGTAATAGCCATTTTAAATCTATCAAGTACCTTGCTTAATCTTTCTTTTTCTTCTTCAGTTAATTCCATAACTTTTTCAAGTGTAGGAACATCACGAATAGAATTTTTCAACTGCCACTTCCAATCATTCCATTGTTCTTCTGTTACATCTTTGAATAATGGAATATCTTTATAGGGAACTGATTTAAATTCTTTTTTCATTTCTCCCCATACCTTTCTTATTTGTTAGTGTTTTTATTATACAAATATAGTTATTATTTATTTCTTACTAACATATTTCTCTTCATAAAATTTCCTGAGTTCAGGTGCTTCTCTTAATAAATTAATAGTAATTTCTGCATGATCTTTTGCATAACCATTACCAATAAGCATTGTAATATCTTTACCAACGCCTTCAGCACCTAAAGCTGCTTTTGTGAATGATGTTGCCATAGAGAAGAAATAAACAGTTCCACCTTCTCTACACATTAAAATTGATGCCATTTCTGTATTTTCTATATTAACATTATTTATTACAAGATCGGCCATTTTACCATTTGTTAATTTATATATAGCTTCATAGCAAGCTAAAGCATCAGTAGAATCTAATTGTAAAATTTCATCACAATAGTTTAATTTTCTTAAATCTTCAATTTTCTTTGGATTTGTACCAATACCAATAACTTTACCGGTAATTCCAGCTCTTTTACGTGCCTCATAAGCACATAATACACCAGATTTTCCAGTTACTCCTACTATTACAACAGTGTCTCCAGGTTTAACGAGTCTTGCGGTTTGTGCAGGAGCGCCTGCAACATCTAATACTGCTAGTGCCAATTCTTCAGGTATATCAGTTGGTAATTTTGCATAAATTCCTGATTCAAATAATATTGCCTGACCTTTTATTTTAACTTGATCAACATCTTTTCTTACTTCAAGTATTTCATCAATTCTCAAAGGTGTAAGTGATAAAGATACCAATGATGCAATTTTATCACCAACTTTTAAATCTCTATGTGCTAATTTTTCACCTATTTTAGCAACTCTACCTATAAACATACCACCAGAACCAGTAACTGGATTTTTATGCTTTCCAAATCTTGCTACTATATCTAACATAATTTTTTTTATCTCTTCAACATCACCATTTGCTTGTTGTTTTATCTGTGTAAAACTTGCTGAATCTATATTTAGAATATCTACATCGACCAAAATTTCGTTATCATAAATTTCAGACATATCATTATCAACTTTAATCGCTGGTTGTGGTAAAACACCCTTTGGTTCAATTACTCTGTGAGCGCCGAATGGATTCCCTTGTTTTGCCATATAATTTTCTCCCCAATTTAATTTTTTGTATAATTTTTTTTGTTAATTTACGGTTAAATTTTTCTCAAATTGAATAAATTTCTTACATCATTTGGAGTTGCAATTTGTAAACCTGCATCTTTCGAAATTTTAACAGCTCTTTCTACCAATTCTGCATTAGATTTAGCTAAAACTCCTTTATCCATATAAATATTATCTTCGAAGCCAACTCTTATGAAACAATTATTAGCAATAGCGCCAAAATGCATAGGTAAACATGACCTACCAATCCCCATTAGAGTACAATAACTATCTTTTGGCAATTTACTTAAAAAGAAATTAACAACATCAGGCTCATATTTTACCCCGCCCGGTACATTCAAAACAAGCCCATAATGATAAGGTGGCTTAATCAAACCTTCTTTTATCAAAATATGAGAAGCATAAATATGAGATAAGTCAAAACATTCAAGTGTTGGATGAACTTCATATTTTTCCATTTCTCTTGCGAAATGCCTCATATCCGGCAAAGTGTTAACTATATAGTCATTCCCAAAATTAACCGTTCCGCAGTCCAATGAAGCCATATCTGGTTTAAGCGCAACAACTTTAACTCTTTCTTCAGCTGTCATACCAACAGCCCCGCCTGTAGTAAGTTCAATTACTATATCGCATTTTTGGCGTATTAATTCTATAATTTCCCTAAATACTTCTGGAGCTTGTGTCGGTGTACCATCATTATTCCTTGCGTGAACATGAACTATAGATGCTCCTGCTTTATAAGCTTCATAAGTAGCATTTGCTATTTCTTCAGGTGTTACAGGAAGATTAGGTTGCTGCTCTCTGGTGGTTTCTGCCCCCGTTATGGCACAAGTGATAACCATTTTATCCATGTTTATCTCACAATTTGTTTATAACATTATTTAATATTGAATTATATTTAGCTCGGACGGTGTAAGCGTGATGATAGCGTGGTAACTTATACCCAACAACCAAAACTTAACGTTAGATAAGTAAAAATGTGACGTGAACAATATGTCCTTGTAATGCTTCGCATAGATATTTTTTTGATTGTTTTACTTTAATCAAAAAATTAATAAAATAAAAGCAAAATAAATTTTGAAAAATTAAATATATTTATTAAATTACTATGATTATGCTTTTATATTCATCTCTTTGCCAATTCATAAAGTTAATCATACATAATGCTATTCAAAATCTTATCTCCATTAAAATAATAAAATCACACAACAATATTTGAACTTTTTACTTAAATATATTGTTTTGTATTTATGAAAATAATAAATATCATATTACTAAGTATTTTAATACTTTCACAACTTTTTATAAATCAACAAGAAAAGAAGAAAAATACAATGACACAATTCAAATTGCCACAAGAGCCAGAATACTGGAAAAATAAATTAACACAAGAACAATATTATATCCTTCGAGAAAAGGGAACAGAAAGACCTTTCACAGGTAACTTTCTCTACAATAAAGACAAAGGAATATATGTCTGTGCAGGTTGTGGAAATGAACTCTTTTCTTCTGATAGTAAATTCGATTCCCACTGCGGTTGGCCTAGCTTTGATAGAGAAATACAACAAGGAAAAATTATCTATCAAAAAGATTATTCACATGGAATGATACGTACAGAAATTCTTTGTGCTAATTGTGGTGGCCATTTAGGACATGTTTTTGACGACGGCCCAACTGAAACCGGAAAAAGATACTGCCTTAATTCAATTGCATTAAATTTTATCCAAGAAACTAAAAAAGAAAATGAAACAATAGTTCTTGGTGGTGGATGTTTCTGGTGCTTAGAAGCTGCCTTCCAAATAGTTGATGGCGTCAAAGAAGTAGTTTCTGGTTATGCTGGTGGTTTTATTGAAAATCCCACTTACGAACAAGTATGTACTGGTACAACCGGACATGCTGAAGTCGTAAAAATATCATTTGATCCCAATAAAATTACACTCAAAGAAATTTTGGATATTTTCTTCTCTATCCACGATCCCACAACATTAAATAGACAAGGAAATGATATTGGCACACAATATCGTTCTATAGTTTTTTATAACGATGAAAATCAAAAAAGTTTTATTGAAAAATATATCCAAGATTTGCAAACAAAAAAAGTATTTGATAGAAAAATTGTAACACAAATTGTAAAATTTGAAAAATTCTATCCAGCCGAAGATTATCATCAAAATTATTTCAAAAAAAATCCTAATGCCCCTTACTGCCAATTTGTTGTCAAACCAAAAGTTGAAAAAGTACAAAAACTTAAAAAGTGAACTTCCATTCCCTCAATTTTTTAATTATGAATATAATTTAATTTTTCATATATTTAAATTTTAAAACTTTGGGGGAATTTTGTTTTCAATAGCTATTCCAGCCATAAAAGCAATATATTTCGAAGAAGCATTACAAAGCATATTAAACCAAACTTATAAAAATTATGAAATAATTATTTGCGATTATAGCAAAACAAATGATATATTTAATATCTATTCAAAATATCAAAATGATGAAAGAATTAGATATTATAAATTGGATTCCAAAGGTATTATCGAAGATTGGAATAGGTGTATAGATTACGCTACAAAGGAATATTTTATCCTATTTTCAGATGACGATATCTATGAAAAAAATTTTCTTGAAACCGTTGAAAAATATATAAAAAAATACCCACAAGTACCAATATTTAATGTTAGAGCTAGAATAATTGATGATTTTGGAAAGCAGAAACAAATTTGTGCAAACGCTGCTGAGTACGAAAGCGTTTTAGATTTTATTTGGCATAGATTTAAAGGATATAGATTTCAATATGCTGCTGATTTTATTGTAAAAACTGAAAAATTAAAACAAATTGGTGGTTTTATTCCTTTCCCTGATGCTTGGTATAGTGATGATGCAACTTGGTTTACACTTGCAAATGAAAACGGAATTGTACACATACCAGATATATTATTTAATTATCGGGATTCAAGAGTTACAATTTCTCAAACTGGGAAATTAGTTAATAAAATAATCGGGCTCAACCAATTTGAAATATGGATTGAAAGATTTTTACAAAATAAAAAAATAACCGATGAAAAAGAAATTTCTATTTATAACGATATACTAAAAATAAAAAATTATAGATTTGTTACAATTGTTGGTAACATCTTATCAATTGGAATAGAAAATAAGAAATATTTTGGTTTCGTTATAATCATTTTACGTTGGATTAAAACAAAAAAATACTCAAAACACGTAAATTTACAATCACTATTTTGGGCATTTGCATTATATTATAAAAAATTAAGAAATAGTCAATGAAAGTTTTATATATATCACCACAAATTCCGTACCCTTTAACTGATGGCGGGAAAATTAGTATTTATTCATCAATTAAGTCATTAGCACTTCTAGGACATAATATAGATTTTTTTGCATACGCTAAAAATACCAAGAAAAATGAAGCATATGATGAACTTAAAAAGATTTGTAATCCATATTTTCTAGATATTGATACACCTTATACAATAACAGGTGCAATTAAAAATCTCTTTTCTAATCTTCCATATAATGTAGAAAAATATCACCGTTACGATATTTTACCAGTTTTTGATAAATATTTTGAAAATAATAAACCTGAAATTGTATTCTTGAACAATATTCATATGGCTTGGCTATACGATTATATCAAAAGTAAAGTTCCTGATGCAAAAATAATTTTAAGAGAAGAAAATTTTGAAGCTTTTATAATGTATAGATTTTATCAATATACAAAAAATTTATTATTAAAAATATATTCATATATTCAATATAAAAGATTATTGAAATATGAAACATCTATAACAGAAAAATTTGATGCTGTTATAATGATAAGTCAAGAAGATGAAAAAAACATCAGAAATTATAATCCGAGAATAAAGACTTTTTCAATTCCGTCTGCAGTTAATACAGAAGTAGAAAAGTCTATAGAAAAAATTGAAAAAAAACTCTTGCTCATGTCGGAAGTTTAAGTTGGGAACCGAATTATCAAAGCCTTATTTGGTTTATTGATAATGTAATGCCTTTACTTATAAAAAAATTCACGGATGTTAAGCTCTATATATATGGAAATTTAGCCAATAGAAATATAAAAATTCCAAATGATTTAAAAAACAATATTGAAATAGTTGGTTTTGTAGATGATATAAAAAAACATACATTATCAAAAGAAGTTTTAGTTGTTCCCTTACAAATAGGAAGTGGTATCAGGATAAAAATTCTAGAATTTTTAGCATGGGGCGCAGTAATTGTTTCAACTGATATAGGAAAAGAAGGTATAGATATCAAAGATAGTGAACATCTTTTAATAGCTAATACACCACAAGAATTTGTTGATAAAATCTCATTAGTATTTGAAAACAAAATAAATAAACAAGAAATTACAGAAAACGCAAAAATTTTTATAAAAAATAATTACTCTTTTGAGGCAGTTGCTAAATTATTAAATTATGTAATAAAATCGGTAAAATAAAATGTCAAAAGGATTTTCAAACTTCATCAATATTATATTACTTTGGAAAAGATTTATTATAACATTAACTATCTTAATAACAATATTGGCAACAATTGTGGCATATTTAATACCTGTAGAATATAAAGCACAAACAGTTGTTACCACTCCACCAGAAAATTTTTCAGCTTTATCTAATTTAACTGGTTTAATGTCAACAAAAAGCGGTGGTAATATTCTTGGTGCAAAAATGTTTGGCATTGGCGGCAACAATACTGATTTCCTATATGGACTTTTAAATAGTAGAAGTGTTTTATTAAAAGTTGCAAAAAAATACAACTTATTCAAGTATTATAAAGTTGATGACTGGGATCATGATAAATTATTAAAAAAGTTTACAAAAGACCTTTCTTTTGAACCTAATGAATTTGATTTTATGGAAATTTCTGTGATAAATAAAGATCCAAAATTAGCAGCTGATATTGCCAATTATTTTGTTTATTTACTCGATAGCTTAAATATTAAAATTAACAACGAAAGTGCAAGAAATAACAGAATATTTATTGAAACAAGATACATTAAAAATGTCCAAGATATGAAAGCTATTGAAGAAAAAATGTATGAATTCCAAAAAAAATATAAAGTTATTGTAGTTCCTGAACAATTAGAAGTATCTTTTAAAATGGCTGCAGAATTAGAAGCCCAATATTTACAATATGAAATTCAAGCAAATTTATTGAAAGAAACAGTAGGAGAAAATTCACCACAATATAAGAATATTTTAACTCAATTAACGATGCTTAAAAATAAAATTAATGAGCTAAAAAATTCAGATAAAATTTCTGAATCAAATGTACTTTTACCATTCAAAGGATTACCTGATATAAGTATAGAATATTTTAGACTTTATAGAGAAATGCAAATTCAAAGTAAAATTATGGAAATTCTTTTACCAATGTATGAACAAGCAAAAGTTGAAGAAAATAAATCTATCCCAACCGTTGTTGTAATTGATAAAGCAATTCCACCTTCTCAAAAGTATTATCCTAAAAGGGCATTTATAATTTTGGCAGCTTTTTTCTTAACATTATTTTTGGCTATTTTTATGTCTATTAGCGGTTATAATTATCTAAGAATTGAGCAACCTGGCAACAATTTTGAGCAAAAAATGCTAAGTTTTTATAAAAAGTTAGCCATAATCTTTAAAGTTTAATATGTCACTTATCTTAATTCCAACAATAGCATTAATGTTAATTTTTATTTCTAAAAAGTTATTTGATACATATTTCAACCATTTAGCAATTTATACAATTGGTTGGGCTGTAATTTGTTTTTTCTATGAACTCAAATTAATTAGATTTATCAATATAACTACAGAAGCTTGGGGAGTAATTTTTTCTGGTACTTTTTCATATTTTTTAGGTGTAATAACATATTATAAGTTCAAAAATGAGCCAAAATCTTTTAAGTTAATCACTAAACGATTAAGTTTTAATCAAAAAGAAATTAAAATAATATACTATATTATCCTTATAACAGGTATCATTAATCTGATAATCTCACTTTTAAACTGGAAATATTTAATAAACAAATTTGGAAGTATTACTAATGTTTTTTTACAAGCTAATCAAATTTACAGAATGCGCATAGCAGGTGAAATACCTGAAGCAGTACCTTATTTGTTTGCAATAGGTTATTCAGGAGTGTTTTTTTCAGGAATTTATTTTTCATATACAAATAAATTTAATATTGCTATTCTTTTAGTATTTATTTCAATTATTCTTAAAGAAATTTCTGTATTTGGTAGAGAAGCTATTCTTTTTTCAGTTTTAATATTTTCTTTTAGTTATTTTTTTACAAACATGGCAATTAATGGCAAGGTTATATTTAATTTCAAAGAAAATAAAAAAAAAATAATTACTATTATTCTTATTTTATTGATAGCCATTACTGGTGCAAACTTAGTGAGAAGTACAAGAGGAGCTTTTGAACATTTTAAAGGGACAAATAGAGCTTTTGCTAATTCTACTTTATCATTTATTATAACTCCATCGATGTATTTTTATTTTAGTTCACACATAGGTGTTTTATCAAAATATTTACAGTCTCCAACACCTAATACTTCATTTGCAGCCAATACATTATTACCAGTTTATAATATATTATCTAAATTTGAATTTGTAGAAAAAAAAAGTACATATCAAAAAGGTTATTTTATCCCTCAATGGTCCAATACAGGAACTTATCTAAGAGAGGTCCATGAAGATTTTGGTGATATTGGAATTTTTATAGTCCCATATCTACTTGGTATTTTTTTAACATATCTATGGTATAAATATTATTCTATGCCAAATATAAATAATTTAATATTATTAGTATTTTTCAATGTGTTAAACTCCCTTACTTGGTTGGTAATGATATCACGTTCTTCAAAATGGTTTATTGGTATGATATTAACTTATATTTTATTA
>DAOSVM010000007.1:0-89475 GCA_035379625.1 Ignavibacteriales bacterium | reverse complement strand
AATTATTGAAAAAGCACTATTATTATTTTCAACAAAAGGATATACTGAAACATCCGTAGAAGAAATTGCTAACGAATGTAATCTTACTAAAGGAGCTCTTTATTTTTATTTTAAAAACAAAGAAGGAATTGCGAAAGCTGTCTTGGATGAAAGTTTACAAGTATCCAAAAATTTGATTTTTGATGTGCAAAACATAAAAAATCCGCAAAAAAGAATTCATACTCTAATTAAAAGAGCATTCAAATTTATACTTGATAACGAACACTATTGGAGATCATTAAATAATTTGGTCTATCAAAGAGAATTACTCCCTTTAACTAGAGAAACATTCGTCGAATATCAAACACTTTTGTTAAAACAATTATCTTCTTACTTTAAGGATTTAAACTTAAAAAGCCCAGAATTTGAAGCAAAAATGCTTATTACCTTATTTGACGGTATCCAGCTACATTATTACATTAATAAAGACAAAAAATTTTTCAACAAAGCCCAAAAATATATTCTTAAAAAATATACCCCAGAATTTTTAGAATTTTATAAAACAATGGAAATTTAGGCACGCTCCTTATAAGAAAGTCTTGTAAACCATAATTTGTACAATAAAAGGCTCAATAAACTTAAAATAAAAAGTAAAATAGCTACATAGTCCCAACGTTTCATAACAATTTCAATACCAATCATAAATAAAGAAAAATGCCACGGCAAAGCAATAAACAATGAAATAATATCCAATCTATTTTCTTGATTGATGGCTTTTATAGTTGGCAGATCAAGCTTATTTTTCACTTTCCCCCAAAATCCAAAAGGCCTTGTTCTCATATAAAAATTCATCAAAACATCTTCATCAGTTGGTTTGGTTAAAAATGTACCTAAAATACAACCTATAAATGAAAATGTCAAAGGAATTATAAAATTTAAATACTCAGGCAAACCATTAAAAAATAATTTTATAACAATAGCAGTAACCATCCCCCATAAAGTCCCTTGCAAAAATCCGTTACCATTAAAACGCCACCAAAACCAACGAAGAACAAGCGGTAATACAAGCCCAGTGCCCAATCCCAAACTCAACCAACCCCATATATCGTTAATACTTTTCAAAGTAGATGCAAAAAGAATTCCCAAAATTACAATAACAACAGATGCCACCTTACTATGCCAAACTAATTTTTTATCACTCGCCTCAGGATTAATAACTAATTGATAAATATCCTTCACCCAATAAGCTGCAGCAGCATTAATAATAGATGTAAAAGTTAACATCGCAGCTGCCAAAAATCCTGTAACAACAATTCCTTTAATGAATATTGGTAAATAAGCTTTTATCACAACCGGAACAACCAACTCCGGATCATGAATAAACGAGTGATTTAAGCCATAATGAATTCCTAAAACTGCAAAAGCTGTCACCAAAGGCCATCTTAAAGAAAGTAAAACAATCCAAAACAAAGAAAGCAACCCAGCATCCCTATCACTTTTAGCAGCAAAATAACGTTGCGTAATATATCCACCTGAACCACCAAAACCTTCCATAAAAGTCTTAAATAAATAAATCACCACCACCACACCTAACAAGTTAAAAATAGCATAATCGCCCGGCAAATTAAGTTCAAATTTCGGGAAAATTGAACTCCATTCGTAATAATTTACATTAACAACATCGTAACTTCTATTATTGGGGACAGAAACCGTAAAATTTTCTGGCAAATTAACAGTTGTTAGCGCAATGAATACTACAGACACTACACCAATTAAAATCAAAAATCCTTGATAAACATCTGTCCAAACCACGCCATAAAGGCCGCTGGCAACAGTGTAAAGAGTTGTAATTGAGATTAGAATAATAGTCCCAGTTTGCTCATCCAAATTAAAAAATTCAGAAAAAAACTTCCCACCTCCAATAGCAAAATAACTAATCGAGCCAATTGCAAAAGTAATATTAGCCACAGCACTTATAATCCTCGCATAACGCCCCTGCTTCCCATCTCCAAATCTAAATTTCATCCACTCAGCAACCGTCATACATCCAGACCTTCGATTCCATTTCCCCATAAAAATCATAAAAAAAGACATAATCAACACAATCCCACCACGTATTTCAATATAATACCCAACAACACCCAATGAATAAATCAAAGCGGCAAGAATCATTGTGCCCGAAAGATCAACATTAGATGCCATTCCAGATGCACCCAAAGCCCACCAAGGCAAGCCATTTTCACCTAAAAAATATGCATCTATACTCTTAGAAGCTTTCTTCTGGAAGTAAAACCCCAATACAACAACACTTACAAGATAAAAAACAACAATGGCATAATCCACAAAATGCATAAAATCCCCCCCCCCCAAAAAAATAAATAAGAAATTAAAATATAACTTTTATTTAAAATAATAAAATTTTTTTTAGCTCGGACAGTGTAAGCATAGCCTGCTTACGCAGGCGGGCTTACGCCCAAAAATATTTTCCTTATTACGTGAATATTCCATTAAACAAAATAAATCTAACTAATTTCATATCCACAACATATATCATAAATTAACTTTATAAAACATTTATATCATAAAAATATACAATAATCAAAAAAATATAATAAAAACTTTTACCATTTATTAAAATGAACTCTATCTTCAGTATATCTATCTATCTGTTCTGGCTTTACATCGGGATATCCAATCGATACAATGGATAAAGGAATAATATTATCATCAAGACTAAATAATTTTTGAATAGCCTCAACTCTTTCTTGCATAGGATATACACCAACCCAAACTCCTCCAAGACCTAACTCTTCAATTTCTATTAAAATATTTTCAGTGGCAGCAGAACAATCCTGCACCCAAAAACCTTTATGCTTTTCTAATCTTAAATCTCCACATACAATAATAGCAGCAGCTGCATTCGTTAACATTTTTGCATATGGATGGAAATCCGCAATTCTATTCAATATATCTCTATTATCAATAACAATAAAATGCCAAGGTCGTTCATTACCCGCCGAAGGAGCACACATCCCCGCATAAAGAATTTTCCTCATTAATTCTTGAGAAATTTTTCCTTCCTTATATTTCCTAATGCTTCTTCTTGTAAAAATTGCATTCATTTAAACCTCAAAAAATTGTTAAAAAATATAAGAATCTATCAAATTGATTTTAATTAAAACAAAATATTAATAATAAAATAGCATTACAAAAGTATATTTTTAATATAACTTATTAAAATTAATTATATTTTTATTTTATATTATATTTAATAAATATATCAGTTTTATAGTTTAATATTAAAATAATTGATAAAATTTTTTTTAATATGCATTTATTACCGTAAATATAAAGCTATATTAAAATAATAGACCATTACAAACAAACATCCTAAAATTTAACTCATAACAAATCTTCAATCATAAAAACTATCATTTATATTTTATCTATAAATATTTATTAAAGTTGCAATTTTTATACAAAAATGTATTATATTTAAAAATTAAATTATAATCACTTATAGCAATTTTATGAAAATATTAAATATCAATAAAAAAGATTTTTTACTTTTACCAAATATAGTAAGTTTATTACGACTTTTCCTTGCTATACCACTTTATTTTAGTGTAATTTTAACGCCAACCAATGATAAATTTAACTATTTTTCATTAACAATCGTTATCTTAATTATAATTACTGACTATTTGGATGGAATACTTGCAAGAAAATTAAACCAAATTACAGAATTAGGTAAAATTCTTGACCCACTAGCCGATAAAGTGTCGTTATTTATAGTTACAATTGCTTTGTACCAAGTTGAAAAATTACCTTTTTATATGCTTATTGCGCTTATTTTAAGGGATTTAATTATTTTCATAGGTGGATATTTTGTTACCAAGAAAATAAAATATGTTTTACCATCTAATTTTCTTGGAAAATTAACAATAAATATACTTTCTTTCTATTTTGTAATTTTAATTTTTACAGATTTAAATCCAAAATTTTTTGAAATCTTGAGTTTTGTTTTTATAATTTTATCTTTACTTGTCTACACATACCGCGCTATCGAAGTTTACACAAATAAGGAGAACAATCAATAATGGGATTTTTCAGTAATTTCAACTTCAATAAAGTAAAAGACGGCCTTAAAAAAACAAAAAATAAAATAGTAGATTCAATCACTGAAATAGTAACAGGAAAAGCCGTATTAGATGAAGAAACACTTGAACAAATTGAAGAAATTCTCATTACATCTGATATTGGCTACGAAATAGCAGAAAATTTTATCAATAATGTCCGTAAAGAATTGAAACATTCCGATAATAGAGAAATGCCTAATATTTTAGAATTGCTTAAACTAAATTTAACCAATGTATTAAAAGAAAACTATTATGATTATAAAACATCTATTGATAAATATAAACCATTCGTAATAATGGTTGTCGGCGTAAATGGTGTCGGCAAAACTACTACTATCGGAAAATTGGCAAATAACTTTAAAGAAGCCGGATACTCAGTTGTTATAGGCTCAGCTGATACTTTCAGAGCCGCTGCGAATGACCAATTAGAAATTTGGGCTAAACGTGCTAATGTTGAAATAGTTCAAAAATCTCAAGGAAGCGACCCATCAGCTGTTGTATTCGATACTCTACAATACGCAATTGATAACAAAATTGACATTGTACTAATTGATACCGCTGGAAGATTGCATACAAAAATTAATTTAATGGAAGAATTGAAAAAAATTAAACGCACTATGCAAAAATTAATTGATTACGCACCTAATGAAATTTGGCTTGTTGTTGATGCAACTACAGGACAAAATGCTAACATGCAAGCTCAAGAATTCAAAAAATATACCGATTTAACTGGTCTTGTTGTAACTAAATTGGATGGAACTGCAAAAGGTGGTTCTATTTTCAATATTAGTCAAAAACACAAAATTCCAGTTAGATATATCGGCGTTGGTGAAGGTATTGATGACCTCCAAGATTTTGAGCCAGAAAATTTTGTTGAAGCTTTATTTAAAAATTAATAAAAAGGATAATTCACATGAAAAAATTATTTTTTCTTCTCATCTCTCTATCATTTATTTTAGTTTCCTGCAAATCAAAAGAAGATGCTTCTAAATTAAAGACTGAACCTGATGACAAACCACTGCAAACTGAAAAAGATGTAAACGCGCAAGGAACTGTAAATTTAAAATATAATCTGCAAAAAGGTAAAAAATATGTATTCCTACTCTCAACATCCGAAGATAATAAAGAAACTTTGAAAGCTGATACAACTATAAATCAAAATTTATTCCGAAAACAGGTCTTAAAAATTACTTTCGAAGTCCTTAACGTTGATAGCGACGGTTCTTTTGATTTAAATTCTACAATTAACCACTTAAAAATTTCCATGAGCGATGGCAAACAAACCATAACTTTTGATAGTGACAAAGATGCAAATAAAAAAGAACAATTCGGCAACTATTTAGCTATGGTTAATAATAGTTTCGGTGTTAGGATTAGAAATAATGGTGAACTCCTTGAAATTACAAAAATGGACAAATTAGTAAACAAATTGCTAGAATATATTGGCAACCAAATACCTAACGATAAAAAAGCTGAATTTATCAACTATTCTGCTAATTCATTAAAAATGCAAATTTCTCAAATGGTCAGCCAAATTTTTAAACCTCTCCCAAATAAAAATATTGGTATTGATACTACTTGGCAAGTGGTAAACCAAGCCAAAGCTGGTACTTTTGATATTACAACTTTCATAAACTATAAAGCTAAATCCTTCGAAAAACTAAATGATGATAAATTGCTTGTTTATGAAGCAACTCTATTAAATAAAATAACAGGTAAAGATAAAATTATTGAAAATGGAAATGAATTTAGATTTGATAAACCCAATATTCAAGGTACAAGTACAACTTATTTTAATTTGACAAAAGGCTGTGTACAAAAATCAATTTCAAATATGTCAACATATAATAGTGTTTCTTTATTACCTAAAGGCGGTAAATTCCAAGTAAGATCAACAAATGCAAAAAGTTCAAATATTATCGAATTTTTAGGAATTGAAAATTAAACTTTTTTAAATAAAATTCGATAATAGAAAAAAGTGTGCGGTGTAACCATGATTGGAAATATAAATAGCGTGGATAACCTTCCACCTGTAAATTATGGTTCAATTAATAAAAATACTAAAGAACATAATTTAGAAATTGAACAACAAAACTTCAAAGCTGATAAAAATAAAGAAATTCAAGATTATTTAAAATCATCTTTGTTAGAATTAAATCTTTCTGATGCAAAAATTGATCAAACAGCTGTAAATTTCAATTTAGTTTTTACATCAAGTAGTTTTGAAAAATTAACAGCAAAAGGTTCTTATAATTTCTCTGAAAAAAATATTTCATTACAGTTAAGTTTTAATTTTTCACAAAAAATTGATGAAGAGATTAACAAATACATGCTCAATATTGAGTTCAATAGTAGCTCTAATGAAACGATATCAACTGAGCAAACAACTCAAAAAGAAGATATTATCGAATATGTAAGAAAAATCGCTCGAAATGTGTTTGAAACTTTAACACAAAAAGGCAAATATGTTGCAGGTATACAATTTAACGAAGAAGATATAAAAGAGCTTTTACAACTTGATGATGGTAAATTTTATAAAATCCTAAATGAAATCGTCAGTTTAGCAATTAACTTGGCTAAATTAAAACACTTAATGAAAGGCGAACCATCTGAAGGTGTTGTTCTCAAACCTGAACGTGTTAAATGGAATGTAATCGATTATAAACATTCATTTTCGAATCAATTAAATCTTAAAATATCTTTAAATCAAGTAGAATAAAAAAAAGGAATGTTAAAACATTCCTTTTTCATTTTAATAAAACCTTATTATCTTTCAATGAAAATATTTTGAAATTTCCCGGCCTTAATTTTTCATCTATTTCCAATTTTATATACATTAAATATTTAATTTGCAATTTAAAAATAGGCGAAAATATACCCCCATTTGTTAATTTTTCATAATAGTACGGATGAATTTTTATCAATAAGCTACGGTATTTTGTTTCATTTTTTATTGTATTAATTTCTTTCTCTAACTCATAAAGATATGATGTCTTTTCTGTAACAATTCCAGTACCACCGCAACATTCACATATTTCACTAGTCATTTGTAAATAATTTGATCTAATTCTTTGTCTTGTCATTTGAATTAAAGCAAATTCAGTCATAGGTAAAATGTGTACTTTTGCTCTATCATTTTCAAAAGCTTTTAGCATTTCTTCAAATATTAGTTGTTTATTTTTTTCTTCCCTAACATCAATAAAATCAATAACTATTAACCCACCAATATCCCTAAGTCTTAATTGTCTAGCAATTTCATTCGCTGCTTGCAAATTAATTTTTAATGAATTTTCCTCTTGATCTTTATGTTGTACATATGTACCACTATTTACATCTATAACAGTCATAGCTTCAGTGTGTTCAATAATCAAATATCCACCACTTTGTAACGGTACTTTTCTGCCTAAATATTTTTTTACTTGCTGTTCTACACCGTATCTTTCAAAAATTGGAGTATTTTCTTTATATAGTTCAACTTTATTGGCCTTCTCTGGCTGTACAAGGTTCAAATAATCAATAATTTCATTATACACTTTTTTATCGTCAACTATAATTTTATTTATTTCATCGTTAAATAAATCTCTAATTGTTGAAATTGTAGTATCCAAATCTTTATATAAAAGTGCAGGTGGTTCACTTGATTTTGCTTTCCTTTGAATACTATCCCAAGTTTTTAATAAAAGCTTTAAATCATCTTGTAGTGCTTCTTCAGTTTGATGTTCAGAATTAGTTCGTATTATCAATCCGCAGTCACGTGGCAATATTTTTCTTGCGATGCTTCGTAATCTTCTTCGTTCTTCTCTATCAGTAATTTTTTTAGAAACACCAATTCTTCTATTAAATGGCAATAAAACACAAAATCTACCTGGAATTGATATTCCAGTGGTTATTCTAACTCCCTTATTTCCTATAGGTTCTTTTATAATTTGTACAATAATTTCTTGATTTTTTGTTAAATGAATACCACTATTATTTGCTTTTAATTTTAATCCAGAAAGTTGATTTTTACTAGGCACATTATCATGTTCTTCAATTTCATCAAAATCGTCAATGTCATCGTAATCATCCGCAATTTTAGATAACTCTTCGGTTTGTCTTGCAATATCAGAAAAATGCAAAAAAGCATCGTTTTTCATACCTATATTAACAAAAGCAGCATTAATACCAGGGAATATTTTCCCAACTTTACCTAAATATATATTTCCAACTAATTTTTTATCTTCTGGCAATTCTATAAAAATATCAACTAATTTATTATTATCCAGAAAAGCTATTCTAGTTTGACTTGATGTTGCATTAATAATAATTTGTTTATTCATTTATCACCTATGATAACCAAAACAACACTCTTTCTTGAAATTTATTTTTATTTTTTAATGATTCTTCGGAATTTGGCAAATAACTGTTATTTTTTACAAAACTTTCCAAAAAATCTACCATTAATTTATAGTCATCAATTTTATAAATTTCATTTACAAATTTATCAAAATTTTCAAAATACATAAAATACCAACATAAATATTTTCTTAACATTTTTGCAAAATTTATCGGGCCATATTCCTTATATATTAATTCAGCATGCAATTTTACAGCATTTAAAATATCATATTTATCATAAAAGTAAAATGGTTGTTTTTCGATATAAGATTTAATTTGTTTAAAAATAAATGGATTTCCTAAAGCACCTCGAGCAATCATTACAGCATCAGCATTAGTTTTATCTTTTATTGTTATATAATCATCTAAGCTAAAACACGACCCATTAAAAACAATTTTAAAATCATAATTATCTTTCACTTTTTTTACAATATCATAATAAGGTATACCTGAATAAAAATCTGATTTTTTCCTTGCATGTATAGTAATAAATTTTAGTGGTAAATCCTTAATTGTATCTAATATTTCAAATATTTTTATATTTTCGTAGCCAAGTCTTAATTTAACCGATACAGGTATACTTTTTGAAGTTATTATGATTTTATCAAGTAATTTATACAATTTATCGGGATATTCTAATAACTTAGCCCCGAGCCCTTTATTACAAATATCATTCGCCGGGCAACTTGCGTTTAAATCAATTACATCAGGTTTTAATTTTTTTATTTCAGATATAGCATCGTCAATAAATTCAATATTCTCAGCTAAAAGTTGTATACCGATTGGTTTTTCATCCTTATTAAAAACAGCATACCGTAGAGTATCGAAGTGTTTATTAGCTATTCCCCTAGCGCTTACCATTTGTGTAAAAACAAGATCAGCTCCATATAATTTATTAATTATCCTAAATGGAGCATCAGTTATCTCTGCCATTGGCGCAAGTATGAGCTCAATATTTGTTCCGTTGATGTTTATCATAAAATAAAAAATGATTGCATATTTATGCAATCATTTTATTTCTTTATTTTTTTTCTATCAAAGCTTTTCTAGACAAATTGATTTTACCATTTTCATATTTTTCTATACGAACTTTAACTATTTCACCTTCTTTAAGTTCATCAGCTACTTTATTAACTTTTTTATGAGCAATTTGTGAAATGTGTAAATATCCCTCTATGCCAGGCAATAATTCGACAAATGCACCAGAATCAATAATTTTTGTTATTTTTCCTTCATATATATCGCCAACGGTTGGACCATAAACGATTAAATTCAAATGTTTTGTACATTTATCTAATAATTCATGATCTTGTCCCATAATATAGCAATTACCAACTTCATCTATAGAAATTTCAGTTTTATACATTCTTTGTATATTTTGAATATTTTTTCCACCTGGCCCAATAATAGCACCGATAGCTTCAACCGGAACTTGAATAACTTTAATTGCAGGTGCATATTTAGATAATTGTTTTCTTGGCTCTGAAATGGCTTGTTTCATTATATTCAAAATATGGAGTCTTCCTTGTTTAGCTTGCTCTAACGCTTTTTCAAGTATTTCAAAAGATATACCTTGAATTTTTATATCCATCTGGAATCCAGTAATACCTTTAGCAGTACCAGCTACTTTGAAATCCATATCACCAAGATGATCTTCATTGCCTAATATATCAGAAAGAATTGAGTATTTGTTATCTTCGGTAATTAATCCCATAGCAATACCAGCAACCGCATCTTTTACTGGAACGCCACCTTCCATTAAGGCTAATGAACCTGCACAAACTGTAGCCATAGAAGATGAACCATTGGATTCTAATATATCAGATGTTAATCTTACAACATAAGGGAATTGTTCAATAGATGGGACCATTCTTTTTAATGATCTTTCAGCTAAATTGCCATGTCCAATTTCACGTCTACCGACACCAGTCATTCTTCCTACTTCACCAACACTGAAAGGTGGGAAATTGTAGTGTAAAATAAATGTTTTTTGATATTCTTCATCTAAACCATCAATGATCTGAACATCTCTTGTAGAACCCAAAGTTAATGTTGTTAATGATTGAGTTTCACCTCTAGTAAACAATGCAGAACCATGAGCTCTATGCAAAACACCTAATTCAATTTTAATAGGTCTAATTTCTGTAGTTTTTCTACCATCCAATCTCAAACCTGTTTCCAATATTCTCTTACGCATTAAATCTTTTTCGAGATCATGCAATATATTTTTTATTAATTTCTCACTTTCAGGATATTTCTCTTGAAAATACTCAACAGTTTCTTTTACTAAATTAGAATTTGCTAAATTCCTTTCTTCTTTACCCATTACTGTTGCCACTAATTCTGCCATTTTTGGTTTAGCAAAATTAATGACATCATTCATAAACTCTTCATTTATTACTGCTTCTGGAACTTGTAATTTAGTTTTTCCACATTTTTCTCTTAATTCTTTTTGAAGTTGTACTAACCTTTTGATTTCTTCATGAGCAAATTTTAGAGCTTCAAGGAGTTCTGCTTCGCTGACTTCATTAGCTTCACCTTCAACCATCATAATTGAAGATTCTGTACCTGCAACAACCAATTCAAGATCGCATTCTTCTATTTGTTTTTGTGTAGGATTTATAACCAATTGCCCATTAATTTTCCCAACTCTAACTTCACCAATAGGTTCTAGGAATGGAATATTCGAAATATGTAAAGCTGCAGAAGCTGCAACTGCACCAATAACGTCTGGATCTACTTCATTATCGTAAGAAAAAACAGTTGCAACAATTTGAGTTTCATTTCTAAAGTTATCTGGGAAGAGTGGTCTAATTGGTCTATCGATAAGTCTTGCACTGAGAATTTCTTTATCGCTTGGTTTACCTTCTCTTTTTAAGAAGCCACCTGGAATTTTTCCAGCTGCTGAAGGTTTTTCTCTATATTCTACAGTCAACGGAAAAAAATCTATATCTTCTTTTGGTTCTTTTGCGCATACTGCTGTAACTAAAACCATCGTTTCACCATACGTAGCCATCACGGCGCCATTAGCTTGTCTAGCATATTTACCAGTTTCTAGTATTAATTTTTTGCCACCTAGTTCAGTTTCAACAGAGTATACACTATCTTCGTACAACATTTTTACCTCATTATTTTATTGTTAAAACCCCTCTTGAAAGAGGGGTTATTATTTATTTTCTGATACCTAATTCTTGAATTAGTTTTCTATATCTTTCGATATCAACTTTTTGAAGATAATTTAATAATCTTCTTCTTTTTCCAACCATTAACATCAATCCTCTACGTGATGCGTGGTCTTTCTTGAATTTAACCAAATGCTCAGTTAAATTGTTGATTCTTGCTGTTAATATGGCAATTTGAACTTCTGTTCTTCCTGTATCATTTTCATTTGTGCCATATTTTTTTACCAACTCTTTTTTTTCTTCATTGGTTATCATTGTAACTCCTGTTTTTAGTTATACAATTTAATCCCAGAAAGCCCAGGATTAATTAATTTATAAAACAAAATTTAAATTTAAAGATTTTTTATATTCTTTGCAAAAATTAATATCATTTTTTATTTGATTTTTTAATTCATCAATATTTGCAAATTTCTTTTCATCTCTTACTCTTTTAATCAATCGTATATTAACATCTTTTTCGTATATATCTTCATTAAAATCAAAAATATGTACTTCCATTAATGGTTCCTCAAGATCTTTGAATGTTGGCCTTAAACCTATATTCATTATTCCCCAATAAGGAATTTCTTCTATATCAATTTGGACAAAATAAACTCCTCTTGCTGGTATAAGTTTATTTTCATCAATTGGAACAACATTTGCAGTGGGAAAACCGATTTGACGTCCACGCTGTAAACCATGGACAACTCTACCCCTTATGGAATAATATCTGCCTAAAGATTTATTAGCAATATCTAATTCGGCATTGAGCAGATGTCTTCTAATTTTTGTACTACTTATAATCTCATTATCAACAATTAAAGCCGGAACTAATTCAACTTCAAATTGATATATTTTTGCTAACTGTTGTATATTCTCAATATTCCCAGATGCATTTTTACCAAGTCTATGATCGTAACCTACTACTAATTTTTTCAGACCAATTTTATCTATTAAATAGTTTTTTATAAATTCTTCATAACTAAGTTCAGAAAATTCCTTAGTAAAAACTATACTAAGTAAATTTTTAACACCAAAAACTTTTAATATATCATATTTTTCTGTCTGATCTGTCAACAATTTTAAATCATAATCTAAATTTAAAACTTTTCTTGGATGTGGATAAAATGTTATAACAAAACTTCTTAAATTTTCATTATTTGCAAGAGTTGTTAACCTATCAATAATCTTTTGATGCCCTAAATGAATACCATCAAAAGTTCCAATAGTAATAATTGTATTTTTATCAAACGGTACAGCTTCTATATCATTGTAATAATTCATTCTCAGAATCTTCACTTGTTGAATAAGTAATATTTTTTAATATTTCATTTATTTTTTCAACATGATCTGCACTTAAATCTAAATAAAAATGCAATTCAGGTATATATTTAACATAGTTAATTCTTTGAGCCAATTTAAATCTTATTGACTTATTGCTCTCAAGTATTTTTTTGAATATTTCTTCTCTATTTTCTTTATCAAAAATTGAGACATAAACTTTAGCAATTTTTAAGTCAGGTGAAAGCATTAAATTACTAATTGTAACAGATTTGAAGTCTTCTTCTTCAATATCGAAGAAAAAGACTTCACTAAGATTTTTTTTGATTAAACTTTCTAATTTTTCTTTTTTATATTTCATAGAATTATTCTAAAACTTGTTTTGTTTCAATAACTTGATAAACTTCAATAATATCGCCAACTTTAATATCGTTAAAATTATTGATTGTTAAACCACATTCATAACCTGCATCAACTTCACGTACATCATCCTTGAAACGCTTGAGAGTTGAAATTTCGCCTCTAAATACTTCTATACCTTCTCTAATAACGGTAACTTTACTACTACGTTTTATTTTACCATCGAGTACATAACATCCAGCAACTGTTCCAACTTTTGGAACCTTAAATACTTCTCTAACCTCAACTGTACCAGTGACTTCTTCAGATAATACAGGGGCTAACAACCCTTCTAACGCCGCCTTGATATCATTTATTGCATCGTAGATAACATTATATAACCTGATTTCAATATTTTCAGTTTCTGCTAATTTTCTTGCTGCTAAATTAGGTCTTACGTGAAAACCAATTATGATAGCTTTCGAAGCAGTAGCTAAGAGAACATCACTTTCAGTAATTCCACCTACAGCTTTATGAATTACATCAACTCTTACTTGGTCATTTGATAATTTCATAAATGAATCAGCAAGCGCTTCAATTGAACCATCAACGTCACCTTTAACAATAATTGGGAGATTTTTAATTTGTCCTGATTGTATTTGTTTTGAAAATTCGTCCAGAGTAAACTTCTGTACTTTCTTCATATCAAGCTGACGTTTAACTTGCTGTCTTTTCAAAGCAACATTTCTAGCTGTTTTTTCAGAATCAACTACCACAAAATTATCACCTGCTTGTGGCATTCCTTCAAAACCTAAAACTTGAACAGGTGTAGATGGACCAGCTTCTTCTAATTTATTACCCCTTTCATCGAACATTGCTCTTACACGACCATATTGTATACCAACAACAAATGGATCACCAACTCTCAATGTTCCTTTTTGAACCAATATTGTTGATACAACACCTCGTCCTTTATCTAATTCAGCTTCAACTACAGCACCTCTCGCTTTACAGTAAGGATTAGCTTTTAAATCTAACAATTCGGCTTCTAATAATACTTTTTCTAAGAGTACATCTATATTCATACCTTTTTTAGCAGAAATTTCAACGCATTGATATTTACCACCCCAATCTTCAACAAGAACATTATGCTCTGCTAATTGTCTTTTAATTTTTTCGATATCTACACCAGGTTTATCAACTTTATTTATTGCAACAATTATTGGTACACCTGCAGCCTGAGCATGATTGATAGCTTCAATTGTTTGTGGCATAACAGAGTCATCAGCCGCAACAACCAAAATAACAATATCTGTTAATTTTGCACCTCTTGCTCTCATAGCAGTAAATGCTTCGTGACCTGGAGTATCCAAAAATGTTATAGATTTTCCATTTGGTAATTCAACTTTGTAAGCACCAATATGCTGAGTAATACCACCTGTCTCACCAGCTACAACATTTGTATTTCTTATAAAATCCAACAATGTTGTTTTTCCGTGATCAACATGACCCATCACGGTTACGATAGGTGGCCTTGGTTGTAAATCTTCTTCTTTGTCTTCTTCTTCTACCAAATCATCTACAGTATATTCTGCTTCCTCCTCAACTTTATATCCAAATTCATCAGCAAGCAAAGTAATCATTTCTAATTCCAAACGCTGATTAATGGAAACCATTGTTCCAAGTTCCATTGCTTTTTGGATTACTTCACCTACACTTACATTCATTCTTTCAGCCAGTTCACTAACAGTCATATATTCAGTAACTTTGAGAATAAATTCTTCTTGCCTTCTCTGTTCTTCTTTTTGAATTTCCTGCAATTGTTTTTCTTTCTTTTTCTTACGTTTGAACGCTGCTCTTTCAGAAATTACATTATCATCCATTTCTGCCAACGTTTCTAAAATTGCTTTTTCTACTTCTTTTTCATCAACTTTTGGTTTCTTCTTTGCTTTTTTCTTTTTATCTAATATTTCATCATCAATACTAGTACGAGTTTTCTTCCCTTTTTTATCTTTGCCAGCTTTTTTACCAGCTTTTCCTTCACGTTTGCTTTCATCTGATGAAGTTATATCTGCGCCAAATGTTGGAGTATATGCAACATTAATTTTTTCATTTGGTTTTGATATCAAATCATCTTTATGAGATTTGTTTTGGAATGAACCTTTTTTAAAGTCAGAAGTAGTGTTATCGTGTCTTTCCTTAGGACCTTTTTGAGCAAAATTTTCCTTGCCTTGCTTATTCTTATCTTCGAATCTCTTATTTTTATCTTTATAATGTCTATTTCCTTTATCTAGATCGACTTTTCCTACAACTCTCAATCCTTGTCTGCCCTGAAGTTCTTTTTCAGTATCTGTAATATATTTTTGAGTAACTGAATGGTCAATATTAACACCACTTTCATTTTCTGTTATTTTAACGCCATCTTCTGTTAACTTATATGAAGTAGAAACTAATCCTTGATCAGCATTTATAACTTCCTCTTTCTTTGCTTCTTGAGTTGCGTGCTGCACAACTTCTTTTTTATTTTCTTCTTCAATTTTAGCTTTTTTATCTTCTTGAACTACTTGTTCAGCTTGAACTTTTTCTGGCTCTTCGGCCTTTATTTTTACTTTTGGTTCTTCAGATAGCTTTTCTTCAAGTTTTTCTTCTTTTTGCTCAACTAATTGTTGCTCCTTTGAAACTTTTTCAATAGGTTTGGTTTCTTCAACTTTTTCTTGAACTGGAGCTTTTTCTTCTTTAGGCTGTTGTTCACTACCTTTAAATTCACTAACTTTTTTTATTTTTGCTTCAGCTTTTTCAATATCTTTCTTAAAATGAATCTTTAAATCATTCAACATTTCTGGGGAAATTATACTATTTGGACCTTTAATCTCATAGCCCTTCCCTTTTAAAAATTCTACTATATTTGATGTTGGAATATCATATTCACTAGCAAATTTTACTATTCTTAATTTGGTTTCTTGTGCCATATTTTTTCACTATTTTTTGTTAATATAAAATTTAGTTAGCGTCTTCTAATTTCTTTCTAACTAAACTAATTATTTCATCTACTTTTTCTTCACCATATTCATCCAAAATATCTAACAATTCAACTCTTCCCGCTTTCAAAACATCCAAACATGTATCAAAACGATTATTAATTAATAAATCGAATATCTCTTCTCCTAATTGTTCTTTAATATCTATAAGCTCAACATCATTTCTAAACTCATTGATGCCTCTTGCCTCTCTAATAATATCTATATCATAACCAGTCAATTTCATTGCCAATCTTATATTAACAGCATTTTTCCCAACTATTAATGAAATCTGTTCATTATCTGCATATACATAACATTTTTTATTCTTTTCATCAACTTCAACTTTTTTAACCTTTCCTGGCTGCAAAGCTCTTTGTACATAAATAGCTGGATTATCAGAATATGCGATAACATCTATATTTTCATTGTTCAATTCTTTTACAATAGAATGAATTCTAACACCTTTCATACCAATACAAGCACCAACTGCATCTATTCTGTTGTCATCAGAATAAACTGCTACTTTTGCTCTTTCTCCTGGCTCTCTTACTATACCTTTAATTTCTATAAGCCCATCATATATTTCTGGTATTTCAATTTCAAAAAGTTTTTTCAAAAACATATTATCAGCACGCGAAATAATAATCTTAGGACCTCTATTAGTCCTTCTTACTTCTTTTACAATAGCTCTAATTGTATCGCCTTTTTTATATACTTCTTTTGGAATTTGTTCATCTTTTGGTAATACAAGCTCTGTTCTATTATGGTTCACTAAAATTTCATATTTAGAAATTTGAAAAATTTCACCTACAACAATATCCCCTATAACATTACTATATTCTTTTAATATTATTTCTTTTTCAATATCTCTTATTTTTTGACTTAAGGTCTGTCTTGCAGTACTAATTAATTTCCTTCCAAATTCTGGTGGCTCAATTTTTTGGAGATATGTATCACCTACTTCTAATTCATCTTCATTACCAAGTTCATTCACTTCTTTAATTGAAATTTGTGTAGATGGATCTGTTACTTCTTCAACTATTTCTCTTTCATAATATATTTCGATATTTCCTTTATCCATATTCACAATTATATCAGCTGTTGCATTAGGACCATACTTTTTCTTAATCAAAGTCTCAAAAATATCTTTTATAATAGCTTCTAGATAATCTTTATCAATTCCTTTTTCCTTCACTAACTGTGTGAAGTATTCCATAATTTCATTGTTCATCTATTCCTCCGTCAAAAAGTAATTATTGTTTGTGCTTTAATTATTTGTGAAAATTTTAATTTAATAGTGGATTTATTAGTTTTGAAAGTTAACTCATCATTATTTATACTTTCTAAAGTAGCATTATTTAATTCATAAGTGTTATCATTTTCTTTATATTGCAAACTAAATTTTCTACCAATATGCTTAAAATATTGTTCTAAATAAATCAAAGGTCTATCAACTCCAGGTGACGAAACATCTAATCTATAATTATCAATTTCAACCGTTTGATCCAATTTTTCTTTAATCTCAAGTGATATTTTTGAGCACAATTCAGTATCAACACCATCTCTATGATCGACAAAAACTTCTATAACAGGATGCTTGTCTGTGCCTCGAACTATCAAATCAATAAACAATAAATTATTTTGCTCAACAATATTTTTAATCAGGCTTGAAATTTGGAAAGTTAAGTTTTTATCTACCATAGCTCCTCTATAAAAAAAAATGCCCTTTCAGGAGGGCAAACTAGAATACAAATATAATAAAAATTATAATAAAATACAAATATTTTTATTATTTGAGCGGAAAGAGAGAGATTCGAACTCTCGGTACCCCTTGTGGAGGTACACTCGCTCTCCAGGCGAGCCCGTTCAACCACTCCGGCATCTTTCCGTTTTTTTTTAAGAGTTTAAATATAATATTTTTTTTATTTTTTAGCAAGATACTTTTATAAGAAATATTTTACTCCTGCTTCAAATATTCTTATATCATTTATAGTTGTAAAGTTTTTATATAAACCTTTTCCAACTCTTTCAGTATGCCCCATTTTACCAAATACTCGTCCATCTGGAGAAGTAATTCCTTCAACTGCATAAACAGATCCATTTGGATTAAATTCTTCATCCATTGTTGGATTTCCATTAAAATCAACATATTGCGTTGCAATTTGACCATTTTTAATTAATTCTTTTACAACTTTATCCTTTCCATAAAACTTACCTTCTCCATGTGATACTGGAACCTTATAAATTTGATCAAATCTTGCTAAACTTAACCAAGGTGATAAATTTGATACAACTTTCGTAGGAACAATTTTGGAAATATGCCTTCCTATATTATTATATGTTAAAGTTGGTGATTCTTCATTTAACTCTCTTATTTCTCCATCTGGTACTAGCCCTAATTTAATTAATGCTTGGAAACCATTGCAAATACCTAACATTAAACCGTCTCGTTTCTTTAATAAATCCATCACAGCATCTACCAAAAGTGGATTCCTAAAAATTGTAGCAATAAATTTACCTGAACCTTCAGGCTCATCCCCAGCACTAAATCCTCCAGGAATAGCTATTATTTGCGAGTTATATATAATTTTAGCCATTTCTTCTATAGATTCTCTTATATCTGATGTCGTCAGATTTTTGAATACAAAAGTTTCAGCTATTGCCCCTGCTTCAATAAAAGCTTTTGTAGTGTCGTATTCGCAATTTGTACCGGGAAATACTGGAATAAAAACCCTTGGCTTAGCAATTTTTACATTGGATTTAACTTTTTTGGTATTTTTATATAATATAGGTTCAATCTTTGCATTTTTATACTTTTCATTATTTCTTGAATGAATTGGAAAAACATCATCTAATTTTTTTAACCACTCATCAATAGCTTCGTTAATTTTAATTATCTCGTTTCTGTATCTTATTTCTTCGTCTTTTATACATTTTCCTATGTAAATAAATTCTTCATCAAAGAAACTACTATTAACTTCGCATAAAAATGTATTATAATTTTTATTCAAAAGAAAATCTAACTCCAAACCTTTATCTATCTCTATTCCTATTCTATTACCAAAACTCATTTTTGATATAGCTTCTGCAATACTTTCTTGAGAAACAAAATAAGCTGATTTAATATTTTTGTTTTTTATAAACTTGTTAATTTTATCAAAAACATACTTTATATTATCAAAATCTGGCAAATTATTTTCAAATTTAATTTGAATTGCAACAATTTTGCTATCATATTCTTTTAATTCGTTGCTAATTACATTTTTTAGATCATTTGTAGAAACTGCAAATGATACTAAAGTCGGGGGAACATTTAAATCATTATATGTCCCAGACATACTATCTTTACCACCTATTGCCGCTATTCCTAAATTCATTTGTACATAGAACGCTCCTAAAAGTGCAGAAAATGGCTTTCCCCACTTAGCTGGATCATTTCCCAATCTCTCAAAATATTCTTGTAGGGAAAGATAAACTTTTTTATAATCGCATCCTGCAGCAACTAATTTTGCAACAGATTCGATTATTGAATAAATCGCTCCTATAAATGGAGATTGTTCAGTAAGATATGGGTCAAAGCCATATGACATTAAACTTACTGTTGATGTATCTTTATATAATACAGGAATTTTCGCTACCATTACTTGAGAAGGAGTCAATTGATACTTTCCACCAAATGGTATTAAAACTGTCCCTTGCCCAATACTACTATCAAATCTTTCAACTAATCCCTTTTGACTGCAAGAATTCAAATCCTTCAATTTCTTGTATAATTCCTCTTTTAATGAAATATAGTATTTTTTATTAAGTTTAATATTTTGCTTTAAAACTTTGACTTTTGTTTCTCTAGGGGCTCCATTGCTGTTTAAGAAATCTCTTGAAATATCAACAATTTTCGAATTTTTCCAAAACATTCTCATTCGATTTAAATCAGTTACTTCTGCAACTATCGTTGCTTCAAGATTTTCCATTTTTGCTAAATCTATAAACTTTTGAGCATCTTTCTTATCAACAACTACAGCCATCCTTTCCTGTGATTCCGAAATAGCCAATTCTGTACCATCTAATCCTTCATATTTTTTAGGTACAGCATCAAGGTTAATATCAACACCATCTGCCAATTCTCCTATCGCTACAGAAACACCACCTGCACCAAAATCATTGCATTTTTTTATCAATAACGTAGCTTCTGGATTTCTAAGTAATCTTTGCAATTTTCGTTCTATTGGCGGATTTCCCTTTTGAACTTCTGCTCCTGCTTTTTCTATAGACTTTTCATTGTGTGCCTTAGAACTCCCAGTTGCCCCACCACATCCATCTCTTCCTGTTCTTCCACCAACCAATATTACAACATCACCTTTAACAGGTTTCTCTCTACGAACATTTTCTATCGGTGCCGCACCAATCACTGCACCTATCTCCATTCTTTTTGCAATATAACCAGGATGATAAATTTCCTTTACAAGTCCTGTTGCTAAACCTATTTGATTACCGTAAGAACTATATCCATGAGCTGCCCCTATTGTTATTTTTCTTTGTGGTAGTTTACCCGGTAATGTCCTTTGAAATGGTTGTGTAGGATCACCAGAACCAGTTACTCTCATCGCTTGATATACATAACTTCGCCCCGAAAGCGGATCTCTAATTGCTCCTCCCAAACAAGTTGCAGCGCCACCAAATGGCTCTATCTCAGTCGGATGGTTATGTGTTTCATTCTTAAACATCAATAACCAATCCTCTTCTCCCTGATCAGTTTTTACTTTTATTTTTATAGAACATGCATTTATTTCATCTGATTCATCTAAATCCTTTAATTTACCTGCTTTTTTTAAGCCCTTTGCTGCTATTGTTGCTATATCCATTAAACATATTGGTTTTGTAATTCCTAACTTTTCACGTAAATTCAAATATTCATAAAAAACGTCTTTTATTTTCTTTCCTACCTCATCTTTTATTGAAAATTCAACCTCTACTATCTCTGTTAAAAAAGTTGTATGTCTACAATGATCCGACCAATAGGTATCTAATATTCTTATTTCAGTTATCGTTGGATTTCTTTTTTCAATATATTTAAAATATTCCTGGCAAAACAATAAATCTTCATAATTCATTGCTAATTCATATTTTACAAGATATTCTTTTAATTCTTTTTCACTTAAATTTATAAAATTATCCAAAATCTCTATTTCATCAGGTACTTCAATTCTTACTTCTAATGTTTCTGGTATATCTTTTCTTGCCTCTTGTGAATCTGTTTCATTAATAGTATATTTTTTTATCTTATCAATATCCTCTTTACTTAAATCTCCTTTCATTAAATAAACTTTAGCATATCTTACCACAGGCTGTTCTTTTTGTGTCAAAATTTGAATACACTGCGCAGCCGAATCAGCTCTTTGATCATATTGCCCTGGATGATATTCTACTGCAAACTCAAACCAATCATTGTAAGGATGATCTTTAATAAAATATCTATCAACAGGTGCTTCTGAAAAAACTATTTTTGCAGCCTGCTCAAAAGTATTATCATCTATACCTTCAACATAATATCTATGTAAAATTTTTAATTCTTTTATATTCTTTATTCTTAGGTAAGTTTTAAATTCATTTAATAAATTCAATGCTTCGTTATTAAAACCATCCTTTTTTTCTACAAAAATCCTTTTAACTCCCATTTATAACCCCTTATTTTCTTATAAAAAAAAGTTGCCCCTTAAAATAGAGACAACTTTTCTACATTATTTATAAAAAGGTATTCCTTTAACATCATTTGCAGAAATCTTTGTAAATATAACAGCTACTCCTCCTCCTGGAGCTAATTTCAACTTTAAATTAGTTTTGGAATTAACAATAAACTGTTCAATTTTATATTCCATTGGATTCTTACCCCAGTGAGCTTTCTCTCCATCTCTGTAAATTATACATAAGTAATTTTGATTTTCATCCAAAAAATTCAACTTAATATCAAATTGTCTTTCTTTTTCATTTGTAATCGAACCCAAATACCAATCATCTGAATTCTTATCTTTTCTAGCTATTGTAATATATTCACCCGGCTCAGCATTTAAATATAAAGATTTTTTCCAATCTACAGGAACTTTTTTCAAAAATTCAAATAAGTCTGGAAATCTTTCATAATTTTCAGGTAAATCTGCCAACATCTGCACAGGACTATACATTGTAACAAATAGTGCCAATTGCTTAACTATTGTTGTATGAACATTATTTTTATTTCCAGTCTTATAATAATCCAATTTTATTTGAAAAATACCAGGTGTATAATCCATTGGTCCGCCAATCAATCTTGTAAAAGGTAGAATTGTCTCATGCTCTGGAGGATTACCATCAGACCAAGCATTGTACTCATTCCCTCTTGCCGCTTCACAAGCCAACCAATTTGGATAAGTTCTATGCAATCCTGTTGGTCTTACCGGCTCATGTGCATCAATCATAATTTTATATTTTGCAGCTTTTTCTGCCACCCTCACATAATGATTTATCATCCATTGACCATCATGATTTTCCCCTCTCGGAATAATTCTTCCTACATAACCAGTCTTAACTGCATCATAACCATAATACTTCATAAACTTAAAAGCTGTATCAATATACCTCTCATAATTTGTTACAGAACCCGAAGTCTCATGATGCATAATCAATTTTACATTCTTTTCTTTTGCATAATTTGAAACTTCTTTAATATCAAAATCAGGATAAGGTGTTAAAAAATCAAAAACATTCTCTTTCCAATTACCGTACCAATCTTCCCAGCCTACATTCCAACCTTCATACAAAACACCATCTATTCCATGTTTCTTGGCAAAATCAATATAAAATTTTGCTCTTTCTGTTGTAGCTCCGTGTCGACCATTAGGCTTTAATTCATTCCATTTTGTAGTATAAATATTAATATTATTTGTATCCGCATAATTCCAACTTTTCAAACCAACATGCATCTCCCACCAAACACCTATAAACTTCATTGGCTTAATCCAAGAAACATCATTAATTTTACAAGGCTCATTCAAATTTAAAATCATCCTTGAACTTAAAATATCTGTAGCCCTATCTGATATGATAAACGTTCTCCATGGCGTCTTAAATGGTGTTTGTACATAAGCTCTATTACCAACAGCATCAGGAACCAAATGAACCTTTAATTTTTTCCCTCCTTCTAAAATCTCATAATTCATTGCAGGAAAATCTATCAATGCTGCTTCGTGTAAACTTATATAAATACCATCATCTGTTTTGAGTAATAATGGAGTTTGCACAGCTCCATTTATAATAGATTTTACTCCAATTTCCTTAAATTTTTCACCAACTGACGAATTTACTTCACTCAATCTTGTCCTAAAATATTTATATTCATTTGTATTATAATCACCTGGTATCCAAAAAGCGTTATGATCTTTTAAAAATTCGAAACTTGTCAATTCATCTTTTATCACCAAATAAGAATATCTATTTTGCTTTGGAAATTCATATCTAAAAGCAAAACCATCATCAAAAACTTTGAAAACTATCTTAAAATCAAATTCCTGTTCTTTAATTGTATAATTTAATATATAGATATTACAATTATTTCGTATTTCAGATTCTTCTCCCCAAACAGTTTGCCAAACATAGTCTTCCTTTAAACTATCAATTTTAACTAATTTCGCATCCTTGAAATTAATTTTTTCATTAGTTTCAAAACCAAAACTTAAATTTTTAATAATAATTTTATTTTTAAAAAAAACATTAAAATAATTTCCATTAACTTTAATGGTATATTGTCCCTTGGGAGAGTAAAAAGTTTGTGACAAGGAAACCAAATAAGCAAGTAAAAGAAAGATAAGTTTTTTCATAAAAAAATAAATTTGTTATTGCAATATAAAAAACTCAATAAAAAAAAAAAAATTTATCCTAATAATTCTTCCCGATGTGATAATGTATTATATCAACATCTTCTATTGTAATCAATACACCTTTTTGCGCTTTTTCTAATAATTCTTTAGCTTTTTCAATAAAATTTAATAATTTTTCTTTTTCATCAATTACGTAAACTATTATTGGTGATTTATCTGTTAATTCAAATAGTGTGGAACTTTGATACTTACTAGATTTTCCGAAACCACTTATTCCTTTTAATACAGTTGCGCCTTCAATTTTATTAGCCTTTGCAAGTTCTAACAAAGCAACATACAGCGGCTTATGTTGAACTTTATCAGTATTACTAAAATAAAATACTGCCTTTTTAAAATCCATTTAGTCTCCAATTTTTTGTTTTTTAGTTGAAAAATCTTATTTTTAAATTACAAAATTAAACAAAAAAAACAATGAAATATTTCCCTCTAATTTTCATTTTATTTTTATTTTACGGTTGTGACGATACAAAATTAACTGATATAGACGAACAAGATAAATTAATCCCTGACTCTAATATATCATTTAATAAACATATTTACCCTTTTATTAATATAAAATGTAGCCAATGCCATAATGATAATCAAATTGCTGGTAGGCTTTCTTTTACAACTTATCAAAAAATCACTGCCAATTACCGCATTGTTTACCCTTATAACCCTTCTGCAAGTAGATTTTATCAAGTACTTAATCCTTACGATACAAAATATATGCCACCATTTCCAAATCCACCTTTAACTGAAAAACAACGAAAAGCTGTTTATCAATGGATTAAAGAAGGAGCTAAAAACAATTAAATTAAGGAAACAATCATGGATATTGTAGAAATTAAAAACTTAAAAAAAACATTTGGTAATATTGTTGCAGTTAACAATCTATCTTTTACTATTCCTAAAAATTCTATTTTTGCAATTATTGGACGAAACGGAGCTGGCAAAACAACTACTCTAAGAATAATGTTGGATATTTATCAACCTGATAATGGTGAAATCACATATCATTTTAATGACAAAACTATTACTAGTAAATCAACTGAATTACCCAAATACATATCTTATCTCCCTGAAGAACGTGGGCTCTACAAAAAAATGACCGTATGGGATACTCTTATCTTTTTTGCAGAACTAAGAAATGTAATAAGCAAAAAAACTCAAAAAATGATTGAAAATTATCTCGAAATTTTTGATTTAAAAGATAGAAAAAATGCAAAAATCCAAGATCTTTCTAAAGGCAATCAACAAAAAATACAATTTATTGCAACAATTATTACAAATCCAGAAATTATTATTTTAGATGAACCATTGTCCGGTTTAGATCCAATTAACATCAATATTATTAAAGATATTATTTACGAACAAAAACAAGCAGGTAAAACTATAGTTTATTCAACTCATTTAATTGATTTTGCCGAAAAAATTAGCGATTCCATTCTTTTTATTGACGAAGGCAAAAATATCTTATCAGGAAATATTGAAGATGTTAAAGCAAATTTTGCAAAGTCTAATGTTATTTTATCTACAGAATCCAATATAGAAGAAATTGATTTGAATAATTTTATTGAAAATATCGCATCTTTCGGTAAAAGTAAATCAATTAAATTGAAAGAAAATATTAAACCTCAAGATTTCTTAAAATATTTAGTTGAAAATAACATTATTGTTAATGAGTTCCGTGCAAACGACATTTCATTACAACATATTTACTTTTCATACGTACAAAAAGAAATTCAAGAGGTTTAAAATGAATATAAATAAAATATTTGTCATTATAAAAAGAGAATTGAAAGAAAAATTATTCAGTAAAGCTTTTATTATCTCAACTTTATTATTCCCAATATTTTTTATTTTTATTGGTTGGTTCCAATATTATCTAAGTCAAGAAAATGAAGCAACCCAAAGAATTACAATTTTTGTTGAAAACAAATCAATTGTTGACAGCTTAAATAAAATTTATGCAAAAAACAAAATTGAAAATTTGGATCTTATAGTTCTTCCTTTTACTTCAGAAAAGGAGACAATTGAGCAAAATATGGCTTTACTCCGTTCAAATAAAATTGACGGTTTCTTTATTTTCAAAAATAATTCTCTCACAACTAAAAAAATTGATTATTACTCAAAAAATACTTATGACAAAAAATTATTTAATAAGATAGAATCAATTTTCAACAACTATATTACTAGCGAATACTTAAAAAATAAAAATATTTCCAAAAATGACATCGAATTTTTAAATAAACGAATTGACTTTAATACTTTTAAAATTTCTACTGACAAAGGCATTGAAAAAAATTCAAATTCAAATTTGATTATTGCTATAGTTATGGCTTTTCTTTTGTATTTTAGTTTATTAATGACAGGTAGTACTACAATGAGCTCTATTATCGAAGAAAAAGCTAATCGAGTTGTTGAAGTAATTTTATCTGCAGTAAGACCTATAGAATTTATGACTGGTAAAATTATCGGTAATGTTATTACCTCAACTTTACAAATGATAATTTGGTTAACCCCTATTTTCCTAGTTTCATCTAATATGTTAATTCAGTTACCGAAAGATTGGCTCATATCTATTGATCCATTAAAATTCATATATTTTATTTTCAACTTTGTTTTAGGTTTGATAACTTTTGTTGGATTATTTGCTGCTGTTGGTTCAATGTACGATAACCCACAAGATGCGCAATCTGGTGTATGGCCTATTACATTATTAATAATGATACCTTTCTTTATTGCTATTTCTATGGTTGAAAATCCTTCTAGTCCTATAGCAAATATAACAGCTTTTACACCTTTCACATCAATTATTGTAATGCCGGTAAAAATGAATGTTACTGATGTACCTTTATATCAAATATTAATTTCAATTTTTATCAATTTGTTAACAGCTATTTTTATTTTTTATCTTAGTGCAAAAATCTACAAAACTGCCATTATGATTACTGGTAAAAAGCCTAACTTTAAAGATGTAATTGCGTGGCTAAAATAAAACAAGGAGTGTAAAAATGAAAAAATTTATAATTCTGTTATCATTTTTATCAATAATTTTTACTGGATGTAACTTAAAAACACCAACTGAAAAATATAAATTAGCTAAATTCTCACAAACTAAAAATCATATTCCTGTAGCAATTATGATTTATGAAGACATTTATAAAAATAATCCTAAATCCAAAGAAGCTCCACTAGCTTTGTACGAACTTGCAAAAATTTACACAGAGAATTCTGATATACCTAAAACAATTGCAGGTCTTAAATCAATTGCATATTGTGATTCAATTATTAAAAAATATCCCAATAGCGATTTAAAATTGAAAGCTATATATTATAAAGCTTTAACTTATCAATATAAAGTTAAAGATTATAAAAATGCGACGATAATTTATCATAATATTATCTCAAATTATCCAAACTCTAAATACGCAACATTAAGTAAAGAAATGCTTGAAACACTAGGCGAAAAATGAAATTAAATTATACAGAATATCACAAAAAGGCTATAAATAAAATTAGCAATTTTGACTTAAAAGTCAAAAATATTGCCGAAGGCTTTATGATTGGTATTCATAAAAGCCCATATCACGGTTTTAGTGTAGATTTTTCTGAACATCGGCAATATTACCCCGGAGACCCTTTAAAAAATATTGATTGGAAGATAGTAGCTAAAACTGAAAAATACTTCGTTAAACAATATGATGAAGAAACAAATGTAAACTCTTATATTTTTATAGATTCCAGCAATTCACTTAATTATTCTTCTGATAATAAAAAGTATTTCACTAAAATTGAATATGTGAAGCTTTTAGCAGGTGCTATGGCTTATATTTTAAATAAACAAAGAGATGCAATCTCTCTAACAGTTTATTCTGATAAAATTGAAAATTTTATACCCCCAAAAGCTTCAAATTCTCATTATTTTGAAATATTAAAAACTATTCACAACATTCATCCAGGCGGAAAAAGTAATAGCTACAAATCACTCCTTGAAATTATTGACAACATCAAAAAAAATGGTCTTGTTATAGTTTTCTCTGATTTAATTGAAACTAAAGAAAATGTTATAAATTTTATAAAGAAAATCAAAAGTAAAAAAAATGATATTATTCTTTTCCAAATTCTCGATCCTGAAGAAATTAATTTCGATTTTGGTGCTGATAAATTATTTTTGGATCTAGAAACTAATGAGAAAATGCATACAACTCCTTTGCAAATTCAAAAAGACTACAAAGAATTAGTACAAAAATACTTAAATGATATTAAAAATGAAGTTGCTAAGTATGATATTGATTATGAATTAATTACAACATCTACTCCTTTTGATGTTGCTCTTTTAACTTTCTTTAAAAAACGAGCCAAATTACAATGATTGCAATAATTTGTAACCTCTATAAAAACGAAGTTATAAAATTTACTGAAAATTTTATCGCTTACTTAAAAGAAAAGAATGTTGAATTTAAAATCTGGAAAGATGCTAAACAATACTTAAATATTGTTGATGATGATCATTACTGCGATATCGAACAAATGTGTATGGATACAAAATATATTATTTCTATAGGTGGCGATGGGACTTTTCTTTTTTCTTCATACTTTGCAGTAAAATATAACAAATTAATTTACGGTTTAAATTTTGGCAAGTTAGGATATTTATCCGAACCTGAACCTCAAAATTTATCTGCTCTTATTGATAAAATATTAAACGATGATTTTACAATCGATGAAAGAATATTACTTGAATGCAAAATAAATGATTCACGTGAATACATTGCTGTAAACGATGTTGTAATTGATAAAGGTGGCTTTAATAAAACAATTGAACTTAAACTTTTTGCTAATGATAATTATGTCTCAACTATCATTGCTGACGGAATAATTATTTCAACTCCTACTGGATCTACAGCTTATTCCTTGGCTTGCGGTGGGCCTGTTATTAGTCCAAATGCTAATGTATTTGTGCTAACACCTATTGCTCCTCATAGCTTAACAATCAGACCACTTGTTTTAACTGACAATACTCAATTAAAAATTGAACCTTATTCTCGTGGTGAAAAATTACGTATTTCTTTCGACGGACAACACGATTTAAATATAGAATCATATGACACAATTACAATTCGCAAATCGGAAAAAAAATTGAGAATTATTCAAATTAATCAAAAACCTTATTTTGATTTACTAAGAGACAAACTTTTATGGGGCTACGATTATAGGAATAAACACTCATAAAAGGATTTCTATAATCTTATCAGCTACAGCATAACCATCTGAAGTAAGTTTATAAATATTATTTTCAAATTTCATTAAATTATTTTTCAAGAAATTATTTAGTTTTGGTTTTATGTTTGTAATTTTTTCATTTAAACCATTAATTTCAGGTAATTTATTTAAGTTTAATCCATCACTTCTAAAACTTAGCATTAAAAATTCGTCAAGCATTTGTTCAGTTGACAAAATTTCAGATGATTTCACTGCATTGCCATATTTTTGAATATTTTCGATATAATACCTAATATTCCTATAATTCCACCATCGTTTATTTTTAATAAATGAATGAGCAGAAGGACCCAATCCTAAGTATTCATCATAGTGCCAATAAGTCAAATTATGTCTACACTCATAACCTTCTTTTGCAAAATTTGATACTTCATATTGATTAAAACCTTTTTCACTCAAGAAATCAATAATAAACCGATAATATTTTAAATCATTGGCATCACTTTTGAGTTTAATTTGATTGTTCAACACTTGGTAATAAAGTTGTGTCCCATTTTCTAAAATTAAACTATAATAAGAAATATGCTTAATCGGTAAGCTTGTAACAATTTCTAAATTTTTTTTAATTGTTCTGATGTTATGAGTTGGCAAATTAAAAATTAAATCAATATTTATATTTTTAAAACCTAAATTATAGGCTTTATGTATTATATTTATCGCTTCTTTGGAATTGTGAATTCTTGTTAAGAACTTTAAATCTCTATCAGAAAAAGATTGTACACCTATACTTAACCTGTTTATCCCTAAATCCTTATAGTATTTTAAATTATGCACTAAAGAATTAGGATTTGCTTCAAGTGTCCATTCATATCCAAGGTCTATATCAAAGTTATCGAAAATAGCGCTGCAAATTTTCTCGAAAAGTTCCAATGGTAGAGCTGTGGGAGTACCCCCACCAAAGAAAATAGTTTTAATTTGATATTCATTATTCAATAATTTCGAATAATAGATTATTTCATTAACCAGATATTTTGTATAATTTTCTTGATTAGTAAAATCAATTATCGAATAAAAATCACAATAATTGCACTTGTGTTCACAGAATGGAAAATGTACATATAATGATAATTGTTTTTTCAACTTAAATTCCTTTCACAAGAGCTTTTGCGCTTTCAATAGCTGCATCTGTCACTTTATCACCAGAAAGCATTTTAGCAATTTCTAAGATATGTTCATCTTCATTCAATTTGATAATTTTTGAAACAGTTCTATCTTCAATCTCAGTTTTTTGAACCATAAAATGAACATCAGCAAACGCCGCAATTTGTGGTAAATGAGTTATTGAAATTATTTGATGGTATCTTGATAAATCTTTTAATGCTTCGCCAACCTTTTGAGCAATTCTTCCAGAAATACCTGTATCTATTTCATCAAAAACTAATATTGGTAATTTATCAGATTTTGCTAAAATCGTTTTTAATGCTAACATTATTCGTGAAATTTCACCGCCTGAAACAATTTTATTTAAAGATTTTAAATCTTCACCTAAATTTGTTGAAATCAGAAATTCAATTTCATCAAAACCATAAGAATTAAATTTTATTTCTTGAATTTTATCATCATCATAATCTTCATATAATGAATTGTAAAAATTAACCTTAAATTGAACTTTAGGCATCCCTAAATTAGCTAAAACAGAAACCACCTCTTTTTCAACTTTTTGAGAAACTAAACGTCTTTCATTAGATATATTTTTAGCTTTTATGTATAATTGTTTATATAATTCTTTTATTTCATTTTCTATTTCAGATATTTTATCATTAAAATTCTCTGCAATTTCAATTTCTGCTGCTATTTTTTCACGATATTTTAAAATTTCTTCAATATTTTTATTATACTTTCTTTTCAAATTGTTCAATTCAAATAATCTGTTTCTTTTCGCTTCAAGAGTTTCAGGTTCCAAATCAATTGAATCTATATAATTTCTAAGTTCCTTAGAAATATCTGAAATAACATCAAATGTATTACTTAATTGTTCGATCAAATCTTTTTTTGAAACATCAATTTTAATAATTTGTGTTAGGAATTTCTCAACATTTCCTAATAAATTAATAACTGAATTATCATCCGAATATAATAGATTATAACTTGAATTTGCTAATTCTAGAATTTTTTCAGAATTTTCTAAAATTTTTAATTCATTATCAATTGTCTCATCTTCACCAAGCTGTGGATTTATCGTATCAATTTCCTTAAGTTGGAAAGAGTAAAAATCTAATTTTTCTTTCAATAAACTTTCTTGGCTTTTTAAATCATCTCGTTTCTTAATTGTTTCATTAAGTTTTTTGAAAATATCATTATACTCATCAATTTGCTTTTGTAAACTTGCAAATTCATCTAAAATTTTTATATGATAGGCAACGTTTAGCAAAGATTGATGTTCGTGCTGTCCGTGTAAATCTACTAAAAAATTACCGGCTTCTTTTAAGTTATTAATAGTTGTTGGAATATCGTTCAAAAAGCATCTTGAATTTCCCTTTGTCGAAACTTCCCTTCTTACAATAAGCTCATCTTCATATTCTATTTCAAGCATATCCAAATAATTTTTTATTTTTGTATTTCCAGAAATATCAAAAAATGCTTCTATAACAGTTTTATTTGCACCTTTTCGTACCATATCTATAGAGGCTCTATCACCAAGAATAAGCCCCAAAGCATCAAGAATAATTGATTTCCCTGCTCCTGTTTCACCTGTAATAATGTTTAAACCTTTATCAAAATGTACATTTAATTTTTCAATCAGAGCAAAATCTTTTATGGCTAATAATTTTAGCATAACTATTCCTGATATAATTTTGTAATAAATTGAGCTCTTTTTGAATTATTTGAAGCTATTTTTTTGGAAAAGCCATCATAACATTTTATAACTTCTAAGCCCGCTTCTTCAAGCAAATAGAAAAAAGTTTCTAATGGATAAATTTTTTGTTTATGAATTTCCTGAAATTTTTGTCCAAGCTTGTCAATTACATCAATAGTTGTTGTTTGAATTGAATTAATTTCATCATATTCCGTTTTAAAAAAGTAATAATAACCATTAATCGTGCCTGTTTTATGAAATGGCTTTTTATAAGGTAAACTATTTTTAAATAAAGAAACATCAAAAACAAAAATACCATCAATAGTCAATATTTTTGAAATTTCTTTAAAAGCCTTGAAAATATCATCTTCTATCAGAAGATAATTAATGCTATCAAAATTTGAAAATACTAAATCAAATTTTATTTTATATGGTAATGACCTTATATCGGAACAAATTTTATAAGAATCGGTATTATACTGCTCTAACATATAATAAGATAAATCATTTGCTATAATATAAGTTTTAAGTAATTTAGATAATTTATCGGTTAAAAGTCCACTTCCTGCTGTTAAATCCAATACCAACGGATTTTTTGGAATAAATATTTTCACAATATTTGCTATATAGGCAGCCCATTTATCGTAAGTTACATGAGCCATCAATTCGTTATAAATAAAGCTAGAATACGTATATTGTTTTACTTCCATTAGTCAAAAATCCCCTGTTCAGCAATACGCCAAATTTTTTGGCAAGGGAATTTATTTTCATATAATGCCCTTCCAACGATAACGGAATCTATACCATCTTTTACATGAGATTGAATTAAAAATAAGTCATTTTTATCCCTCACGCCACCGGAATGTGTTACTTTTTTTGAAGTTAATTTTGCCACTTTCAAAGATAATTCAATATTTGCACCAGTTAAAGTACCATTTGAAGCAATATCTGTTACAACATACCTTTCAATTCCAATATCTTTAACCAGATTAATAATATCTTCAACTTTATAATTTGTTCTGAATGATCTACCACGAATTAAAATATAATCATCTAAAACATCCAAAGATACAGCTAATTTATTTGGGCCATATTTTTCAAAAATTTTAATGAAATCCTTTAAATTTTCAACCACCATTGTACCTGTTACAATTCTGTAAACGCCCAAATCAAAAACTTTTTCAGCATCATCAAATGTTCTCACACCACCAGCAAATTCAACAGGTATAATGACAGAAGAACAGATTTTTTTTATTATATTCATATTGATATCTTCATGGGACCAAGCACCATCAAAATCAACAACGTGTAACACTTTGGCATTTTCCGCACGCCATATTTTTGCCATTTCTACAGGATCATCGCTGTACTCAAATGTATTAAGCTCTGGTATTCCTTTTACAACCCTAACACATTTACCTTTGTGTATATCTATCGAAGGTATTACTAATAAATTTTGCATATAATTTTCTATTTTTAATTAAAATATAATATTTTTTTGATTATTTTAATAATGCATTAACTAAGCTATAATTAATTTTTTTAGTATTCGGATCATAAAATCCAAACCCTGCACAAAACTCCCAATAATTATAACTTATTTTATTTTTCTTTAAAATCGTTGCAATAGCATTTGTCCAATTTACTCTTGATAAACTATCAGCCTTATAGTATGATCCAAATTCTCCGCAATTGACAGGAATATTATGCAATTTTGCAAAATTAACGGCTTTATTGATATCTGCTTCAATATTTTGTATTTCCGGTTCTGTATTTAGCCATTTTGTTCCAAGCCAAACATCAGCACCATTTACCCATTCCGCACCTTGATGAGTAAAAGTAAAAGGCTCATAATAATGAATTGTCAGAATAATATTATTGTCTTCTGGTAATGATAAATTTTCTAATCCCCATACACTGTTATAATTTACACCACTAACCAATATTGTATGATATTTATCATTTTCTCTAATAATTCTGACACATTCTTTTTGTATATCATTCCATAAATTGATAGTTAAATTGTTTTGTGGTTCATTTAAAACTTCATAAAATAAATAATTCGAACGATTTGAAAACTTTTTAGAAATTTGCTGCCAAATATCGTATAACTTCTGCTTATTACTTATTGGATCAATATGTATCTCATCAAAATGATGAACATTCAAAATAATCGCAAAACCTTTTTTTAAACCTAAATCAACAACATATTCAACTCTTTTCATAAAAATTTCATCTATTTGATTATTTTGAGTTAAATGCGCCGACCATTTTACCGGGATACGTATTGAGTTAAAACCTAAATTTTTTATAATATCAAAATATTCATCCTTAATTACAACTCCCCAATCCCCTTCATTTGGTGCTTCAAGAGCATTACCTAAATTGACGCCCACACCTAGTTTTTCATTTTGCCGGAATACATATTCATTATCAATAATAACATTTTCCGTTATGTTATTATCACAAGAACTAAGCAAAAGTGATACTAAAATAACATATATATAAATTCGTTTTTCCCACATAATCTTTCTCCTATTTATATAAAAATAAGCTGCTCCATTGAGCAGCTTATTTGTTTAGAAGTTATAAATATTTATTTTAATCTAACTAAAACATTGTCATCTTTACCAGAAATTACTGCGGTTTGTTTTCTACCATATTTTCTTAATGCCATTGATGTTAAACCTTCATTCTCATCATTTATGTAATTTTTAATTTCACCTACTGTTATTATACCATCGTTATTTTTATCAGCAGCTCCCTGAATACCTTTCAAGAAGTAATAAGTAAACATACCATGATTTTTTTCTGGATACCAATTTGATACTTGTTGCCCTGTTGATGATTTAAATACAACATTAGCAGTATCATCTAAAGAAGTTCCTGTATTTTCTTCAATATCTAATAATACAGGACTTGCATTTTTAATAATTAATTCACCTTCACCTGATGCACCGGAAAAACATGCATCAATAACAACAATTTTCGATTTTGCTTTCAATGCCCCTAAATCATCATAAAATGCTTCCATAGAATAAGCATTTTCATCACTTACATAATTTGGATCAGCATCATAAGGTACAAAATAAGCCTTCTTAGTATTAACATTTGGCGCTCCATGTCCAGCAAAATAAACAAATAATTCACTACTACCATCTTTACGTAAATAATTTGGCAAAACATTTTTAATAAAATTTTTCATAGTTCCGTATGTAATAAGAGTATTTTCCTCTTTTGGTAAAATATTATCTGGATCATAGCCAAATGTTTTAACTAAATACTCTCTTATAGCTTTACCATCATGTTTAGCAAATTTTACAGCAGGAATATCTTTATTTGCATATTTTGATACAGTTAAAACTAAAGCTATTGCATTTGGTCTCTTATATGGACTTACTGGTATATTCTTATCAACATCGGAAGCAAGAATAATTTCTTCTTCTTGTTGTATAAAATTTTCTTGATTAGGTACTATTTTAATAGGATAAAATTGTTTACTTAATTCATATTCTCCTTTTTCACTAAAATAAAAATTTAAAATTCCATTTATCGGTTTATTTAAAGTTGGGTTCACCGTAAAAGGTATAGTAAATGTTTTAGTTTCACCTGCTTCTATATTCCCTATTTTTATTGTGGAAACTATTTTCAATACATCATTACCTAAATCGTCACTTCTTAAATCGACGTAAACATCTTTAGCAGGACCTTTTCCAGTATTTGTAATTGTAATTTGAAAATCGTTAATATCACCACCTTTTAAGATGTTATTGCTGACTGGTTTATTAAACTGTATTTCCACATTAATTTTAGGTGGATTTTTTTGTATTCTTAGCTTCTTGCTAGTACTTCTTGCCTCATAATCTTGAGCTATAATAATCATATAAGGCAAAATAAAAATTAAAGCAAATATTTTTATAAACTTTGTCATTTTCTTCCCCTTTATCTTAAGGTTTTTGAATAGTAAATTTAGGACTTAAGAAATAAACATTACTATTATAATAATCTGTTATCTTAATATAACAATTTGTTGATGTTGCAGAAATTGATGGAACAATCCAAGAATAAGTAGTTTCTGCATTATTATTAGTAAAAACTGAACTATTGATATTTATCCAACTGTTTCCCCCATCCGTTGAATAATCTAATCTAACATATTGTAAATTACTACTTATCCATCTAATTGTTTTGTTCGTACCACTTAGCCATATTACACCTTGTGTTGGTGCATTAAAAGTAACATTAGGTTTTACAATACTAAATGGCACATCAAATTGTATATCAGGATTTGATGCATCTGATAATCTCATAATACATTTTGGAGCATCGATATTAGGCACTTTCCAGTTATAAGAGCCAGTAGCTGTAGCAACTTGATTATCAAATATTGTGGACCAAGAACTTCCATTATCTGTACTGTATTGACATTTTAAATAATTAACATCTTTAGCTTCCCAAGTAATATTAAAATCGGTATTTGCTTTAATTGCTTGATTTTCTGTTGGTGAAGTTAATTTAATTGTAGGTGATATAATTTGAAAAATTCCACTTATTCCTTCTGGCTCGATACCAGTGTAATCAGCAACTTTTATTTGGTATGAACCTGTTGTCATATTCGTAGGTATTTGCCATGTGTAATTTTTTTGATTGTTAATATAAGTATTTATCGTAGTCCAAGAACCACTAGGTGCCATTCTGTAATAAATTCCAAATGTTGTAGCTGTAGAATGATCCCAACTAATGATATAGCTTTTACCACCATACCAAATATCCCCAGATTTTGGTGAAATTACCTTAATTGATTCTGGTACAGAAATAGTAAATTTATCAGATATAGCATAATTTGAAGAATTACCTGCATCTATTATTTTTATTTTTGCTTTAGTTGTTTTTGTTATTGTTGTTGGAATATTCCATAAATATGAATTGTCACCACTGGAAGAAGAATAACTTAATTTAATATTTTTCCATATCAAAGAATCTGGAAAAATTGAATATTGAAGATTAACTTGTCTTGCTTTATCATTTTTCCAAGTAATATATTGACTAGTTCCTATTTTCCAGCTAGTTGTACTATTAGGTGTTATTATAGTAATTGGTTTTTGGGGTAATATATAAAACAACTGAGACTCAGCCATCCTATCAGGTTGATATTGTAATTGTATTCTAACTTTACATGGCATTTTAACATCATACACTGGTGTAGTCCATGTATAATTTCTTGTCCCCATATAAGAATTCCCCAAAAAATTCCAAGTTACACCATTATCAGTTGAAAATTGTAAGATAATGTTATCATAATAATTATAAATTGTCCCATAACTCCAGTTAATACTAATACTTGATCCACTTTCATAAGCTATTGTTCCATCTGGTTGAGTTATTTGTATAAAATTATCTGGTATATTAAATTGCAATAATGGTGTTTCTACAAATTTATTAACATTATCTACTGCTTCTATTTTAAATTTAATTTGACAATTTCTATCAGGCAGTTGGGTTATGGTATATTTACCTAAACTAGCAGGAATATTTTCACAAATTTTCTTCCATTGGTTATCTAAAGATGTTTGCATATATATATTTACTCTATAAATAACTAATGTGTCAGCGGCCCATTTTATCGTTACACTAAAAGATGCTATTGTACCACTTTTAGGGGAAATTAAAACCATTCCACCTTTTGGAGCCTTAACGGCTTGATCCAAAAATCCTAATATATCACTACCACCATATTGATCATTAAAATCTTTACAACCCCAAAATAATAATATAAGCAACAAATATAAATATTTATATATTTTCATAATACCACCTTAAAATTTAATTGCTATATTTATATTGGAAAATTTCCAATCTTTATTGATATCAGAACTTGTAGAATTATAAATAGTATAATTCAACTTTAGCCAAGATGCTAAAGATATTTGTACACCATAATTAAGATAGAGATGAGAAAGATTTCTCTTTTCAAGAGCATCACCTATTGATTCTCCAATATAAATAACTGAATTTTGATATCCTAAGCCTAAATAAGGTTGTACATATTTGAAAATTGGTAAAATTGTATAAGAAACTGAAGCTCCCCAACCTACTATTGCAGCATCTACAGAGGGCATTAACAAAGCACCTACAGGTCTTAAATTTTGCCTAAAATAATATCCATCAAAAATTAATGGATATGACGTAATTTTAATTCCAAAAGAATTAGCATCACCTTTTTTTTCAAATTTTTTTATCAAATACTTTTTGTATACCACCATCATTAAACTTAAAATCTATAATACCATAATACATTTGGAAAGATTCATTAAAATCCCACACATTTTCTGTACCAATCGTAAATTTTTTTATTGTTGAGGCAATTGCTTGGCCTTGTGTCATTGTTTTGTTTCCAGCAACTTTAATTACTACATAACCATCCAATTCTTCGAAATCATTAAAAACACTCCAATAAGCTTTTTTGATCCCTTTTCCACCTATTACACCTACATCACCTGTTACGGACTTAGCTTTATTAAATGTAGCTCCCCCATTTGTAGAAACTTCTATCCATACATCTGTAACTTGTTCTTCGTCATAAGGTGCATAAAAATATTCAATTTCTATAACACCATTCGCTTCATTAAAATCAAATCCTACATTTCTTATGACTTGCGAATAGCCAATAGAAAAAAATATACTAAGTAGTAATAAAAGTTTTTTCATAAAATACCCTCTTTTTTTTAAATATAACTATTTTCGTAAGCAAAGTCAATTTTTTTTATATCGTAAAAGTTATTAAATTGTTAATTATTTATTAAATTAAAATAATTCTCTTAATCTAAATTTAACTCCAATTTGATTTTCAATTAAGTCTTTTGCTTTTTCTAAGTCTACCTCTGGTAGTCCTACAACACTCATTACAACATTTGTATAATTTTTAGCTTTTTTTGCAAATTCTATCATTTCTGAATGGTAACTTTCAGGTACTTTCATTAAATTTGAATATTCATCTGGATAAACTGAATTTAAACTTATTGATATTGTATCTATTAAATTTTTAAGCTCAGGTGTTATGTCTCTTTTATTAATTATATTCCCGTGGCCATTTGTATTCATACGTGTTTTTCCTCCGTTATCTTTAACATATTTTGCTATTTCTTTAACAACATCCCATCTAATAGTAGGTTCACCATAACCACAAAAAACAATTTCTTTATATTGTTTTGGATCTCCTATTTCTTTAATATATGTTTCTGCTGGAGGTTCCAAATTTTTCGGCATTTTTAATTTATAGCCTGAAATTATTGCTTCACCTTTTCTGTCACAAAAAATACAATCTGCGTTACATCTATTTGTAACATTGATATATAAAGAGTCACCAATTTTATATGTATAAACCAGCTGTGGTTCTTTACCAATTTTGAAAAGTCTATAAGCATTTGTACTTGTAGTTCTTATTACGTCTTCTAATTTTATATTTTGAATCTCAGATATTTTCTTTGCAACCTCCAAAACAAATGATGGTTCATTCCTTTTTCCTCGATGTCCTTGTGGGGCCATAAATGGGCTATCAGTTTCCAATAAAAGATCATCTATTTGTATATGTTTCACTAATTCAACTAAATTCTTAGCATTTGGGAATGTTATATTAGCTGTAAATGAAATAAAATGATGCATTTTTATCAATTCAATAGCCATGTTTAAATCACCTGAGAAGCAGTGAAATTGAGCTTTTAATGGCGTATTTTTGTAACTTTTAATGATATTTAGCATCTCATTATCAGATTCACGGTTATGTATAATTACAGGTAAATTTAATTTTAAACTTAAATCTAATTGTTGTTTGAAAACTCTAATTTGTGTTTCTTTTGGTACATTTTTCCAATAATAATCTAAACCTATTTCACCAATTGCAACAACTTTATTGTTTTTACTTAAATCAATTAATGCATTAACTGATTGATCATTAAATTTATCTGCATCTTCTGGATGAAAGCCAACTGCTGCATATACATTATTGTATTTATTTGCAATATCAACTGCTTTGATAGAAGAATCTAAATCAATACCTGGAACAATAATATACTCAACGCCATTATCAATTGCTCGTTGAATTACTTCTGGTAAATCTTTATCAAAATTATTTAAATTTAAATGTGCGTGTGTGTCTATCATATTTCACCATTTTTTTTTATTTTTATTTATAAAATTTGGGATTTTATTATGAAATTTGAACAAATTCAAATTAAACTTATTCCTGAAATATGGGAAATTGCATCTACAATTTACATTAATTTTTCAAATTATATAAAAGAAAATTTAGTTTCTTTATTAATTTATAATAAATATGATTATTCACACCAAAATATTAGTGGTGATAACTTTTTATTAGATAAAGATATTTTTATTCAGCCAAAACCTAAATCAATGCAATTAAGAGATTATTCACTTCATTTTAGTGGTATTTGGGTTGGTGTTAACTTAAATCCTAATCGTTACCATAAAGTAGCTTTTTATTATTGGATTCAACTGAAACCAAATTATAACAAATTCTATTTTGATGAATATTCCGAAGCGAAAAAATTCAAAGAAATACTTTACAATAGAGGATGGGAATTTATTTATTATGACAACTATTGGATAATTGTAAAATATTTTCCGATAGAAAATTTAATTATAAGTGGTAATGAATGGAAGCATCAATTAGATGATTTTTATACCAAAGCGATGGATGAAGCAGAAGAGTTTATATTTAATGTAAAATCTTGGGGGCTTTAATTTTAATATTTTATTGAATTTTAGTATATTAATTGGTTAATTAAAAAATTTTTATGAGTAACCAATTTAAAATATCCGAGCGTGAAAAATTAATTTTGTTTTGTATAATCCAACAATATATATTGAATGCAACGCCTATAGGGTCTCGTTTTTTAACAAAAAAATACTCTTTAGGACTCTCATCTGCAACCATTAGAAATATAATGGCAGATTTAGAAGAAATGGGATTTTTAGATCATCCGCATACTTCAGCAGGTCGTATACCTACTGATAAAGGTTATAGATATTTTGTTGATAATTTAATGAAAATTGAAAAAATTTCTGAACAGCAACAAGAACAATTATATAAAATTCTAAGTGAAGCTGCTCAAGATTCAAATAACTTGTTAGAATCTACATCACAAATTTTGAGTAAATTAACAAATCTAATTTCTTATGTATCATATCCAAAATTACATATTGCGATTTTAGAAAAAATTCAGCTTGTTTATATCGATTCAAATAAAATTCTTGTTGTTGTAATTATTAAAAAAGGACCTATAAAGACTATAACTTTTGAAATTGATACTGTTATCAGGCCTGAAAAATTATATTTTGTTGAACAAATTTTAAATGAAAAACTTTCTGGTTTATCATTTAAAGATATACAATACACAATTAAAGAAAGAATTTCTGAAAATATTGATATAAATGATTCTGTAATACGTTTTATTATTGATTATTCAGATAAAATATTTTCTGAAAGTATTGATAATAATAATTTTATAGTTTATAGCGATGCTGAAGTTTTAAATAATCCTGAATTCGAAAATTATGAAAATTTAAAAGCTATAATAGAAATTTTACAAGATAAATCTATCATTGTACATTTAGTTGAAAATATTCATACCACATCTAATGATGTTGTCTTTAAAATCGGTGAGGAAAATCCTAATGATCTGTTGAAAAATTACAGTATCGCTTACAAACAATATAAAAAAGATAATTTTGTTGGAAATATCGTTTTAGTTGGACCTAAAAGAATGAATTATTCTAAAGTTACTTCCCTATTAAATTTTACATCTGAAATTTTTAGTAATCATCTTAAGATTTAATGGAGGAGGGCTTATGTTTAAGAAAAATATCAAAAAGGTATCTGCTAAAAAACACAATGAAGAAACTTTAAATAATGCATCTAATGAAAAAGTAGATAATCAAATTAATACAGAAACGAATAAAAATATTTCAGAAAATAATATTAAGGATATAACAAATATGGAAAACCAAACATTAAATGAACAAACAAATGACGTTATAACAAATGATGAAACACAAAACGAACAACAAAATGGTAACTTTGAAAACCAACAAGAATCTAATAAAACAAAGGAACTTATGGAAGAAATAAAAAATTTAAAGGAACAAAACGAAGTTTTGAAAAAAGAAAGAGATGACTATAAAGATGCCTTCTTAAGAAAAGCAGCTGATTTAGAAAACTTTAGACGTGCAAAAGAAAAAGAATTTTCCGAGTTTGCTAAATATTCATCTGAAAAAATTTTATTAAAATTTCTTGAAATCTATGACGATATGGAAAAAGCCATTCAATATATAGATTCACCAGAACATTTTAATGCTTTAAAAGATGGTGTTGTAATGGTATTTAATAAATTCACAAAACTCCTTGAAAGTGAAGAAGTTAAAAAAATTGAAGCAGAAGGAGAAGAGTTCAATGTTGATTTACACGATGCTTTAATGCAACAACCAACAGACAAAATGCCACCAAATAAAGTTTTAAAAGTAATAGAAAACGGTTATACATACAAAGATAAAATATTGAAACATGCAAAAGTTATAGTTTCAACCGAACCTAATCAATAACAATAAAGGAATATAAAGTAAGGAGAAAATATGGCTCAAAAACGTGATTATTATGAAGTTCTAGGCGTTGATAAAAATGCTTCACAAGATGATATAAAGAAGGCTTATCGTAAACTTGCGATGCAATATCATCCGGATAGAAATCCTTCTAAAGAGGCAGAAGAAAAATTTAAAGAAATTACCGAAGCATATGAGGTTCTCTCTGATCCCGATAAACGTTCTAAATACGATAAATTCGGTCACAGCGGAATGAGAATGGGAGAAGACTTCCACCAATATACAAATATGAATGATATTTTTAGCAATTTTAGTGATATCTTTGAAACATTTTTCGGCGGCGCTGGTGGTTCAATTTTTGATAATTTTGGTGGCTCATCCCAACGTGGCAGAAGAAGGTCAAGCGGAATTCCTGGTAGTGATATAAGAGTTGATATCGAATTAAATCTCGAAGAAATTGCAACTGGAACAAGCAAAAAGGTAAAACTAAAAAGATTAGTTAAATGCGATACTTGTAAAGGAACTGGCGCAAAAAATGGTACCGCATTAAAAAATTGTCCTGTATGTAACGGTACAGGCGAAGTAAGAAAAACACAACAATCATTCTTTGGACACGTTGTTAACATACAACCTTGCAGCAATTGCCATGGTGAGGGCGTTGTTGTAGATCAGCCTTGTACAAAATGTAAAGGAGATGGAAGAATTCAAATAGAAGATACTGTAAAAGTTAACATACCTGCTGGCGTGCAAGAAGGTCAATATTTAACTTTGAGAGGTCAAGGCCACGCAGGAATAAGAGGCGGTCGAGATGGAGATTTAATTGTTGTTTTTCACGAGAAAAAACATCCTACTTTCACACGTGAAAACGATGATATCATTTACGAACTTTATTTAAGTTTCCCAGAATTGGCATTAGGTACCGAAATAGAAGTCCCAACATTAACTGGCAAAGCAAAATTAAAAATCGAACCTGGGCTTGAGCCCGGAAAGATTTTAAAAATTAAAGATAAAGGTATTAAACATTTAAATTCTGCTGGCTCTGGAGATTTGAAAATTAAAATCAATGTTATTGTTCCTAAAAAGCTTACTCCCCAAGAAGTTGATTTGCTCAATAAACTCAAAGAAATGCCAAATATTAATAAATTTAATTAAATCACAATTATTATTTAGCTCAGACAGTATAAGCTTAAGCCCCTTGCGGCTTAAAGAAAGCCGCAAGGGGTAAGCGGGCCGAAACGGCCCGCTAAAATCTTTTCTTTATCACCTAACAAAGGGTAGTGCTTTGAGCCTTTATACTCATATCTTTCCCAAATACCTGGCAATCCGTAAAGTGCTTGATAAAAATTAAGCTTCTAACGAAGCTAATATGTAATTTTGCAAATTTTTACAATTGATTCGTTTTTTTATCATAAAATTGCTTTTACAATTATATCATAAAAACAAATATATTGTATTTACAAATATATTATTGAAAATTACTAATATATCGTATCTAAAATTATATTGTAAATACAAATATATTTTTCAAAAATGCAATTATATCGTATTTATGAATATATTATAAGACTTTAAAACTTGCCGGTAAATTATAAAAAATTTTTCATAAATTTTTATTCTTGATGAAAAATATAAATATTGTAAGTGGTTGGTAATATGGTGGTTAATACGCTTAAATGGAATATTATTTTTTGGGCTTTAGCCCGCCCGTGCGTTGCACGGCGCACGGGCTTTAAGCTTACACCGTCTGAGCTAAAGAATTTATATTCAATTTAGAAGTTTTTATAAATTTATTTTTTTTTCTTATATTGCAAAGTCAATAATGGGAAAACTATGATAAGACCAGTTGCCGTTGAAGGCGCTTTTTATAGACCAAGGAATATTCTTAAAAACGACTTGGATAATTATTTTAACAGTGCCGAAATTTCTTTTTCTCCCTCAAAAATATTAGGCATTGTAGCTCCACACGCAGGATATGTATATTCGGGAAAAACTGCGGCTTATGCATATAAATATTTGATTGGTAGAAAATACAAAACGGTTATTGTTCTTTCCCCTTCTCATTACGATTATTTCGAATTTGCTTCGGTTTTTAATGGAGATTTTTATGAAGCTCCATTTGGAAATTTAGCCTTAGATAAAGAATTAATTGAAAAATTGGTTGCCAATTCAAATGTTTTAAGAAAATCTCATCACGGCCATATGGTGGAAGAACACGCTTTGGAAGTTCAATTGCCATTTCTTCAATATGTTTTAGGTGAATTTAAGTTGGTCCCAATTGTTTTAGGTAGTCAAAATAGAGATATTGTATACAATTTAGCTCAAGATTTATCCAAAATTGTTAATGACGATATCTTAATTGTAGTAAGCACAGATTTATCACATTTTTACAATAGAAAACAAGCTGAAATTTTAGATGATTTTTTCGATTTATACTTATCTAATTGGGATGCTGATGGTTTACAGCTTTCTTTGGAATATAAAAGATGTGAAGCTTGCGGTGGTGGCTGCGTGGTAACTCTTTTGAAAGCTTTAGAAAATAATAAAAATGCTAAAATTCAAGTTGTAAATAGAAGCTACTCTTCTGATACTAATCACGACACTTCAAGAGTAGTAGGTTATTTAAGTGCAATAATTTATGAATAAGGAGTTGAAATGCCTGCTTTAAGTAAATTTAAAACAATTTGTGATATTTATAAAACTTTAGTATATGATTATAGTAAAAAAGTTGATCGTCCTATTTTACATTATAAAGTAGATAATAAATACGTTGGTGTCTCTTTTGAACAATTCAAAAGTACTGTTGAGCAAGTAGCTTGTGGCTTACATACGCTTGGTCTAAAAAAAGATGATAAAATTGCAATTCTTTCTGAAAACAGACCAGAATGGATTTATACAGATTTCGCTTGTATAAATTTAGGAATTATTGATATTCCAATGTATCCTATTAACACATCTGAAACTGTAGAATTTATTTTGAATAATTCAGAAGCTAAAGCTATTGCTGTTTCAAATAAATTCCAGTTAAACAAAGTTCTGAAAATTAAAAATAATCTTAAGTATTTGAGGTATATTATCATTTATAACGACAAAGATAAAGATCCAAATATTGAAAATCTTTTTTCTTTATCTGATATTATGAAATTAGGTTCAAAATTTTATAATGAAAATCCAGATTTTGTATATAATAGTTTACAACTTATTTCTGAAAACGACATAGCAACTATAATTTATACTTCAGGTACTACAGGAGAACCTAAGGGGGTAGTGTTAACACATAAGAGTATTATAAGTAATGTAAATGCAACGCTTCAAGCTTTGAATGTTACACAAAATGATACCATTCTATCTTTCTTGCCTTTATGCCATATATATGAAAGAAGTACTGGTTATTATGCTTGTTGGGGAGCAGGGGCTAACTTCTATTTTGCTGAATCTATAGAAAAAGTGCAAACTAATATGCTTGAAGTAAAACCAACAATTATAACTACTGTACCAAGATTGTTTGAAAGAATTTATTCCAAATTACAAAGCAATTTGAACAAGCAAAGCCAAACTAAAAAGAAATTATTTAAATGGGCAGTAGAAATTGGTATGGCATATAAAGCAGCTAAACGAAAAAATAACGTAAATTTAGCTCTGTACTCACAGTATAAGTTAGCCAAAAAATTGGTTTTAGATAAAGTTAAAAATATAACTGGAGGCAAATTAAGATATTTTGTATCCGGTGGTGCAGCTTTATCTCCTGAGTTAGCTGAATTTTTTGAAGCTTTTGATATTTTGATATTAGAAGGTTATGGATTAACAGAAACATCACCCGTAATTGCAGCAAATAGAGAAAATGATTATAAATTTGGTACTGTTGGTAAACCTTGGCCAAATGTTGAAGTAAAAATTGCTCCAGATGGTGAAATTCTTACCAGAAGTGATTGTGTAATGCAAGGTTATTATAAAAATAAAGCTGAAACAGAAAAAGTGCTTAAAGACGGTTGGTTCCATACTGGAGATATTGGAGAATTTGATAACGAAGGTTTTTTAAAAATTACAGATAGGAAGAAAAATCTTTTCAAAACTTCTACTGGTAAGTATGTTGCTCCAACACCTATCGAAAATTTATTTTTACAGTGTAAATATGTCGACCAATTTATTATCATCGGTGATAAAAGAATGTATTTAACAGCTATTGTTGTTCCTGATTTTGAAGCATTAAAAGAATATGCTGACTCTAATAATATCAAATATAAAGATAATAGTGATCTTGTTAATAACGATGAAATATATAAACTCCTTGAAAAAGAATTTTCCGGTATCCAAAAGAACTTAGCAAGTTATGAAAAAATTAGACGTTTTACTTTACTCGATAGACCTTTATCTATTGAAACTGGTGAATTAACTCCAACATTAAAAGTAAAAAGAAAAGTAATTGAAGAAAGATACAAACCCTTAATTGAGAGAATGTATGAAAATAGTCAAAATTCTGATGAATAGTTTCTTAATTTTGTTAATAATTGTTTTTGCGATTTCCTGTAATAGCAACGAAAAGAAAGAATTGAATGCAGAAGTTTTGAAATTGGGAAATAAAGTTCCACCAATAAAATTTAATGCAGAAAACGCATTCAAACATATACAGAAGCAATTAAGTTTTGGTCCAAGAGTACCAAATTCACAATCAGCTGAAAATTGTAAAATATATTTAGCTAATGAGTTATCAAAGTTTACAAAATATGTTGAGATTCAAAGTTTTAATATTCTAATTAATGGTGAAAATTTAAAACTAAACAATATAATAGCTAAATTTAATCCGAATTCAAAAAAACGAATTATTTTATGTGCACATTGGGATACACGCCCTTGGGCAGATGAAGATCCAGAGCCAAATAATCATACTAAACCAATACCAGGTGCCAACGATGGAGCCAGTGGTGTTGGTATATTGTTGGAATTAGCTGCAATTATCACACAATTAAACTTACCTTACGGTGTGGATATTGTTCTATTTGACGGTGAAGATTATGGAACAAGTGAAAATTTAGAAAATTATTCATTAGGTTCTCAATATTTTGCTTCATCACTCCAAAATCCAGAAATTTATAAATATGGCATTCTTTTAGATCTGGTGGGAGATAAAGAAGCTATATTTAAAAAAGAAAAATTTTCAATTTTGTATGCTGAAGATTTTACAAATCTTGTTTGGGAACGTGCATTAACCAAAAATATAAATAATTTTCGTGATGAACATTCAACAGAAATAATTGATGATCATCTTCCACTTAATAAAGTCGGAATAAAAACAATAAATATAATTGATGCAGAACTTGTAGGACAGCAAAGTCTTAATCCACGCAGGAAATACTGGCATACATTAAAAGATGATATTTCAAATATATCTACTGAAACATTGCAAAATGTAGGTAATCTTTTAGTTGATGTTCTTTATAACTTAAAATTCTAATTTTTAATTAATAATATTGCATCCCAAATTTGATTGTTCTTATTTTCTTTAAAGACAATTTTATTTAATTTTGGTTTTAAATAAATTGTCTTTAAGTATCTCCATTTGTAATTATCGCCAACCTTTTCCCATTTATAAATTTGATATTTCCCTACTAATTTAGTTTTTAAAGAATACTCAATTTTATTATTTTTATTCAATATTTTGTAATCGTTATTAAAATAATAATTGAGACTGTCATTGAATACATTATTTTTATCATTATCTAAAACCAATCTATATGAATTATTAATCATAAGATAATCATTGATTGAATTTAATAGATTTTTTGAAATTTTATTCAAATTTTTTAAGCTCACCAACTCACTTTTAGGATTATTTCTGTAATATCCATATGGTGTTTCAAAAGTTAATGCTATAGTACTATCCAAATTTTTTAACCAAAATTGCCCTTCAACATACTTTGGATTAATATCTGAATATTTAAAATCATGATGTGAAAAATATTTTTTATTGGTAGTTAAAAAGGCGAATAACATTTGTTTATTAAAATATTTTCTTGAAGTAGATTTTAGAGAATGTATCCAATAAGTTAAGCAATTTTCTATTTGAGAATGTGAATTCAATAAAATATCAATTTTTTTAATACTATCAATTTCTAAAATCTTCTTTTTAAGTATTTTTATCTCATTTGCGGTTAGAGAATCTGGCCTATTCCAATTAATTTCCATATTTATACCCTGAATATTTGATCTAGAAAGACCATATTTTACTCCATCAGGATTTGTAAATGGAACAATATAAAAAACAACATTATTTAACAATTCTGAAAATGATTTATCAAAAAGAAGATTTTTAAGCAAAAAATGAACAATAAACGAAGATGGTGCTTCTGATGTGTGTATTCTTGAATGTATCCATACAACTTTTTTATTTAAATTTGATAACGTATTATTTGTTACAGTATAAAGCTTTAATGGTAAGCTATCCGTTGAATAACCTATTGTATCAATTTGAAAATACTGGCTTTTTCTCCAACTTTTTTCACCAAGATGTAAATTTTTATGTGTATAAGGGATAAAGTATGACAAATATACTGTATCTTTTTCTGGTTTAAGATAGAAACCATATTTCTTATGATTTATAATCCTTTGAAAATTTATGTTATCATATGAATAAAAAGGTAAATATGGATCGGAATTAATAAAATTAAAAATTAAATTTTTATTTTTTACATCAAATAATTTGAAGTAAAACCACCTTGAACTTGGCTTTAAAGAACTATCAACTGGATTTTTAGGATCAGTTACAGAATAAATATTTAATCTATAAAAATCTATTTTTTTACTTCTTTTTGTTTTTGCAATTTTTGCTATATCAACATATTTTACATTACCATTTTCAAAATTACAGTTGTAGCTTATCTGTGAATAAATTATTGATATACAATTAAAAAATATTATAAAAATATATTTTTTTTTCATAATTTCTTAATAATTTATTTGAATTTTAATGAAAATAATAATAATTTTATTAAATTAAAATTATTTAACACTAATTTTTGAAAATATGGAAAATAGAAAATTTTATTTAAAAAACTTAAAAAGGATTACAATAAAATTAGGGACAAAAGTTGTTTTGTCATCAAATATAAATGATAAATCAAATTTCAAGAAGTTCATTGAAGATATTGTTGAAATTAAAAATTCAGGTTATGAAGTAGTTATTGTTTCTTCTGGAGCTGTAGGTTTAGGTATGGATAAACTTGGCATCACAAAAAGGCCAAAGGAATTAAACAAAATTCAGGCTTTAGCTTCAATAGGACAAAATTTATTGATGAATAAATGGGCTAATATATTTTCTGATTACAACATTTCAGTTGGTCAGATATTATTAACTTACGATGTAATTCAAAATCGCCAGCGTTTTCTATATGCAAGAGATACCTTCAATTCTCTTCTAAAATATGGTGTTATACCAATTGTTAACGAAAATGATGCAATAGCAGTTGATGAACTAAAATTCGGTGATAATGACACTTTATCATCGATAACTGCCTCGATGCTAGATTCCGATTTATTAATTTTATATACAGACACTGATGGCATTTATGACGATAATCCTAAATTAAATCCTAAAGCCAGAAGAATTCCATTTATTGAAAAAATTGATAGTAATATTTTAAGTTTAATAAAAGATAAAGAAAACGATTTATCAACTGGTGGAATGACAAGCAAAATTATGGCAGCAAGAGCTTCTAGTAATGCTGGTATCCCTTGTGTAATAGCTTTAGGCACCAATCCAAGATTAAAAGAAATTATTGAAGGACACGATATTGGAACTTTTATAAAACCAAGGTTTTTACAAATTCCTGCTCGTAAACGATGGATACAATTTAATAAAAAAATATCCGGTGGTATAATTTTGGATGATGGAGCTTCTAAAATTATATCGAAAAAAAATGTTAGCATACTTCCAATTGGTGTTACAAATACAATAGGTTCATTTAATGAAGGTGATTTAATTGGTGTTTATAATTCTAATATGCAACTTTTAGCTAAAGGATTAGTATATTATAACTCTGATCAAGTACAAAAAATCAAACAGATGAAGACTTCAGAAATACAAAAAATGTATAAATGGTTTGTTTATGATGAAATTATCGATAGAAATAATCTAATAATTTTAAATAAAGGTTAAAAATATGACAAGTTATTTGAACACCTTAGACAATCACATTCTACTTGAACAAAAATATCATCCGGAAGCAACCGGAGAGTTATCCAATTTGCTTTATAAATTAGGACTTGCATTTAAAGTCATTTCTAACGAAATAAGAAGAGCAGGTATTAATGATATTTTTGGGTATATTGGCCATAACAATATTCACGGTGAAGCTGTTAAAAAATTGGATAAATTTGCCAACGAAACTTTAATTAATGCTGCCATTTCAACCGGACAGCTATGTGCACTAGGATCTGAGGAAACCCAAGGAGCTATACATATTACATCTGGTAAAAATGAAGGCAAATATGTTTTAGTTTTTGATCCACTTGATGGTTCATCAAATATAGAAGCCGGTATTTCTATTGGCACAATATTTTCTATCTATAAAAGAAAATCACCTGATAACGAAGTCAGTACTATTGAAGATTTATTACAACCTGGGATAGAACAAGTTGTAGCTGGTTACGTTATTTACGGTTCAAGCACTATTTTAATGTATACAAGCGGTCATGGCGTTAATGGATTTACATTGGATACTACATTGGGTGAATTTTTACATACCTATCACAATGTAAAAATACCTGAAAGCTCTAATCAATATAGTGTAAATGAAGGTTATTACCATATGTTCTCACCTGGAGTACAAAAATATATAGATTGGGTTAAAGAAATTGACAAAAAAACTGATAGACCTTATACTTCTAGATATATTGGTACTATGGTTGCTGATGTCCATCGAATTATCCATTACGGTGTATTTTTATGTATCCTGCTACAACTAAAAATCCGAATGGAAAACTTAGATTAGTTTATGAGTGTAATCCACTTTCTTTTATCGTTGAAGCTGCTGGCGGTTACTCAATTGATGGGGAAAATCGTATTCTAGAAGTAAAACCAGAAAATTTACATCAAAGAATACCAATTTTTATAGGTTCTAAAAATAACGTAAAAAAAGTAGCAGAGTTTATTGAGAAATATGGTTAAATTTTCTTTCAAATATTTATGCGTAATTTTTATTTTTTTTATTTTATCTAATAATTCACTTTTTGCACAAAAAGACTTTATAATTGATAGTATACTTATATCTACTATAAATAAACCAATAGATGAGAGAATTGATCATATTGCTAAAACTGCTTGGAGTTTAAGGGGTAAAGCACCAGAAACTGCTTTAAAACTCCTATACACAACAATTGATTTAGCAGAAAAAAATGATTATGAAAATAAATTAGCCCCTATATATAATTACATAGGTATAATATACCGCAACTTAGGAAACTATGGATTTGCTCAAAATTCATTTTTCAAAGCGCTTGAGCTAGCAAGAAAATATAACTTGAAAATAGAAGAAGGTTATGCATATAATAACATTGGCGAAATTTTATATCTAGTTTCTAACTATAAAGATAGTTATAGTTATTTAAAAAATGCTGAAAAAATATTTTCTGCCCTTGATAATTTACGAGGATTAGGATATGTTTATAATCAGTTAGGTTTATATTATTATGAAAATAACAACTACCGCACATCCATTAATTACCTTCTTTTATCTCTAAAATTTAGACAAAAATTACAAGATACACTTAATATAGCTGTTACTTACAGAAACTTAGTTAATTCTTATTTGAAAATTAATAATTTAGATTCGACTATTTTATTATTAGCTAATCTTAAATATTTAGCAGAAAAAATTAATTCCCCTCGTATGCAAATAGATACCTACGAAGCCTTTGCTAACTACTATTTCCAAATCAATAAACACGAAATAGCTATTTCATATGCACAAAAAGCACTTCTTGAAGCACAAAATATATATTATTGGAAAGGCGTAAAGAATTTATCGGCATTTTTATATAGATTCTATGAAAACCAAAAAGATTACTACAATTCATTTCATTATTTAAAAATCTATGTTTCTGCTAATGATACCCTTTTGAATCAAAATAGTCTTAAAGATATTTATAATTATATTTCACAATACAATTATTTAAAAGATGCGTACTACCAAGATAAGTTAAATTTTTACCAAAAAGCAATTACATTTATTGTAATCTTTTTTGTTCTTTCTTTGGCAATCCTTTTGTTCTTTATTTCTAAATTTAAGAAGCAAATTTTAACCCAAAAATCTGTAATTATAGAATTAGAAAATAAAATTGATGATTTAAATAATACATACGAAGAAAATTTGAAAGCTAAAGATAAATATTTAAGTATTATTGCACACGATTTAAAGAATCCGATATCAGCTATTAAGAATATCTCTGAAGTAATGATCAACCAAAATCAAAGATTTTCAGAAAGAGAAATTTACGATAATTTACATTTAATTAAAAATACTTCAAATTCTTTATTCAATCTCCTAATGGATTTATTAGATTGGGCTCGTGCTAATACTGGACAAATTGAATTACATCCCGCTATAATTAATGTTGAAACATTAGTCAATGATGTTCTTAATTATTTAAGTCTACAAGCTAATAACAAACATATTTCCATTATTGTTGATATAGAAGATAATTTACATATTTATGCCGATTATAACACAATAAATACCGTATTAAGAAATATTATTTCCAATGCAATTAAATTTACTCCTATTGGTGGTAAAATTATTATAAAATGTAAATCAGATATGCACAATTCAATTATATCGATAACTGATACAGGTATAGGTATTCCAGAAGAAAAAATTCCAAAACTATTTGAATTTGAGAAAAATCGTTCTACAACCGGTACAAGTGGTGAAACAGGAACAGGTTTAGGTCTGATTTTATGTAAAGATTTTGTAGAAAAAAATAATGGAACTATATCAGTTCAAAGTGAACTGAACAAAGGTACTACTTTTACTATCACATTACCTACAAATAAAATATAGGGGAGATATGAATATTGTTTTTATAGCCTCTGAATGTCATCCTTTCGCTAAAACAGGGGGGTTAGCTGATGTAGTTGGGTCATTACCAATTGCTTTAAAGAAATTAGGGCATAATACGATTGTTATTTTACCTAAATACCGTTCTATTGATGTAAATAAATATAATTTAGTAAAATATCAAGATTTGCTTGGCGTTTGGATGGGAAACACTTTAGAATGGTGCAGTGTATGGAAATCATCTTTACCAGAAGATGTACCTGTTTATTTTATTGAATTCGATTCTTATTTTAATCGTGAAGGTTTTTACTGTGATAATCATATGAATGATTATCTTGATAACCCTAAAAGATTTTGCTTTTTGACACGAGCCGCATTACAATTTTGTATAGATAATAAAATTAAAGTTGATATCTTTAATTTTCATGATTGGCAAACTGCAGCTGGTACTTGTTATCAAAAAACTTGGCATTGGAATAATGAATATATCGGTCAAGCTGCTACAATTTTAACTATTCATAATATCGGTTACCAAGGTAAATATTCAGCTAATGATTATGACTACCTTGGCTTGGGATGGGAAAATTTTCATAATATGGCATTCGAAGATTTTGGTGGCATAAATTTACTTAAAGGCGGAATTTATTTTGCTGATATGGTAAATACAGTTAGTCCAACTTACGCCAAAGAAACTTTAACTGAACTCGGCTCATTTGGCTTGCATACCTTTTTACAAAGGAAACATGATAATTATGTTGGAATTTTAAACGGCGTCGATTATGAACATTGGAATCCTGAAACAGACCCATACATACCTTGTCATTACAATATAAATAACATCGAAAACAAAACTTTAAATAAAAAAGTTTTACAAGAAACTTTCTTGTTAGAAATAAACGAGAATATACCAATTATTGGAATTGTTTCAAGATTTGCCCAACAAAAAGGTTTGCATTTACTTTTTGGTACAATTGAAAGAATACTCGAAAATATGATTGTTCAATTCGCAATTTTAGGCTCTGGTGATAAAGGTTTAGAAGGATATTTCGGTTATTTACCGTCCAAATATCCTGGTAAAATTGGAAGCTATATCGGTTATAATGAAAGACTGGCTCATTTAATCGAAGCTGGCTCGGACTTCTTTCTAATGCCTTCAATATATGAACCTTGTGGCTTAAACCAAATTTATTCCCTAAAATATGGTACTTTACCTATTGTAAGAGCAACAGGTGGTCTAGAAGACACTGTAATTCAATATGATGAACAAACTGGTTATGGTACTGGTTTCAAATTTTATAATATTGATTCAAATGCTATATATTATACTGTTGGATGGGCCGTAAGTACTTATTATGATAGAAAAGAACATTTCCATAAAATGAGACAATTAGCGATGGAACAAGATTTTTCTTGGGAAAAAAGCGCTAATGAATATCTAAAACTTTATAAAAAAGCTATCGAGAATAGAAATAAATAATTTTTTTTATTTAGCTCAGACAGTATAAGCATAAAGCCCGTGCGCCATGAAGGCGCACGGGCGGGCTTACACCCAAAAATATATTTCACTAATTAAAACATATCTTACCTATTATCAACGACACATAACATTTATGCATCTACCAAAATAAATATTGATTGAAAATTTTTCGAAGTAATACAAAACTTTAAGAGTATTAATATATTTTAGTAATTACGATATAATTGCATTTACGATATATTGACAACTATTGAAAATATATTCGCTTTTACTATATTATTGTATATACGATACATTATTGGCAAATATCTTGTATTTACGATATAATTCTAATTACAATAAAATTATAAAAAGAACAGAAAAAGAACTAACAGCTTAGCTACAAATAACAATAAAAAAAATAATTTTAATCATTTTGGATGCAACTTGTTGGCCAGTAGGAGTGCTAAGCACGTTTAGGAAGATGGGAAATTTGAGTTTGCAATTTTGTAGTAATAATTTTGGAAATTTTGTAATCTTAAAATTGTATTTTTATTTAGTCGATAACATATTAGGTTTAACTTTCTGAGTATCTGAGGTAATGCTTATGTTAAGGTTTATGATTTTAGCGGGCCGTTCCGGCCCGCTGCCCCTTGCAGCTTGGCTCAAGCTGCAAGGGGCTTAAGCTTATACTGTCTGAGCCCAATGAATATTTTTTAAAATAAAAAAAGGCATGCTCGCATTCGCTCGCTTGCCTTAAGATTACAATTTATTAGTTTTTTATTTAATACTAGGTATTGGTATATTATACAATATATATAATCCCCACATTGTAAAACCAGAAGTTAAAGGAATTAAAAAATTATCATCCGCCCATCCATAGGATAAATTTTCCGCAAACATTGCAACCAAACCTGCAAGAAATCCTATCAAATATTCTTCTAAAATATATTGTGATTTAGGAGAGAATAAAACAACAAACATAGATGATATCCAAAATGCTAGGCTTCCTTCCAAACTTTTCATTAAAAATTTATGTTTACCAAATTTTCTTCCTATTAAAGCCGCTGATGTATCCGATATAATCAAAATTGAAAATGCCGTAACAAAAAATAGTTTTGGAAAAATCAATACACATATAACAGCAGACATTAACACATAAGATGCACCATTTAAATTCCTCTTTGATTGATCTTTTTCATGTTCTCGTAACATGAACATAAAAAAAGTATTTATAAAGTTTCTAATAGCTGGAACATAAAATCTACCAACATCCATAATTAAAGCAATTAAAGTTAAAGGGACCAAAATATATAAAGCAACATCTTTAGGAATATGCCAATAAATAATTGGTATTAATAATGATGTTAAGTGTATCAATTTTCTAAGAACTTCTGTTTTATAGTCGAATGTCTGAATTTGTCCTATCATCTTACTTCAAATTTGTTAGTTATTCATATTTATGCCAAGAAATCTTTGTTATCTTCAGTTTTATTTTCATCCTGTGTTTTTTTCTTTCTTGCTTCTAGTAAACTTTTCACATGTTCTGGTAAATCTTCTTCTTTACTTTCTTCTTTTTTAACAGGCTCTAATTCTTCACCTTTCATAATCTTATCAATTTCTTCCGCATCTAATATTTCCCTTTCAAGAAGATATTTAGCTAATCTGTGTAGTGTATCGATATTTTCATTCAACAATGTTAAAGCTCTTTTCATAGCATTTTCAACAATAGATTTAACTTCAGTATCGATTGCTTCAGCTGTTTTTTCGCTGTATTCCTTGTGCTTTGTAATTTCTCTTCCTAAAAAGATTTCTTCTTCCCTAGAACCATAAGCAAGCGGACCAAGTTTTTCACTCATTCCCCACTCACAAACCATTTTTTTAGCAAGATTTGTAACCCTTTCGATGTCATTTTGTGCCCCAGTATTCAATTCACCAAACACAATCATTTCAGCAGCTCTACCACCTAATAAAGCAGCCAAATGTGCTTCAATATATTTTTTACTATATGAATGCCTTTCATCAATTGGCAAATAAGTAGTAACTCCAAGAGCTCTACCTCTAGGAATAATAGTAACTTTATGAACTGGATCAGCTTCAGGTATCAACTTCGCAACCAAAACGTGTCCGCATTCGTGATAAGCCGTTGTTTTTTTCTCATTATCAGACATTATCATACTTTTTCTTTCTGTACCCATCATAACTTTGTCTTTAGCTTCTTCAAAATCTTTCATCGAAACTTTATCTTTATTTTTTCTTGCAGCTAAAAGAACTGCTTCATTAACTAAATTTGCTAAATCAGCGCCTGAAAGTCCAGGAGTACCTTTTGCAAGAACTGAAATATCAACATCTTTATCCAAAGGAACTTTTCTTGTATGAACTTTTAAAATTCCTTCTCTTCCTTTTACATCAGGTCTATCAACAACAACTTGTCGGTCAAATCTTCCGGGCCTCATTAAAGCCGGATCTAAAACATCTGGGCGATTTGTGGCAGCCATCACAATAACACCAGAATTTTGTTCGAAACCATCCATTTCAACTAATAGTTGATTTAATGTCTGCTCTCTTTCATCATGCCCACCACCTAAACCTGCACCTCTTTGACGACCTACAGCATCAATTTCATCGATAAATACAATACAAGGCGCATTTTTTTTGGCTTGATCGAATAGGTCCCTAACTCTACTTGCACCCACACCAACAAACATTTCAACGAAATCTGCACCACTTATTGAAAAGAATGGAACTCCAGCTTCACCTGCAACAGCTCTAGCTAATAATGTTTTACCTGTTCCCGGAGGGCCTAACAATAATACACCTTTTGGAATTTTTCCACCTAATCTTTGGAATTTACCAGGTTCCTTTAAAAATTCAATAATCTCCTGTAATTCAACCTTAGCTTCATCAGCTCCTGCAACATCTTTGAATGTTACTGGATTTTGACTTTCATTTATTAACCTTGCTCTACTTTTACCAAATGTAAATAATCCTTTTGTTCCAGAACCTCCTCCACCTTGCATTCTTCTCATCAAGAAAAACCAAAACCCAATCAGTAATAACCATGGTATTATTGTATAAAAAATATTAAGCCATTGACTTGTTACTTTTTCAAAATTAAGGCTAATTCCTTTTTCTTCCCAAATCTTCTTCTCTGCACTTAATACAGGTTCTGGCATAAATAATTCAAATCTGTTGATTCTAATCTTCTTCCCTTTACCGTTTACATCTAAATTTACATCATTTTTTAATTTTCCGTATATAGTATAATCGTTTAAATCAGATTTCTCTACCTTAATAAAAGCTATTTGATTTGAATCAAGTAATTTTTTATATTTATCATAAGTTAAGGTTGTTGAACTTGTGTTATCACTTGTAAGTTGCAGAAATACTACAGCTGCTAGTAAAACTAACCCCCAACTAACAACGCTTTTAATTATTTTTTCCCAGTCAAAATTTTGATCTGGCTTTTTAGAATCATTATTTTTTTTCATTGTTCTCTTTTTGTTTTTTATATTACTTTTTTCAGTATCAGGTAATTTATTTTTGTTTTCTTCCATAATTCAAACTTTAATTTGTTATTAATTCTTTAACTTATATATATGAGGTAAATTTCTATATTTTTGAGCTAAATCTAAACCATATCCTATTACAAATTTATTTGGAATATCAAAGCAATAATAATCTATTTGTACATCGTATTTTATTGCTTCCCTTTTAACTAATAAAGAAACAAATTTTAAGCTTTTAGGTTTTAATTCAAGCAATAAATTTTTCATATATTGCAATGAAAGACCCGTATCAACAATATCCTCTACAACAATAATATCACGCCCTTCTATTTTACAATCAATATTTTTTAATAATTTAACATTACCTGACGATAATTTTGCATCACCATAGCTAGAGAGTTTTAAAAAATCAACTTCACACTCAATATTAATATTTTTCATTAAATCTGACATAAACATAAAAGCACCGTTTAAAGTACATATAAAGACTGGAACAGTATCTTTATAATCTTTATTAATTACTTCCGCCACTTCTTTAATTTTTGCCTGCAATTGCTCTGCAGAAATATAAACTTCAAAAACATCATCACCTATTACTATGTCTTTAATATCGGTTGATAACATATTTTTAATACCCTCTTTGTGTTATTTGTAATTTTAAACCTATTATCGATTCTATAACCAATTACATAAATAATTTTCTCATCATTTTCAATAACAAACACATCCTTTCTATTAATTATCGGTACTTTATTATTCGACAAAAAATCTTTCAAACTTTGTTTATTTTTTAATCCTAATGGATAAAAATAATCTGTTTCTCTATATTTTCTAATTATTAACTCATCAGATTTTAATTTATCAAAATCAATAAATTCTTCATTCGTTTCTTTTTCATTAATATTAACATCTTTTCTTTCCAATATGTTTACAAAAATATCAAAATATTTTGTTTTAAGGAAATTATTTTTAATTGTCAATACAAATGTCTCATTTTCGATATTTTTGTCATCTTTATAAATAATAATAAAATCTCTATCATTTAATGCTATATAATTTTTTGGTAAAACAATTTTTTTCCCAATTTTCTTTTCTTTTAATTCAAATAAATCATCTATTAACTTATAGGATATTTCTAAATTAGGAATATTTGATAAACAATTATACAAACTAATTTTACTCAATCTACTCTTTTCAATTTTTAATTTATCATTAGTTATATTGCAATTTGCGTCTAAATTAACTTCAAAATCTTCTAATATCCTTCCCAAATTAAAAATAGAATTATCTAATTTAGGATTTATCTTTTCTCTTAGTTTTGGTAAAATTTCATTTCTTAAATAATTTCTTTGATAATCGTTAGTTAAGTTGGTTTCATCGATAATATATGAGATATTATTTTTTTTTAGATAATTTACAATTTCATCTTTTGTAAAACACATTATTGGTCTTATAATATTATCTCTTTTGATAGGTATACCCTTAAGCCCCTTTAAACCAGTACCTTTCAATACATTAAGCAAAAATGTTTCTGTATTATCGTTTAAATTATGAGCTGTTGCTATTTTATTACAAGAAAATTTTTTTGCAATATTTTCTAAAGCTTCATAACGTAAAATTCTTGCTGCTTCTTCGATTGATAGTTTATTTAAATCTTTATATTCATAAACATTTACACTTGTTACAGCAATAGGAATTTGTAAATCATCACAAAAAGAAAGAGCAAATTCCATATCTTTTGTAGCATTAACACGCAAATTATGATTTACATGACAAGCAAAAAGATTGATTTTTAAATAATTTTTAAATTCATTCAAAAAAGTCATAAGAAATACTGAATCAGGACCACCACTAAAAGCGATTAAAATATTATCATTTGACTCAATTAAATTATTCTTTTTAAGAAAATTTAAGAATTTCTCTTTATAAATATTTTCCATTTAAAAGCCGTATTCTCTTAGCCAATCAATTGTAACGTTGGATTTTTGAGAAGTTTGTGAAAGTTGTTTCTCAACATATTTACCGATGAAATCAAACTCCAGATTAACTAAATCACCAACAATTTTAGTTTTGAAAATTGTATTTATCCAGGTATGAGGTATTATAGCTACTGTGATTGAATTATCAGATAATTTCGCTATTGTTAAACTAACACCATCTATAGCTATAGAACCTACATGAATACATATTTATTAAATTCTCTATCGAATTCTACTGTTAGCAAAATTTCATTTGGAGATTTGTTAATATTAATAATTTTGCCTACAGTATCAACATGGCCATAAACTAAATGTCCGCCTATTTTTTTATTAAGTGTTAGTGAAGTTTCTAAATTAACGATATCGTTAATTTTGAGTTTTTTTAGAGTTGTTTTATTGAGAGTTTCTTCGACAGCAAACACAGTAAAAGAATTTTCATCGAATTTTGTAACAGTCTGGCAAACTCCGTTCACAGATATACTATCGCCGACTTCTAAATTTTTAAGTACTTTTTCACATTTAATTGAATATTCAATTCCCGAACCTAATCTTTTTAATTTAAAAACTTTACCTATTTCTTCTACTAATCCAGTAAACATAATTTACCTTTTAAGTACCACCATTATATCATCACCAATTTTTTCATAGTGAGAAATTTTATGAACAATAGACTTACGAATATTTTTAATGTTCAAATCTCCAAATGATGAAATTCCAATACCTAATATTTTAGGGCTTATGAAAGTAATTATATCATCATAAAATCTATTTTTTAAGAAATATGTAAATATTTTTTGTCCACCTTCAACAAGAATCGATGAAATGTTAAGAGTTCCTAAATCTTTAAGAGCTGCTTTGATATTCAACAAGCCATCTTTTGTTTCATTTACAGGAATAAGAGTAACTCCTTTTTCCATTAACGATTTAATTTTAGCCTTTTGTAATTTATTAACCTTTTTTGAATATATAATGATAATGTTATCAGAATTTTTATCAAATATGGCTTTATTAAGATCAATTTTAAGTTTTGTATCGACTATAATTCTTTTAGGATTTCTTCCCTCGGTTAATCTAACTGTTAATTGTGGATTATCAACTTCAATAGTATTAGAACCAACAAGTACAGCATCATATTCACTTCTTAATTTATGCACGAATCTTCTGGATGGTGATGAAGATATCCAAAATGCATCGTTATTAATATCAGCAATTTTTCCATCAAGAGTTTGGGCTATTTTTAACGTAATATATGGTATTTTCTGAGTTATATATTTGAAGAAAAAGCGATTTGTATATAAACATTCATCACGGCATAAACCTATTTCTACCTCTATTCCAGCTTCTTTTAATTTTTCGACGCCTTTACCGCTTACTAATGGATTAGGATCTAACGTTCCAATAACAACTCTGGAAATTTTATTCTCAATAATCTTATCGACACAAGGCGGTGTTTTTCCATAATGTGCACAAGGTTCAAGATTTACGTATAATGTAGAGCCAGCAAGATCACATTTCGCATTATTTATTGCATTAGCCTCTGCATGTGGCCCACCATAAAATTCATGATAGCCCGCACTTAGAATTGTATTATCTTTAACAATAACACAACCGACTAAAGGATTAGGACTTACTTTCCCTTTCCCTTTTTTTGCTAATTCTAATGCTAATTTTATGTAGGATTCGTCGTTCAATGTTAATTCATTAAATGTTTTCTATATTTAAAATTTCATATTCTATTAAACCAGCTGGAGCTTTAACTGTAACAACATCATTTATTTTTTTTCCTAATAAAGCTTTACCTACAGGAGATGTAATAGAAATTTTGCCTTGTTGAAATTCTGCCTCTTCTTCAGAAACTAATGTATATACATATGTTTTATTATTTTTTTTATTTTTTACAGTTACTTTTGATAAAATATGTACTTCATCATTTGGTAATTTCGATAAATCTATAATAACAGCTCTTGCTAAAATATTTTCAAGCTTTGAAATTTTTAATTCATGCAATCCTTGAGCCTCTTTAGCTGCATCATATTCTGCATTTTCTGATAAATCTCCGTATGAGCGAGCTTCTGCTATCCTTTGAGCCATTTCTTCTCTACCTACTGTCTTCAAATGTTTAAGCTCATTTTCAATTTCAATCAATCTTTCCTTAGTTAAATAAATTGGACTCTCAGCCATTTTTCTCCTCATTTGTTTTGATAATAAACAAAAAAAATCGCCACCTCAATTTTTGTAATAGAGATGGCTTTTTGGCAAATTTTATTAATACAAATATACTAATTTTATTTATCAAAAAAAAATTTATTTTACCAACTTTACACCCCTCTTGAATGCTGCTTTTTCATTAAAAATATTATATTTACCATCAATAAAATTTTTCAATTGATTCATATTATTCTCACTTAATAGATGCCCTGATTGTCCACCTAAAGAACATATATTTATAATATTTGGATCATTAAAATCATATATAAATCTTATCGATGGTCCAACTTTAGCACTAAAATCACTTGTAAATAAATATTCTGTATTAAAAACTGTTGTTCCATCACCATTAACGGAATATTCAGGAGTATTAAGTAAATATTTAAACACTTTACTATTTTGTTCAAAAAGATGTTGTGGTGATATCTTATGTACAATTCCCCATTGCCATAACGATATATCATAACCATAATCTTTTTCTAATTCTAATATCGCATCCGAAAAACTTTTTCTTATTATGTAGTCTCTATTCTCTTTTACATTCATTGTATTTACATTATCGAATAATATCGAATTTCCTTCAATTGTTAATTTATATATTAATCTCAATGGCATATTAGCAAGAAATAAATATTCTTGAAATAATTTGTCACCAAGCTCATCTTGTATTGTATTTTGAATATATTTCTTTAGAAACATTTGATAAATCAAAGGCGCCTGCAAATTTTTATCCATATTACCTTGCCATCCATTCAAAATTGTCAATGATAATTTTAAATTATTATCTTTTATATTAAAATTTTCAAAAGCTTTTATAATATAACCTTTTAAAACATTTGCATAAGGCGAATATATATCATTCTGAAAACTTTTAAAATCTTTGATATCAAATTTTATTTTTGAAGTCAAAAGTTGGTTTATTCTCTCTATCCTGGAAGATGGTTCCCAAAAGTTTGTAATATGATAATTAAAATTCTTTATTACTTTATTATTAGCAGTGGCAATAAAACCATTTTCTGGATTATATAAATATGGCATTTGTTCATACGGCACATATGACTGCCAATCATTTTTTATTGTTGTTCCGTCAAATGCTATTGTTGTACCGTTAGTTGATCTAATAGGAATCTTACCAACTAATAAATAACCAATATTCCCATTTTTATCAGCATAAATATAATTTTGCCCAGGTGCTACATAAACACGAAATGCATTTCGAAATTCTTCAAAATTTTTTGCTTTGTTAATATCTATCATACTTTTAATTTCACCTGAAGGCTCTAACCCAGTCCATCTTATACTATATTCACCAACTTTACTTTTTTGAACTTTTGTTATCAATTTATTGTATTTTTCAATATTTGATAAAACTGGCCCTCTATGAGTATAATATTTGGTAAATATTATATGCTTATTCCCAATGTGTATAGTGTCATTGATATAATATAATTTTCTATTTTGTCCATCAAGCATATAAGTTTTTTCATTATAATTAACTTTTTCAACATAAAAATCACAATCATCAAGCATAAGATTAGTAATAGCCCATGCAATGTCATTATTTTTACCAATTATTACTGCAGGAATTCCAGGAATAGTAAAACCACTTGAATTCCATTCTGGCGATTTAATTGAAACAAAATAAAAGAAGTTTGGATTTCTTATAACTAGATGTGGATCGTTTGCTATTATTGGTTTACCACTTTTTGAATGCTTTGGAGCTACTACCCAATTATTAGAGCCTAAATGGATACCATCAAATCCTAAAAATTTTCGTACTTTTTTATCTAATTCAACAATAGTATTATTCATAGCAATAGTGTCAGTTTTAGAACTAAACTTTCCAATTTGTTCATTTTCATCTAATATAAATAATTTTGCATTATCACCCAATCTATTATATATATTTGTTAAAACTATATCAGACCACCAACTTAAATTCATTTCCCATGCTACCATTTTAGAAACGATAATGGGATAATAGGGCTTCCATTTTAATGGCTTATAACTCAATAGATTAAACTCAACTGGTAATGCACTTTTATGGTTATCGATATATTCATTAATACCATTACAATAAGCCAATAATATTTTCTTATGATAATCTGGTAATTGATTATAACTTTTTATAGCAACATCTTTTATTCCAAGTGTTCTAAAGAATATATCAAACGTAACAGTAGAATCGCCATATACACAACTCAAATTTCCTAAACCTGTCCTCACCATTAAATCAATTTGAAATAATCTTTCACTAGCATGCAAATAACCAAGAGAATAAGCTACATCATAATCATTTTTTGCAACAATTTGTGCATTTGCATAATTATCAAAATAAATAGATACATCACTTATTACACTTTTAACGGTTTCTTTACCCTCATAGTTCGGATAACTATATTGTAAATACAGATAACCATAAATTGAAACAACAAATAATAATATAATTCCCACTAAAATTGTTGTAAGTAAAATTTTAAGTACTGACTTCAACATAATTTTCTACTTGATTTCCTTATGATATGTATTTTCTGAAATTGGAGTAAATTTCAATTTCTTAAGATAATTTATATGAGCTTGGTTATTAGTTGTAATAACAAGTTCTGTTATATTATGCTGTTTGAAGAATTTATTATGTTTAGAGAATAAAAATTGTGCGTTCTTTAAATCTCTAAAAGCATTAATAACATAATCTAAAATAATTTCAGCTTTATTATCTGAAACTTTTTTGTATATAAATAAACCTGCAGGTTGCATATTTCTTAAAAGAATAACACTATTATTTTGTATTGCTTTTTCATAAGTAAAATCTGGGAAAAATTTATTTATATCTTCTATATAAAAATCTATAAATTTCTTTAAGTATGTATTATTACTTTCAACTTCCATAACGTAAAAGAAATCTTCAGTTTTTCTCATCTGGAATAAATAATAAATATCAATAATTGTAATATATCCATTTACAGCTGCAACTGGATATACTTGATTTATCAATCCATAAATAGTAAATGCGAATGCGCCAATCAAATTCAATATTCTTAACCATAACAAATTGCTCATAGAAAGAGAAATTGCAACTGTTATTGATGCAAAATAGCCCAATATTTCAATTAATAATCTATCCATTTTATTCTCCTAAAATAATTATTCAAAAATAATATTTAATAACATTAAAATTAGTGTTGATTTATCCAAATCGCTACTTTTTATAGCAATATCACATTCTAATAAAAATTTAAAAATCTTTTCTAATTTTTCTATTGTAAAAAAACGAAGTGCAGATTTATATTCATTTATAAAATAAGGAGATACCTCAACCATTCTAGCTATTTTATACGAATCAGACTCAGTTACAATAATCTCCTTCAAACGCATTAACACCATAAAATATTTGGTTAACATAAAAATTATTACAAGTGGCTCTGTACCGTAATAAAGTAAATTATTAACAATTTTATAAGCTTTTTCTTTCTCGAAATTAGAAATTGCTCTTTGTAAATCAAAAATTGTATACTCTTTGCCTGCAGAAACTACTTTGATTATATCTTCTAACTCTATCTTTGGTTTATTCTCAACATAACTTACAATTTTTGTGATTTCGTTTTTTAGTGCGTATCTTTCCTCACCTACTAATTCCACAAAAGCTTGAATTATATTTATATCAATGTCTTTTTTAAAGTTTTTAAATTGCACTTCAACCCAACTGTATAATTCATCAGCTTTTAATTTATTAAATTCAAAATAATAACCTTTATCCTTTATGATTTTTAAAATCTCGTCAAGTCCTTTATCATCTTTAGATATTTTCTCTGGATAAATTAATATAAAAAAAGTTGTTTCGGATGGTTCCTTTAAAAATTGAATAAATCTTTCTCTAAGAGTATTTTTTTTCTTTTTTAGCTGTGAAATTACTTTGTTAAATTCTTTAATAATTACTAATCTATATTCTGTTATAAATGAAATTTGATTTGCATTATCTAAAATATCACCAAGATTTAAATTCTTTGATGAATAAACTTCAGTATCCATTTCGCTAATAGAAGCAATTTCAGGAATTGATTTAATTTTCAATATTGCTTCATCCAAAGCATAAATATCATCACCGGCTAAAAAATATATAGGTTGTAGATTAAATTTTTGCATAATTTATTTGGTAATTTCCTTAAAAATAATTCTCTCTATAAATATGTCTTTAATTGGTTTACCATCTGTTTTACGGTTAAAATTAATTTTTTTAGGATCAATTTCAGTTTGAGAAATTTTATCAACAACGTCCATACCTTTTATAACCTTGCCAATAATTGTATATTTTCTTGGCATTTGCGGCCTATCAGATAGCATTATAAAAAATTGTGAAGTATTTGTGTTAGGCCCGGCATTTGCCATTGCCACAATACCTCTTTTATACCCTTCTTTATAAATAACATTATTTGTATCAATTTCATCAGCAAATTCTTTTCCAAAAATTGAACTACCCCCTTCTCCTGTACCAGTAGGATCACCTGTTTGTATTACAAAATTCTTAGAAATTCTATGAAATATTACTCCATTAAAATATCCAATAGAAGCTAAGCTGTAAAAGTTGTTTACTGTCATTGGCGATAATTTGGGAAAGAGTTCAATTTCAATTTTGCCATAACTTGTCGATAAAACTGCAACTTTTATGTATTCTTTGGCATTTAAGGAAATTATAAAAATACTAACAAAAATTATTATTTTTTTCATATAAAATTTTAAATTGTTATCTCAAAATAGTTAAATTTGTATTTTTTTACAAGTATAATTATATTAGTAGTTTATTCAGAATAAAATTTACTGTTAATGGAATATAGAATTACTGGTATTGAAAATTACATTAAAAATTTATTTTTTGCTCTAAATCAATCAACAAGCAAAGAGTATTTTCAAAAAATATATAAAAATATTTGCGATTTTGCAGCTGCTAGTAATAATTTAATTACAAAAGAAAACATTAATATTTATCAACTGAATGAAAAAACACAACAAAATTTAAATTTTATAAGTTGGCTGATAAATAAAAATAACTATGAAATTTTATGTGAAAAATTACAGTATGCTAATAATACTTTAAAGAAAGAACTGAAATTTAAATTTGTTATCAAGATTATTCCCACCAAATATATCTGGCGAATAAAAAAAACTAAAGATAATTTTGAAATTACTATTAATATTGGTTTCCTTGCAGCAGACCAAAATACTTTTAATACTCTTTTAAATAAAATTTCCTCAAAAAACACAGCAAAATTAAATGATTCTATATCGAAATTTATTCTAAGTAAAGAATATCTAGAACTAAATCAAATTTTTTATAAAATTGAAAAAAAACAAACTAAAGACAAAAATTCTGTATATGATTTGGAAAAATTTTTTGTTGAACTTAATGAAAAATATTTTCATAACGAAATAAAAAAACCTTTGCTTAAATGGAGTAAAAAAAATAATTATTGCAAATTTGGAGAATATATCCCTACTAAACACGAAATTATAATTTCCAAATCTCTAGATAACCCGAAAATACCAGAATTATTAGTAAAATACATACTCTATCATGAAATGCTTCATATTAAATACCCTACAAAATTAACTGAAAGCGGTTTTAATATTCATCATCAAGAATTTAAATTTCACGAAAAAAAATATGAGAATTATCAAGAAGCTGAAAAATTATTGCATAAAATTGCTAAGGAATTGAGATTGAACGATAATATATAAATTTATGTTTTGATATTTAAACAGAAATTATTACATTTGTAAAAGGTCACAACAAATGAAAGGTTAAGCCATGATATCTTACAAAGATTTAGGTCTTGTTAATACAAGAGAAATGTTCAAAAAAGCTATGGAAGGCAAATATGCAATTCCAGCTTATAATTTCAACAATCTTGAACAATTACAAGCAATTATTACAGCTTGCGTAGAAACAAAATCACCTGTAATTTTACAAGTATCTTCTGGAGCAAGAAAATATGCTAACCAAACATTATTAAGATATCTTGCTGAAGGTGCTGTAAAATATGCTGAAGAACTTGGTTACAAAATTCCAATTGCTTTACATCTTGATCATGGTGACACATTTGAATTATGTAAAAACTGTGTCGATTCAGGTTTCTCTTCAGTTATGATTGATGGTTCACATCATCCATATGAAAAAAATGTTGAATTAACGGCTCAAGTAGTTGAATATGCTCATAAATATGATGTAACAGTTGAAGGTGAATTAGGCGTTTTAGCTGGTATTGAAGATGATGTTGTTGCTGCTAAATCAATTTATACAGATCCAGACCAAGTTGAAGATTTTGTTAAAAAAACTGGCGTTGATTCTCTTGCTATTTCAATTGGTACTTCACATGGTGCTAATAAATTTAAACCAGAACAATGCCAAAGAAATGAAGATGGCGTTTTAGTTCCCCCTCCATTACGTTTTGACATTCTCGAAGAAGTAGAAAAAAGATTACCTGGTTTCCCAATCGTTCTTCACGGTGCTTCTAGCGTAAATGTTGAAGCTGTTAAAATAATAAATCAATACGGCGGTCAATTAAAAGATGCAGTTGGTATTCCTGAAGAACAATTAAGAAGAGCTGCTGCAAGCTCTGTTTGCAAAATCAATATCGATTCTGATGGTAGATTAGCTTTTACCGCTGCTGTTCGTAAACATTTTGCTGAAAATCCTTCTCATTTCGATCCAAGACAATATTTAGGCCCAGCTAGACTTGCACTTATCGAATTATATAAACACAAAAACATCAACGTTTTAGGTAGCGCTGGTAAAGCTTAAGAATATATCTTCAGAAAAGGCAAGGAGCATTAGCTACCTTGCTTTTTTTTATTTTAAAATACTCTTCATTAGCTCAGACAGTGTAAGCATAAAGCCCGTGCGCCGTGAAGGCGCACGGGCGGGCTAACGCCTAAAATATTTTAACTCGCTAAGCAATATCTTATTGTTTATCGTTCACTTATAAGTTATTTACATTTAGACTTATAAAAATTGATTTTACAATATATTTGTAAATACAATTATATTATAAATAAAAAGCGTAATAATTGTAAGCTGCCACGCATATGGGAAAGATTTGAATATTAAGGCCAGAAAGCACTACACATTGTAAGGTGATAAAGAAAAGATTTTTAGCGGGCCTTCGGCCCGCTGCCCACGTGCGGCAACGCCGCACGTGGGCTATGCCTACACCGTCCGAGTAATAAAAAAGCACTCTTTTTACGAGTGCCTTTCTTTAAACAATATTAAAACTGAATTTGTAAATTCACACTAAATTTTTCAAACATCATTGGTTTTTCTGATTTATACGGCCAATTTAAATTTTCTTTACGTATTTTCATCCAAGCATAATCAAGTCCACCCATAAACAATGTATGAAATATAGGTTTCAATTGTTCTGGTATATCATCAACAAAATTTTCTAAAATATTCTCAAATATTTTTTCTACACCGTAGCTAATCACAACCTTCCAAAATACTAGCCTTGGATAAAATAACTGCTGATCATAATTTACACCTAATCCCAAGTTATAAAGTTTTAAACCAAATCCATAACTACTATTTCTACTTATTCTTAAATTACCCTCATATCTATCCAAATATTTATATAACATTGTATCAGAAAATGAATGCTTGTTTTTCATTGCTACTTTTGTAAATTGCAAACCAGATGAAAAATTAGGTAATATTTCAAATTCACCAAATTTATAACCATAATTTTCACTTTCTGTTATCCCAAGTGACCATAAATCATACTTTACTTTGTCATTTTGAACATTATTTTTATTTAACTGATAACCTGCATAAGTAAATGAATAATAATCTGTTTTCTTTTTTATAATATTGTTTCGAGTATAACATTTATTTTCTCCCCAATATAATTCCATGAAATTAAATTTTTGGAAATAATCTTTATAATCAAAACTATTATAATACATATCTCCATATTTTGCTCCAAATACAGGATATTGATCACTTACTTTCTCTCTTTTTTTACCAATTTTAAATTTATAAATAACAATTTCTTCATCTTAATCTTTTTTATATTCTTTTTCTTTTACTCCAATAATTTTGCCAATTCTATCTATTGATTTAGCTAACAAATCATCATCATAAAACATATTTTCTGAGTTTGTTGTATCCTTAAATGTTTTTGCATTCAAAACAACTATAAAAGCTAAAAAGTATGTTATAAAAAGTTTCATTTTTTACTCCTATTAAAATTCATCGTTTGTATTATATTTATCCCAGTTTATATATTTACTATCTTCTGTTAATTCCCACAATCTTTTTTGTATAATTTTATCTTTATTCATATGCCTAATATCTAATATTGATTTTAGTTCGCGTATTCTATCTTCAAGTTCTTGTATTTCATCCCTTCTAAGCGCTTCTCGTAAATCAAATAAATTATTTAATACATCTTCCAATTCAGCCAATATTTCTTTTTTAGCTTCTTTGTCGGCTAATTGATACTTTGCTGAAAGAATAATTGTTCTTACTTCTTCTTTAATTATTGGTATCTCTCTTTTAATTTTTAGGTCATTAGCTTTTTTCTTATAACTAAATATTATTTTATTTTTCGGAGATAATGTCTTATTTAATTTGATTATTGTTTTGTCGTAAACTTTTTCATTTTTCGAAGCTATTTCATCCAAATCTTGCACAAATTTTTTATCCAAAATATTAAGCAATTTGTTTACATAAGCTGTATCAGTATCATCATCATAATTGACTACTGGAATTTTGATTTCTGGAATATTAATTTCCGGAATTGTAATTCCTTGCTCATACACTTCCGATTTACTTTGAGCTGAAAGAGATATGATAACTGTTGTTATAATTAGCATACTTAGCACAATTATTTTATTCATTTTGTACCTCAATTATTTACTTTCTTTTAATTTATTTTTTTTACCTATAGGTCTTTTTAATAATTTATCTCGTTATCTAATTCATCAAAATCGTTTTTAACTTCTTCAATTCGTGAATCTTGATTGTCATAATCTACAATAGCTAATAATTTTTCTTTTAATTCAGAAATATTATCATCAATTCTATTTTCATCATAAATTGAATGATTTTGAATTTTGTTAGATTTTTTTATAAACTTTTTATTATTTTTATTCGTTTCCAATGTGTTCGTTTGATTATTCTCAGTAATTTGAATAGTATTTTGTTCTTTTTCAAAATGTTGTAACCTAGCTTTTTTGTCTTCAAAATGCAGATTGATAGCAATAAAAAATATAATAGATAATGAAAATGAATAGGCTAAAACAGGTTTATAATTATCTTTCACGAATTCAACTGATTGTGTAATAAAGCGTTTCAAAGTACTTTCATTTTTCTTAGGTAAATTATTTAATAAATTTTCAAAATCTACTTCTGGTAAATTTTTATCTTTACTTTTCTTGTACAATAAGCCAATTGATGACAAATATATTTCATATTGCTTGCAAGTATCGCATTCTTTCAAATGTTCGTTTAACTTTTTTTCATCTTCATTCGAAATAAAATCTTCTTTTAACAAAATAAGATTTTGAAAATATTCACATTCATTATTCATAATATTTTTGTAATTCCTTTTTAATTTTTTTTATTGCATAGTTATAATGACTTAAAACAGTATTTAATGGTTCTTTGGTAATTTCTGCTATATCTTTAAACGATAGTTCAGCATCATTTCTAAGCAGGAAAACATTTTTTTGCTTTTCCGGCAAATCTGCAACAATATCATTAATTATATTCTCAAGTTCTTTTTTCATTAAAATTTCAGTTGGTAAATCAATATTTTCATCATAAAGAATTTCGTTTTCAATATCATTATCAAGTTTTTTATTTTTTCTTAAATAATCAATGCAACAATTATGAGCGATAGAAAACATCCAATTAGAAAATTTATCATAATTATCAAGTTTTTTTAAATTTTGCCAAGTTTTAATAAGAACTTCTTGAATAATATCATCCAAATCATTTCTACTTTTTGTCATTTTAAAGACATAAGAAATTAATTGTTTTTCATAATATTTAACAATAAAAGCAAAAGCCCTCTGATTTCCATTTTTTGCTTCATCTATAAGGTTATTATCCAAATTCTTAACCATAAAATTTTATTTTCTATATTAGTAAACGAAAAGATAGGAATATTATTGTATTTTATTTAAAATATTTTTTCAGCAAAACTAAAATAGCTATCGTGAGTAATAATTAAGTGGTCAAGGAGATCTATTTCAAGCTCTTTAGCAATATTTCTCATTTTATTAGTAATTTGTATATCAGCATCGCTAGGTTTTATGTTATTGGAAGGATGATTGTGGATAAGAATCATACTGGCAGCATTTTTTTGTACAGCATATTTGAAAACTTCACGTAACGATATATGAACACTTGCAATAGAAGCATCTCCAAATTTTCTTTTATCTATCATAACATTTTGGCGATTTAAAAGAACAACAATAAATTGTTCAATTGGCTCTTTGCGCAATTCGGCACGAAAATGTTTGACAACAACCTCAGGGCTTGAAAATGCTTCGTTTATGATAGGATATTTAGCTTGCTCCATTCTTTTAGCGATTTCAAGAGCAGCAATTAGTTTAGCAACTTTAGCAGGCCCTAAGCCTTTAAAGACAGGACTCTGTGGTTTATTTTCTTTAATATTTTCTATATAACTTAAGAGCCCTTGGTATAATAAGATAAGAGAGTTATTGAAATAACTCAATAACTCCCTTGATACTTCTAGAACATTTTTATCTTTAATGCCAGTATTTAACAAAATAGCAATTAATTCACTTTCAGATAAACTTTCAGGGCCAAAATTTAAAATTTTTTCTCTTGGTTTATCAGAATGACTTAATTCTTTGAATTTCATTAAGTTCTTAAAAAAGTTTCTAATTTTAATACAAAATTATCGATATCAGCTTTAGACCTTTTTTCAGTAACAGCAATAAGTAAACCGCTATCACCTTCATAAAATCTAGCTAAATCAACGCCTGCAAGAATATCATTATCAAGAAGAGCGTTAATGATTAATTTTGGTTGTTTAACTGTATCAACCACAAATTCCCTAAAAAATGGTTTTTGATATTTTAATTTTACACCATTAATTTTAGTCAATTCAGAAGCCAAATAATGTGCTTTATGATAAGCAAGATTAGCAAGGTTTTTAAATCCTTCTTTGCCAATTAAACTAAGGTAAATTGTAGCAGCAAGCATTACAAGGCCTTGATTAGAACAAATGTTTGAAGTAGCTTTTTCTCTTTTTATTTGTTGCTCACGAGTTTGGAGGGTTAAAACAAAACCTCTGTTTCCATCAACATCTACAGTAACGCCAGCTAATCTACCAGGAATTTTTCTTATTAAATCTTGTTTAACAGCAAAAATACCTAAATATGGTCCACCATAATTTAAAGGAGAACCAAGGTAATGAGCATCACCTGTTACAATATCAGCACCATATTTACCGGGAGCTTCCAACATTCCTAAAGTTAGAATATCAACACTTACAACAAATAAAGCACCTTTTTCATGAGCAATTTTTTCAATTTCATAAACATCTTCAATAATACCGTAAAAATTAGGTTGTTGAACAGCAACAGCAGCAACATTATTATCAACAAGATTTTTGAGTTCGATTAAATTAATAGAACCATCTTCAATAGGAATTTGTACTAATTCAATTTGTTTACCATAAGCGTATGTTTCAAGTACTTTACGATAATGTGGATGTAAATTGGCTGGAATTACGAATTTATTTTTTCTTGTATGAGCAACAGCTAATAACATTGCTTCAGCTAAAGCAGTTGCGCCATCATACATAGATGCATTGGCTACATCCATACCTGTGATATCACAAATCATTGATTGGAATTCATAAATTGCTTGTAAAGTACCTTGTGAAACTTCTGCTTGGTATGGTGTATATGCAGTATAAAATTCTGAGCGACTAATAATTTGCTTTATTGCAGCAGGGACATAATGATCGTAAGCCCCAGCTCCTGCAAAAATAGCTAAATTACTTTTGTTCTGTAAAGCTAATTTTTCTAATTCTGAATATGCTTCGTATTCTGAAATTTCTGAAGGTATATTTAATTCACCTTTGAACTTCAAATCTTCTGGTATATTTGAAATAAGCTCATCAAAAGTTTTAACACCAATTGCCTCGAGCATTTCTTTAATATCATTTTCAGTATTGGCAATGTATGCCATAATTACTCCTTATTGTCCAATTAATTCTTGGTATTGTTCAGCTGTTAATAATTGTTCTACTTCTGCAGTATTACTCATTTCAACCTTAATAAGCCATCCTTCTCCATAAGGATCACGATTAACGATAGCAGCATCAGCAGATAATTGGTCGTTAATTGCAACAACTTTTCCACTAACTGGTGCGTATAAATCACTAACAGTCTTAACCGCTTCTATTGTTCCAAATACTTTACCAGCAGAAACTTCTGCAAGATTTGGATCGATATCAACAAATACAACATCGCCTAATTCACCTTGAGCAAAATCTGTTATTCCAATAATCGCAATATTACCTTCAATTTTTGCCCACTCGTGATCTTTTGTGTACTTTAAATTAGTTGGGATATTCATTTTAAACTCCTACTTATTTTTTATTCTTTCGACGTATTCGCCGGTTCTTGTATCAACTTTTAAAACATCTCCAATTTCAACAAATAATGGTACTTGAATTACAGCTCCAGTTTCTAATGTGGCTGGTTTCATAACGTTAGTTGCAGTATCACCTTTAAAACCAGGTTCTGTATGTGTAACTTCTAATATTACAAATAAAGGAATTTCAACTGAAATTATATTCTCACCATCATAAAGAACATCAATTTCAGTACTTTCTTTTAAATAGACTTCTTTACCATCAAATAATTCTACTGGAATGTTAATATGATCGAAGGTTTCTTGATCCATACAAACTAAATTTTCACCTTCGCTATATAAATATTGGAATTTTCTTCTTTCAACTCTTACAGGTTCAATTTTTTCACCAGAACGGAATGTATTGTCAATTACTCTTCCTGTTTTTAAATTTTTTAATGTTGTTCGGACAAACGCACCACCTTTACCAGGTTTTACGTGTTGAAAATCGATAATGTTATATAAATCATCTTTAAATCTGATAATTAAACCAATTCTGATATCTGATGTATCCGCCATGTTACTCCTTATAATTGTTTTGAAATTGTAAATTAAAAAAAAATTAATTAAAAAAAAATTTATTTAAAAATTTCTGACCCGCCCATTCTTTGCTTGATAGTTTTAACCATATCATCATCTTCAAATTTCTGTTGAATTATCTGATATTCAATTTTTAATTCTATAGATTTACCAAAATATTGACTTAAAACATCTTTTAGGCTTGTTTGTTGTGTTTCGGAGAATTTAATATCTGGATTTTTTACTATTACTTTTAGGCTGTTTTCATTAAATTCAGTACTGCATTGTTGAATAGTTGTATATAATAATTTTTGTTGAGTGCTTAAGTAATTCAAAAAACCATTAAAATCCTTTTTTATTTCAGCAGACGTATTACTTCTAATTTCTTCTTTTATAGGATTATTTCCATCAACTTTTGTGTTAATATTTTCGGTTTTTACAGTTGAATATTCATTTTGTGTTTCTTTTAATGAAACTTCATTATTTTTAATTACATTAATTAGCTCTGTAATAGTTGCTGATTTTTCAATAAGGATTAAATTGCATAGTGTTATTTCAAAAAATATACGTTGATTTTGAGCTGATTTTAATTCGTAATTGGCTTGATTTAAGAAATTAATCATTCTAATGATATCAGAAACTGTAAATTTATCAACTAAGGTAATAAGTCTATCTTTATTAGTTTCTGAAATGTTGGTTATATTTTTAGTTAATTTTAATTCTAGTAGGTATTTGAAATATCTAATAGTTTCATTAATAAATTCATTATAGTTCCAACCATTATCATAAATTTTATGAGTAATAATAAAGGCATCAGCAACATTTTTATTCAAAATATCATCAATGAGCTGAAAAATAATTTCTTCATCAATGAGCGCAAAATATTCTTTTATTTGCTCAAAGGTTATATTTGATTGGCAGTAAGTAGCAACTTGGTCAAAAATACTTTCTGCATCGCGCATTGCACCATCAGCTTTCTGTGCAATTAGGTACAAACTTTTATCATCATATGTTATATTTTCATTCTCACAAATGATTTTTAATTGTTTAACTATATCACCGACATCCATTCTTTTAAAATCAAATCTTTGGCAACGAGATTTTATTGTCGCCGGAACTTTATGCAAATCTGTTGTTGCAAATATAAATACAACATATTCAGGTGGCTCTTCCAATGTTTTTAACAATGCATTGAAAGATTCAGTAGTTAGCATATGAACTTCATCAATGATGTAGATTTTATATTTTGAAACAGTAGGTGGATATTTTACACTATCTATTAACACTCTAATATCTTCAATTCGTCTGTTAGAAGCCGCATCAAGCTCTATAATGTCATAAGATTGAGAATTGTCGAATGCTTGGCAGGCAGAACATTTACCACACGGTTCAAAATCTTCTCGAGATAAACAATTAATACTTTTTGCTATTAGTCTTGCTGTTGTAGTTTTTCCAACTCCTCTTGGACCGGAAAATAGGTAAGCATGTGCAATTTTGTTATTGAGTATTGAATTTTTAATTGTTGTAACAATATGATCTTGCCCAATAACTTCACTAAATTTTTGTGGTCTGTACTTTCTAGCAGATACAATGAAGCTCATAAATGTTAATCTTTGTTTTTACAAATTTAATGAAAAATTATTTCAAAAAAAAAAGAGATTTTTAGGAAGGCTAAAACCTAGATATTTTCTGTATAAAATGATGCTCCTAAAGACATTTTTATTGCCTTGGCTAATTCATTGTCAGAGTTCAATAAAGCTTCTATTTTACCTTTATCCGGATGGTTATTAGTTACAACTACTTTTCCATCAATGTAAATCAGTAAACTTAATTCGTGAGTTGTATCTATGCCGTAACGTTCAAAAAGTGGTTTAAATCGGCTATCGCCGGGATTGATTTTGTTTTTATTTTCCAATAATTTTTTTGCTTCTTCAGATAGAACTAGTTCATCTTTTTTTCGTGTTGGAGCTGATTGTTGGTCTGTTTTTTTTGCAACCTCTTTTTTATCGTTTATATAAGTCAACTCGTTTAAATTATTTTGATTTATTTTGTAATTATTAATTTTGAGTTGCATGGTAAACCTAAGTTTTTACATCAATTATCAAATATTATGCCATTTTATTTTTTTTAATTTTTAAAATTTCATTAAATTGCTTAAAAACAAGTGAAGTTATGGAAATAAAAAAAATTAAAACTAAAAGCGAATTTCATAAAGCCAAAATTATATGGCAAAAAACTGGCATTGAAAATCCAGAAAGGGGCGATTCATTTGAAGTTCTTGTTAGTACTTTTAAATATGGCGGTGTTTTATACGGTTTATACGATGCTGATAATCTTATAGCTACTGCGTGGTTAACAGATGATGGCCGAAGAATGTACTTACATCATTTTGCCATAGATCCACTTTATCAAAATAAAAAACTTTCACATCTTTTGATGGAAAAAATCATAAATATTGCATCTGAGAATAAAAGACAAATAAAATTAGAAGTTAATGAAAATAATAAGATTGCAATTGCACTTTATAAGAAATATGATTTTACTGAACTAGGAGATTATAAAGTTTTAATTAATAGAAAGACGGGGTTTTAAAATGAAAAATATTTTCATATTTACAATGATATTGTATTGTGGATTTATTTATGCACAGGACAATAATATTAACAATACAATTATTTCGCAAATGCAAAGTATTTATCATCGATTGGATGAGATGCAAAAACTAATTGATGATAATTTATGGTTTAATCGTGTAGGGGATGTTGCTTTTATTGACAAGTTGTTTATTTATGGACCACCAAAAGCTAATGTTAAAAATACCGATGCTATGGGGGCGAAGAATCCACTAAAATTTTGGACTTATTTGTTCATACCAAAAAATATTGATTACAAGAAAAAATACCCACTAATTGTTTTTCCACACGGTGGTGTACACGCTGATTTTACAACTTACTACACACATATTGTACGCGAACTTGTATCACAAGGTTATATTGTTGTTGCTCCAGAATATCGCGGTAGCACTGGTTACGGTAAAGATTTTTATGAGAGTATTGATTATGGTGGTTTGGAAAACGAAGATTGTTTGTATGCTAAAAAGTTTGTAATTGATAATTATGATTTTGTTGATTCAAAAAGAGTTGGCATAGTTGGTTGGTCTCACGGTGGAATGATTACTCTTATGAATCTATTCAATTATCCAGATGATTATGCTGTTGGTTTTGCGGGCGTTCCGGTTAGTGATTTGGTTATGCGGATGGGATATAGCGATGATTCATATCGTAAATTATTTTCTGCTGAATATCATATTGGGCAAACCGCTAAAGAAAATATTTTTGAATACTTAAAAAGATCACCATATTTTCACGCTGAAAAACTTTCGAAACCATTATTAATACATACAAATACAAATGATGATGATGTTTATTATATTGAAGTTTTGAACCTTATAAATACATTAAAGGCAAATAACAAAAAATTTGAATATGAAATTTTCAAAGATATGCCAGGTGGACACTCTTTTGATAGAATTGATACCAAACAAGCTCGTGAAATAAGAATAAAAATTTATAAGTTTTTAGCTCAATATTTAACTCCAGAAAATCCTATTAAAAATATGAATGATTTGAATAAAGCAGCTTATTTATTCAAGTAAAATGTTAATAAAATATAATAACTAAAAAAGTAGCTTTTTTGAAAGTTTAAAATTTTATAAGTATAATTTTGAATGTTGTTTGATGATTATAATTTTTTGAAAAAGTTTTTTATACTAATTTGTTAAGCAATTGATTTTTTTCTATTTTTAGGCGTTAGCCCGCCCGCGTAAGCGGGCTCAAGCTTATACTGTCCGAGCTATAGAGCATTAATTTTATAAATAATATTTTTAAAAAAGCCCCAATTAAGGGGCTTTAATTTTTTATTTATTAAATAATTTTTGAAATTCTTTTGGTTGCCTATCTTTCCAACTTCCTTTGTGGTAACCGTATGCAGCAATTAAGGGCATAGCTATTGTGGCTTCTGCAAATACCATTTGTTCATATGATTTAGATACTTTTCCCCATGAACAAGCTTCTTTTAATGTTGATCCGGATAATGCGCCATCTCTTTCATCTGCTACTGTAATTTGGATAGCATATTTATGCATAGGAGCGTTTTCTGTTAAAATATCTGCTGCTACAACTATATCCTGCGTAAAATTCTTTGGCACACCTCCACCTATCATAAACAAGCCTGTATCTTTGCTATTTAATTTTATTTGTGTTAATTCATAGAAATCTCTTCCTGAGTCGATACTCATATATTTATCTTTCTTTTCATGTAAATGCATAACCAAACCAAAACCTGCAGAGCAATCTGAAAAAGCTGGTACAAATATTGGAACATTTTTCTTATAGCATGACCATACAACAGAACTTTCCGATTTTGGTCCACCATTAGCTTCCAAATATTTGCCCATTTCGTAAATAAATTCTCTTGATGAATATGGTCTTGGCTCTAAAGAATTTGCTATTTTATACATTGTTTCGTCACAAACTCTTAATTCATCTTCATCAATATAAGTATCATAAATTCTATCAATGGCAATTTCTCGTAAATCGTTATCGTCGTAGTAGTAAGGCGCAGGAGCAATATAATGTTTGAAGCCTAAAGCTTCGAAGAAATCTTGATCAACAATTATAGCACCAGTTGATACAATAGCATCTACCATATTATTTTCAACTAAATCAACAACAACTTGTTTTAATCCTGCACTAAATAAACTACCAGCTAATGTTAAAATTACAGTGCAATCTTTATCTTTTAACATCATATCAAAAATTTGTGCCGCGTTACTGAGATTTCTCGCTTGAAACGCCATTTTTGAGAAATCTTCAATCATCGGAACTACATTATATTTTTTAATATCGATATGTTCAATTGTTTTGTTCAAAACTTCTTTTTTGTTTAACATTCTTTTCTCCTATTTTATTTATTTAATTAAAACAGCAGTGCCAACAACATTAACCATAAGCATGCTACTGGCCTGCCCTATTGTATTAAAACTTATATTAACCCCTATAATTGCATTAGCACCTAATTTTTCAGCTTTTTCTTTCATTTCTTCAATAGCTAACTCTTGAGCTTTTTCAAGTACATCTTCATATTGCCCCATTCTTCCACCAACAATATCTTTTATACCAGCAAAAATATCTCGGAAAATATTTGTTCCTAAAACGGCATTACCAGAAACCACGCCCAAATACTTTTCAATTTCTCTGCCTTCAATTGATGGCGTTGTTAAAATTATCATATTTCCCCTTTTTATATTTGATATTTATTGAAAAATTTATAATTTTGTATTTTATTACATTTTAAAAAATAGCTGGTTCAAATGCGAAATACTTACGCAAAAATTATTTTAAACAACTTCAAATATAACTATTTAAATATTAAAAATAAAATAAACTTTCGTAAAATAATGGCCGTTATAAAGGCCGATGCTTATGGGCACGGTGCTGTTGAACTCGCTAAATTTATGCTAAGCAATCCTGAAACTACCCCAGATTATTTTGCAGTTGCTATTCTTGATGAAGCTATTGAGCTAAGAAATGCTGGTATTGATTTACCAATTTTGGTTTTTTCTCCAATTGATTTCGATGAAATTGATTTATTTATCAAGTATAATCTTAATGCAACAGTACATTCTTTTGAACAATTAGAATTTTTAAAAAATATTCAAAACCAATTAAATGTTCATGTAAAATTTGATACTGGAATGGGCAGAATTGGCGTTTTCCCTTCTCAATCATTAGAATTTTTTGAACAATTAAATCAAATTAAAAATATAAAAGTAAATGGAATTTATACACATTTTTCTTGTTCAGATAATCCGGAAGATGATTTTACATTAAAACAAATCGAAATATTTAATTCAATCATTTCCACACTAAAGCCCAAATTTGATATTGGTATTGTACATGCTGCAAATAGTGGGGCAATTTTAAATTTTCCACAAGCATATTATGACATGGTAAGACCCGGAATGATACTATATGGTTATAAACCAGATTTAAGATCTCACGATTCGATACAACTTAAACCAGTAATGCAATTAATTTCAAAAGTAGATACTATAAAAGAATTTGAAAAAGCACAGCCAATTAGTTATTCAAGAAGATATTACACGACTGATAAAACCAGAATAATTTCACTCCCTTTAGGATATGCTGATGGACTATCCAGACTTTTAACCAATAAAATGCAATGTATTATCAAAAATAAATATTATAATCAAGTTGGAACAATATGTATGGATAGAATAATGTTTGATATTGGAAATGAATTGAATATAAATTTAAATGATGAAGTAATATTACTTGGCGAAGACAAAGATAAATCTATCACAGCTTGGGATTGGTGTAATATTATCAATACTATTCCGTACGAAATAACTTGTGGAATTAGCAAAAGGATTAAAAGAGTTTATGAGTAACAGCGATAGCAACTTTAAAAGAATGTATTTAGTGCAACTTTTACAATATTCTGCAACTTTTTTAAAGTTAAATAAAGAGCAAGAAAGTCTACTTTATTATTTTTGTAATTATTTAGAAACTTCCAACGATTTAAAAGCAGATTTTCAACAATTAGTGAAAATCTCTGAAATCTCTGCTTTAGCTTTAAAGTTAAAACATGCTTATGAGTATATTTCCTCCCCAAAACTACAATTTATTAATATTTCAGAACATTTTAAAAAACAAACCAATGAAATAATTTATGATCTTTTAAATTTTTTAAACAAAGTTGATTTAAATAAACTTAAGGATATCCTTTTGCCTGGATTAGAAATAGAATATAAAGAAGAAAATAATTTGGAAATTGAAACCAAAACTATTAATAAAAATATTGAAACAGTTGAAAATCCTGAATATAAAAAATTTGAAAAAAGAATTATACAACAAATAAAATATTATGATGAATTTTTAACAAGACTTTACCAACAAAGTATTGATTTAAATGAATTGATGGAAGCTGTTGAAGAAGCAAAAAAAATAGAAGAAGAAATAGAAGAACATAAATTTGAAGTATTAGCAAATATTCAAAATACATTCAGTACAACATTAGAATTAATTTTCAAAAACACATTACCTATTACCAACGATACGATAGAGTCACTCAGGGCTTGTTTAATTGTTATTGCAGCAGTTATTAAAAATAAGGATATTGATTTATCTTACTACCTCAGTCGAGTTGATAACTTAAAAAAATTAATAAATTCTTTCCATATCTCATAAAAATTATTTGCATTTTGGCAAAAAATATTGTATATTAGTATTTCAAATTTTGAAAAATATGACATGCGGGAATAGCTCAGTTGGTAGAGCGCAACCTTGCCAAGGTTGATGTCGCGGGTTCGAGTCCCGTTTCCCGCTCACTCATTAAAAACAGGAACCTAACAATCTGCTTACAAATCCACGAAAGTGGATTTTTTTATTACATATGGCGGTTTACCCAAGTGGTCTAAGGGAAGAGTCTGCAAAACTCTCATTCGTCGGTTCGAATCCGACAGCCGCCTCAAAATCAACAAAGCTCTCATCAAAAGGGAGCTTTTTTATTTATGGGCTCGGACAATGTAAGCTTAAGCCCCTTGCAGCTTGAAGAAAGCTGCAAGGGGCAGCGGGCCGGAACGGCCCGCTAAAATTTTTTCTTCGACACCTTTTATAACGTGATGCTTTCTTACTTTAATATTCAAATCTTCCCCAAATACGTAGCAGCTTACAATTGATGCAATTTTTTTATAATATAATTGTATTTTCAATTATATCGTAATTACAATTATATTGTCTTCGCAAATATATTATTATAGAATACTGATATATCGTATATGCAATTATATTGCAAATACAAATATATTTTTAAGAAAAGTCAATATATCGAAAATATAATTATATCGTAATTACGAAAATATTTTAATACTTTTAAAGTATGATATTACTTTGGAAATTTTTCAATCAATAGTTATTTTGGTAGATTCATAAATGTTGTATGTTGTTGATATTATGTAAGATATGGTTTAATTAGTAAAATATATATTTGGGCGTTAGCCCGCCCTTGCGCCTTCACGGCGCACGGGCTTTATGCTTACACCGTCTGAGCTATCAAAATAATTCTAATGAATTAAAGAAAAATGAAATTTCTATTTTTGCATTCTCCTCGGAATCTGAACCGTGTACACAATTTTCTTTGTTATCTTTTGCAAAATCTTTTCTTATTGTACCATCATCTGCTTTTAAAGGATCTGTTGCTCCAATTAATTTTCTATAATCTTCAATAGCGTTATCTTTTTCCAAAACCATTGGAATACATGGACCACTTGTCATAAACTCAATTAATCCTTCAAAAAATGGCTTGCCTTTATGAACTTGATAAAATTGTTCTGCTTGTTCTTTATTTAAATGGACTAATTTCATAGCCCTAATCTTAAATCCTGCTTGAAGGATGCGGTCAATAACTTTTCCTGTATGACCATTTTTTACACAATCTGGCTTTAAAATTGCTAAGGTTAACATGTTATTCCTTAAATTTATTATAAAGATTACAAAATTAACAATTATTTTTCTATTATAAAAAACTTTTTTGGAATAATTTTTGATAAATATTTCAAAAAAAAATAAAAAAAATGAATTCTTATTATCCAATATTTTTAACTTCAATTCCACCATTTCGTCTCGATGTAATTTACAAATGTATTTCTACTTGGAAAGATTACGCAAAAAAGATTATTTCCTTAAATCCTATAAGGGAAATAGATACTATTAAAAATACATTCGATTTTGTTGAGATAATCCCCATTGATGATACAAATAAATATGTACCAATTGATAATTTCCTAAAATTAATAATTGATGACCCTAATAATCATTATGTTATTATTAATGCAGATATAGCCTTTTTTAACTATACAGATAATGAATGGAATAAATTTCTATATACAGCTAATAATTATGATTTAACAATTGCATCACGTCATGATTATAGTGATAACATTTTTACAGCTATACCTTATAAATATGGTTTTGACTTTTTTTTGTTAAATCATAATTTTGCAAAGATTATACCAAGAACTAATTTTTACCTTGGTTGTGTTGCATGGGATTACTTATTTCAACTTATTGGTATAATAAATAATAAAAAAATTCTTTCTTGTGCTTCTTTACCTATTTACCATTTAAAACACCTAGAAAATTGGGATAAAACCTTTCTGTACTCAAAGCTCATATATCTATTTGAAATAATTTATAATTCTACAAAACATAGTTCAAATGAAGTATATAATTATTTAACTAAATACAAATTTATATTTGAAAAATTAGATAAAAGCAATTGTGATACCTCAGAAATAGTTGGTATAATAACAAATTTTTTGTTCTTAAAATTTATCTATAATAGTTGTAATTATTATGATTTAGAAACATTTAGAATTTTTAAAAATTTTAATTTAAATTTAGACAAAGATATCGATAATTTAAATTTACAATTTAATAATTTGCTTGCACCATATCTTAATCCTATCAAAAATCTTAAGGAGCAACTTTGGTAAGTGCCATTGTATCTGTTTATAATGGGAAATTATTTATAGAAAATTGTATAAATGATTTAATAAACCAAACCTTATATAAAAAAAACTTATTAGAAATAATAATAGTTGATTCAGCTTCATCCGATAATGCTGAAAATATTATTTTAAATTTCCAAAAAAAATATAAAAATATTCATTACATCAGAACTGCTGAACGAGAAAGTCTGTATAAAGCTTGGAATAGAGGTATAAAGTATTCGAGTGGAAATTATATCACCAATGCAAATATTGATGATATACATCGCTTCGATGCGCTTAAAATAATGTTCGATGAGTTAGAAAATAATTCTGAAATAGATTTAGTGTATCACTATCATTATTTATCAAAAATAATAAATCAACCTTATGAAAAACATATCAACGAAAAAAAAATATATTATCCAGAATTTGATAATCGTACCATATATCAATTCTATCCCTTTTGCCATCAAAATATGTGGCGGAAATCAATACACGAAAAAATAGGTTTTTTTGACGAAAGCTATTTAGTTGCTGGTGATTTAGATTTTGCTTTTAGATTTTGTATAAATGGCCACAAGGCAAAACTAATAAAAGATTTTTTAGGCGTTCAAATAAGCAGAGATGACCAACTTTGTGTTAATGAAAAATCACAAGATGAAATCAATACTATAATTGCAAAATATTTTAATTCAGAAAATTTCTTTAAACTTTATAAAGCAATAGGTTTTTCTGTTGAAACAGACCAAGATAAATTTTTGATTATCCGTGATTTATTTTATAAATTATTAAAATATAAATTACCTGGAAACGAAAATTATATATGTCATTATTATTTATCTGCCTATCTTCTTGTTTATCTATTACAATATAATTTTGATGAAAACTTAATCAATGACTACGTTAATTATTCTTTGAATTTTGCAGTTGTTAAGGATTTTTATAACTTTAATGAAACATTAAAAAAAATATTTCCCGAACAATTATATAATTTAATCATTTCAAAATTTTTAAGTAATATACAATAATTAGAACAATATTCAAGTTTAAATATGGAAAACAAAAAAATTAAAATTGCAATTGTAGGATGTGGTAGGATTTTAAAAAATCATCTTATTGCTATCCAAAATAATAAGAAGCTTGAATTGGTTGCTGTATGTGATAATCAAATCAATAGAGCAAAAGAAGCTGGTGAAAAAAATAATGTAAAATATTATGAAAATTATCATGATATGCTAAAAAATCATCCAGATATTGATATTGTTAGTATATTGACACCAAGTGGATTACATGCTGATCACGCAATTGATATAGTAAAAAATTATCAAAAACACATAATAGTTGAAAAACCTATGGCATTAGCTCTTGAAGATGCTGAAGAAATGATAAAAATTTGCGATAATTATGGTGTAAAGTTATTTGTAGTTAAACAAAATCGTTTCAATTTACCAGTTATGAAATTAAAAGAATATATAAATACTAATAGATTTGGTAAAATCTTTCTTGGAACTGTAAGAGTTAGATGGTCTCGTACTCAAGAGTATTATGATATGGATGAATGGCGTGGTACTTGGAAATATGATGGAGGAGTTTTGGCAAATCAAGCATCTCATCATGTAGATTTGTTATTATACACAATGGGAGAGCCATTATCTGTATTTGCTAAAAGTGCTACTTTTTTACAAAATATAGAAGTTGATGATACTGCTGTTGCAATTGTAAAATTCACCTCTGGTGCTTTAGGAATTATTGAAGCAACAACTTGTGCCCGTCCTTATGATCTTGAGGGTTCATTATCAATTTTAGGAGAAAAAGGTCATATGGTGATTGGTGGCTTTGCAGTTAATAAAATAACATCTTGCGATTTCATAGATATGGATGAAATTGAAAAAAAACATCTTTTTGAAAATTATTATGAAAATCCACCCAATGTATATGGTTTTGGACACACAAGATTTTATAAAAATATTGTTGAAAATCTTAATCATCGAAGAAAAGCTCTTGTTGATGGTTTGGAAGGAATAAAATCACTTGAATTAATTAACGCAATATATGAATCAGCTGAAACTGGAAAAGAAGTATTTCTAAGATATAAACCTTTACGCAGTAAATTGGGAAAATAATGAGATATAATTTGATCTTATTATTAGATAAAAACGTCGGTTTAAATATTTATTTACACTTACTATCAAATCTTAATAATTATAATATTGATATTAAAGCCATATTTTTAAAAACTAAATCCAAATTTAATTTTTACTTCGAACATATTTCCGAAAAATACGGAATTAAATATTACAATAATTTAGATGATATCTTAAATTTTAATGATATTGATTTTATTATTTCTGTTCAATATGATCGTATTCTGAAAAAAAATCATCTTTCTATTGCAAAAAAATTAAATATCAACTTACACATGGCTCCTCTTCCTGAATATAGAGGTTGTAATCAATTTTCATTTGCAATTTTAAACGAAGATACTGAGTTTGGTACAACATTGCATATTATGGATGAAAAAATTGATAATGGGGATATATTAGCTCAATTACGCTTTCCGATACCTAAAGGTATTACAGTAGAAGAATTGTTTTATCTAACAGAGTTATACAGTTTAAAACTTTTTGAAGACAATATAAAAAAAATATTTGATGGTCAAATTGTTCCTATTCCACAATCTTCAATAAAAGCAAAGACAGAATTTCACAAAAGAGATGAAATTAAAGAAATTAAAATTATTGATTTATCCTCCGATAAAAAAACGATTGAAAAACATATACTTGCTACAACTCATTCTAATTTTGAACCACCTTATATCATTATTGATGGTAAAAAATATTATATAATCAAAGAAAATCATTTAAATAAATTTTAGCTAAATTATGCAAATACCATTAATGGACATAACAATAAAAGACAATAACCTCTTATCCCAAATTAAAGAAAAAATAAATGAATTGATATTAAATTCTAACTTTATAGGTGGAAAAGAATTAGAAAATTTCGAAGAAAATTATGCTAATTTTACAAAAAACAAATTCTGTGTTGGCTGTGCTAATGGAACAGATGCAATAATTTTAGCTTTAAAGGCATCAAAAATTGGAAATAACGACAAAGTTATTGTACCCACAAACACTTTTATTGCAACAGCTGAAGCCGTTTTAGCTGTTGGTGCCCAAGTAGTTTTTGTAGATTGTAATAAAGATAACCAACTTATCAATATTGAACAAGTTGAATATTTACTAAATTCTGATAATAAAATAAAAGCAGTTATCCCGGTTCATCTTTATGGACAAATGACTGATATAGAAAAATTAAACGAAATAGCAAAAAAATTCGATATTTCAATTATAGAAGATGCTTCACAAGCACACGGCGCTTCTTTTAATAATATTACCCCCGGGCAATTATCAAAAGCCGCTACTTTTTCATTTTACCCCGGAAAAAATTTAGGAGCATTTGGTGACGCTGGCGCTGTTGTTACTAATGATTTTAATATCGCTATGACTATAAAATCACTACGAAATCATGGCAGAATTGATAAAAAATACGATCACGAAATCGCCGGTTTTAACATGAGATTGGATACTATACAAGCAGCTATATTAAATATCAAACTATCTTATTTAA
>DAOSVM010000006.1:0-94284 GCA_035379625.1 Ignavibacteriales bacterium | reverse complement strand
TATTAATGGGCTCTCGTTCTTTCTACGAAGGATGGGACAGCAATAGACCAAATATAATTTTGTTTATCAATATTGGAAAAGGCACAGATGCAAAAAAATTTGTGCTTCAATCTATTGGGCGAGGAGTAAGAATAGAACCATTGCCAAATAAACGAAGAAGAGCTGTTTACCTTTATAATAATCAAGAAATAGATAATGATATTTTTAACAAAATAAAAGATTATATCGAACCTCTTGAAAGTTTATTTGTTTTTGGAACAAAAGCAGATAACTTAAAAGAAGTTGTAGAAACATTAAAACAAGAAAAGCCCGAAGTTATTCTTGGTGTTTTGTTTGAAATTAATCCTGCTGTTAAGGGCAAAGATTTACTTATTCCTATTTATCGCGTTTCAGACAAAATCATTGTCGAAGAAAAAGATATTGTTAAATATCCTATTCATCCCGATGATTATGAAATGGTAAAAAATTATTTTATATATATTAATGAAAAAGTTGCATTAAGCAAGTATGATTGTGATGTTAGAGTATTAAATAAAATAAAAGCAGGTTTTAATGGGCATAAAAATGATTATTTTATCGAAACAAATGAACAATTAAAAATCAATAATCCAGAATTTTTATTACAAAATATATTTAAGCATTTTTCAAATAAAACAAAAGAGTTTCAAACATTTAAAAAACTTGGTGATGAAATAATACACTTTAAAAGAATATGCATTACTGCTGATAAGTTAAATTCTTTACGACAAAAAATCGAAAAAGTTAAGAATGCAAAGGATAAAGATAGATTAAAAAAAGAGTTAAAAGAAAAATTAGAGAAAAAAGAAATTAATATCGATGAATATACTTCACAATTAGAAAACTTGTCCACAAGTATTGTAAAAGAAGCAGAAAGTACATATTCTACTAATGAAAAAATAAAGATTATATATATTGCTAATCATTATTATATACCTATGCTATTAACAGATGCGGAAAGAGCTGATTTTATCCAACATATAATTAAACATAAAAGCGAAATAGATTTTATAAATAAATTAGAAAATTATTTGCAACAAGAAAATAATTCCTTCAAACAATTTGATTGGTGGTTTTTCTCAAAACTAGATGAAACTTTGGATCAAATTTATATCCCATATTATAATCCTAAGACGAACAGAATTGATAAATTTAAACCTGATTTTATTTTTTGGATGAAAAAAGGAAGTGAATATAAAATTTTATTTGTTGATCCAAAAGGTACAGAACACTCCGATGCATATAGAAAAATCGATGGATTTTCCCGAATGTTTGAAAATGTTATTGATGGTGAGATATCTAATAAAGTATTTCCATATGGAGACTACCATATTCAATTTAAACTATTATTAAATGTATCTGATGTTAATAAAGTTCCTAACAATTATATGCATTATTACTTTGATAATAATTATGATGATTTATTTGAAAATAAAAATAATAGCTTTTTTGCTAAAGTGTAAATAACCAATATATTTTATAAGCGCAAAAATAATTAAAAATATTGAAGTTTTTATATATTTAAGATTATTTTATTCTGTTGTATATATTAAGCTTATCAATGATAAGTTAGCAAAAATAATAAATCGATAAAATTTTTGGATAAAAAATATTTCGAGCTTTATGCTTACACTGTCCGAGCCAATGAATACTTTTTTTATAAAAGAAAAAAGGCAAGCTCGCTTACGCTCGCCTGCCTATATGATCAACCTTAATGAAATCTTACATATCAAGTTTTTTAATATTTTCGAAAACACTATTTGCAGATTTTGTCAATTCTGCTTTTTCTGCATCTGTTAATTTGACTTCTATTATCTTTTCAACACCATTTCTACCTAAAATAACAGGTACACCGCAGAACATACCTTTCAAACCATATTCTCCATCCAAATAAGCTGAGCAAGGAAGTACTCGCTTTCTATTTTTAACAATTGCATCTACCATCTCAACAACAGCAGATGATGTAGCATAATAAGCACTACCAGTTTTCAAATAGTTAACTATTTCGATACCACCGTTTCTAGTTCTTGTAACTAATTTATCAATTTCTTCTTGTGGTAAAAATTCTGTTAAAGGTATACCAGAAATATTTGTTAATCTTGTCAATGGAACCATATCATCACCGTGGCCACCTAATACCATTGCATGTATATCTTTTATTGATACGCCTAATTTTTCAGCAATAAACAATTTATATCTAGCTGTATCAAGCACACCAGCCATACCAACTACTCTATTTCTCTCAAAGCCACTTGCTTTCCATGCTACATAAGCCATAACATCTAAAGGATTTGATACAACAACTATAATTGCTTGTGGTGATGTTTTAACAACTTTTTCTGTACATTCTTGAACAATTTTTTTGTTAATTTGTAATAAATCATCTCTACTCATGCCAGGTTTTCTTGCCATTCCAGCAGTAATTACAACCAATTCAGAACCTTCTGTTGGCTCATATGAATTAGTTCCTATAACTTTTGTATCTGTCATTTCAACAGGAGAGCTTTCCCACATATCCAAACCTTTTCCTTGTGGAATACCTTCCACTATATCAACCAACACTACTTCTTCGGCTAATTGTTTGTCTGCTATTCTTTGTGCAGTTGTTGCACCAACATTTCCTGCACCAATAACTGTAATTTTTTTCATAACATTTCCCTATTTTTTTTATGTAAAAATGTAAATTAAAATATTTTTTTTTCAATTCAAAATAAAAAAAGCTGCTTTTTAAGCAGCTTTTAATTTTTATCCCTCAACTGGATAAACACTTGCGAATTTCCTGTCTCCTCTTCCATATTCAAATTTTACGATACCATCAACTAAAGCAAATAAAGTATCGTCACTTCCTCTACCTACATTTTTACCAGGATGAAATTTTGTTCCTCTTTGACGAACGATTATGCTACCTGCATGGATTCTTTGTCCGCCAAAAACTTTTACACCAAGTCGCTGCGCATTACTATCGCGACCGTTACGAGATGAACCTTGACCTTTTTTATGAGCCATTTTTATTTCCTCTTAATTTTCAATCTTTGTAACTAATATTTTTGAAAGGTATTGTCTATGTCCATTCAATTTTTGATAAGAAATAACTCTTTTTTTCTTGAATACTAATACTTTTTCATCTTTTAAATGTTCTAGTACTTTTGCTGAAACTTTTGCACCTTCTATTGTTGGAACACCAACTTTAACATTATTTTCATTATCAACTAATAATACTTTGTCAAATACTACTTCAGCATCCTTTTCAGCTGATAATCTAGGCACAAAATAATATTTTCCTTCTTCTACTTTTACTTGTTGTCCTGCTATATTTACAATTGCGTACATTTTATTATTCTCCTGTTGAAAATATTTTTTAGAACTACAAATTTAATTAAAAATTTTCAATAAGTCAAATTTTTTTAATATTTTATCAATTTTCATTTGGAATATAATCTATAATATTAAATCTTTCCCAATCCTTATAATCAAAGTGCCACCATTCCGATGTCATAACCTTAAAACCAAATTTTGTCATAGCTTCTTGCAAAATTTTTCTATTTTTTAATGCATTTTTTGGTAAATTTTTATAATATGCTTTTGCTTCTTTCCTAAAAGCATCATATTCTGTCCCCATATCCAAAGGTTGACCATTCTTATCTACTATAGATACATCAACAGATGCCCCCCTATTATGCTTCGAGCCTTTGGCAGGATTAGCAACATAATCACTGTTAGGAAAAATCTCCCACATTATTTTTTGTACGCTCAATGGCCTATAACCATCAAATACTACTAACCTATAGCCATATTCCTCTTTTAAATAATCATTCACTTTTTTCAATGAACATGCAACAGCATACCTTAAATATATTTCCTTATTTTTATACAATATTTTCCCAGTAAAATTATTTGGTGTCGCATAACGTACATCTTGTAAAATTGTTGGATCAATATCTTTTAATCTTACAATCAATGTATCATTAGGTGTAGCAAAACTCCAAGAAATTAAAATTGCTAAAAATATAATTTCTTTTACCATATTGTTCTCTTTTTTCTTCTTTCTAATGTTGTTCTTATATCAAATTTATTCATTTCAAATTGCATTTTAGTAATTTCATCAGTTTCATTTTTAGTTTCAGTCTTTTCATTACTTTCTACTTGCGTAATTTGAGTCTTTGGAACTTTCACATTTCCTAACGCCAATGCAACCGTATCTGTAGTAGATTTAGACAAAAATTTATCATACATATCTACTTTATTTTTTACTCTTTGTGGTACCAAATTCTCATTTTTCATTATTGCTGATTTGTAATAAACATATGCCGAATCTTTCTTATTTAATTCATTTTCATAAATCCATCCTACACTTATCAACGATTTTACTGCATATATACTCTTGGGATAATTTTTTACAATTTTCTTATATGCTTCTATTTTTTTATAACTATCATCATTCAATACATTCTCATAATAGTATGCCGCAGAATCTTTATCAATAATATATTCATTTATTCCTAATTTTTTTGCAGCTGCATTAGCTATTTGTGTTTTAGGATAATTTCGATAGATAAATAAATATAGACTGTCAGCTTCATCTTTTTTATTTTGCTTTTCAGCATTCAATCCTAACATGTATAAATTAATTGGATATACTCTGGAGCTCTTAAATCTATCCTTCACTATGTTTCTATAATATACTGCTGAATCTAAAATCTTCAAATCATTCTCAAATATTTGTGATAATTCAAAATAGTTTTCGCCAATTAAATTATATAAACTATCTTCGTTAGCATTTTTATATTTTATCACAAGGAGATTATTAGATAAAGATTGTATCTTGGACTTAGCTAATTTATGTGATGCTGTATCACTTTTATTATATTGCTGTGACGTTGTATCACATATCCTTTCTAATTGTGAAATTGTATCTTTAATCGCCAAAATATTATACAATTCTTTTATATTTTTTCGATATGTTGAGTACTTTGTATACATCCCAAGTTTATATGAAACTGTATCTAATAACTCTTTCGGTAATATCATTTTGCTTGATTTTTCAAAATATATAAATGCTGAATCAAGGTTTAAAAATGTACCTTCATATAATTTTGCAATTTGGAAATTTGCCAATCCAGCCGATGGAGTATTCTTATAAAGTGTATCAATTGCTTTATATTGCGAAAATGCTGCTTTGTAATCCTTAAGTGCTAATTTTGTATTCGCTATTTCAATATCTATTTCAGAATAATATTGTGTATACAAAACATTTTTCCTCAATTTTATAAGTTGCTCCAATGCTTGCAACTGACGATTGGTATTATAAAGCGCTTTTATAATCAAAATTTTCGAATGAAATGCTAATTCTACGGTTGGATTATAATTATCAATTCGACTTAGTAAATTAATAACTTTATCATATTCTTGATCATCATAATAAATTTTACATAAATAAAATATCGCATTACTTAATAACTTGTCATTATCCGAGACCTCAATAAATTGATTCAAGCTAATTACAAGATTGGATTTTTCATTCCTATATTTATAATACTTAATCAAATCATAAAATATCTCGGCCTTTAACCTATTAGATAATTCCTTATTTTCCAGTAGTAAATTATATTTCTCTATCCCTTCAATATAATTCCCAAGCCTCAAATCAGTTCTTGCTAACCAATATACCGCGTATAATGAATCATCTCTCTCAATTTTCTGATATAAATACTCATTAAATTTCCTCTTAGCCCTAACAAAACTTGTCTGATAGTATAACGCCTTACCAGTCAACAATATAGCTTTAGGTGTTATATTAGACGAAGGATAATTTTGAAGTATTTTAGAACATTTTTCTATTACTTTTACCAGATTACTGTTCACCGAACCACTCGGATTTGGCTCAATAAAATCGAAAACATCCTTTTGTTGGTTAAAAATATCCTTTTCCGTCTTCTCGTAAATTTCAGATGCATTATAGTATAAATTAAAATATGCATTAAAATCTTGCCAATATGTACAGGAAACAAAAAATAAACTAATAAAAAATATGTAAAAATAATTATTTCTCATTATCTTAAATATAAATAAAAAGTATTTTTCATAAAAGAACAACATAATTCATAAATTAAATAAAATTTTCTTATTACTTAGCTCGGACAGTATAAGCTTGAGCCCGCTTACGCGGGCGACTTAGGCCATAATTAAATAACACATTCACACACACGTAACTATACATAACCAAAATTTACAAATCTTAATATATCTGATTTCAAATATAATAAATTTTAATTATGCTATCACAAAACTATTTAAAATATCAATAAAATAACATAAGGCTGCCTTTTTTTTAAGACAGCCTCAATCAAATTGTTATTTACCGTGACAATTTTTAAATTTCTTACCACTTCCACAAGGACAAGGATCATTTCTACCAACCTTTTCTTCAACTCTAATCGGCTCCCTTTTTACAGGTTGTTGACTTTCACCACTATAAGCGGCTGCTTCCTCTTTTATCTGTACCATATTTTTAGGTTTCTTTTTCTGTTGTACCTGTACTTCTTCTGGAACATGTGGAAATGCCTTGAATACAAAAGATAATGTTTGATTTCTAATATCCGCAATTAAATCCATAAATAATTCATAAGCTTCTTTTTTATATTCAAGGAGTGGATCTTTCTGCCCATAAGCTCTAAGATTAATACCTTCCTTCAAATCATCCATATTTTTAAGATGTTCACGCCATTTATCATCAATAATTGAAAGAGTTGCATATCTTTCCAAATTAGCCATCAAATTTGTACCAAGGCGTAATTCTTTAGCTTCATAAAATTCTTTGGCTGCTTTAAATATCTTTTCAACTAAAATATTCTTATCTTTGTTAGCAAAATCTTCAGGCACGACCTCAACACCCACAAGTAAATCCTGTAATACTTTTTCTTTTAATCCTTCTACATCAGCCGTCTCATAAAATAAATCTACAACTTCTTCACAATATGTTTCTAAATATTCAAGAATTTGAGATTTTAATCTATTACCTAAAATTGCATTTCTTCGCCTACTGTAAATTACTTCTCTTTGCTGATTCATTACATTATCATATTCTAACAATCTTTTTCTAATAGCAAAGTTATTTTCTTCAACTTTCTTTTGTGCCTTAGTAACAGATCGTGTAATCATCGGATGTTCAATAACTTCCCCTTCTTCAAATCCCATTCTTTCCATTATGCGAGTAATTCTATCACTTCCAAAAAGCCTCATTAAATCATCTTCAAGAGATATAAAAAATTTCGAAGTACCGGGATCTCCTTGACGCCCTGCACGCCCTCTTAACTGCCTATCAATTCTTCTAGATTCGTGTCTTTCTGTACCAAGTATATACAAACCGCCTTTCTCAGCTACTCCTGCTCCTAATTTAATATCTGTACCACGACCTGCCATATTTGTTGCAATTGTTACAGCACCAGGCTGTCCAGCAAAAGCAACAATTTCAGCTTCTCTTTGATGTTGTTTTGCGTTCAAAACATTATGCGGAACACCAACTCTCTTAAGCATTCTACTTAAAGTTTCTGAAGCTTCAACTGAAACTGTACCTACTAACACAGGGCGGCCAATTTTCCTTAACTCTTCAATTTGCTTTATAACAGCATTATATTTTTCTCTTTTTGTTCTGTAAATTGCATCATCTAAATCTTCACGTATACATGGTTTGTTGGTTGGAATTACAACTACTTCAAGTTTATAAATATCATAAAATTCATTTTCTTCAGTTTCCGCTGTACCAGTCATACCAGCAAGCTTTTTGTACATTCTAAAATAGTTTTGTAAAGTTATAGTTGCAAGTGTTTGTGTATCTTGCTCAACATGTACATTTTCTTTAGCTTCTATAGCTTGATGCAAACCATCAGAATATCTTCTTCCCGGTAAAATACGCCCAGTAAACTCGTCAACTATTGCAATTTTTTTATCTTCAGTAACAACATATTGAACATCTCTCTCAAATAAAGTATAAGCTTTAAACAATTGTTGCAAAATATGCAATCTTTCACTTTTTGTTGCATATGTTTTATACAATTCCTCTTTCTTTTGAATTTTTTGATCAACAGTTAAACTATGATCATTTTCAATTACACTTACTTCCGTTCCAATATCAGGCAATACAAAATAATCTTTTCCCTCTACTGTTCCTTTTGCTAACTCTTCACGCCCCTTTTCTGTTAAATCAATAATATTATTTTTCTCATCAATAACAAAATATAATTCATCATCAATTTCATGCATTCTTGCAGCCTGCTCCCGCAAATATTCCATTTCGGTTTCTTGCATTAATCTCTTATAAGCAGGCTCACTTAATAACTTCAATAACTTTTTATGTCTTGGTAAACCTCTATGAGCTCTTAATAATAAAACTCCACCTCTAAATTGCTCTTCTTTCTTTTCACTTTGCAACAATTGCTCAGCTTCTGCAACAATTGATGATACTAATTGCATTTGCTTTTTATACAAACTTTCTACTTTTGGCTTTAATTCATAAAATTGACTATCATCACTATCTACAGGACCAGAAATAATTAATGGCGTCCTTGCTTCATCAATTAAAACTGAGTCTACCTCATCCACAATAGCATATACATGGCCTCTTTGAACAGTTTCCTCAATAGTAATGGCCATATTATCTCTTAAGTAGTCAAAACCAAATTCATTATTTGTTCCATATGTAATATCACATTGATATTGTTTTCTTCTTTCACTATTAGACATTTGGGATTGTATACATCCTACAGTAAGTCCATGAAATTTAAATACCTCTCCCATCCATTCGCTATCTCTACGTGCTAAATAATCGTTAACAGTAACTAAGTGAACTCCTCGACCTGTTAATGCATTCAAAAATAAAGGTAATGTAGCAACCAATGTCTTACCTTCACCTGTTGCCATTTCAGCAATCTTACCTTGATGTAATACTATTCCACCAATTAATTGTACATCATAAGGAACCATATTCCAGGTAATCGTATGCCCAACAACATCCCAAGATTTACCAACAAGTCTTCTACAAGTATCTTTAACAATCGCATAAGCTTCTGGCAAGATTTCCCATAATATATCTTCATATAATTCATCAAGTTCTTTCTCTTTTGCTTTCAAAACATTTGTAATATCTAATACTTTCTCTTCGTCGGTTTCAATTTTTAATTGTTCTTCAAGATTATGAATTTCTTCTCTTAAATTTTGAGTTCCATTTTGTATCTTCTCTTTTAATCCTTGAACTTTTGCTCGTAATTCATCATCGGATAAATCATTTAATGTTTCATAAATTTTATTTATTTCATCAACTATTGGATATATTTCACTTAGTGCTTTTTGATGTTTATCAGGAAAAAATTTCTTTAAAAATTCTAACATATTATTCTCCGTTATTTTATACTTTTACGGTCATTTTCATTTTTTATTATTTCAATTTTATATTTTGAAAACATACTTCCTAACAAATCTTTATCACGTACTTTTTTATTGCGATAAATATTATACAACTCTCGTCGATTAAAATCTTTAGCCTTACCAAATACTATTATTGGTGTTCCTTTATTTTTTATAACAAAACCAGGTGCAACTTTCCATAAATCTACCCATTCATAAAGCCATTTAGCATCTTTAACTAATAATCTAATACAACTGTGTGACGCAGGATAACCTGGCATTGCATACTGATGAAAACCAATTCCTTCTTTTAATTCAATATTTATATTGTATCTTAATATCCATGAAGGATTTATAGAACTTATTCTTTTAGGATGCTTCCAATTTACAAAATATAAACCTTCAGGTGTTGGCGTTGATACTTTACCACTATTTACTGGTCCCCAATATACAAGCTTTCTATTCTCGTATGCAGTAAAAATTTGATATTGCTGATCAACAAAAACAATCTTACCTACATTTTCTAAAAATTCTAACTGCAATGGATATAACGAATACGCTAGTTCATCTACAGTTAAAGGAATTATAACACTATCTTTGTTAAATAAATATCTTTTTTCACATCTATTTACTTTTTCAAGTAATTGTTGTAAGGAATTATTTAAATTTGATAATTTTAAATTGATTTTTGATTTATTTTTTGTCTCTACAATTTCAATATCTTGTGCAAAAGAATTATTGTAAACTAGATTTGTCAGAAAATAGACAAGTATATATATTTGAGCGTATGATTTCATTTTTTATAAAATAATATTTAAACCTATTACGTGAATATTTTCGCTAGAATATGGTTCAATAATATAACCATAATTAAAATCAACTGTATAATTAAATAAATTTTGCATGATACCAATTCCAAAAGAAACTTTGACAGGATTATTAATGCTAGATAAATTTAATCTATCTATTCCAAATCTTAATTTAACTACTTTATTATAATCTGCTTCCAACCCAAATTTTAAATAATTTGTATATTGAGAATATTCGTAATTCACAAGGCCTAAAAATTCCAGATTATCATAACTATAAATATATGATAACCCAAATCTGCTTAAGACTGGAAATTTTTCTTCATAATTTGCACCATATTCTCTGTATATGGGACTGGTATCCCATTTATAGGAACTATTCAAATCGACAATAGAATAGGATAAATTTATTTGATCATTAATTTGGTATAAAAAGCCCAAATCAAGACCAATTCCATCTGCTTTAATATCTTTATATAATTTGTTATAAAGGTATTTAACATTTAATCCAAAAGTAAATTTATCATTGAACTGGTTGGAAATGTTCAAAAAGAATATATTTTCAGAAGTTGAAAATTTCCCAGTTAAAATACCATCATTATTTCTTTCTTCAATATTATCAACACCAGAATTAATAATTCCTACTGAAAACGCAGTCTTTAACTTAAACTTTTTTTTCAAATTTGATGGCTTATCAAAAACCTTAGTAAAAGATAAAAAATTTAATTTCCTATCAAGAGATAGCGCTGAATAAGAAAAGCTAAGTTTATTGTTTATACTATATGCAGACAGAGCTGGATTATAATATACTTCACCATAACCATTTGTTAAAGAACTTGAAGCATTACCTAACGACATCCCATATGCACCAAATCCCATACGAGAAAAACTGCCAGCCTTACTACTCAATTCATTAAACTGATCGTTTGCTAACAATATTCTGAATATTAAAATGACTAATATAATTTTTTTCATTTTATTACCAATATTTTACCATAAATAGGTTTATAACCATCAATATCAATTCGATAAAAATAAGTTCCATTAGCAACTGAATTCCCATTATCATCTTTTCCATCCCAATAATCAATAATTTCGTTATTTGATATATTATGACTTCCTATTCCTCTCTCTGCATTTTGAATAATTGTTCTAACTAACTGCATATCAAAAGAGAGTATTCTTATTGATACTTTCTTTGTTTCTCCATTTGTGGAATATTTTATTTTCAACAAGTGGTCAATAGAAGGCGAAAAGGGATTGGGATAAGCATATGATGAATTTACATTAAAATTTTCATCAGAAGCAAAATATATTTTCCATTTCCCATCCCACATAGTGCCATTATCCAGTTCTTCTATCTTTACCAAGTTACTATTACCTGCAAAATAAATATCTAATGTATCATTCTTTTTAATACTAGTACATCCATAAAACTTATTATCAAAAGTGTAAAGTTTATTAGACTCATCATAAAAATAATTTAAATTTTGCCAATTAAAAGAATTTTGACTTCTATAAATACCATTTTCGGAAACTGCTATAATATCATTTCCTGCTTTACAAAAGTTGTAAATTTTTATATCATTTAAAACAATATTCCATGTATTCCCATAATTTGAAGTAAAGCTTACAGCATTAAATTCGTTTGCTCCTTCAGCTTTCCAACTTGCAATGTAAATATTATTAGTTATTGTATCAGCTAATATACTCACAACAAAATTTCCAGATATGCCATAAACTTTATTAGTTGCATTTGTTTTTAACCAACTATTTCCATCATCAAAGCTAATATTTATTCCACCAGCTGAACCAACACAAACAATACTATCACTCAAACTTGCAACAGAAAATACACGATGATTTAAATTATTTTCCAATCCCATTCTACCTGATGAAGGTGAAAGAGAAAATTTTAAAGTATCGGAAGGTTTAATCCCATCTAAGTAATCAGGTGGTAGAACAACTCTTTTCCAACTTTTGCCCATATCATTAGATTTTCTCAACCCGCCCGCAAAGGATGCAACCCATACAGTATTTTTAGTGAAAGCTATATCATAAATTAGATTATTAATTGTTGTAGTAATAGGTAAAGCTTTTATTGTGTTAATTCCATAAGTTTCCAAAGTATCAAAATTGTTATCAACTGGTTGTTTTATTTCATTCCAACTTCTTCCAAAATCAGAAGTATATGCAAGGCCTAAGCCATTTGGTAAATTTTGCCCATCTATAATAACATTATTGGCAAAGGCAACCCATATTGTTTTATTATAATTATTATAAGCAATAGCGGAAATACTCTTATTCTCAAAAAATAAATTTTCCCAGTTTTTGCCACCATCACGTGTTATATGAATACCTTTTGTTGATACCGCCCAAATTGTATCTTTAACATTAATCACATCAGAAAATGAATTCGCATTTATGTTTCCTTTACTCAATAAATAAGAAAAGCCCCCATTAACGGAGCTTAGCGATAATTCACTAATAATCAAAAATAAAATAATTATATGTTTTTTCATATCTAATTAAAAGAATTTAAAATTGTTGTAGCTACATCATTTAAATTATTCGTTAATTGCATCATTTTTACAAATAATTCTGGCGTTGTAGGTGGAAAATTTGTATACAAATGTACAATCTTAACTTTAGGATTTTTATCTATCATTTTTTTTGCTAAAAATATTTCGTTAATTAGCTGTATCCCATCTCCCATAACAACAAAAGGAATATTATTTTTCAAAAATGCTTGTAATGCTTCAATTCCTGTAGAAGCCTGAAAAATTTCGTATTGATTGCCCAATAAACTTCCTAACTCTTCTCGTACATTTCCATCAGAATGAACAATAAGAATTTTCTTTTCAATTTGTTCCTCATTATTTGTTTCAGTTTTTTCCTGTTCCACTTGTATAGGTTTAGGAATAGAATATTCTCTTTCAATTTTATCCAATACACGTTGTATTCTTTCGTAAGCTTTTGAAATATCAATAGGTTTTAATATATAATCAGCAATTTTTAATTGAATTAGTTTCATTACTGTATTTTTTTCATCAGTAGATGACATAATTATTACAGGTAAATCTTTAAATTCCTCAGAAGCTCTTAAATTTTGCATAACTTCGACACCATCCATAACTGGCATGGTAATATCTAGTATAATCATATGCGGTTTTTTTTCTTTTATTACAGTCAAAGCTTGCAAACCGTCTTCTGCTTCTAATACTTCGGCTTTAAATTTTTTTGATATTAATCTATTTAAAAGCAGTCTAACCATCTTATCATTATCAACAATTAAGATTTTTAAATCCTTTATCATAAAAGTTTCTCCAATTTACATTTTAAAGATAATGAAAATAGTTCATAAATCAAATATTTTCAGCTAGATATTCCGACAAAGCAATTTTAGCTTTTTCAAACTCTTCTTTTAATTTTTCTAATAACTTGTCGACATCGGTTAAATCCAAATTTCTGCCTTTCATTTCAAGATCATAGCACACAGACTGGCATATTTTAGCACCAACATTTCCAGATCCCCCTTTCATCTCATGTGCTGCTTCTTTTAATGCTAACGGATCTTTGTTAGCATATGCTTTTTCCATTTCTTTTATTAACCTTTCGCCATCTTCAATATAAGATAGAATAAAAACATCAATTAAACTAGAATCATCTTCATCCAAACCTTTAAGCAATTCCAATCTTTGAACATCTAAAACAATGTAATCAGGATCTCCTTCTCTTGCTACCATTTTTTTAGCTTTTTCCTCGTACTCTTTATCCTCTGCTGTTTTCTCAACATGAATTTCTTCTACTTCAATTATATTTTCATCTTTAATATTTGGTGCTACCACTGGTTTTATATTCTTAATCTCTTCTTTTGATTGGTTGTAAAGCCATTTTTCAAAAGCGAATTGAATATCTTTTGGATTTACAGGCTTTGCTATATAATCATCCATTCCGGATAGCAAACATTTTTCTTTATCCCCTTGCAATGCATTTGCAGTCATTGCAATAATAAGTGAATGTGGCTTATTGTAATCTCTTTCATATTCTCTTATACGCCTTGTAGCTTCAAATCCATCCATTTCTGGCATTTGACAATCCATAAATACAACATCATAACTTGTACCTTTTAATATATTGAATGCTTCTCTACCATTCGATGCAATATCTATTATACAATTAAACTGTTTCAACATATAACTAACCACTTTTTGGTTCGTTGGATTATCTTCAACTACTAAAACTCTATATGAACGATCTGGAATTTCTGAATTTCTACTTGTATCTGTTATTTTATCTATTTCTCCCTCTAATTGTTCAGTTGAACCTTCAAAAATCGTTATTAAAGTATCAAATAAATTAGATTGTTTAATAGGTTTATGTAACGATCTAAATATCTTATATTTGTGCATAGCATCTTTATCATTAAACATCATAGATGTTAGCATAACTAATTTTAAATCATTAAATAAAGAATTATTCCTAATTTCAGCTGCTAACATAATGCCATCTTTTCCTGGCATATGCATATCCAAAATAGCTACAGTAAACGGATCATTATGTTTAATACCTTGCTTTAAAGCTTCAAGAGCTGCGTCTGCAGATTCTACACACTGATTCCTAAGTCCCCATACCTTCAATTGATTATGTAAAATAAATCTATTAATTTCATTGTCATCCACAACTAATATTCTTTGCTGGCTATATCTGTTATCCTTAAAGACCTTCTGATGTGTAATTTGTTTTTCAACTTTTTGAAATCTAGCTGTAAACCAAAATGTACTTCCTTTTTCATATTCACTATCTACACCTATTTCGCCTCCCATCATATTAGCTAATTTTTTCGAAATTGATAATCCTAATCCTGTACCTCCATATTTTCTTGTTGTAGAACCATCAGCTTGTGTAAAAGCTTCAAATAATTTATTCTTTGCATCAGGCTTAATACCAATTCCAGTATCACTAACCGCAAAACATAACATTAAACTTTCATTATCTTCATATGTCAACATTACACGAACCACAACTTCACCTTTTTCTGTAAATTTTAGTGCATTTCCTACAAGATTTACAATAATTTGTCTTAATCGACTTGGATCACCTTTCATCAATTCAGGTACATCTGGATTTATAAAACCTGCCAATTCTAATCCTTTTTCATGTGCTTTATGGGCAAACATCTCTAAAGTTTCTTCAATCAAATATCTAAGATTAAACTCAATAATCTCAAGTTCTAATTTACCAGCTTCAATTTTTGAGAAATCAAGAATATCATTTATAATACTTAAAAGAGCATCGCCACTATTCCTAATAATATCTACGAATTCTTTTTGCTCTCTAGTAAGTTGAGTATTCAGTAACAACCCTGTCATACCAATAATACCATTAAGAGGTGTTCTAATTTCATGACTCATATTAGCAACAAATTCCGACTTCATCCTTGATGCTTCTAGAGCTACTTCTCTAGCTGCAATTAACTCTTCATTATACTTTTTAATCTTTTCTTCAGTATCTTTTCGAACAAAGGCATTTGTATAAATCTCTCCTAAAACCTTATATAAACTTAAAATGTCTCCTTTAACATTTTCGATAAAGTGAATGTAACTTAATACCATAAAGCCAAGCAAATTACCCTTATATTCAAAAGGAACAGCAATCAAATAAAATATATTTTTTTCTATCAAATAATTCTTTATATGATAAATATCTTCCCAGTCCTGAGTATTATAACTAATTAACTGAGATTTTTGAAGTTGTTTGTAGGCCTCGCTAAAATTATTATTATTAAAGGTTATCTTTATTTTCCTTTGCTTGGCTTGATGTGATAAGTATTGATATTTCCTATTAAAAGATCCTTCAGTTATTAAATATATCTGGATTATATCTGAAAAAGTAAGAATTGAAAGTGTTTTTAAAGATTCTACAATCGCCTCATCAAATTCTTCCAATTTGATATTAATGAATTTCGTAGAAAGTGAAGATATTGTATTTTCAAATTTTAATCTATATTGGAGTAACTCTTCAGCTTTTTTTCTATCAGTTATATTCCTTGCATTTACAACTATTCCCTCAATACTTGGATAATTAATCATATTTGAGACTATACTTTCCATATAAATCCAATTCCCCTTCTTATCCTTCATCTTAAATTCAAAAGATAAAGACTGTGTAGGCTCCATTAGTAACTTTTCAATAAACAAAGATATTTTATTAATATCCTCTGGAGCTAATCCCGTATAAATACTTTCCCCAACTTTTTCTGTAGAAGTATAACCAATTACTCTTGTTATTGACGGACTAGCATATTTAATTATTCCATTACTATCCATTATTAAAATAAGGTCTGAAGAATTCTGAACAAGATTTCTAAATCTTTCTTCGCTTTGTTGTAATGCTTCAACAGCTTTTTTCCTTTCAGTTACTTCTATAAAACTTAAACAAACTACTTTAATAACTCCATCTGAAACAACTGGTGTAAAACTCATTTCATACCAATGCAAAATGTTTTCTTTGCAATATAATGCAGCATCCATGGTTACGCTTTGCCCATTCAAAGTTTGTTCAAAAGCTTTAATAATCTTTTCTATCTGGTCTTTCTGATCTATTACTTCGAGTAAAGTTATAAAACTTTCTCCTTTTTCAAATTTTTTATTTAATATCATCTCAGCAAAATTATCAGCAATAATATTGTGTTCTATGATTTCATAATCTATACCTAAAAGCATAAATCCTTGAACACTATTATTAAATATTGCTTTTAAGTTAGCCTCAGATTGCTTGATTTGTTGTTCAATTATTTTTTTATTTGTAATATCTGTCATTACACCAACAATCTCCCCAGGATATAACATTTGTAACGCAGGTCTTATATTATCTAAAACCCATACAATCTGTCCATCTTTACGATATAACCTATATTCAATTTCTTTGTTTTGATTTGTCTTAATTACACTTTTTAGTTCATTTATTACATATTCTTTATCATCAGGATATAAAGAATTGATAAAAATATTCTCAGTATTTAACCACTCTTTTATTGTATATCCTAAAATATTTTCTATACCTTTACTAACAAACTTGAATATGAAATTCTCTGGATCCATTCTCCATACATTAGCTTCTAATGATTCAATTAAGGACCTATATTCTTGTTCTTTTTGCCATAAAAGTTCTTGGGCTTTAATTCTATCACTAATATCCCTACTTTCGTGTAATATAATATGCTTATTATCTTCCTTAAGAGCAATTAATGTAATTTCTACCGGATAAAATTCACCATCAATTTTTGAATGATAAGTTTGTAGTGTGACAGAATTTTTATGCCCATCTAACAAAGGTTGAATTGCTATTTTTAATGATTCTTCATCAAATTCTGGCATAAAATCTATAGGTTTATAGTTTTTTAACTCTTCTTTACTAATACCTATTTTTTTCAATGCACTTCTATTGGCATATTCATATGTAAAATCTTCATAATTGTAGATAAATATTTCATTATTTGAAGATTCTAAAATATTTAACATTCTTTGTGTTTCATATTCTGCTTTTGCTCTTTGAATTGTCGAAATAATTAACTCTGCTACTATCTTTAACAATTGTAATTTATCATTATCAATTTCATTAACTTTTGTTTTACAACTTAAAGCAATATAACCATAAGTTTTATTTTGTAATTTTATCTCAATAAATACCAAAACTTTCGCCAACATCTTATCCATAATTTCCTTAACTCTTACATTTGCTTCATCCACTTTATATAAATAGAAATCTTTATTTGAATTTATAAGTACATTGAAAACTTCTGCTCCAAGACTAACTAATGTATCTCCCATTAAAAACCTATCATCAGAATCATCCTCGAAAATTGAATATGAATATTCATCTATTAAATTTTGTGTTTTTTCATCAATCTTTAAAATTATAATTCGTTCATATTCAATTTTTTGGCAAATTTTATTTAAAAGTTTTTCAATATTTATATCCAAATTAGAATAGGTAGTGTTAACAAATTCAGCTGTTATCAGAGTAATAAAATCTTGGAATTCATTTTTTACTCGTAATTGATTAACTACATTTTCCAATTCATGTGTTCTTTGGTAAACAATTTGCTCAAGATTATCATTAATCTCTTTAAGCTTATTCTCAATCTGTTTTCTATCTGTAATATCTCTTGTATTGCATACTATACCATGTATAAACGGATTATTAAGCATATTGTTGATAACTGTCTCTACATAGATCCATACATTATTTTTATTTTTAATTTTTAATTCTAAGGACTTACTATCTTTTATTTTATTATATTTTAATTCCCTAAAGAAGATCTTATTTTCATTAAAACTATCAGGATGCATAAATTCAAAAATTATTTTACCGTTCATTTCTTCTGGTTGGTAACCTAAAACTTTTGTAACAGAAGGACTTGTGTACATAATCCTACCGTTTTCATCAATAATATTAATAATATCAGATGAATCTTGTACTAAAGAACGGAATTTTATTTCATTTTCTTCAAGTTGTTTTTGTAATTCATTTCTTAATTTATTTTGTATAGCAATAGCTATTATATATGCAACATTTTGAGCAAATTCATATTCATCAGGAATAAAATCCTTTTCTGAGTAATTTATAAATCTTAAAATTGCAATAATTTTATTTGCGCTAAAAATCGGGATATCAATAAATGATTTTTCGTATTTGTAAGGTAAATTTACATTTTTTAATTTAGTCTCATTTTTAATAATATCATGATCTACATATTGCTTTTCATTTAAAAATTTCAAAAAATCTTTAAAATGATTGAAATTTATAGTATCAGGGGATAAAAATTTCTTTGAAATATTATCCCAATCAAAGTTACAAACTCCTTGCAAATCATCTTCTAAAAGCCAAATTTTAGCTCTATCAACTCCCAAAGTTCCACTTGAAAGAATAAGTATTTTTTCAACAGATTTTTGATAGTTTGTAAAGTCTAGTTTCGTTATATCACTAATACAATGCTGCAACTTTTCTTTTTTATGTTGTAATTCTCTTTCTCTTTCTTGTAATTTAATTTCTTCGGTAATATCTTCTGCAATACCTATTAATGCAATTATTTTACCAGTCTGATCTTTTACCGTCGAAGTTGATAATCTTATTGGAAAAACAGTCCCATCTTTTTTAACGTTATAAAGAACTCCACGCCAACTTCCATGCTCAGTTTGAATTTTTACTTCTTTGAATTCCTTCAAATCATTAGGTCTCAAAATTGAAATATTTTTGCCTACTACCTCGTCTTTTCTATATCCATATAGTTTTTCAAAAGCTTCATTAACAAATATCAAATTATCGTTTTCGTCACAAATAGTAACAGCTTCACTAATACTCTGCAATGTTTGGGATAACAATTTATTTTGCTCATTACTTAAAACTTTTGCGGTTACATCTCTAAAAATTGAAAGTAATAATGTTTCTCCATTTGGATGTGTAATAAAAGAGTTTGATATTTCAAGAAATAATTCTTTACCAGATTTGAATTTTACTTTAACATCAAATAAGTTTTTAATTTCTCTTTTTGCAAATCTCTCACAATATCTTTTTAAGCTTTCATTACGACGATTGTCTTCATTATCATAAATATCTTCAAATAATTTGCCTAACAATTCATTTTTAGGTATGCCTGTTATTTTACAAAAAGCTTCATTAACATCTACTATATATCCCCTTGCATCAGTTAGTCGCATTCCATCAGCAGAATTATCCCATATAGTTCTAAATAATAATTCAGAATCTCTTAACTTTTGCGCATCATATAAACTTTTTAATGACTTTGATATATTTTGCGCTATGTAATTTAAAATATATTCATCATTTTTTGTATACTTGTAATCATCAGTGTAAATTTGAATAACTAGTGCCCCTTCGGCTTTACCATCTACAATTAGAGGTACACCGACCCAATCTTTAGATACACTCCCTAATATTTCTATTTCATTTTTTTCAGCTAAAGTATAAATCTCACTTTCATTAACGTGTACCATTTCTTTTTGTCTTAAAGTATACGCCGTTAACCCTTTCCCTAATGGTTCTGGTGCAGGTGGATCATCGTATTCATCAACAAAATAAGGATAAGATAAGAAGTTTGTACTTTCATCATAAAAAGCTATATAAAAATTCTTTGCATACATCAAATCTGATAAAATCTGATGAAGATTTTGAAATAATTCTGTTATTGTTTTAGAATATGTAAAACTATCTGAAATTTTAAATAAAGCATCTTGGAGCTTTTCATAAGTTTTTCTATTATTTATTTCTTCTTGCAACTGCTTGTTAACATTTTCTAATTCCTTTATTTTAACATCAATTTCTTTTTCTAATTTCAAATTCAATAGACTTTGTTCTTTAAGCTCTCCTTGATTTTTATAATGATAAACGGCTATTTCGATAACAATACCGATAAGACTCACTATTTCATTAAACAACTCTACATTATCAATATTTGAATCATGATTAAATAATCCTATAAGGAGCATAACTTTATCATTAACAACAATAGCAAACAGTTCTGTATATTTATAATTTGTTCCCAAAAATTTGGAGGAATTATATTCCCCATTAATTAAAGTGATGTGATTTGTATTAAGTTCTTGGAAAATTTCGAGTATACTATAAGAGATATCATTGCTTAACTCACCATTAATAGCATTATTTAATATAGTAATAGATTTATGACTTTCCATGACTTGATATATCTCAATACCATCACAATTTAAATATTGAGCAATTTCATCTTTTATTGCTGCTTGAAGTTCAAAAATATTATTTGTTTTAAGTAAAACATGAGTTATTGCTAAAAATCTATTATAATCATTTCTCAAATTTTCCAATTCATATTGTGTTTTTATGTTTTCTGTATTATCAATAATTGAAATAACACATAAATTGCTATTTTCAATTTCTTTAGCAAAAGATAGAACATTTATTTTATTGTCATTATCAGTTTTTATCTCCTTTTGTCCAATAAATAAATTAACTAAAAAACTAGATGATGGTTCATTGATCTGTAAAATATCATAAATGGTTTTTATTTCTATAATATTACTATGTAACTTTAATATTGATGGGAATGCTTCGTTGTAGTCTATAATTTTACCAGTTTCTTTATCAAAAATAGCAAACCCTATATATTTTTGAATTTTTATAGCTTCTAGAATTGATTTATTTTCTCTACACTCCAAATTTATAGTATTGTAATTTCGCATTAAAATATTAACAACTTCAGATAATTTTTTTAATAAATTATCATTTTCTAATTCAAAAGGATCATAAATATGATCGCTGTTAAATTTTTCAATTTTATCCGATAATTTTTTTATATCTTTATTAAAAGTGCGATGTATTATTGTATAAATCAAATAAAGTAATATTACTAAAATTATAATATTTGCTAAAATAACAATATAATTTTTATATGGGTTGTAATCTTTATTATTATACTCAAAAACTGCTTTAACAAAAATTAACGAATCATTCCTTCCATAAGAATAGAAAGGATAGTAGAGAGTATATTTATTCCCAATAATTTCATTATCTTGACTTAATTGTTCATAAAGATTTTTTGAAGTTTTATAATAGCTAAAAGTATCAAGGTCAATTATTTTATTAAAATCATCAATTATTTTAGCGGTAATAACAAAAGCACTTAATTTATTATTCTCATCATTTAGTCTATTAAATGTATAATATATTGGTTTGCCGTTAAGTTCATAAAAAAAACTGTAAAAATTCTTATTATCTTTTATTTGTAAAGAATTTTGAATTTCGGTTATTTGTTTTAAAATTTTATTTTCGTTAGTAGGAGTATTTTTAATTTCTTTACCTAAATAACTTAATAACAATTTATTTTTAGCGTTAATAATAAATATTCCATCAACTGTTGTTGCAACATCAATTATCTTATCTTCTTTATTTTTAAAAACTATATTTCTAACATAATCGGTATTAGTAAATTTTATGGAAAACTTATTTATATTGTTTAAATAATTATTTAATTTTAATTCTAATTCTTTGTTTTTTTCATTAATAAGTGTTTTAACCTCTTCGTTTTGCCTTAGCCTAATAAAATATATATGCATACTAACAATTATAAACGTTGTAAGAGCAAATATTAGATAAATTTTATTTAATTTTTTACCAGATGTCCCCATAACCCACTCAATAAGTTATTATTGAAATATAAAAAAGATAAAAATAATTGTTTAATTATGCAATATAAATTTATTTCAAAAATAAATTTAAAGAAAATTAAAATATATTTATATTAATTTCAAATAAAAAAAATATTAGGAGTTTTTTAATGTCAAACAATTTCAAAAATTTTGATACTCTATGTATCCACGCAGGGATAGAAGATTACGAATTTGGCCCGGTAGTCCCACCAATTTATCAAACATCTACTTTTCGTTTCGATAATGCTGAACAAGGAGCAAATATTTTTGCTGGAAAGATTAAAGGTTATAATTACACAAGGCTTAATAATCCAACAATTGAAGCTATGGAAAATTCGATTGCATCTTTGGAAGGCGGTTATAAAGCTCTTGGTTGCGCTAGTGGTATGGCTGCTATTCATACTGTTTTTGCTTCATTATTAAAGACTGGTGATCATGTCGTTGCTTCGCATAGTTTATATGGACCTACCATTACTCTTCTTGATACTATTTTTGCTAAATTTAACATTGAATCTACTTTCATTAATACAAGCGATTTAAATATTGTTGAAAATTCATTAAAAAGAAAGAATACTAAATTAGTCTATATAGAAACTCCTGGGAACCCAACTTTAGATATTAGCGATATAGAAGAATTGGCAAAATTGGCTCACCAATATGGTGCTTTACTTGTAGTTGATAATGCTTTTATGAGTCCGGCTTTACAAAAACCATTATTATTAGGAGCAGATGTTGTTTTACATAGTATGTCAAAATATATAAATGGCCATGCTGATGTTATTGCTGGAATTGTAGTTGTTAAAGATCAAGATATGTACACTTTAATGCGTAAAACTTTAAATCAAACTGGTGGAGTTATTGACCCGTTCAATTCATTTCTAATCCATCGTGGTGTTAAAACATTATCTGTCAGAATGGAAAAACATAATTTTAATGCTCAAAAAGTTGCAGAATTTTTAGCTAATCATCCATTAATTGAAAAGGTTTATTTTCCAGGTTTACCAAATCATCCTAATAAAAATATCCACGATAAACAAGCTAAAGGTCCAGGCGCCGTAATTTCATGTGAAATTAAAGGTGGTCTTAGAACAGGTGTTGAACTTATGAATAATTTGAATTTATTTCAATTAGCTGTTAGTTTAGGTGGCGTCGAATCTTTAATTCAACACCCTGCCAGCATGACGCATGCGAGTGTCCCTGTAGAACAAAGGCTAAAAAGTGGAATAACAGATGGTTTAATTAGAATATCAGTTGGGATTGAAGATATTAATGATTTACTAGAAGATTTGAATAATGGTTTAGAAAAAGCAAAGTTAGTTTTATAGTACTTCATTAGCTCGGACAGTGTAAGCTTAAAGCCCGTGCGCCGCACGGGCGGGCTAACGCCCAAAATATATTTCACTAATTAAACCATATCTTACATAATATCAACCATATACAACATTTATACATCTACCAATATAACTATTGATTAAAAATTTTCCAAAGTAATACCAAACTTTAAAAATATTAAAATATTTTCGTAATTACGATATAATTGTATTTTCGATATATTCTTTTTTTTAAAAATATATTTGTATTTGTAATATAATTGTATATACGATATATTAGTAATTTTTAATAATATATTTGTAAATACAATATAATTGATTTTACGATATAATTGGGAATGCAGTTATATTATAAAAAAAAATCGCATCAATTGTAAGCTGCCGCGTATTTTGGAAAGATTTGAATATTTAGGCCATAAAGCACCGCTCTTTGTAAGGTGATAAAGAAAGAGTTTTAGCGGGCCGTTCCGGCCCGCTGCCTCTTGCGGCTTGGCACAAGCCGCAAGAGGCTATGCCTATACTGTCTGAGCTAAATAAAATAAGCTGCCTTACAAGACAGCTTTTTTTTAATATTTCTAAATATGCTACTGTCTGATTTAGTAAAATATAGCCTATTTCTCCATATGTAGACGGTCCATAAAAATTATTTAATTTTTTCCCTTCTAACTCCGAATATTTATAATTTAATATACAATGACAACTAAATACTGGGTTAGCGTTTATTTGTTCTATTGAATTAAATTCATCTACGTAATTACTTATAGGTATCGATAAATGGTATTCAGTTCCTTTGAAAACAGGGGCGTACATATAAATATTGTCATTAATAATTTCTTTAAAGCTTACATTTATGAAGGAACCATACAAATTTGCTGTAAGCGGGTTTTTTATATCGTAATTCATGCTTTTTAAAAATTCTAAAAATTTAACTTTTTTACCGTTTACTAAGGCTTCATTAATGTAGAAACTATCTTCTAAAAATTCAATTTTATAATTTAAATTTGGTTTAAACAAATTTATTATACTTAATTTTGCAGTTTTATCTTTGGGTAGTTCGCAATACATTGCAATGCCTTTATGAGATGATGATGTAAGCTCTTTACCATTAAATATTTTTGCTCGGGAATTATCAATATCTCCAGCTATCCAACCTATTATAGGTGATGTATAAATACTTTCAAAGAACGCTGCATTTTTTGCATATTTAATATGTATTTTACTTTCAAATGGTAAAATTAATATTGTAAAGCCATTATCGTAGGAATTTCTATTTATATTTTGAATATTATTTTCTGTAAATTCTTCAATTTTTATATTTTCAATGTAGTATGGTAGTTCATTTACAAACAATAAATCATCAGTTGTTATACACGAGTTTTTATCAATGAAAGAATTACTTGTACCAGCTATCCAATTACCGGCTGGTAAAGCAGATAGTATTTTTTCATTTCCGGCAATAATTAAATTTTTTCCCTTTTTAATTTCTTCTTTTGCCTGCTCAACTGTCATAAGTTGCATAATACTTGGAATACCAAGCAATGGAATTATATCTTTATTTAAAAATTTTTGATACTTTGTAAAAAAATCATATACTTCATCAATACATTTACTTATGGTTTCTTCAGAAGGGTCGAAATAAGTAGTTAAATTTAATCTTTTTACAAGTAGACTAGCAACCATAAAATTAAATTCATGTTCGATTTTACCTGTAACAAGGTTTCTCCAAAATGTGTCATTTTTTTGGGGTAACATATACTACCTTTTATTGTTTATATATCACAATATAAATATTTTATTTTAAATATAAAAATAAATTTTAACATTACTTAACATATGAATAACAATAATTTAAATTACATTAAAAAAGCTGCCTTGAAGGCAGCTTTTTTATATTTATTTTTTTTTAATTATTTCAAATAAACCATTTTTATAGACTTTTTAAAATTTGGTGTTTCAACGACTGCAAAATATACTCCTGAATTTAAATTATTTGGGATAAAATTAATTTCATATGAGCCTGCACTAAAATGTTTATCTAATAAATTAGCAACTTTTTTTCCCATTATATCATAAACAGATATTTTGATGTTCTGACTTTTATTGTTAACAAATTTTATGATAGTACTTGGGTTAAATGGATTTGGATAATTTTGATATAGTATAAAGTTTTCAATCTTATTATTACTTGAAATTACAGATACAGGCGCTTGCGGAATATCTACATATCTGTAATAAATTTCTGGATGACCTGTTCTATAATCAATCCATGCGGTTGCTGCTTTATTATTATCTAATATCATCGTAGGACTGTATATTTGCAAGCTATCAATAGAAAGTAGGTTATCTGAAACAGACCAATTTTGACAATCTATTGTTGTTTTTAAGTACATGTTATCATATCTGCAAAGTTTAACAATAACTTTTTCATCTGTCATATCAAATATTGAATGATAATATTCATAAACAGTATCAATTTGTAAATATGGTTCCCACGAATTTCCTAAATTAGTAGATTTAAATAAATATGTACCACCCTGCCATTCGTGTTGTCCAGGCTGACCAAATGTCATTTTAGAATAAGAGATTGCTGTAAATATGCTTAAATCGGGCATAATTTTAACCCAAGTTTGCTCGACATTAGTATATCCCATACTATTAGTATCACTAAAAAATATTTTAGGTTGGCTAAAAGTATTGCCACCGTCAGTGGATATCACAAAATATGCATTAGTTTTACCAATTGAATTATAAGCATAGGTTATTGCAATATAATCCTGATTAATAATTTTACGAACTGTCATATTAACTACATCTTCGTAATTTGTGTCACCAATTTCTTTTTTAATATAACCAAAGTTATTACTAAACATTAATTGAGAATTTGCATTTTGTTTATGAAAATTGAACCATAAATAGTAAAAATTACCATCATGAGTACTTAAAACTTTTGGAAGATCACTTCTTAAAGTCAAAGAGCTTGAAATTTCAACAGTATCAACAAGTTGTTCAATCGACCAATTATTGCCAATATCATTTGAAAAAAAATTGTATAGGATAAATTTTCCTGAAGTGCTTAAGTAATCAATAATCAAAGAAGATACATAATTACCACCAGCTGCAATTGAAACGTTTGTTGGTCCCCATTGGTAAGGAAAAATATTTTTTGGATTTGAAATAGGGGCGATTGGTCCAGTTAAAGGAAACTGATAATACCTATAATTTGTAGCGTAGGTTAGATGCACTAAGCCATTATGTATAGCCATTTGTGGTTTTTCTACAGAATAACCATTCATATCGGTTACTCTTAGTTCTTGTGAAAAAATAATAATAGTAGTAAACAATAAAAGTATGATTTTTTTCATTTGATTCCTTATAAATGATTTGTTTTAATGTAATATAATCATAATTATTATCAATTTTCTCATTACAGTATTAAATTATTATTAATTTTGCTACTAATTTTTTATAGCAGCAATTTTACAATATTATTAATATTTTTTTTACATTTTTGATAAGATACAGGAATAATATAGCTCAGACAGTATAGGTATAGCCCCTTGCAGCTTGTGGAAAGCTGCAAGGGGCAGCGGGCCGGAACGGCCCGCTAAAAATCTTTTCATTATCACCTTACAAAGTGTAGCTTAACAGTTTCATAATTCCACATCTCTTATAATGCAGCGTCAAAATGCAGTGCAGATTGTATGTTTGACTGATTTTTTTTGTTAAATCTAATATGTAATCTTGCATATTTTTATATTTATTTCTGATTTCTATATAATATGATTGTATTTACAATTATATCGTATAAGCAATTATATTGTTTTTGTATATATATTATTGAAAATTAATAATATATCTTAAACGCAATTTTATTGTAATATCTGATGTATAATTATAACGATATTATGTTTAATTTTGTATTTATCATTAAGCATACAAAAGAATAATTAAACAATATTTAGTTATTTTGCTAAATGTAAAAATATTAAAATAAATTGGTAAAATTAATTGGAATGTATTGGGGAAAAATTTTGGGCGTTAGCCTGCCCGTGCGCCGCACGGCGCACGGGCTTTAAGCTTACACTGTCTGAGCTATATAAAAAAAAGCTCTCTTTTAGGAGAGCTTTGTAATTAATTTAGTGTTGTTTATTAATAACTATTTTCATTCAATACAGTCTTTCCACGGAATATTCTGTAAACAACAATAGTATATGTTATAACCAATGGCATTCCAATAAGGGCAATTATTAGCATAACTGTTAAAGTTTTTTGGGATGATGCCGAGTTGTAAATTGTTAAATTTAATTTTGGATCTGTTAAAGAATATGCGAAATTTGGAAACATTGCAATAGCGAAAGTGAGCATATTTAGCAAAATCGATAAGGATGACATAAAAAATGTTTTCAAATGGAAGTTGGATTTATGATATTTATACATCAAAAGTATAACAATTAAGTTAACTAACGGTAATAAGTATAATACAGGATTTGAATTATAATTTTGTAATAAATGTGGTTTTGCAATTATTGTAAAAAGGTTTAATATAACAAATAGTGCAAAGTATAGATAGTAGAATATATTATATTTACTTTTTAAAAGTTTTTGTAATTCATTTTCTGTTCTGTAGAAAGCATAATTGAAGCCGTGTACTATAATTAGGGCTAAACCTGTAAGGCCTACAACTAATGAATATGGATTGAGTAGATTCCAAAATGTACCAACATATTCTTTATTAGCATCTAGGTATATTCCGTTAGCAACGTTTCCTAAAGCAACCCCGAATAATAAAGCAGCTATTGTTGAAGATATGGCAAATAAGTTATCGAAAATTTTTCGCCAAGTTGGATTTTCGCTTTTGCTTCTAAACTCGAGTGCTGTTGCCCTGAAAATAAGCATTGCAAGAACAAGCATTAAAGCCATATAAAATCCTGAAAAGATAGTAGCATAAACATCTGGGAACGCAGCAAATAATGCGCCACCACCTGTTAAAAGCCAAACTTCATTACCGTCCCAAACGGGAGCTATCGAATTAAGCAATATTCTTTTATCGGTATCATTTTTTGCAAAAAAACTAACAAAACCAATTCCTAAATCAAATCCATCTAGAATAACATATCCGGTTAGAAGAACTGCTATTAAAATAAACCAAATTATATTGAGTTCCATGGTAATTATCTCCTATATTACTAATTTTTATTAAGTTCTACTGGGCCAGCTTTAACTTTTTTAACTACGACAAAAACAAATAAAGCTAACAATAACAAATAGATAGAAGAAAATAGAATTATAGAAAATAATACTTGCCCGGCATCTAATATAGGAGAAAAAGCATCTTTGGTTTTCATTAATCCATAAACCACCCAAGGTTGCCTACCGACTTCAGCAGTAATCCAACCAAACTGATTTGCAAGTTGAGGGAAAATAAATGATATTAAAAGGATTTTGAGAAACCATGGATAGGCATCAATTTTATTTTTCCACAGAAGGTAAACGCCGAATAAACTTAATGCGATCATTAACATTCCAAGTGCAACCATAATATGATAGCTTTGGAAGACAAAATTGACTGGTGGAATTTCATCTTTTTTGAAAGCATTTAAACCTTTAACAGGATAATTAAAATCACCCGAAATTAGGAAGCTTAACATACCAGGGATGCCAATTCCGTAAACTTTTTGTTCTTTTTCGTCAACCCAACCGAATAAATAAAGTGTAGCTTTTGATAAAGAGTCATAATGTGCTTCAGCAGCAGCAAGTTTAGCTGGTTGATGTTTTGCAATCATTTGGGAATTACTATGTCCTGATGCTAACTCAAGTAGTGATACTACAGCTGTAAAAATAATAGCAACTTTAAACATTTTTTTTGCATGTTCAACGTGAACTTTCTTTAATAAATAATAGGCTGCTATACTTAGCATAAAAAAACCACCTGTCATAAAGGAAGCTAATATTGTATGAATTAATCTATCAACAGTTGATGGATTGAAAAACCATTGCCCAAAAATCAACAATTTCAGCTCTTAAAACTCCATTATTATTGACAATATGATAACCTTGTGGTGTTTGTTGCCAAGAGTTAGCAACTAAAATCCAAAAAGCACTTAATATTGAACCTATAGCTACCATTAAAGCAGAGAAAAAATGCATTTTGGGACTAACTTTTTTCCAACCGAAAAGTAATACTCCTAAGAAAGTAGATTCAAGGAAGAAAGCGAAAACGCCTTCGGCAGCAAGAGGACTACCAAAAACATCCCCAACAAAACGAGAATATTTAGACCAATTAGTACCAAACTCAAATTCCATTACTATGCCTGTTGCTACTCCTACAGCAAATGTTGCAGCAAAAATTTTGATCCAAAATTTTACTAATTCTTCATACATTTTGTCTTTTGTTTTTAAATACATACCCTCCAAAAAAACGATTAAAGCAGCAAGCCCAATACTCATTGGAGGATACAAAAAATGAAACCCTACAGTAATTGCAAATTGGATTCGGGAGAGTAATAAGACATCCATAAGTTTCTCCTATAAATTATTGTTATGTTTTTTATCATAAAGATGCCCTATTGAGGCACCAATTACTAAAATCATGGAAGTATAATAAACCCAAAATACAACAATAACAAATACTGCATAAGTTCCATAAATTTTATTAAAAGATGCAAATTTTATTAAATAGTATCCAAAAACTAATTTAGCTATTGTCCACAATATTGATGATGTAAAAGCACTTACAATACGAATTTCATTTTTTAGTAATTTATATGGCAATATGGTATAAATTAAATAGAAAATCAAAAATACAATTACAAATGAAATTATATTCACAAATAGGTAATTGACAGTTGGGAAAATAACTATATTTAAAAATGGGAGGTATTTAATCAGTTTTATAAATAGTTCTAATAAAGGAACAATTAAAATGTATAAAGAAAGTAAAAGAATAGTTATTATGATTAGCCCAATATCTCGTAATTTTGCTAAAATAAAATTTGTTCTCTTATTAATTTCATAAATTTTATTTAGGATTACACTTAGAGAATTGAAAAGACTACTTGCAGTAATAAACAAACCAATTGCTCCTAAAAACCCTGCAGAATTTTTAAATGCAATAAATTCGTTTACTCTATCTTCAATAATAATTTCAATATATCTTGCAGTTGAAGGATAAGGAATAGTATTTTCAATAAAATTATAAATTTTATTTTGTATTGCATCATATGTCAAAATATTTCCAATAACGGAAAATATAATCAGTATTAATGGAATTATGCACGTAATAAGGTTAAAAGTAATAGCACTGGACATAAGGAATAAATTCTCATCGTCAATTAATTGATAAATTCCATTAAAATAATAATTCAAAGACTTAAATAATATTTTTAATTTATCAATCATAAATAATTCTGAAATATTTCGAAAAGTTTTGCAGTAGCAATTAAATCACGTGAACAATATTCAGCAATTTCTTTATATCTTTGTGCTTGATATAAATTGCTAACTTCTAAACCATTAGCAAAATCAGTTTTGGGAGTTTCTATACCAAAAGCATGACAATAAAAATCCAAATTAAATTTTCTAATTTTACCATAAAATGTTAACTCATCTAAGAGATCAGTATGCAAAATGTTATTCATTTTAGGGACTTTAATTTGATTTATTGCAGATCTAATCTTTAAGAAAGGGATATCAAAATTTTTACCATTAAAACTTATTATTTGTTTAGCTTTAACAATTTTAGACCAAAAATAATCAATCATATATTTTTCATCAGCAGGCTGGAATTTAAAAGTTTCATCTACACTTTTCCATAACTCATTTTCTAATGAAGATTCATATAAAACAATTCCCTTTTTAGATTTAATCTCATACATCCCAACAGCAATAATTTTTGCTGTAAAAGGATACAATGGAAGATATTTTATATTCTCTTCCATTTTTTTCAACCTTTCATTTTCATCTTCAATCTTATTAGCATATCTTTGTATGTACTCTTGCTGCGAAGGGCTAAGGCTTTCGAAAGGCAAAGCTAGTGTTTCGATATCAAAAACGATATTCATAGTTTTTTTATTAATAATATATGGAAAAAAAATAAATAAAAAAAGTTAAATTAAATTTTCTCTTTTTAGGTTTTCAATAGCTTGTTGAGCTGCATTTTGCTGAGCAATTTTTTTAGATTTCCCTATACCAGTACCATATTTTTTATCACCAATATAAAGATGTACTTCAAAAGATTTGTTGTTATTAACATCGGTATTTTCGAATGTATCATATTGAGGAGCTGGTAATTTTCGAGCGTTTACAATTTCAAGTAATTTACTTTTATAATCGTTATCTTGTAGATGAATATTGCTTTCAAGCGCTTTAAACATAATTTTATGCAATACAAATTGATAGGCTTGATCATATCCTAAATCTAGATAAATAGCTCCAATAACTGCTTCCAATGTATCTGGTAGGATATTTTCTAATGAAAAATTAGAGGAGGAAAACGCATTTTTGTTTATAATTATATAATCAACAAAATTTAGCGAATTGGCAATTTCATAGAGGAAATATTTGTTTACAATTCTGGCTCTATATTTAGTAAGTAAGCCTTCGTGAATATCAGGGTACTTTTTAAAAAGGGCATCAGCAATCACCAAATCTAAAACAGCATCTCCTAAAAATTCAAGTCTTTGATTTGAATTGACATTTTTTCTCAAGTCAGCATATGATTTATGAGTAAATGCCTCGATGTAAATATTTTCATTGCGTATTTTATGATTTAATAATTGTTCAATAAAAACAATAATTCTTTTCCGGGTTTTTGTGGATATGTGAGAGCTTCCCCGGAAAAGATTAAAAAAATTATTCAGAATATTTTTTAAAGAGAAGAGAGACATTATGACCACCAAAACCAAAACTATTACTTAATGCATAATTTACATCAGCTTTGACAGCTGTATTAGGACAATAATTTAAATCACATTCAGGATCAGGTACAGTAAGATTAATTGTTGGAGGAATTAAACCATTTTTCAAGGTTAGTACAGTAGCTATTGCTTCAACTGCAGCTGCAGCACCAAGTAAATGCCCAATCATAGACTTATTAGATGAAATAAGTAATTTATAAGCATGCTCACCGAATACTGATTTAATAGCAGCGGTTTCTGAAGCATCATTCAATGGTGTTGATGTACCATGCGCATTAATATATTCAACTTCTTCAGGTTTAACATTACCATCTTCAAGAGCCCATTTCATAGATTTAGCTTGTCCAACTCCACCAGGAGCAGGCGCAGTTATGTGATAGGCATCAGCACTTAAACCAGCACCAACAATTTCAGCATATATTTTAGCACCACGTTTCTTTGCGTGTTCATACTCTTCCAATATAAGGATTGCTCCACCTTCACCCATAACAAAACCATTTCTTTCCTTATCAAAAGGCCTTGAAGCTTCTTTAGGCCTATCATTCCATGTAGATATAGCTCTTAATGAATTAAATCCACCAACAGCCATAGGAGTAATAACAGCTTCTGAACCGCCTGCAACTATAACATCAGCATTTCCTCTTTGTATGAGGTACAATGCATTAGCCAAAGCGTGGGCTGAAGTTGCACAAGCAGAAGTTGTTGCAAAATTTGGTCCAGTAAAACCATATTTTATTGAAATGTGACCCGCAGCTATATCAGAAATTAACATCGGAATATAAAAAGGGCTAATTCTTTGTGGACCTTGTTTAAAGAAAACTTCATGTTGTTCTTCACTTGTTTTCAATCCACCGATACCACTACCAAATACAACCCCAACTCTATCTTTATCAATATTATTCAAATCTAATTGACTATCTTTTACAGCTTCATCAGCTGCAATAAGCGCAAATTGAGAAAATAAATCGAGCGTTCTAACTTCTTTTCTATCAAAATGGTCTTCTGGTTTATAATTTTTTACTTCAGCTGCAAATTTTGTTTTCACATCTTTAGGATCGAATCTGGTTATTGTATCTACCCCGCTAATTCCTTTACATAAATTTTCCCAATATTCATTAACGTTATTCCCTATTGGTGTTATAGCACCTAAACCAGTTACGACTACTCTTCTTTTCATGTAAATAACCTTATTGTTGTTTAAAATAACTGCAGGTTAACCCTGCAGTTTAATAAAATTATCCTAACTTGCTTTTAATATATTCAACTGCTGAACCTACTGTTAGGACTTTTTCTTGATCTGCTTCATCTATTTTGATGTTGAATTCGTTTTCAAAAGCCATTACTAATTCAACAACATCTAAAGAATCAGCACCTAAATCATTTGTAAAAGAAGCTTCAGGAGTAATTTGTGATTCTTCAACTCCTAATTTGTCCATGATAATTTCTTTTACTTTTGCTTCTACGTCCATTGTAGCACTCCTATAATTTGTTTTTGAAAATTCTTTTTTTTACATTGACATACCACCATCCACAGCTATAGTTTGGCCTGTAATATAATCTGCATATTCAGAGCACAAGAATACTACAGCCTTTGCAACATCTGATGGTTTGCCAGGTCTTTTTAATGGGACTTTATTTAATATATCTTCTTTTACTTTATCAGGCAATGCTTCCGTCATATCTGTTACAATGTAACCTGGTGCAATACAATTTGCTGTTATATTTCTTGAGGCAAGTTCTTTAGCAACTGATTTTGTAAACCCAATCACTCCAGCTTTTGATGCACAATAATTAGCTTGCCCAGGATTACCAAACAATCCTACTACAGAGGTAATATTGATAATTCTACCAAAACTTTGTCTCATCATTGGTTGAATACAAACCTTTGTATAGTTATAAACGCTTTTTAAGTTTGTATCAATAACATCATCAAAATCACTTTCACTCATTCTTAATAACAAGTTATCTTTTGTCATTCCAGCATTGTTAACTAAAATATCAATTCCGCCAAGTTTTTCAATAGCTGCTTTAGCAACTTTTTCAGCATCTTTATATGAAGCTGCATCAGCTTGCATTGAGAAAACATTTACACCGTAATTTTTAACTTCTCTTTCTAAATCTTTGGATTCATTACTTGATTTTCTATATGTAAACAATACATTACAACCATGTTTTGCAAGCTCTAAAACAATAGCCCTTCCAATTCCTCTTGTTCCACCAGTTACTATTGCTCTTTTACCTTTTAAGTCCATATTTCTACTCTTAGATTTTTATATTAGTTATTTGCTCAATTATTTGCTTTTCTAATTGGCAACTATTTGTTACTTTATCAGATTTAATTTTAGAATTGACACAACCACCTATCCTTTGGATGTGGAATGTATCAATAGTTATTGTATTCTCTTCTATTGTAAAAGGAAAAATTTTACAATAAAAAGGTTTTATATCTTTTCCAACTTTTTCACTTACAATTTGCAATGAACATATTGACGCCTTATTTAGGAAAACACACTTTTTTTGATATACTTGTGTACCTGTTGCCTCTCCAGAAGGGAAAGACGCATCTTTTTCTAATTCATCAAACCATTTATCAACATCTTTGCATTGCGTTTCGTCCATTACATCAAGAATTTGCTCAGAATAAGATATAATATTTTGCATTTCTTTTTTATCAAGCATCACACCATAATAACAACATTTACCACCACAAATTAACAAATCGCACCTAATAGGAAAGTCAATTTTACTTATACCCTGTTCAACCTTTAATTCTTTAAAGTGGTTGCTGTATATTTCTTTGTACATTAAATATATTTTTTTAATTCTTCATATTTATCAATATTATAACAATTTGCATCAGGAACAATTTTTTTAATTAAACCTGTTAATACCTTACCAGGCCCAATTTCATAAAATTCTGTAAACCCATCTTTATATAAATTTAAAATAGTATCGACCCACAACACTGGGGCTGTAACTTGTTGATAAAGTAAATCTTTTATTTCGTTATTTTTTGTTACAGGTTTAGCAGTTACGTTAGCATAAACAGGTATTTTTGCATCATTAAAAGTGGCTAAAGATAATTTTTCTAATAACGTGTCCTTTGCACTTTGCATCAATGGAGAATGGAAAGCACCACTAACTGGTAATTCTTTTACAATTTTAGCACCATTAGCTTTAGCAATTTCCATCGCTTTTCTTACACCATCAACAGAACCAGAAACAACTGTTTGAATTTGTGAATTAAAATTAGCACATTGTACAATTCCAGCACTTTTTGCTTCTTCTACAACTTTTTCACATTGTTCAACAGTAAGTCCAACAACCGCTGCCATAGTACCAGGATTTTCAACACCAGCCTTTTGCATCGCTTGGCCACGATATCTTACCAATTTAATAGCATCATCAAAATCTATAGCTTCAGCTGCTACCAATGCAGAATATTCACCTAACGAATGCCCAGCTGTAGCTTCTGGTTTAACTTTAGAAATAAGTCTGTTCAGAACTACTGAATGTAAAAAAATAGCAGGTTGAGTATATTCAGTTTGCTTTAATGTTTCTTCAGGACCTTCAAACATAATTTTTTTTAAGTCAATACCTAAAACTTCATTAGCTCGGTCAATCAGATTTCGAGCTATATCTGAATTTTCGTATAGGTCTTTGGCCATACCAACATATTGTGAACCTTGGCCCGGAAAAACAAATGCTATTTTACCCATTTTTCTCTAGCCCCCATACTATATATGCTGAACCCCATGTATAGCCGGCTCCGAAAGCAGCTAAAATCAATTTATCTCCTTTCTTAAGCTTACCATCATGATAATATTCGTATAAGCACGAAGGAATAGTAGCAGATATAGTATTACCGTATTTATGTATATTGAGCATAACCTTATCATGAGATAATTTCATTCTATTTGCGGTAGCATCTATAATTCTTTTATTTGCTTGATGTGGGACAAGATAAGCTATATCTTCGGATTTAAGATTATTTTTTTCTAATATTTCTACAGAAATATCAGCCATAGCAGTTACTGCAATTTTAAACACATTTTGCCCATCTTGATGGACATAATGCATTTTTTTATCAACTGTTTCATGAGAAGCGGGATTTAAACTTCCACCTCCTGGCATATAAAGAAAATCTTTTCCTGAGCCATCAGCTTTTAAAATTATATCAATTACTCCAATTTCTGGATCATTAGATGGCTCTAATAATACTGCAGTTCCAGCATCACCAAATAAGATACAGGTATTTCTATCTTCATAATTGGTAATTGCTGACATTTTTTCAGCATTAACGAGTAAAACTTTAGTAAATTTACCACTTTCAATAAATGATGAAGCTACTTGAAGTCCATACAGAAATCCTGAACAAGCTGCATTTAAATCAAAGGCAAAAGCGTTTTTTGCCCCACTTTTGTCAGCTATAAGACATGCTGTGTTAGGGAAAAACATATCAGGTGTAACTGTAGTGCAAATAATAGCCTGTATATCTTCTGGTGAAACATTATGTTTGTTAAAAAGATCTAATGCAGCTTTAGCCCCCAAATCACTTGCTGCACCATTTTCTAATATTCGTCTTTCTTTAATTCCTGTTCTAGTAACTATCCAATCATCAGATGTATCAACGATACTTTCAAAATATTTGTTATCCAATACTTTATCAGGGACATAAAACCCTAACCCAGTAATGGCTGCTTTAATAGTATTAGGTGAAGTCAAAGGAAAACTCCTTATTTGTTAATATATTCCATTAAGCCTTTTTCAATTTTACCAGTTATATCTTTCTGATACATTTCATATGCTCTTAAAATCATGTTTTTAATAGCTTTAGCACTACTAGAACCATGCCCAATTATTGACACGCCATTGACTCCCAAAAGTGGAACACCACCGTAAGTTTGATAATCAAACTTCTTATACTCTTTACGTACAAAAAATTTGACTAACAAGAGAGCCGGTATCAATAATGGATTTGATTTAGCAGCCTTACTAAACATTGATTTAAGAAGAGCATATATACCTTCACCAAATTTCAACACTATATTCCCGACAAAACCATCACAAACAACCACATTTACAGTTCCTTTGGTAATATCTCTTCCTTCAACATTACCAAAGAAATTGATATTTGCATCCTTTAACATTGAAAAAGCTGTTTTGGAAACATCATTTCCTTTTGTATCTTCTTCACCTACACTTAGCAACCCAACAGTTGGTTTATCTATATTATATATTTCTTTCACGTAAATAGAACCCATAATGGCAAACTCTAAAAGATTTATAGGCTTACAATCGACATTTGCCCCCACATCAAAAACTGTAGTAACACCATTTTCACTTGGCATATATGTACCAATTGTAGGCCGTGAACATCCTTTCACTCTACCTAGTATCAAAGTAGAAGCTGCCATTACAGCACCAGTATTGCCAGCACTTACAAATGCATTAGATTTTTTTTCTTTTACTAAATTCAATCCTACTACAATAGATGAATCCTTTTTATTTTTTACTGCATCAGCTGGTTTATCATGCATTTCTATAACTTCACGAGTATCAACTATATTTTCTAAGGGGAAATTATGGTTTTTTATTTTCCCTAACTGTTGCAGTATTTCTTCTTTTTTACCAACTAATAGTACTTCTATATTAGAATTTTCTTTGCATGCTTCAACCGCCCCTAAAACAACATTGCGGGGAGCAAGATCTCCCCCCATTGCATCAACAGCTATTATGCATTTATTCTCTGGCATATCTCGACTTAATGTTATACTTTTGGTATCATTACAAATTTACCAGCGTAATACCCACAAGCTACACATGCTCTGTGTGCTAATACTGGTTCTCCACAGTTAGGACAAACACTCAACGTTGGAGCAACTGCTTTGTAATGTGTTCTTCTTTTGTCCCTTCTTGACTTAGACCATCTTCTTTTTGGATTTGGCATCTTATCTTTCCTTATATTATGTTTATGATAATTTTATATCTTTTAATTTATCCCATAATGGATTATATACTTCTTCTTCGCACGTACATTTTTCTTTATTCTTATCTTTCCCACATCTCGGACATAGACCTTTACAATCTTCTTTACAAATGTGCTGCATGGGAAAGCTTAAAATCACATAATCCCTAATATCTTGTGTAATATCAATATATTCTGTTTCCTGATCTATAAATTTTGTATTGTCATCTTCTAATTTCTGCTTATTAGTTCCAAATATAAAAATAAGCTCAAACTCACTCTCAGTCTCGTTTTCAAATTCTTCTAAACATCTATCGCAAGCTGCTAAATATTTAGTTTCTACTTTATTTTTGATATGTATTTGCTCATCTGTTTTTGTTAACTCAATCCAAACTATATAAGAACCTTTATAATCATTTATTTCAACAGCTTTAAATTCATGAGTTTCAGAATAATTATAAGTTCCGTTTTGTATTTTTTTTATATTAATTTTCATAAAACTAGTTTTAAAATATACATAAAAATTTTATTTTTTCAAAAAAACAAAAATTTTGCCTTTTAAATACATAAATTTTTAGAAAAAAAACAAATTATTTTTTTTAAAAGAATTCTAATATTTTGAGCGATCATTCAATTTAATGACAAATACTTTGATACAGCATTCATACAATTTTCTCCATCAATTGCTGCTGATACAATTCCACCAGCAAAACCAGCCCCTTCACCACTTGGGAATAAATTTTCAATGCTCGATTGATAACTTTCTCTATCTCTTTCTATCCTGATAGGCGAACTCGTTCTACTCTCAGGTGCCAACAATGTTCCTTCGTTTGTAAAATACATAGGCATCTTCCTTTTTAACTGCCCCAATGCTTCTGTCAAAGCTCTTGTTATTTCAATTGGGAATAACTCATACAATGGTGCGGATTTTATCCCAGGGATGTATGATGTAGGATTTAATTTTGTACTTATTTTTTTATTATAAAAATCAACTATCCTAATTGCTGGTGCTTGTTGAGTTCTAGTAAACTCCCACATTATTTTTTCAATATTTTTTTGGTATTCTAATGCGGCAAAAACTCCATATTTTGAATATTTTTGCCAATCACTTTCCTTAATTTCAGTAACAAAACCTGAATTTGCAAATTTATAATTTCTTCTTGATGGCGACATACCATTCAATACAAGCTCTTCTTGCGAAGTTGATGCAGGTATTATAATACCACCAGGGCACATACAAAATGAAAATACTGACCTATCTGTAGTCTTAAGCACATAACTATAATACGCAGGTGGTAGATAATCGCTACGTATATCACAATGATACTGTATTTTATCTATCAAAATTTGTGGATGCTCTATTCTAACTCCAATAGCAAAATCTTTTGGCGATAACTTAATTCCTCTTTTTTCTAATAGATAATAAATATCTCTAGCAGAATGCCCTGTTGCAATAATTACAGCATCAGCTTGATATTCTCCTTGTGTAGTTATAACAGATTTTATTTTTGTATCTTTTACCTCAAATTCAATTACCCGCTCATTGAAATGGATTTCACCACCATTTTCAATAATGAAATTTCTAATATTTTCTATAATTTTTGGTAATTTATCTGTTCCAATATGCGGCCTTGTATTAATTTTTATATCTTCGGAAGCACCGTGATTTACAAAAATTTGAAGTATTTTCTTAACATCACCACGTTTATTGGATCTAGTATAAAGTTTACCATCACTATACGTACCTGCACCACCTTCACCAAAACAATAGTTGGAATTTTCATCAACTTTATTAAAAAGCATTATATTACGTAAATCTTTTCGTCTTTCTCTAACATTCTTGCCCCTTTCAAAAACAATCGGCTTTATCCCTAACTCAAGTGCTCTTAAAGCTGCAAAAATTCCGGCAGGACCAAATCCAACAATTATTACACTTTTTTGAGATTTTTCTACATTCTGATAATTTATTATATAATCGTTACTTTCAACTGGTTCATTAATAAATACATTCAAATTCAATCTATATACTGGACTCTTGCCTCTAGCATCAATCGATCTTTTAACTTCTTGTATTATTATTTTATCGTTTTCAGAAACACCAACTTTTTTTAATACTATCGTTTTTAATAAATCTCTATTACCATATTCTTCAGGTAAAAGAACTAAATCAATATTTTTCATATTAAACTGGTAAAACTGTAATTAATGGATTAACTTCTTTTTGTAATAAATTCTGAATTGCTGTCAATGTTCCTCTTATAGAACTAGGACAATTTCCACAAGCGCCTAAATATTTAATATGTAAATTATAACCTTCTAAATTAACTATTTCTAAGCTTCCTCCATCATTTGCAAGCGCTGGGATAACAGATTCTTCTATTACATTCCTAATTTGTCTTAATAATTCATCCTCATCAATTTTATTCTTTTCAGGATTTTCTATTGGTATTAATTTTTTATCAAAATTATTAACAAATTGAATAATTTGCTTTTGAATATCTTTCCATTGGTAATTAGGTTCTTTTTCAACTGTAATAAATTTATTCATATAAAAGACAGTTTTTACCCCATTTATATCCATCAAACCTTTAGCTAATGGATCTTCTAATGCTGCTTCTTTTGTCTTATAAAATCTTGTTTCTTTTTCAAGCAACATTTCATCAATGATAAATTTAAGAGCATTAGGATTAGGGCTCAATTCACAATCTATAATTTTCATTTCTTCCTCCAAAGAGTTTTTGTTTTATAATAATGTTTTAATTCTTCCGCCATCCACCAATAGTGTTTGGCCAGTGATGTATGATGCTTTTTCAGAACAAATGAAAGCAGAAAATTCAGCTATTTCTTCGACTCTTCCAATTCTTCCCATTGGAATATCATTTGTTATTGATTTTAATATTTCATCATAAGTTTTATTTTCAACTTTCATCCTATTTGTAATTAAATTTTCAATTCTCTCTGTCATAATATAACCTGGAGCAACGTTATTCATAGTAACACCATATTTTGCTACTTGATTAGCAACTGTTCTCACATAGGCCGTTACTGCCGCTCTAAATGAATTTGACAATATCAAATTATCTATTGGTTGTTTTACTGCTGATGATGTTACGGTAAGAATTCTGCCCCATCGATGCTCAATCATATAAGGTAAAACTAAATTGGTTAATTTAACAACACTTTTAAATAATTGACTATAAGCATTATCCCAATCAACTTCATCAAATTCGTTATAAAATCCCGGTTTTGGACCGCCATAATTTATAACTAAAATATCTAATGAACCAAATTTTTCAATAATTTTACTGTTTAATTCTATTATTTCAAGTTCATTATTCAAATCACATTTTATTGCAATTATATTTTGCTTACCGTAATGTTCTACAAATTCTTCATATGTCCGACCTAATTTTTCTACATTACTTGAAGATATGATAACCTTTGCGCCTTCTTTCAAAAGAGTTTCCGCTATACCTTTACCAATTCCTCTTGAAGCCCCAGTTACCAATGCAATTTTATCCTTAATCCCTAAATCCATTTTTTAAACCCTCCTCCTAAAACCTTTTCCTAAAACTTCATAAGCTTCCGCAACAACAATAAATGCAGCAGGATCTATTTTTTTTACTGAATCTGTTAAATCCGATAACTGTTTTGTTGATACTACAACCATTACTAAATCTTTTTTATTGTTATTATATAACCCTTTTGCATCAATTAAAGTTCCACCACGTTTTATCTTATATAATATCAACTCTCGAATTTCATCTATTTTATTCTCAGAAATTATTAAAACCATTCTAGCATAATCTAATCCATCCATAATTGTATCAATCAAACGACTATATACAAATAACAATAATAATGCATAAAATGTTAACACCAATGCCGGTCTTCCAATTGCCAAACCTTTAATATCAATAATATATCCCGCAAAAGCTATAACAAGAAAATCAATTATAAGTAAAACCTGCCCAGGTTTTAACCCATATCTCTTTGATAATATCGATGCTATTATATCAGAACCTGCGGTTGTACCCTTAAATTTAAAAATTATTCCCAATCCTATACCTAACAACACTGCACCAACTAAAACCATAAAGAAAAAATCACTTTGAGCAAAAGACCTTATAACAGGATGCTCAGCTAAATTATAGGTTTTAAATAACGGAAATTGCCCTCTAAATACATCAATAAAAATGGAATTCATTGTAAAACAATAAAAAGTGCGTACAGCAAACCTATTCCCTAATTCTTTCAATCCCCAAATAAATAAAGGTAAGTTAATACACCAACTTAAAACACCAACGGGAATTTTTTGGGATGATAAATAATGTAATGCCATTGAAAGGCCACTTGCTCCACCAGGCACAACCCTCGCATCCAACAAAAAAACCGATATCCCTAATGCCATCAACATTGTGCCAAAGGTAAGCATTAAATAGTCAAATATAACTTGATTTTTACTCATATTATGCTATAAATATTACTTAAATGGTAACTTTGCCCCACCTAAAAGATGCAAATGTAAATGATAAACTTCTTGACCTCCATCAGGTCCACAATTTATAACTATTCTAAAACCACTTTCATAAACTCCCATAATCTTCGCAACTTCATTTACTGCATCAAATAATTCCCCCAATAATTTTGAATGCTCTGAGCCTTTTATATCCGTTAACTTCTCAATTTCTGTTATTTTTGGTATGATTAAAATATGAACTGGCGCCTTTGGATTAATATCTTTAAATGCTAATACATTTTCTGTTTCATATACTATATCAGCTGGAATTTCTTTTTTAATTATCTTCTCAAAAATTGTATGTGCCATTTTTACTCCCTTTTTATTTGTAAATTTAATATTTAATCTTTAATTTTCAAAAAATAACTTATGGATTAATTATGATTAAACTATTTTATAATCCTTCACAAATTCTTACAATGAATACAAACGGCAAAAACTTTAAACGTGGCTCAGAAATTAATGAAATCTCACCTTTGTATCATCATAGTATAGTTGTTGAAGATGAGTTAATCAAAGATATTATTCCCAACAACAGCATAATTTTATCAAAATATGATATCATATACGATTTAAGAAACAAAATTCTAATGCCCGGACTCATTGATTGCCACACCCACATGGTTTATGCTGGCAGTAGAGCTGATGAATTTATAATGAAATTACAAGGCAAATCATATGAAGATATTGCACAAAAAGGTGGTGGTATTCTTTCCACTGTTAACGCTATAGAAAATATCACCCCGGCCGACCTTTACAACATTTCTCTTGATAGGGTAAAATATTTTATTTCACAAGGCATCACTACTCTTGAAATTAAAAGTGGATACGGTTTATCATTCGACAATGAAATTAAAATTTTAAATGTTATCCGTAACCTCAATCAAACTCTTCCTATAGATATTATTCCAACTTTTCTTGGCGCTCATACCTACCCAAAAGAATACAAAAATGACCACAAAAAATATATAGAAATTCTTTTAAGTAACTTAACTCCATTTATCATCAACAATAAATTAGCAACCTTTTTCGATATTTTTTGCGAACAAACGGCATTTTCCCCCGACGAAGTTGATTACATATTTTCAAATCTTCATAATACACCATTTAAATTAAAAATGCACTCAGAGCAATTTAATTCGATTGGTGGCCTTGATATAGGTCTTAAACACAACGTGCATTCAATAGACCATTTAGAGGTAATCACAGAGCAGAATATCCAAAAATTAGCTTCTTCAAATACAGTGGCTGTGGTTTTACCAGGCTGCTCTTTCTTCCTCAATTATGATTTTGCACCAGCAAAAAAAATAATTGAAAATAATGGTATACTTGCAATCGCATCAGACTATAATCCAGGATCAAACCACATCAATAACATTTCAATGTTAATGGGCATTGCTGCTATTAAAATGAATTTAACCCCCGAACAAATCTTAAATGCTTGGACTATCAACGCAGCTAAAGCTTTAGATATATCAGACAAATTCGGTAGCATAGAACCAAATAAGTTTGCAGATTTTGCAATTTTCGATACTACAAATTACAATGAAATTATCTATAACATGGGCAACAATTTAATATCAAAAGTATTCAAAAAAGGCGAATTAATCTACAATAAAAAATAAAGCAATAAAAATCTCCATTAGCTCAGACAGTGTAAGCATAAAGCCCGTGCGCACGAAGGCGCACGGGCAGGCTGACGCCAAAAATTATTCCAATTATGCCTACTTATCTATAATATTATCAACTACTTACAACATTTACATTATTTACCATATTAAAATATTCGAAAAATTTTAAATATTACTGGCAAATGCAAAAGTCTTATAATATATTCGTATATACAATATATTTGCATTTACGATATTTAAACAATTTTTAAAATATATTCGCTATTACGATATAATTGCATATACGATATTATTACAACTTTTAAAAATATATTCGCATTTACTATATTATTGTTTTTACAATATAATCGTCAATACAATTATATAAAAAACACATCAAATTAATAAATTTATAATATTACACAGCGGCTTCGTAAGATTTATCATTTTTGCGGGCCGTTCCGGCCCGCTGCCCCCGTGCGCCTGCGTGCGCACGGGGGCTAAGCTTATACCGTCCGAGCTAATTATGATTCTTTTAAAATAAAAAAAGCAAGGTCGCTAAAGCTTCCTTGCTCTTAATTTATAAATAAGCTTAATAATTAATATCTTGCGCTGTCATAACTGAAAATGGATCGATTGGCAATGTCGGTACAGCATAATTCAATTGTAGACCAAAACTTAATCCCTTAAAATTTGTATGTGAATCGTGAATTGCAAAAGTAGATTTATTGCCGTCTTTATCTTTTATATCAGCTTCTGTAATATTTGTTGTTAGTTTATAACCTGCATATAGACCAATTTGTAATTCTGGATTTACTAAATAATTATATGAAACATCAAACTTTAATCCTAATGCTTTAAAATCATATTCATATTCATTGGAAATGAGTAGATAATCGTAGCTATATTTGAAAGATACTGCATTGTATCCATAGCCTGCACCAAGTTCTAAGTTATTTCTACCCATCCAAAATTTCTTTGAAAATGAAAGATAAATTGAATAAGTATAAAAATTGCTAATATCAGAATTCGAATATAAAGCATCATTTTTCACATCAGCTGCTAAAAGGCCAGCATAAGCTTCCAAATTTACAAAAAATTGGCTAATTCCAGTCTTTTTTGCTAAATTATATGAAAATAAAATATCTGCACCAAAACTCCCCTTTACATCATCTTTCAAAAAAGGAAAATCTTGAGATGAAATATTTAATCCAGCCCACTTTAGCCTAAACCCTACATCAATACCTAAATTAGGCCTTTCGCTCAAATATTGGCCTCTTTCAAAATTTTTACCAATATATGGTTTAAAGTAGGTAGGATTATAACCTTCCTTTGTATTATCACCAATTTTATTTGCTCTTACAAATCCAACTTCTTTTTTAACAATTTCACCATTATCGTTTTCAAAATAATCTAAAACTGTATAACCATCATCCAATCCTACACCTTCTTTTGTACCTATATTAGCCTCTATTTGTTTGTCAACATTAACTATTTGGCCAGCTAATGAAAATTCTGGAATTTTTTTCATATCAACCGCCCAGTTTCTAACTAATGTATTACAAGCCATTAGTTTTGCATAAGTTTTACCATCAATACTCCTATTTTTTATAGGATATGTGTTATTTGGTTCAGCCGTCTCCATTCCCATTTGTGCTATTGGAGTTTTATTAACTAATGTTATTGAAAAATTATTAGCATCTTTAGTATTAACTTTAAACCAAAGAATAAAACCTGTAATAGTAAATGTATAATTGTTATCTTTTTCCTTTTCATCGAAGCTTAAGATCACAGGTAAATATAAATATGAAGCATTATAAACGGCTAAAATATCTTTTTCATCAATTCCTGATTGTTTCATTTTATCAACTATAGCACGGGCTTTTTGCTCTTCAGTTAGATTTGCAGCTGCTCTTATTTCCTTTACTTCATCAAGTTTTAATTTTAGTTCACTAAGTACAGTGTTTTCAAGTGCTTTTATTATTTCATCCGGCGTAAAATTTGTTTTATTTACAGTTGAATAAAAATCTTTTAAGTATTCGTTACTTAAAACTAAGTAATCAAACCTTTCAATATGAATATGCTGTTTAATTCTGTTATTAATCATTGCTGCAATTTCATCATTAGGTTTAGAAGCAAATAAAACTCCACCTAATGAAGTAATAGTTTTTCTATAATACCTGCCTTCCTGAGCAGCTATTATCATTGTTAAACACAGTATTAGAAATAAATATTTTTTCATGCTCAACCTCAATATTTTAATTCCTAAAATAACCATAATAAGTTAATACAAATTTTATCAAAATCAAATAAGAATAAAAAAAAACGCCCTTAAAAAGGGCGTCTTGTATATTAAATAATTATTAAATTCCAAAGCTTACATTAAATCTGAATGTTCTTGGTTGACCTGGTATTACACCAAATCTATCAGCAGATGTAAAATATTCTTTATCAAAAATATTATCAATGTTTAATCTTAATGAAACAAAATAATCATTAGCAATTTTTGTGTAATAACCTAAACCTAAATCAAATGTCATAACTTCTGGTAAAGTATTTTTAATTGTAGCTTTGAAAATTTTTCCTTGTTTGAGCTGGCCATTATATACATAATAACCATCATACCAATAACCATCAACAGGTAAATAACCTTCACCATCAAGGAAGTAATTTCTTGCGAAATAATGACCTGAAAAATTAGCAGAAAATCCTTGATATTTATAAGATAATGTAATATTAAAAATAGTTTGTGGCCCACTTGCTGTATGCTTATCTTTTAAATCTTTAAAATAAACAACACCTTTTGAACCATCAGCCATATATGCATCACTATTAAATACTCTTACTTCTCTAATGCTACCATCAGCATTTCTTAAATATTTTGCTTCATCAAGAATTTTTATCCATCTGTTATCCATATATGTAAATGAGCTTGATAATCTGAAACCTTTTAATTCTTTAGTTATTTTATCTAATTTCCATTCACCTTCGAATTCTATACCCATATTTCTTGATGTACCAATAAGTTCTGTTCTATTACCGTCTCTATCAAATCCCGGTTCGCCAGCTCGTGATACGTCCCTGATTCTTGCTGACTTATTATCCCATGTAATATAGAATGTATTTAATTTTAAGTTTTGAAATTTATCTTTCCAACCAAAACTTAATTCATATTGGTTAGATTTTTCATCTTTTGCTTGTGGTTGTAAAATACCTTGATTATAATAAACTCCTAAATCCACTCTTCTTTCGGTGTGAGCAAAATTGGCAAATACGTTGAAATTTTTTGTAACGTTGTAGTTAATACCAAATTTTGGTTGCCAGAAACCTCTTGAACGTGTTGCATTAACTAAATTGAATTCATACCAATTCCATGCAGTTCCATTTTGTCCTAACATATAAAATTTATTACCGTATCTACCTTCATAGTTAGCAACTGTTGTATTTGATGTAGGATCAGCAGCATTAGGTAAACCTAATTTATTTGCTGTTGAATCATGCAACTGTTTTCCTGTCCCATTTTCACTTGGCATATTTTCTTCTAAAGTATAATCATAATGCACATATTGTACAGAAGTCATAATGTTAAACTTTTCATAAAGCCAGTTACCTTGTACAAATAATGTATATTGTGGCACTTTACCAACATAATTTCTATATTGTGTTACATAAGTTCTATCGCTACTACCAGCTAAATCCCATTCAAAAATATTTCCTAAATCATTGGAAGGATGTTTTAAATCTCCTTGCTTTACATATCTATTAAATCTTACAACACTTCCATTTGCATCCTTTACAATATTTCCATTCTGATCGACAAACATATATTGTTGGTATAAATATTGTTTAGTAGTTGAACCAGGATATTGAATAAATGGATATCCATTAGTTACGCTATCAGCAAATACATTTGCATAATGTCCTGGATGATCTGCTTTCCAATATCTATATTCAGCACCAAAATTCAAATTCAAATGTAAATTATCTACAAAAATATCAGAAAATTTTCTGTTAAATGATAAAATAACACCCATTTGTTGATGGAAGGAATACGATGCTGATTGATATGCACCTTTCAAATAATATCTTGCAATTGTTGAATCATCAATATAGCCTTTATCATTGTAAAACCAACCTGGTTGAGTATTTGCATCAGCATATGATTTACCAATTATACCAGTCATAGGAACATAATAATTTGTATAACCTGGCAAAGCTGGATATAATTTGTTATATACACTCATATCGAATACTCTTCCAGCCTTTGTTAAACTTACCCCAGCCCCACGACCTAAAGAATAAAATGATGTTAATGATAAAGATGAAACATTAGGTTGTATTTCCCAGTTATAGCTTAACTCAATTTGTGGTTTGTGATAAAAATTATACGCAAGATTTACATAATCATCACTTACTATCTCTCTTGTATCATCTAATAAACCAAATGCTTCTTTACCATTGCTTGGATTTTTAACGCCTTTTAATTGATTCACTAAACTTTTGGGTAAATACCCTGCTGAGTTAGCATCCATACCAAATTGTTTAAAATATGCAACATGATTACTATAAGAATATCCGTGTCTTTGTGGTGCTCCACTTAAAGTTAATTTTAATTGATGATTTTCATCAGGGAAATAAGACGATGTAAAATAATAATCATAACTTTCAAATCTTGCTGCTCTTCTAGCTCCTTCACTCATCTTACGACGTAAATTTAATTTAAATGCGAACTTATCATCAAATAATAAGCCCGAGTTAAATCTTATAGCATAAAGTTGGTTATAGTTTGACCCTACGTTAACTTGCCCTCTCAATTGTAATTTTGCATCAGCTTCATCTGTAACCATATTAAAGGATCCCCCAAAGGAACCAGAACCATACATCGATGAACCTGCACCTCTTTGTACTTGTATATTTGATACGTTTGATGATACAGACCCCCAGTTTGACCAATATACTTTATTTGATTCTGGATCATTAGTTGGAATACCGTTTACCATAACTTGTACATACTCTTGCGAGAAACCTCTCAAATATACTTGTGATTCACCGTTACCGGAACCATCGGTTGGTGTGGCAAATACCCCAGCCGTACCTTTTATTAAAAGCGGTGCATCCTGCCCAGCTTGCTTTTCATCTAATTGCTCTTTACCAATATTTGTAAAGGATACTGGAGTTTCTCTTTCCTTTGCTCTTGATGCCTCAACTACCGCCTCTTTTGTTACTATAGATGTTGTTTCTAACTCAAAATTTAAATCTTTAATATTTCCTCTAACTTCTATTTCCTTTGTTACTGGTTTATAGCCCACTATACTAACTTTAATAGTATATTTCCCGGCAGGTACATTGACAATTTTATAAACACCTTTTGCATCTGTTGCATCACCAAATCTTGTTTTTACCAATTGAACATTTGCTGCCTGTAAAGGCATATCTTCTTCAATTGATGTAACTTTTCCAGTTATGGTATACGTTTGTGCAAAAAGCATCTTACTCACAAGAAGTAAAATAACTGTACGGAATAAAATTTTCATAGTTTTCACCTATTGTTACTAATTTGGGCTATTAAATTAATATTAATTTTTTAATAAAAAAATTTTTTTTTGATTTTTTACAAAATTATTAATAATTCCTGTTTACTATTATTGTATCCTTTGGTTCTAATATCTCTTTACCATAATCTATATTATAATGTAAACCTCTACTTTCCTTTCTCATCCTTGCACATTTGATAATCATATGAGCAACTGCTGTTAAATTCCTTAACTCCAACAACTCTTCAAATATTTTTGTCTTTTTATACAACTCTTCATTTTCTACATATAAATTATGTATTCTTGTAAATGCTCTTTCTAACCTTAAATTAGATCTCACTATTCCTACATAATCCCACATAACTTGCTTAACTTCATTAATCGAATGTGTTACTAATACCTTTTCATCTGCACTAATCGTTTCCGATTCATCCCAGGCTGGAACATCATCCTTACAAATTGTTTTATTCTTTATCTTGTCTCTTATATCCAAAGCTGCTCTATGAGAAAAAACTATCGCTTCAAGCAATGAATTTGACGCCAATCTATTTGCTCCGTGTACACCAGTCATAGAAACTTCACCACAAGCATATAAATTTTCCAACGATGTTTTACTATTTTCATCAACAACTACCCCGCCACAGGTATAATGTGCTGCTGGAACTACCGGTATTAAATCTTTTGTAATATCAACACCTTTTTGTAAACAGCTTTGATATATATTTGGGAAATGTTCAATTATTTCATCTTTGTTTTTATGCGCAAGACTCAAATAAACACAATTATCCCCCGTTCTTTTCAATTCACTATCAATTGCTCTTGCTACAATATCCCGTGGCGCTAATTCTTTTCTATCATCATATTTATACATAAATTCTTCGCCACTTTGATTTATCAACTTTGCTCCAAACCCTCTTACTGCTTCAGAAATTAAAAAAGCATTAGAAAATATCGACTCCTTTATTGGAGAATAGAAAGCTGTTGGATGAAACTGAATAAATTCCATATTCCCAATTTTTGCACCTGCTCTGTAGGCCATAGCAAAACCATCACCAGTTGCAATTCTGGGATTTGTTGTATGCTGATAAACTTGCCCTGCACCACCAGAAGCCAATATTGTTACCTTAGACAAAATTGTTATCACTTGATTTTTCGTCGCATCAAGAACGTATGCCCCCCAACAATTCCTGTTTTCTATAGGAGCATTCCTCTTTTCTTTTATATTATGCTCTGTTATCAAATCTATTGTAAAATGATTTTCATACAATTCGATATTTGGATGCGCCAAAACATTTTCCATTAATGCTCTTTCCACCTCTGCTCCTGTTAAATCATCTGCATGCACAATCCTATTCATCGAATGACCACTTTCTCTTGCCAAATCCAATTTACCATCCTTTTTTGTAAAACGAGCCCCAAGCTCCATTAATTCTTTTATCCTATCTGGGCCTTCTTTTACTAATATCTCAATCATTTTTCTGTTACCTAAATTCGCTCCTGCTATAATTGTATCCTCAATATGTTTTTCATAACTATCCTTCGGATCCATCACACCTGCTATTCCACCTTGTGCATAATTTGTATTCGATTCTGTCATTTGTTTTTTTGTAACTATTGTAACCTGTGCAAAATTCGCACATTTTAATGCTGCAAATAATCCCGCAATTCCTGAACCTATTACTAATACATCCGTTTTTTTTATCATTTTGGTTACCTAAAATTTTTATAAATTGTTATTATTATACTATTCCCAAACAATATATAGATTGTATATAAAATTTGTAATACAACAATATTAATTATTACAATCTTTCTATTTTTAAATAATATTTTATAACCAATATAATTGTGTATCAAATTATAAAAATAAAAAAAAACTTCAAGAGCAATGAATACAATTGTAATAATTGGTTTGTAAAAATAAGGATTTGGATACCAATAAAACATGGTAGAACCTAATGTAGATACTTCTATTGGTAATAATATTACCATGCCTACAATTATTGGAAAATTAGCGAAATATGATATTGCAAAATGATCTCTAAATCTTAATTGCAAATTAGCCCTTTTTAATATATATCGATTGACAGAATATATCGATAATATAATAATATTAACAAATAGAATTGTTAAAAATAATAAAAACAATAAATTGTATTCTATAAAACTAAACTCGAAATGATTGGTAGGCTTTATAAAAAAATTCGAAAAAATTATTGATAAGACAAATATCTTTAAGCAAAACAATATATTAAACAATAAACTAAAATTTTTATGCTCTGCAAAAATAATTTTTTGAAAAGTTTCACTAGGCTCAATAATTAAGCCCCAAAGAGTAGACCAAAAATCAATATTCGGAACTTTTTCTCGCAGGTAATTATTACATTTATTGCATTTTAAACTGTAGAATTGGTTATCATAACCACAAATTCTACATTTAATTGTAGTTTGCATTATTTATTTCTTGTTACTATAAAATCTATTAACTTTGCAAATAACTCAGCATATTCATTTGTTGAAACTTCAAAAATCATTTTCTTAGCCCTTTCAGCATATTCATTAGCTTTATTCTGTGCGTATTCTAAACCTTGATACTTATTTATAAAATCCAAAGTTGTATCAAAAGAATCAATATTCTTCTTATTAATTAAATATTTTATCTTTTTGGCTTCATCTTTTTCAGCTTTAGTTAAAGCATATAATAATGGCAATGTAAATTTCTTTTCCTTTAAATCCGCCCCTTTATTCTTACCTGATTTACTTCCTACAAAATCCAATATATCATCCTTTATCTGAAATGCAATCCCTATATTTTCTCCTATTTCCTTCAACTTTTTTTGTATTTCTTCATTATTAGTACTGCTCATCGCTCCAATTTCACAACAAGTAGAAATTAACGATGCAGTTTTATCTGATATTATTTTATAATATGTATCAATGTCAAGATCGAGCTTTTTCGCCTTCCCTATCTGCAATAATTCACCTTCCGACATCCTTCTTACAGTGTGCGTAATAGATTGTAAAAAATCATAATCTTTATTATCAACCGCAACCAACAAACCCTTCGAAAGCAAATAATCACCCATCAAAACAGCTACTTTACTTCTCCATATCCTATAAAGCGATGGATAACCTCTTCTCAAATCTGCACCATCAACTACATCATCGTGAACAAGAGTTGCAGTATGCAATATCTCTACTAATGATGCACCCCTATAAGTCCTCTCATTAACACCACCACAAATCTTCGCCGATAACATCACCAATAACGGCCTTATCTGTTTCCCTTTTGTATGCAAAAGATATCTTGTTATAAGCTCAACCAAAAAAACATTACTGCTTATATCCTTTTTGATTTGCTTATCGAAATTTTTATATTCTTCAACTAACTTATCTTGAATTTCGATTAATATATTTCCCATAACTTAAAATTTGATTATAGAACATTAAAATTAATTATATTTTTTTTGTATTCCAAATTTACTTATTAAACCACCTTAACAACTCATCCAATTTATATGTATTTATAACATATTCTTTATAAACACCTGCCTTTCTTGCAGATTTAACACCATATTCAATATTAAAAATTTCCTGTGTCGAATGCGCATCAGGATTAATAGCAAATCTCGCCCCTCTATTCATCGCATAATCCAAATACTTCCAACTTAAATCCATTCTAGATGGAGTAGAGTTTATTTCAATTGCTACATTATTACTTGCACAAGCATCTATAACCTTATAAATATCTATCGGATACGGCAGCCTTGTTAGTAATAGTCGACCTGTTGGATGAGCTATTATATTAACATATTGATTCTCAATTGCTTTTATCATCCTCTTTGTATAAAATTCCTCATCATCATCTGTAAATTGATGAATAGCAGCTACCACAAAATCAAACTCTTTCAAAAAACCATCTCCATAATCCAAACTACCATCTTTATGTATATCGCACTCTATGCCTTTTAATAACTTAATCCTATACTTTTTTTGCAACTCTTCAATAACTTTATGCTGCTGTAAAACCTCCTCCTCACTCAATCCGTTAGCCCAAAACGACGATTTACTGTGATCGCACACCCCAGCAATCTCAAATTTACTCTTTTCTATCCCATCAAACATCTCTTCCAATGTATTACTACCATCACTCCAATTCGTATGAAAATGCAAAACACTAACAATATCTTCATACTTTACTATTTTTTCATTTTCAACCTCTTTCCCTATATTCTCAATTTCCCACATCTCTGGTATAAATTTTTCAAATATTTTTAAATCTTTTATTGGCTCGGACAGTATAAGCGTTGCCCGCGTCAACTTGATAACTTTCCCTAAATCATTTTTTCCGTAAACGTGGTATAACTTATAATGTGCCCCATCATAATAAATTAGATAGATATCAAGCTCTAAATCAAATAATTTTATTTTTCTTTGTTCTACATTTCCAAAATTTTTCACCAATTCATTAAATAAATCCCCATTACATAACACTACCATCTCTATAAAATTTACTACTTCTGCGTATCGTTCTATTTCACCCGTAAACTCTACTATTTCAACGCCCTCTATTTCTTCTAATACTTTTTTCATCCTCTCAGCTTTTCGCAAGGCTATTGGATATATATACTTATACTTACTTTCTTTCAAAAATGGAATTTGTTCTCTTATATTCTTTATTAAACTTTCTTTCAATTTAGGTTCTTTTAATTTTACACCACTTGCCAACAATTCATCCAACTTATCAAATGAATTAACACCATACAAATCAAAAAGTTTTTTTATATTTTTTACGCCTAAACCTTTAATCTTAAACAAATCTAAAAATTCCTCGCCATAATTTTCTACAAATTCATTAATTATTTTTGCATTGCCATTTTCATAAATTTCATATAAAACTTCACTAATACCCTTTCCAATTCCTTCAACTTCTGTTATTCTTTTCTCTTGAAGTAACGAAATCAATTCATTTTCATTAATTTTTTCAATAATATCAATAACTTTCTCATAAGCTAAAATTTTGAATTTATTTTCATCATAATATTTCAAAATATTGATTATTATACCTATTTTTTTTAATATTTCATCTTTTATCATATTGCAACCTTTTTTATATTTAACACAAATTTAAATATTTTAGTTTATTCAATCGACAACCCATCAAAAATAACAATTTAAAATTAAGTTTTTTTTGTGTATTTTTGTTTAATTAATTTTACAAAATATGAAAGTATTAGGAATAGAAACATCCTGCGACGAAACCTCCGTTGCTATTTTAGAAGATGAAAAAGTTTTAGTAAATTTAATTTATTCACAAGATTTTCATAAAATTTACGGTGGAGTAGTTCCAGAACTTTCCAGTCGTGCACATTTACAAACCATAAAACCTTTATTAACTGAAGCATTAAAATCAACTAACCTAAATCTTTCTGATATTGATGTAATTGGTGCAACAGCAGGTCCTGGATTAATTGGAGCTTTGCTTGTTGGATTAACTTTTGCAAAAGGATTGGCATTCTCTTTACAAAAGCCATTTATTCCTGTTAATCATATAGAAGGACATATTTTTTCCAGTTTTTTAATGAGCCCACAACCTGAATTTCCTGTTTTAACTTTAGTCGTCTCTGGTGGACATACTATGCTACTTCTTGTTGAAAGCCATTACAAAATTATTAAATTAGGTTCAACTATAGACGATGCCGCTGGCGAAGCATTTGATAAAGTAGCTAAATTATTAGGTTTAGGTTATCCCGGCGGGCCTAAACTTTCTCGAGCTGCTCAAAATGGTAATAAATTTGCAATAAAATTTCCTATTGCTAATCTTCCTAATCCATACAATTTTTCTTACAGTGGAATTAAAACATCTGTTTTATATTACGTTAGAGATAATTTCCCTGCTACTCCAATTCCAGATAATGATCTCTATGATATTTGTGCTTCATTTGAATATACTATTGTAAAATCACTAACAAAAAAAATTGAATTAGCTTCAAAAGAATTTAAATTTAATAGCATAGCCGTTGTTGGTGGAGTTGCTGCAAATTCTTTATTACGTCAAGAAATAAGAACTATTGCAGAAAACATAAATAAACAATACGTTTTCCCAGATTTATCCTATTGTGGTGATAATGCTGCTATGATAGCATATCGTGCTTATAATATATATAAAGAAGGGAAAACTTTTTCTCTTAACTACAAAGCTTTCCCTTCCTTCTTTTCTGATTACTTTATTGACTACATCAAATAGTTTATGTTATATGAAATATACTTTTAGCAACGTGCATCGCTACAGATGGATTTTCTTTAAATCTTCTTATAGAGTACCCATACCAATCCATTCCATAAGGTACATATACTGTAACTTTATAGCCTTGATTTTTAATCTCTTCTCTTAATTTTTCGCGAACGCCCAAAAGCATTTGAAATTCAAATTTATCTTTTGTAATCCCTTTTTGATTAATCATTTCAATAGCTTTATTCGTTAAATAATCATCGTGAGTTGCAATTGCTACGTAATATCCATAATCAATCATTTTTTCCAATAATTTCATATAATTATTTCTTATACCTTGTTTGTCTTTTATTGCATATTTTTTATCTTCTATATAAATTCCTTTTACTAATCTTACATTTGGTTTATAATCTTTTAATTCTTCAATATCTTGTTCAGTTCTATACAAATATGCCTGCAAAACAATCCCAAAATTATCAAAATATTTTCTCATCTCCTTATAAATATCTAATGTTATTGTAGTATAAGGAGTATTTTCCATATCAATTCTAACAAATACATTTTCCTGTTTCGCTACAGTCAAAATTTCTTTTAAGTTCTCTATGCATAACTCTTTATCTACATCAATTCCTAATTGTGTTAATTTTAATGAGTGATATGTAGGTAAGTTTAATCTTCTGATTGTCAAAATATCATCAATGATATCATTTTTTGCTTTTATAGCCAAGAATCTTCCATCAACAAACTCGCCTAATAAATCAATAGTCGAAAAATAATTATTTTCCCACAGTTTATTGATAACACTTATAGCATCATTTAATGAGTCGCCTGCAATATAGTTTTTTGCGAACTGTTTAACAAGTGGTTTTGGCATAATTTGAATACCATAAACAAGCATATTATTTAATATTCCCATAACAAACCTTATTTTTTTCTTAAAATTAACAAATAAAAACTTTTTTTTCAAAATATTTTACAATTTTTTAATTTTGTTTTAAATTAAAAGAAATTTTAAAGAGGAATATTTATTTAGGCAAGTCAAATGCAAATGATAAAGCAATTTTACAAATACTAGTATATAAATATTTTATGGTAAAATAATTTTGACAATTTGAAATATAAAATATGGATTTAATTCATTTCTATATTTTTAGCGATAGCTACCCGCGCTAATGCGCGGGATAAGCTTACACTGTCCGAGCTAAATAATTTATTTCTTTATTCATAATTATTTTGTCTTTATAAAAAAAGGCCGCTCTTTCGAGCAGCCTTAATAATACTTGATTTATTATTTTACTAACATCATCTTCTTTGTGATTACTACATTGTTAGCTTTTAATTGATATACATATGTACCTGAATTCAAGTTATCAGCTTTGAAATCAACAGTATGTGTACCAGCACTCATATTGGAGTTAACAAGTGTTGCAACTTCTTGGCCTAACATATTGTAAACTTTAAGTGTAACATGTCCAGCTTTTGGAATTGTAAAACCTATTTTTGTTGTTGGGTTAAATGGGTTTGGATAGTTTTGTCCTAGCATATAACCATTAATTTTTGTAGCTTTATCATCTGTTCCTAATGCCTCACCTACAAATACATGTTTTTCCACACATGGTCTATCTGTATTGAAGATACATACATATGCAGTTTTTCCATCAGGGCTAAATCCCATACCTCTTGGTCTTACATCTTCTAAAGGATTTCTTTTCATTGTGAACCATGCAATACTATCTTTCAAAACAGGATGTAATGGATCAGATACATCAAAAGCATACCAAGCAGAAGGGCTATAAGCTGTAGTTACACCAGGAAATCTATTAGGCATATCGGTTTTAGAACCTGCACCTACCCATAACCAACCAGTATTAGGTTGCCAAGCAAAAGATTCTGAACATACACCTGGTATTGTTGCAACTGAATCTGTAGAACCAAATACACCACCGTATTTGTAAATTATTATTTGATTATTTGAATATCCAGCCCAGAAAATGTATGTTTCACCATTGATTTGTTTTACAGCAAAAGAACGAGAAAAACCTTTTGTAGCAGGGAACACGTCTTTAACATAATTCATCTCATTATCATACAATTTCATTGGATTACCACCAACAACTTGAGCTGTAAAAATACCTTCTTCATTTCCCCAGCAAGCTGTTAATGCAGCATTAGGTACTGGCTTTGCTTTATCTATACCTTGCCCTGTTTTGTAATCAATTCGTATAAGTTGGTCATAATAGGATGCTAAAATATTTCCATCTTTATCTAAACCTAAACCTCTACCAGTATTACCTGACCATGTATAAGCCCCTTTATCTGTAATAAGTGTTTCACCTAATGTATCAACTACGCCACCTTTAGTAGTAACAGTAAAGATAGGTGAAAATGAAGCTTGTGTTCCATCTGGGTTAAAGCAATATAATACTCTTGTTAACTGTTTTTTACCGCCAACAAGTGTCTGTGTACCGGGTATATACACAGCAATAGAATCTGTTGCATAATAAGGCATCATCCATATTTTACCATCTTTATCAACAGCTATACCATGCATACCACGCATTAAGAAATACAACGATGTTTTAATTTTCCCGCCTGTAGTATCTGGGAAAATTCCAGCGTATTGCCAGTTTTGGGCAAATGCTGTGCTCAATAATACAGCAAAAAGAACTACTTAAAGTAATTTTTTCATTGGGACCCCCTAATTATTTTGTTGAGTTTATTTAATTGTCTCCTCTGCCATAATATGGTGCAGTGTCTTTCCCCGTATAAATTTTAAATATTGTTTGTTTATATGTTTGCTTATCAGGAGTTTCTCTTATCACATATATACATTTATCAATACCATAAGCAATTGCAATAATATTAGGTTGTATTACACAGGTTGAAGTCAAGTTATTGTAGTATAACATATTTTCGTATGTTCCGTCTGGCTTAATCCAAATTAAAGGAATAGAGCCATTAGTTCCAACATAAATATCACCATCTTTTGAAAGAGCAAAAGAATAAATTTTCCCTGAACTAAGTGTAAAAATAACTTCAGGAGTTGTATCAAGTACATCATTAGTTATTTTAAATCTTACAATTTTTTCAACACCATTTTTATCAGCACCTGCAACATAAAGATATGCATTATTATTTAATTTTACAAACTTGCAACTTCTCATTTCATATATATCAGCATCATTTATTGTAAACTTAACATTATTTTTATATTTACTTGACCTTGTAACTAATGCAATAATTTTTGCAGTTTTTGTAACTACCCAAACATTTAATTTATCATCAAAATCTAAATCATTAGCAGTATTTATATTTGCAAATTGGTTGATTTTTGTCAAATTTTTCCCATCACACGAAACTAAATAATTAAAACCTACAGCATAAAGAGTATCGCCTGGACCATATTTTAATCCGTTAAATAAACCATTAAAATTCAAAAATTGGCTATATTCATTACTTGCAATAATACCCTTGAAAATACCTTTTGATGTTCCATTTTGTGTCAAGCAAAAATAAAGATTATTTGATTTATCCAATGTAATAGCGTTAACTGGTTTATCAATATCTGCTATTTTAATAGGAACAATAACACCTCTTTTAACACCGTTCAATTTACTAGTTGCATATACAGGAACACCATTTTTTTCAAGTTTTATAGTTAATGTATCAATCCTTTCAGCATCTTTAAGTGGATCATAAACTGTAGGAATTTTTATATAAAATTCTGTTGTTTTATAAGTTGCTGGATCGATTGATGCTAAGTAAGCTTTTGTTAGGGATACCCACACTTTCAAATTTCTATAATCATTAGGGAAGTTTGTCCCAGTTATTTTCAAAGTAGTAACGCCTTCTATATGTTCGCTACCCGTGTTCACTATTTCGACATTAGTTATAGTATGTTTAGTAGAATCATATGTAACAGGGCCCCATAAAGAAGTTGTATCGTCTTCTGGATTACAACCAGTAATAATTACTGTTGTTAAAATTATACTGAATAATAATATTATTCTTTTCATTTTTTCACTCGTATTTTTTTTAAAAAGCTACATTAACAGATAATTGTTGTACATCAGTGAATGCTTTATTATTCCATGGTATATATGAATAGTTAATTTCAAAACCATTATATTTCAAACCTAAACCATAAGTAAACCAATGTTCATCATTAGGAGAAGAATAACCTAATCTAAGTGATACCATTTTATAAATATTATAATCTAAACCAACATTAACTTGCTCTTTATAGTCTCTTGGTTTTCTAAAATCTAATGTCATTTGTAATGAATGTTCATCCTTTTTTAACTCGAAAAGATCACTTAAGTTATAAGCAAATCCTATAGTTAATGTTAAAGGTGCTTGGAAAGATTCTCTTTCAACTTGTATATCAGGAGAAAAATTCTTAAAAGATGCAGCAAAATCTAAACTTTGAAATCCAGTATGGTATAACATACCAAAATCAAATACAACAGAACTAGCACTAAATTTTTTATAAACTGGTGAACCAGATGACATAGCAATAGCAGCATCCCCATAATCCATTTTTACATACTTTAAGTTACCACCAATAGAGAATTTATCACTTAAAGCTTTAGCGTAAGAAAGTCCTAAAGAAAGTCCATAAGGTTTAAAAGTACCTAAATCAGTATAAGGGAATTTAATATCATTAGAATTAGGAACTGTTCTTATCATTTCTCCGTAATCGACATAAACAGCCGACAAAGCAATTACACCATAATTATTCATTTCTGGAGCAAAAGCAACGACACCGTAATAATAATTTATATCTGCTATGTATTTTATATTACCGAAATTAGCGTCAAAAAGTGAACTAATCCTAGCCATAGAGGCAGGATTAGCAAACACAGAAGACGAATTACCTTCTAATGCTGTTACAGCATCTGCCATCGCTGCTATTTTTGCATCAGTAGATACTTGCAAAAATTTAAAACCTGTTTGTGCTAACTTTTGCTGAGCAAAAATTGTTAGCGTTAGCATTACTGTTATTATTATAAGTTTTATTACTTTCATTTTTTTCTCACATTACTTATTTGATTAAATAAGATACTATCTTACAACTACAAATTTTACAATTTTAGTTTTACCGTTATCTAAATTTTTAACTACGGCAATGTATACACCTGTTACTACAGTTTGATTATATTTTGTTTGGCAATTCCAGCTTTTTTCAGTAATATCCTCAGGACTTGTTTCAAAAGAGTAAATATGTTCACCTATTTCTGTATAAATATCAACTTTTGCTCTTGCTGGTAGTCCTCTAAAATAAATTGTATTAGGTTTAGCTGAACCCCATAAATGCGTGTTTGCATCGCCAGTAATAATATATGGGTTAGGTACAACTCTTACTTTATCTAAATTATCAACAGCTGATTGTTCATCAGGTGTATAATTAATTTGTGGTTTTTTAGTAACCTCTAATAATAATTGATTATTAGTTCTAACTGATGCTTTACCATTTTTCTTACAAATTGCGTAATAATAAGATGCTATACCTGTTGTAGCTGATGTATCATCGTATTGTTTTTTATTTGGTTCAGCTTTTAATGCAGTAACTAACTTATAATTTAATTCGTTATAATAATATTGTTCTGTTCTGTAAATATAAATCGAGTCTGGTAGCTCGTTTTCATAGTATTCCCACATTAATCTATTCGCACCATTTCGTGGCACAGCCTTAAATTCTTTTAAAGAAGGCACATAAGCATTTTTTGCATCTTGATAATTATTTTGGAAATTTTTATAAGCTCTATCAAAAGTTTGTATTAATCTAATTCTTCCCTTAAAGAATGCTGTATTTTTTTCTTTAATAGCAGCATCAGTTAACATTCCAGCTGGTCCATAACTTTTATATTTTTTACCAACTTCAATAGCCTCTTTTCTTGAAAGTCCATCTACAGCTTCAGCCCAAACAATTCTGACACTATCACCAGGATTTAATGTATATGGTCCATAACCATTGCAAAATGAATAACCACCTTGCGAACCTTGTGCGGGATCTTTTGTTGGTTTAGCATCTTGGAAATAAGTACTTGGCTCACCAATTTTTGCTAAATGTCTTTGAGAATGCCCACTTTTCATTAAATCATACTCTAAATTACATTTTGCTTTATTGTCTATACTATTTGCAGACATAGTTTGATGATCAGAATCTATAATAAGTGTAGTTTTGGGTTGTTGTGGATCATCGTTGGTAAAATCATTAGGAACTTTGCTTGCAAATAAATGAACTACACCCGCAAATTGTGGAGCTGCTAGACGACCAGTAGTATCATTTTTATCTCCGTTTTTAAAATTACCGTCAATAACCATACCACCAACATTATCATAAGTTGTAAAAGCTGGAAATTTACCTTGCCATCCATATTGTGCTCTCAAGTATGAAGGTATAGTCAAGCCTGTTTGTGGGTAATCTGGATTACCGTCACCTACAGCATCATTTGTTTGAGCCATACCCCACCCTGTTGCATTACCTATTCCATATCTCGCTTGATTGGTACAAGATAACCTAAAAATATAAAAGAAATATACGCCATTTAACGTTGGCGGATTTGCAATAGTTGTTCCATTACCATCAACAATGCCTGTATATTTAAATGTATAATCATGTATTATGTAATTATCATGCCCTTCTGAAGCAAATTGTCCAATTTTTCTGGTCATTGTAATACCAATTTTGGTATGAACAGTATTCACAATCATTTGATCAAAAGGTATATTTGGGTCGATATTATCCGGATCTTCAATAGAGCCTAGCAAACTTGAATTTCCGTTAACATCCAATTTTGGAACATCTCGTTTCCTATAAGATTTAAAAAATACAGGGAAAAATTCATTTTGTCCACTTACTCTAGGTCCGACATGAACAACTTTTGCTTGTCCATTATCATCATATCCAATCCAAAAAGCCTTAGCAGCTTGAACATCCTGCCTTGGATACATCGCTGGCCACCTTAAACCATACTGTTGTTCTTGGCCAAAACCTTCTTCAATTTCTGAACCATAATTAGAATACCAATTATGCAATGAACCAACAGAAATCCAGCGAAATTCAGCACTTTGAGAATATAGATTTTGTTGTAATATTATCATCAATATTAACAATGATGATATTCTTAATACTTTTTCAAACATATTTATTTCCTCTTAGATTTTCTTTAAATTAAAAATCAACTGTTAATCTTACACCCCAGAAAATATATCTTGGATTTAAGAAGCTCAACCATTTTTGATTAGGCATATCAATGTAAGATTTAGTATCAAGTATTTTTTTCATCTTTTCATAGGAAACAGGTTGCAAATCTTCTGGTTTTCCTGTTGAACTTTGCATATATTGCCCTTGTATATAATAAATTACATCTGGATGATAAATTGATAATGATGTAGTAGAAACTGCAGGTACAATAGGTGTAAATTCATTACCCATATTATAATCACCTGGTTTATCATTACCTGGAATATTTGTGTATTTAAAATATTTCTGCGAATATTCTTCGCTTATTGGTAAATGTAAGGATTTAAAATATGCATCACGATCTTTTGTATCTGTAAATCCATAATATAAACTCATTTGTTTGAAATTAAATACGTTATTTATATCAGCAAATATTTGTAATTTAATTTTGCCGAAATTAAAGCCTTTACTAAACCTCATATTTGCATAATATGAATCTTTCCATTGGAAATTCTCTTTTATTATCTTACCATTTTCCACTGGTATCTGTTGTCCGTATGAGCCAGTCCATGTTATATAATCACCTGCTCTCCAACCAGCAGTAATATTTAATCTCCAATCTGTTAAAATTCCTATACCTGCAATCTCTGGACCAAAATTTTTTGTCGGTGTAAAGAAATCTAAATTTAATCTTGCATATGGGCTTGGCTTTGGTGTTGTAGGTAAATGATAATTATTTTTATAGTAATTTTCTTCATTTAATTGCTGATTATTTGCTTCTTGATATTGCCATGGTAAACCAAATCTACCACTTGAAGTTACTTGATAAGTATAGTTGATAAATCCTTGTACCCAATCACCTCTATCCTTTTTAAATGTAATTTCAAAACCTCTAACATCTTTATAACCATTTGTTACAGGTGTATTATATTCAATTCCTTTTGAGTTATAATAATAGAATGATAATATTTCATTACTGTAATCTTTATAATAACCATTAATTCTTATCAAATATTGGTCCGCTAAGCTTTGCTCATAACCTATCTCATATGCTACTGTTTTTGGCATTGTTAAATTTGGATTTGCAAGAAAATCTACTTGGTTTGTGTAAGTAGGTATTCTTACTAAATATAAGTTTTCAGGTGTTGGTAATTGTCTAAAATGTCCATAGTTAAAAAATAATTTACTTGTTACTGTTATTGGAAAAGCAACACCTAATCTAGGACTTAATGTAAATATCTTTTTTGTTGGCTTTGTAGGTAAAGTATTTATTTTCTGTCCTTGACTTGGTTTAAATACATCATCAAAAGGATTTACAACTTCATACCATTTTGTATTCGCAGTATAGAAGTCAGCTCTTAATCCTATATTCGCAATCATTCCTTCAAGTTCTAACTTATCTTGTATATAAGCACTTGCTAATATTGGATATTTCTGCCAAACTGTTCTTGTATTTGCTGAAGGCAAATAAACATCATATTGTCCATAATTAACATTATTATCAGTATATTTAAATTGTATACCTGCTTTTATATAATTTAATTTATCTAACTGTGTTGCATAATCAAATTTGAATATGTAAGCTATTGTTCTAGAAGTATCACGTGCATTACTCATACCATCAGCCATTCTCAAATTTCCACCAATTCCAGTTTTGTTTGTATAAAAACCTCCAACATTAAATACATAACCTAATGGCGCACCATCTGTTAAATAGCTTCCATCACCTAAAACATCATAATATGGATTTATTTTTCCAACTAATTTTCCATTTTCGTACGTATAAACTACACCATCACGTGACTTACCGGGATTTGTACTATATTTTGAAGCATTTATTTGAAATACTCCTTCTAAATAAGATGTTGCTGTAGGAGCAGAAACATATTTGATACCCCCAACATATCTTTGCATTGTAGTTGGACACCAGTAATTATCAGTATAAATCCCTACTCCGCCAAAAGAAACTGTTGAAATAGCACTAGCTACTCCTTGCGGTGTTGCAAAATAATCAAATGAACCGCTCCTTGAAGCTGATGTTCCATCTAATCTCTGATATACACCTTCAAGAGAAATTTTTTCTGTAGATGATAAATCTGATGTTAATTTAAATTGTGTTGTATAATTTGTATAATCTTTTGTTGTTAAAGGAATTAACAACATTGTCTTATTTCCAATGAAGGAAGCCATAAAGCGCATATTACCTAATGCTTCACCACCTGGAACTGGTCCGCTAATTGTAGCATCTAAATCTATATCAGGATTTTTAATACCTAAGTTTTTACGATGTTGATATAAGAATAATTTTTGTGCTCCAAGCGGAGTTAAATCATTAGTTGGATCATTATCAGTTAATAATTTTTCAGAAACTTTATTCCATCCTTCAAATGATGGATATTGTGCTTGTTATTCTGGGCTCCAATTTGGTATTCCGTTCGCATCAAGTGATGTTGTCCCTGTCCAACATACTTTAGGATCTAAATATGGTCTTAAATAAAAATAATTAGGATCAGTAGGGCCCGGGCCTACTTGATATTTTTTTGAAGGTGGCTTTATTCTTGCAACCATTGAAAAATTATATTTTTGTTTATCACCTTCTTTTGTCACAACATTTACAACACCAGATCTAATATCACCGTATTCGGCATTAAAACCACCGGTTTGTATTTGTATTTCTTGAACAGATGTTAAAGCAAAATTTGAAATTGAAGTATTAGTTCTTTCATCCTTCATTGAAAGACCATTAACCATATATACTGTCTCAGTAGCACCACCGCCACGAATACTTGAGCCATCAATACCAGCTTCTTGTGCTACTAATGTTGCAACTGATGTTACTGGTCTGTTTTTAATTTCTTCAGCATTCAAGTTAGCTGATGAATTCACTCTATCTTTTTGAATAACTGGAACTTTAGCTTGTACAACAACTTCTTTCATTTGTATACCAGTTTCATTTAACGTAATATCTAATTCTGTAGTAAGATCAGAATTAATCCTTACATCAGAAATCGTAACTTTATCGTAACCTATAGCTGTAACCTCAATATTATAGGTACCTGGTGTAATATTAACTATTACATAATAACCATCTTTTCTCGACTGTGTCCCCGCCTTTGCTTCAGCTTTCACTTTTCCAGATAGTAAATCTTCTAAATCATACTCCAACAAGTTTGGCATTACTTTAATTGTAGCGCCAATAACAGGTTCGCCTGTTGACGTTTTAACATAACCTGTTAGTTTGCCACCCCCTGCTAACAAATAACTCGATAGCATAAGGATAACCAATAAAGGAAGTAATTTTTTACCATACATAATTATAACTCCTTAATGGATAATATATTATTTACTTTGCTGCCCCGATTGAGTAAAATTAAAGATGTGAAGAACGATAAATTCCCATAATCTTAATACTACGTGCTTGTCATCACATATTTTCTTTTTTAATTATTTTTACAAAAATATTGTTTTAATACATCCAAACGCATTTTTTTATAATTTTTACCCTCTTAAAATAGAAAATTTCAATTAAAAAATTAATATAAATTATGCTTGCTTTTTAAATTTATTTTCTTTAACTTGTGTTTCTATTATCTTTGATAAATTTTCACAAATCTTCTCTCTGGAAAATTCTTTAACTTTGATTAGATCTGTTGAAAAATCTTTAAATCTTTCAAATATATCTTCAGCTGTATCATCGTAATTATACAATTTACCTGCATTGCAATCTGTTATTATTTTAGCCACTTCTTCATTATCATCGCCAAATGCCACTATAGTTCTCCCAGAACGTAAATATTCAAATAACTTTCCCGGCACATGCCTCTTTTCAGTTGGACATACCAACAACAAATCACCTTGCAATAAATATCCTAACATTTCATTGTAATTCAAAAATCCAAGATATTCAACTCTATCATCCAAACCATTTTTATGTATCTCTTCTTTAATCACTGGCGAAACTGTTCCAGAAAATTTTAATTTAATATTAAGCCCTTCGTTAATCTTTTTACTTATTGTCTTCCAAAAATTTTTGGGATTTTGATAATCAAATATGTTTCCCGTGTGGACAATCCAAAATTCTCCTTCTTGCTTTTCTGGCATTTTGATATTGGTAAATCCACTTTCGTTATAACCCCAATACAAAACCTTACTTTTCCCTTGTAGGAATGGATATTTTTTCAAATAATCTTCTTCCATACTTTTTGTAACAAATATTGTATTTGTAGCATTTTTTAAAACTTCACTTTCGAAATAACCATCTATCAACAAGGTTAATTTACTTCTCTTAAAATCTCTATAATAAACAATATCCATCCATGGATCTTCAAATACAGGGAAATATGGTATGTTATACTTTTTGGCTAGCTTTAATCCTATTAGGTGTGATGAATGTGGCGGGCCAACTGAAAGTATTGCATCTACTTTCTCTTTTTTTAAATATTCTTTCATTTTCTTTACGGCATAAAAATACCATCCTACTCGTGCATCAGGAATAAATAAATTCATTCTTATCCAAATAGAAATCCGATGCGATAATTTTTTATTCTTTTTAGATATTGTCTCAGATGAAACTAATTGCCTATTCGGTTCAATTTTATTGAACTTGCGATATATATTGAATGGCTCAAATGTCTTTGTTTTTATAACTTCAATATCGGATGGGAAATCTTCAAGTAAAGTATAATCTTTTTTTGTATCAAATGTTTCTTCTTCAACGGTAAGAACTATGGGCTCAATTCCAAATTTGCGGAAATTTTTGACCATTGCAAATTGCCAGTGCATAGATGCTCTTACAGCGGGCGGCCAAAAATATGAAATAACTAATACTCGCACAAGCTACCTATTCAACTTTTTTTTCTCGAATTGTATATTCTTTATCTTTATTTGAATTGTGTACTATTAACTCTCCAATTAATCCAGTTGAAAATAATTGACCACCAAATAAAATCATTAATATTCCTAAAAATAAAAGTGGTCTATTCTCTAATCCTCTATTATGAATTAATTTTTCATATGTCAAATAAAACTCAATCATAAAACCAATAAATGCAATTATTGCTCCCCAAAGTCCAAATAAATGCATTGGTCTAGTTACATAACGTGTTATAAATGTTACAGTTATTAAATCAACAAATCCTTTATAAAATCTTGATAATCCAAATTTTGAAACTCCATATTGTCTTGGTTGGTGCTTAACTGGAATTTCGGTTATTTTCTTAAAACCATGCCATTTAGCTAAAACAGGTATATATCTATGAAATTCACCATAAATTTCAATACTTTTTACAACATCTTTTCTGTAAGCTTTTAAACCACAATTCATATCATGAAGTTTTATTCCACTAACTAATCTAGTAACAAAATTATATATTTTTGATGTCTGATTTTTTACAAATGAATCTTTTCTATCTTTTTTCCAACCACTTACAATATCATAACCTTCGTTAATCTTGTTGATTAAATTAGGTATTTCCTCAGGATTATCTTGTAAATCAGCATCCATTGTAATTACTATATCACCATTTGCTATTTTAAAACCTTCGTTCAAAGCTGCAGATTTACCATAATTTTGTCTAAATGATATATATTTTACATTTTTATCTCTGTAAGCTAATCTTTTAATAATTTGTAGTGATCTATCTGTACTTCCATCATCAACAAATATTATTTCATAATTATATTTATTTCTTGTTACAACGTCATAAATCGATTTATGTAATGGTTCTAGAGATTCTTCTTCATTAAATAATGGGATTACAATCGAGATAGAAATATTTTTATTATTTTTTAATGAATTATAATTTTTATTTTGGATGTTATTTGTTTTTGGGCGATAATATCTTTTGAAATTCTTTTTTTTATCATTAGCGTGACTGTTTTTCTGATTTGCTTGCCCTTCATTATTGTTCATATTTTTTTCAGTATCACTCATACAATACCAAATATTTTTTTGAAATCGTTGTATACTCTATCAAGTACTTGTTCCCATGGTTCAAATAATTTTTGTTTATAAATTTTACAATTATTATACCATGGGGTAATTCTTTCATCATTAAACCATCGCCAATCCGAATTATATTGCAAAAGTAACCAAACTGCCTTACCCATCGATGCTGCTAAGTGTGCAACAGCTGTATCTACGGTAATAATTAAATCTAGTTCTTGCAAAATATATGCAGTAGATAAGAAATCTTTGGAAAGCTGTATATCTGTATTAACCCTATGCTTGAATAAATAAATTCCTTCTTCTTGACTTATATTTTTAGATAATGCTACGAATTGTATTGTTTTTTGATTAAAAAAGTCTTCAAATTTTTCTATTGATATAGAACGATACAAATCAGCCCTATGTTTTTCACTCCCTTTCCAACATATTCCAGCTTTATATTCTTCTTTATTATCATCTTGCTGAAAATTAAATTTTAGTGGTTGTGGAATATCTTGAGTACTAAACTTCTTTAAAACATATGGCAAAGATCCAATTGGGATATAATAATCGTAGTCAATAAGCGGTTCTTTCCCGGATTTATCCATTACAATAACATCATCTATTCCATCAATATTTTTGTATAAAAAATACAGTTCTTGTGGTACTTCTAAAATAAAATTAATTTCTTTTTCAATTAAATATTGTAAATAGCGAGAAAAGAAAATAGAATCTCCAAATCCCTGCTCATGAGAAACAAGTAATTTCTTATTTTTCTCAATATATTTACCATCCCATTTAGGCTTTGAAAATCTTCTATCTGTTCTTTGTTTGGCTAGAAACCCCCACTCATACTCTTCAAAACCATTTTCTAAATCTTTTTCTCGTAAAAGTATTGTTGCCAAATTCCAATGCGCTAATGCAAAATCTTCTTTAAGAAGAATCGCCCTTCTAAAACATTCTTTTGCATCATCATATAAGCAAATATTTTGTAATAAATATCCAAAATCATTGTAAACAATTGGATCGGAAGGAAATTCTGTTAATAATTGTTTATATTTTTCTACTGCTTCATCAATCTTATTTTGTGACTGTAAAGCTAAAGCTAAATTTTTAATAATATCCTTTGAATTAGGAGCTAATTTTAAAGCTCTTCTAAAGTATTTTTCTGCTTCACTATGTTTGTTTTGCTTCCCTAAAATTACACCTGCAAGATTGAGTACAGCGCTATTCTCAGGTTCCATTATAGCAATACGCTCCAACAAATTCAATGCGAAATCATAATTCCCTTTTTCGTTATAAACATAGGCTAAAAGTTCCAAAGCTTTGGTATTTTTTGATTCGAAAAAAATAATACTTTTTAATTTTTCTTCTGCTGAATCAAAATCCTTAATTTCTATCAAATTAACAATTTCATTTAAATTTTCATTTGCCATAAATATATTTTTTTAATGAAAGTTATACAATTTTTATGCCACTAATTTTTAAAGAACTCTTCAACTTTTGCATCTAAAATTTCTTTATGTTTTTCTTGAATCGTCTTGTAAATGTGACTTTTTAGTTCATTTTTATCAATTTTATAAACTACATAGTAAGCAAATCCCGTTTTCAAAGTATCAATTTTAGTTTTAGATGGATTGAAATTATAGTTATAGGTTTTAACTGCATCTTTAGAAATTTTTTCTAATTTATCTTCACTCAATCCATTATTATTTTTGATCATAAAATTTGCAAAATCATTCTTAATTATATTTTGGATTATATCAACATGTTCTCTATAATATTTTATAGCTGCATCTTCCTTAGCTTTGAAAACAAATTTAGAGTTTATTGTTTTACTAACTAATACTTCATTTTTAGGATTAACTTCAACTTCCCCTAAATCTGTATTTACTTTTAATACTTTATTAGATGAACATCCAAAAAATAATATTCCAACTGCTAATGATAAAACTAATTTTTTCATTTTACCCCTCCAATAAATCCTAATGAAAAATTAAATATACAATTTTTTTTTAAATTTTAAAATGATAGGTTGGTAAATATTAAGATTTTATCCTAACAAGGACGTAGTAAATTCCATTTTTTAAGTCTGCCCATCGAGATATGACTTGATAATTTGTTATTGTAGCCTGGAAAGTTTGATCCTGGATTTCATCTCCTACATTATCCTCTGTTTTCATAAGAGCTGAATTTTTTGAATATTTCATAATCGCAAGTTGCTTGATAGCATGTTTTTCCGCTTCTTCCCAAGTTCTATAATCATAATAATATTGATCACATGAGCCTATACAGTACTCATAGCCTTTTTCTTCAGGCAAATTTTCCAACCACTTTGGTGCTTTTTTACTAAACCTTTCTTTTTGCAACAAAGATTTTGGAATATCACAATCTTCCATTGTAACTAAAGCAAAAAATGAATTATTCGGAGTAACAAACCAATCATTAATTTTAAAATTATTAGATTTATAAATTTCAAAAAAAGCGTTAGTATCGAATGCTATTTTTTCATAACCTGAAACCGCATAATTACCTGCTTCTGTTTTCCAATTTAAATTAGCACCAAAGATTGTCATTGATTTTGAAGAAGCGTATTTTTTTGAAGCAAAATATCTTACGTATGGCTTAATCGAATCTTTGTAATAAGGCCTAGAGAATTGTACAACAAAATTTGAGCAAGGAACTTGCCCTTGCTCAATAAACCATCTTGGTACTGGTTGACTTTGTGCAAATAAATGAAACTCTGATAGTAATAAAAATATTTTTATTACTCTATTCAATTATTTATTTCCACCTTCCATTTTTTCAATTTCTTTATCTAATTCTTGGAAAGTTTGTGAAGCTCTAACTTTTGTATAAATTTGTTCATTTTGTTTAATTTGCTTTAGTAAAGCTTCTTTTGCTGCACCTAATGGTAATTTAACTAATACATAAGCTCTATAAGTATTACCATCTTTTAATGTTTTTTGTTTTTCAATTTTACTACCAATTAAGCTTTGATTTACTATTGTTTTGTTAGCTTTTGTAAATTGATCTAGTAATTGAGAATCTTCGCCAATTCCCGTTTCTTCAGTAAATCTCTTTTCCAACCCTTGAACTTTAACTTCTAATTGTTTAGCTATTTCAGCTCTTGCATCTTGTACTGCTTTATCAACAGCAAGTTGTTTATCTCTTGATGTAGCTGTTTTAGCAGCGAATAAAATGTTTGGATCTTCAGGCACATTAGTATACCATTCTGGCTCATCACCTTCTGTTGTTGCTGGTAAATTATGTTTAGAACCGCCACAACCAACATACAATAACGAAATTGCCAATATTGATAAGATTACAAATAATTTTTTCATCTTTGCCTCCATTTTATAGGTTTTGTTTTTCTTGGTTACAAAATAACCATTTCTTTTTTTAATGTCAAGATTGTGATTATTATTATATCTAATTTAATATTATTTTAATATATTTTACATTTTAATTTAACATAGATGATACTTATCATTAATGCTATTTATATCTTTAATCCCAATTTAGTCGCTTTTCTTTTTTAATATAATTAAATAATTTACTTTTTGCAAATTAAATAATATTTTATTATATTTGCATTGGCTAACAGCATAGTCCCCAACCCCGCCAGGGCCGGAAGGCAGCAACGGTAAGGATGATTGCTGTGTAGCCCTTTTTTTTTATGGTAATGCATTACCACGAGCTAAAACAAGAATTTTATACCATTCTTCTCTCGTCAACTTTTTGCCTACAACATCTATCATACTATTTAATCTTTCTAAATTTATAGAACCCAAAACAGGTAATATCTTTGCAGGATGCGTTAACAAAAATAATATTTGTATTCCTTCTATTGTTGTTTCATATTTCATCGCTAAAAATTTGAGATATTCCCTTAATTCATAATTTTCTGTATTATTTATAAAACCTTTCCCTAATGGCGACCAAGCTTGTATAGTTATATCATTAATTCTACTGTAATTTAGTATATTTTGTGCATTAAATGGTTTAAAATTTAAATTATTAAAGGTTACTTCTTCTTCAAAAACACCATAATTTTGTAAATTAATTTCTATTTGATTAAAAAGCAATTTTTCATCTGTATACTTTTGTAATAATTCTAATTGAAATGGGGAATGGTTACTTACACCAAAATATTTTACTTTACCATCATTTTTTAATTTTTCAAATGCTTTTGCAACCTCCTCAGGTTCACATAAAATATCAGGACGGTGCAGCAATAATATATCTATGTAATCTGTTTGTAATCTTTTCAAACTATTTTCAACTGAATTTACTATATGCTCATAACTAAAATCATATCTCCCAACAATTCCATATTCTGGATCATCTTTCCTTCTAATGCCACATTTTGTTTGAATAATTATATTTTCTCGCTTTATTGAACGCTCTTTTATATATTCACCAAATATTTTTTCAGATTTCCCCATTGAATATATATCAGCGTGATCAAAAATATTTATTCCCTTTTCAATCACATTATCTAATAACTTAAAAATATAATTTTTATGTTCATCCTCATAATTTTCCGCATCCCATTGCCCTCCAATTCTCATACAACCATATATTACCCTTGAAATTTCTAAATCACTATTTTTAATTTTTATTAGTTCCATTTTTTACTCCTAATGTAATGCTTAATACAATAATTGTTAAAATTGTTGCTGTAATCCAATAAGCCACTTTGGCATCTATATCTAATAATTCTGAACTAACAAGCGGCCCTACTAATGTACCAAATCCATAAGATGATGAATAATATCCATTAGCCTCTGCTGTATGTTGTTTCTCAATTTTTGCCATTGTGTAAGATAAACCTAAAGAATATAATTCAGGAACTAAACCACCCAAAAGAAAAAATATTATTGATTGAACAATTAAATTATCAATATAAATAGGAAAAGATAAGAATATTACCAATAGCAATAATGTTAATTTTATGTATTTAAGATAGTTTGTTTCATCAAATACTTTTGACAAATAATAATATACAACAATTCCACCTAAAACAAAAGCTGTTATTAAAACAGATGTTTCGTTTTGATTAAAACCTGTTCTTAGTCCATAAATTGGTAATACAACTGTAATAGATGATTCAAAAAAACCATATAAAATCGCTGAAATTATTCCAATTAATGGTAAATTTTTAATATTTAAATTTTTATGTTCTTCCTCCCCACCTTTTGGTAGCTTACAATCTAATAATTTAAGATAGGAAATTATTAATACAACAAGTATAATAATAGTAGCAATTGCATAAGGTAAAATAATATTTACATTTACAGTCCATATTAATGCACTCCCAATAGCTATACCTAAAGAAAATATCATAATATATAATGTTATATTTTTATTCCTTTTCTCTTCAGTTGATAGAACATTAATTAAAACCTCAGTAGAGACGAAACCAAAAGTAATTCCTATACCCATTATTGCACGCGAAATAAACAAAATTGGTATATTAAATATCATCGGTAAGCCAATTGAGCCAATCAGCATCAAAACCATACCAGTAATAAATATTTTTTTTATACCATAATGATTAATTAATTTCCCTGTAATAAATGAAAAAATAAAAATTGTTAGATAAGACATTGTAACAAATAATCCATTAATCCAAGTAGGCATATGATTTTTTTCTAAAAGAATTACAGTCACAGGACCAAGTAAACCTAAAGATATACCAACAGTTGATATTCCAAGTATGCACAAAATCATCTGTTTATGCAGAGTTTTAGAATCCATTTATTACCTTTTATTATTTCAAAATAATTATTTATTTTTGTAAATTTAATAATAATTAAATTCTAATCAAAAAGCGAAAGGCTCAAATAAATGAGGAAAAACGTAAAAATAAAACGCCCCGAACTAATGGCACCGGCAGGAGATTGGATTTCCTTCTATGCTGCAATAAATGCTGGCGCCGATGCAGTATATTTTGGTGTTGATGAATTAAATATGAGAGCTAAAGCCAAAAATTTTGGCTTTGATGAAATGAATAAATTAGTCAAAATTGCTCATAAAAACAACGTTAAAGCTTATTTAACTCTCAATACAATTGTTTATGAAGATGAATTAAAATTAGCTGAAAAAATTGTTAAAAAAGCCAAAAAAGCTGGCGTAGATATGATAATTTGCTGGGATTTTGCTGTTATTAATCTTTGCCAAAAATACGATGTAAAATTTGCAATTTCCACACAAGCATCTATTTCAAACTCTTCAGCTGCTAATTTTTATGAAAAAATAGGTGCTAGCAGAGTTGTACTTGCAAGAGAATGTACTCTAGAACAAATCAAACAAATTAGAAAAAAAACAAAAGCTGAAATTGAAGTATTCGTCCACGGCGCAATGTGTATCTCAATTAGTGGAAGATGTTTCCTCAGCCACGATATGTTCGGTAAAAGCGCCAACCGCGGCGAATGTATTCAACCTTGCCGCAGAGATTTCACCGTTAAAGAATACGAAATTGTTGATAATGCTACAAACAAAAGCCTTATTTTAGGCACTGATTATGTCCTTTCTCCAAAAGACTTATGTTCTATTGAATTTCTCGATCAAATCATAGAAATTGGCATAGATTCCTTAAAAATTGAAGGCCGCAAACGCTCTCCTGAATATGTTAGCAAAACCGTTTCTATATATAAAAAAGCAATTGATTTAATTCTAGATGGGAAATATACCCCTACTATTAAACAACAATTCTTAAATGAATTAAACGAAGTGTACAATCGCGGTTTTTCTTCTGGATTTTATTTCGGTGAGCCCGGAACTAATGAATTCACCAAAGCCTATGGCTCCATTGCTACCACTAAAAAAGAATATATTGGCAAAGTCACAAATTTCTTCAAAAAAACAAATATAGCCGAAATCAAAATTGAAACTGGTACAATTGAAAAAAATTCCAAAATACTAATAATCGGAAACGATTTCGGAACTTATGAATATCAATTAGAAAATATAATGTGTAACGAGCAATTTGTCGATAACGCAAAAAAAGGTGATATAATAACATTTAAAATTGATAAACCACTACGACGAAATTTACAAATCTATAAAATAGTTCCTAACACAAATAAATAAAATATCTTCATTTTTTTTATTATATTACTCAGACGGTGTAAGCTTAAGCCCCTTGCGGCTTGTGACAAGCCGCAAGGGGCAGCGGGCAGTTCCGGCCCGCTAAAAATCTTTTCTTTGACACCTAACAAAGTGTAGTGCTTTGAGCCTTTATACTCATATCTTTCCAAAATACCAGGCAACCCGTAAAGTGTTAGATAAAAATTAAGCTTTTAACGAAGCTAATATGTAATTTTGCAAATTTTTACATTTGATGCGATGTTTTTTTATAATATAATTGCATTTACAATTATATCGTAAAAGCTATTATATCGTATTTACAAATATGTCATCGAAAATTACTAATATATCGTATATACAATTATATTGTAAATACAAATATATTTCTGAATTTTGTTAATATATCGTAAATACAATTATATCATTTTTACGAAAATATTATCAGGCTTTTAAAATTTGCAACCAAATTAAAATATTTATGTTAAATCTATATGGTAAATATATAATTATTGGAAGCAATTGATAAAAGGTTGTATATAGCGTAGTAAATCGAATATTTTGGGCTTCAGCCCGCCCGTGCGCACAGCGCACGGGCTTAAGCCTACACCGTCCGAGCTAAATATAAAGATTCTCTTCAATATCTATAAATTTAAAATAATCAAGGAATTACCTTTACACCTTCAAAATTCATCTGGCTAATATAAAGATCCGATGAAATTCCAATTTTTTTAAGTGCCTCAGCTTGTAAATTTAGCGAAATTTCAGCCAATGATTTATCATTAAAAACAGAAAAAACTGATGGGCCGGAACCAGAAATGCTTGCAGCAAGTGCACCATTTTCATAAGCAATATTTTTAATGGTGGTAAATTCCGGAATAAATATTGATCTGACAGGCTCAATTATTATATCAATCAAAGAATTTTTCAACAATTCGTCATCACCATTTTGCAAAGCAATTACTGTTGTAGCAATATTACCCCATTGTTTAGTTACAAGTTCTAATTTAATATCCTTTCGCAAAATCTTTCTAGCATCTTCGGTTTTTACTTCGATATGCGGATGTATTATTGAGAAATAATAATTTTTTTTCACATTTAATTTTATAATTTCCAATTTCGGATATTGCTTAACAATAATAAATCCACCATACAAACAAGCAGCAACATTATCAGCGTGAATAGAACCACTTACTTTTTTTTCGCCTTCTAAAACATATTCCAATAATTTATCTTTAGGCAAAGGATTTTCTAACATCTGATTTAACGCATATACGCCAGCTACACTACTTGCAGCACTTGATCCCAAGCCACTACCAAATGGCATTTTTTTATGTATTTTAATATTTAAACCAACTTTTAAATCAAAATCATTCAAAAACTTTAATAAAGATATTGTTACTGTGTTCTTTTCTATTTCATAAGGTAACAATCCATTATCGCCAGTAATTTCCAAAATTTTTATTCCATTTGAATTATTGTTAATTTCTATTTCTACAACATCACCAGGATTTTCCAATGCAACACCGAAAATATCAAAACCACAAGTAAAATTAGCTATTGTAGCGGGAGAAAATACTTTAATATAATTTTTTTTTAACATCTTAAACCCTTAAATTACTTTAGCAGCTTTTAAGAAATCAGCAAAAACGCCCCCTGCAGTTACTTCTGCGCCGGCTCCTGGTCCTTTAACAATTAACGGCAACTCCAAATATCTATTTGTATAAATTGCGACTATATTTTCACTATTTCTTAAATTGAAAAATGGATGTTCCTTAGGAATAAAGTTAATCTTAGCATTTGCTTTATCCTCAATTTTGTTATATGTAGCAATATATCTCAAAACTGTATTAGATTTATCAGCTTTTTCGATTAATTTTTCGTAATAATCATCCAATAAGTAAATTTTATTCCAAAAATTTTCAACGCTTACTATATTAATATGTTTAGGAATTAAATTTTCAACATTTACTTTATTTAAATCAATTAAGCTACCTGCTTCTCTTGCAAGAATTAGAATTTTACGGGCAACATCCATCCCACTTAAATCATCTCTTGGATCTGGTTCAAGGAAACCTTTACCCTTAATCTCTGTTAAAATATCACTAAATTTTTTATTCCCTTTTAAATTATTAAATAAATAACTTATAGTACCAGATAGTACACCTTCAATTTTAATAATTTCATCACCGGATGCAATTAAATCTTTAATTGTATTAATAATTGGTAAACCTGCTCCTACATTAGCTTCGTAATAAAAACCAGCATAATTTTCTTTAGCAGCCGAATGAATTTTATGATAAAATTTAATATTTGAAGAATTTGCTTTTTTATTCGGTGTAACAATAAATATTCTATTATTTAATATTTCAGGATAAAAATTAATAGGCTCTTCACTAGCTGTACAATCTATAAAAATCTTATTTGGAATAGCTAAATCTTGCATTTTTTGAGTAAAAATAGTTAAATCAGTTTTTTTACCATCAATTAATTTTTCATCAATCTGCGAAATATCGATACCATTCTCATCAATAAGCATTTTTTTAGAATTAGCAATACCAACAATTTTGGGCTGAATATTATGGTATTCAACCAAATAATCAATTCGCTCATTAATTTGTTTTAAAAATGTTTTACCAATCAATCCTAAACCTACAATAAATAAATTAACTTCTTTCCTATTTGCAAAAAAGAATGCATTATGTATAGCATTTTGAGCTTTTGCTACATCATTTTTAGAAATAACAGCTGATATATTTAATTCTGTTGAACCCTGAGCAATAGCAACAATATTTACGCCATATTTTCCCAATGAATTAAAAACCTTAGCTGCTAAACCAACACGATGCCTCATATTTTCTCCAACCACAGCAACAATTGATAAATTTTTATCTATCAAAATTTCATTTACAATACCATTTGCAATCTCTAATTTCAGTTCTTGTTTTAAAGCTTTTAAAGCTTGATTTTCATATTCTGGCAAAATTGCAAAACAAATAGAATGCTCACTTGAGGCCTGGGTTATCAAAATAACATTAATATTAGATTTTGCTAAAGCCGAAAATATCCTTCCAGCAATACCACTAACCCCAATCATACCACTTCCTTGCACACGAACCAAACAAACGTCATTTAAGCTAGATATTCCTTTAATATCATAAATATTTTTTGTTGGCTTAATACAAATTTTAGTGCCCGGAAATTCTGGATTAAAAGAATTTTTAACTAATATAGGAATTTTTTTAATCATCGCTGGGCGCATTGTAGGCGGGTAAATCACTTTTGCTCCAAAATGAGAAAGTTCCATTGCTTCATCATAACTTAAATCCTTCAAAGAAAATGCTGATGGGACATAACGTGGATCTGCAGTCAAAATACCATCAACATCTGTCCATATTTCAATAACTTCTACACCTAATGCCGCTCCAAATATAGAAGCAGTATAATCAGAACCACCTCTTCCTAAAGTTGTTGTGTTCCCTTGCTCATCAGATGCTATAAAACCTGTTGTTATATATAGCCCTTGCTTGTTAATTCTATTTTGTATTAATTTATTCGTTATTTCAAAATTTACATTTGCCATTCCATAGTTAGAATCTGTTTTGATCACATCCCTACTATCAAGATAATATACGTTATCTTCATATTGTTTCATTGAGTTGTAAATAATATAGGCAGATAATCTTTCTCCATAACTTAATAATACATCTGATGTCTTACGTGTTAAATCTTTTATGTAAGATATACCTTTTAATATATCTTCTATCTCATTCAGAATTATTTTAACATCAGCTATTGCTTTACTTCTATATTTTATCGCAACTAATTCTGTAATTGCGTCCATATGTCTTTTTGTTAAAGTATTAAAATCATCCTCTGGGAAAACTCCAGATGTTGCCTTGTTCCCTAATTTAATTAATTCATCCGTTACACCTTGAAATGCTGAAAATACAACTATCAATATATTGTTTGTAAATAAACTATCGTTTATAATTTTTATTACATTTTTTATTCTTTCAGGATTTCCTACAGAAGATCCACCAAATTTCATTACTTTCATATTTTACTCCAATAGTATTTTGTTTAAATGTATACATTTATATTAAAAAAATCAATCTTTAATATTAAATTCATTTAAACATTTCAATAAAATTCTTTAAACAAAATTAATATCGTATATACGATACATATATATTGTATATACTATATTTTTGAAACGATATTTTTATACTACTAAATAATAATGTTATACCATTTATATAAAAATTTTACAGGCTCTTGCTTTTTGATAAAATTAATATTATATTTTTGTTATGAACAACAAAAACATCAAAATAATTAATACTATCCTTTTATTAAGTTATTTAATTTCTTTTATCGGTTTTACAGAAATTGATCATATATGCCATAATACTAAACATTTAATCTCCATAAATTCATCAAATATAAACTGCGATTGTCAACACAATTGTAAATTGGATCTTAACAATATTAATAACGAAAATTCCACCACAGTATTTAATTCCCAATCTAATTGTTGCGAAAACATAGTTAAATATTACAAAATTGATGATTCCCAAATCAAAAATTCATCAAACATATTTTTCTTACCAGCTTTATTAAGTATTATTTTCTTAACAACCTTACAATTTGAGTTTTTCTCATTTAAGCATATTAATTTTTTAATAGCAAATCATAAACACCCAATATATATCAAAAACTCCTCACTTCTGATTTAGACCTTAATATTTACCATCAACTTTTTTATTAATTTCATTCATTCATTAAACATTTGAGGATAGCCATGAAAAGCATTTTATTTATCGTCATTACTTCATTAACACTTTTTGCATTAAACAACGATGAAATTGAAAAAACTATTAAAGTTTTTGGAAATTGTAATATGTGTAAAAATAGAATTGAAGAAGCATTGAAAATTCCAGAAGTAAAATATGCAAAATGGAATAAAAGAACCAAGTTATTAAAAATTATTTATTCTAACTCAATATCACTTGATTCCTTAGAAAAAAGAATTTCAGCTGCAGGCCACGATACTGAAAATTATAAAGCTCCTGATAATATTTATAATACTTTACCTGAATGCTGTCTTTACAGAAACAACTCTAATACTCATTAATAAAAATAGGGACTAAATCCATGAAAATACAAATAATAATATTACTACTACTAAATTTTCTGGCATTTGGACAAAACCAATTTATAAATGGTATTATTTACAATTTCGAAACCAAAGAACCAATTGCCGGAGCAGCAATTTATTATTTAGGTTCGAAAATTGGAACTACATCAGATAACAACGGCAAATTTTCTATACAAAAACTCAATAAACCTCTTATCGTTTATGCTGTTGGTTTTATCACTGATACTCTTTACAAAATCGAAAATAATTTTTCATTAGGTTTACAGCCAAATACTATTAATTTAAAACAAATTACAGTTACCTCATCAAGATTTGGTGAATACAACGATTTTAATGCTGTTCATCGAAAAGCAGTAATATCAGAGAAAGAACTTAAAAAAGCTGCTTGTTGTAATTTATCGGAAAGTTTCGAAACTAATCCCACCATTGATGTTAGTTTCACCGATGCTATTACAGGTATTAAGCAAATTGAATTTATGGGATTTACAGGCTCCAATATACAAACGAACAAAGAAAATATTCCATATTTGCGTGGTTTATTAACAAATCTCGGTCTTTTATACATTCCGGGCCCTTGGTTAAAATCCATAAGTTATTCAAAAGATGTTGGTTCCGTAATAAATGGTTTTGAAGCTTTGACCGGTAGTATCGATTTCGAATTACTCCCTTCGCACGATCACGATCGAAAAGACTTATACTTAAATATTTATGCAGATTCTGACGAAAGATTTGAATTTAATACTTCTTATAAATATGAATTATCACATGAATTTAGTGGTATTACTTTCATCAATACAAATATTCGTAATATGAAAATTGATAGAAATAATGATAATTTTATTGATATACCAACTACAAAAAATTATAACATTCTACAAAAATTCCAAATTTTTATTGATAATTTTAAAATTAATACAGGTTTCCACTTTGTTAAAGATAGAAGAAACGGTGGCTCAATAACTAATTATTATCCATATACTTCAGATAATCAATTATTCTCCATTTATTCCAAAATAGGTTACATTTATTCTGACAAAAACAGCACTGGCCTACAACTACAATATACCGACTACCAAACTGACGCAAATTACCTTAAAAAGTTGTACACTGGCAAAATGAAAACATTTTATATGAATTTGATTAATAATGTAGAAATTGAACACGAAATTTTAAATACAAAATTTGGTGTAAGTGCTATTTTAGATGAATATAATGAAACTTTCAAAAATAAAATTTATAACCGAAGTGAAAATGTTTATGGTGCATTTTTAGAATTTAGTGGCAAATTAAATGAAAATTTCAATTATGTAACTGGAATTAGATATGACTATCACAATTATTATAAAAGCTTCATTATTCCTAAAATTCATATAAGATATCAATTTAACGAAGATTTAGTTTTAAGAGCTGGTTATGGCGAAGGCTTTAGAACAGTTAATATTTTTAACGAATACTCTCAAACTTTTTTGAGTAACAAAAATATAGAAATAGATAAAAAATCGACATACGGATATGGTTTATCTTTTGATAGAACAAAGAATTATGGTATAAGTTTAACATATAACTTCATTTTTAATTATAATAATGCTTCTTTTATAGTAGACTATTTTTATACTAAATTTTCGCAAGCAACAATAGTTGATTTACATAAAAATGATGAAATTAGATTTTCTAACATCAAAAATGGTATGTATTCCAATTCATTACAATTAGAATTAAATTTTGTATTATATCCAAAGATTGAAACAAAATTGGCTTATAGATATTTAACAACAAAGCAAAAAATTAATAATCAATACGAAGATAAATATCTTGTGCCCACTAATCGAGCTTTAATAAATATGAGTTATTCCTCTGACAAAAGTTATTCAACATTTAATTATCAAATAGATTTCAACGCAAATTACTTCGGAAGTAAGAAATTACCAACAAATACAAGCAATAATTTATCAGATCATTCCCCAGATTTTATTCTCTTTAACGCCCAATTCACATTAAAATATAAATTATTGGATTTCTATATCGGTTGCCAAAATATAAGTGATTACAAACAAAAAAATCCAATAATCGATTATCAAAATCCAGATAGTCAAAACTTCGATGCTTCAATTATTTGGGGACCAATCTCAGGTAGAATGCTTTACACTGGTTTAAGATATTATTTGTAGAAAAATATCAGGCTCTCTTAAAGAAGGGAGCCTTTTTTCTTTATTGGCTCAGACAGTATAAGCTTAAGCCCCTTGCAGCATAACCTGCAAGGGGCAGCGGGCCGGAACGGCCCGAAAAAATTTTGCCACCGATTTCAATAGGTGCCAAAAATAAATGTAGGGTGGCATTGATATGCCACCTTTTTGGCATTGAATGCCACATAGGTAGCGCATGAAGATAGCAAATTTATAAAGTTTAGATTTAAATTAAAAGGTTTCTTTATTTTGGGGCGTCAGCCTGCCAGCGAGCGTAGCGAGCTGGCTATGCTTACACCGTCTGAGCTAAATATAATTTATTTAAAACAAAATAAGGCAAGGTGACTAGTGCTCCCTTGCCTTCTAAATGTCAAGATTATATCTAATTTACTTTTATAATCTTATTATAACACCTTCATCATTATAAATGGCAAGCCCTCCTTCAGTTCCAAGCCATACGTTATTGAATGCATCAACTGAAACAGAGTACACAGAATCCGATGGGATTGCAGATGTTTTTCTATTGAATACTTCCCATTTTTTCCCATCATATTTTATTAAACCATTCCCCCAAGTACCAAACCATTTGATATTCTTATCAATAGCAATTGATTTTACTAATACTTCTGGAAGGTTATAATCGGCAAATTTAAAGAATACTTTCTCTTTAGTAAATTTGTCGATTCGAATTAAGCCTTTATCTGTAGAAGCCCAGACAAAATTACCTTCTAATGCTAAGGCGTAAACTGTTTCACCCTTTGCAAATTGAACCCAAGTAGGTTCTTTTGAAAAAGCTATAGTTGTAGCTATAGCAACGATGAATAAAGCAATTGCTTTCATTTTTCCCCCATTGTTTAAGATACCCTACTGTAAGTTAATATAAAAATAATATAATATCAAATTATTTTATGCTTATATAATTAATATTAATATATGTACAATATTATATAATATTTATCACTTATTGTGGTCTACCAAAAAAAAAGAGCCATTAGCTAAAAGCTAAAGGCTCTTTTTTAGTGATCGCGGATGGGATTGAACCATCGACCCTCTGCTTAAAAGGCAGATGCTCTACCACTGAGCTACGCGATCGTTACAAGTTTTTGTAAATATGAAAATCAAATATACTACATTTTTTTTAAAAAAGCAAGTTTTTTTTCAAAATTAAATTAATTTTGTATTTTTTTAATTTATATATATATTTGCTGTTTAATCTTTGAGGCAATTATGGCTAAAACACCAAATAAACAAAAAAAATATGAACCTTTAAATTATAGTTCGATTTTTCCATTTTATTTAACTAAATTAAATTATATTTTTTTAATTATTGCTATCATTGTTTTAGTTATTGGTTTTTATTTAATGACATTAGGTGAATGGGATTCTCCTATCTCCTTAACTATTGCTCCCCTTGTTGTTTTATTTGGTTATATTGTTGTTGTTCCATTTGGAATTTTCAAACGTTTTAAAAAAAATTAAAATGTTATTAGCTAAAGTAACCGGAAATGTTGTGGCCACGCAAAAAGACCCTACTTTGGTTGGGCATAAACTTCTTCTAATACGATATTTGAACTTAGATGGCACTCCCCAAGGGGACGAAGATACAGTTGTCATTGATCTGTGTGGCGCAGGTATAGGCGATACTGTCTTAATAGTTGATGAAGGTGATGCAGTTCAGCAAATTTTAGGCCATGCAAATTCTCCGGTCAATAAAATGATAATCGCAATTGTAGACCATTACGATATACCTTAAACTATATGCAAATAATTGATATTGAATTAGAACAATTTATATATCTTAATTTTTTACTCTCTATTAAAAGTATTGGACCTAAACGCTTAATAAATATTATCAAAAAATATCCATCAATTGTTGAGCTAAGAAAAGCAAACAATAAACATCTCGAAAATATTGATTTACTATCAAACATTATTGCTAATTATATACTCTCATCCTTATCAAATTACTTTAAATATGAAAAACTTTTTAGCTCACATTATGATTATTGTTTGAAAAATAATATTTCAATTATTCCTTACTGGTCTGAAAAGTATCCTAAACAGCTTTCAGAAATTGATGATCCACCAATTCTTATTTATTTAAAAGGGGACATAACTTCTTACAATGAAAATTCTATTGCTATAGTAGGGACTAGAAATCCAACTCATTACGGAAAAACTCAAACCGAAATTTTAACCAAAGATTTAGTTAATAATAATATTACTATTGTCAGTGGCCTCGCTTTAGGAATTGATACTATCGCACATAACACAGCTTTAAAATATAATGGCAAAACAATTGCTATAATTGGTAGTGGACTTGATATTATTTATCCTTCTCAAAATAAAACTCTAAGTGAAAAAATTATCGAAAATGGTATTTTAATTTCTGAATATTCTTTAGGTACACAACCAAATCCAGAAAATTTCCCTAGAAGGAATAGAATTATTTCTGCATTAAGCAAAGCTGTACTTGTAATTGAAACTCGTATGAACGGTGGTGCAATAATAACTGCTAAAATTGCAATTTCACAAAATAAAAAGCTTTATGCTATTCCTGGAAATATTTCATCTGAAATGAGTGATGGGACTAATTTTTTAATAAAGACAAATAAAGCTAAGCTTATTACTTCTGCAAACGATATCATTGAAGATTTAGGACTTTTTGCTAAAATGGATAAAAAAGATTTGTCTAAATTAAGTTTAGGTATATTTGAATTAGAAATTATGAATTTACTTAATGATGAGCCAAAACATATAGATGATGTAGCACGGAATTTAAATTTATCAACGCAAGACACGCTTGTTTCGTTATTAAATCTGGAATTTGAAGGTCTTATAAAACAGCTCCCTGGGAAATACTTCATTAAACTTTAATTATTGCGGTATATCGTTATCATCGTCATCAAAAGTTGGCAATTCATCAGAAGCGATAAAAACTCTTGAACAAACTTCACCTTTAAACCTTCCAATTTCTTTACAGATTTTATGCTGCTCGAGTGCTCTTTTGAATGCATTTTTATCGGTTGGATCTAATCCAAATTCATTTAATCCAACTTCTTCGCATTCTTTACAAAATAATACTTTTTCATTATTTGAGCTGTTTATTATTTCGTCGAGTGTTTTTTCTTTTCTTGCCATTATTCAACTCTTTTCAAAATATTTGTTTGGTAAAATGGTTCGTAGTCTTTACCACCACAAGGAATAATATCATTTTCTACGAACTTATCGTATTTGTAACAGTAAACATTATTTTTGTCAAAAAAGTTGCATGTTGCGCACATTGAATTATTTATAATTTCTTTATTCTGATTATAAAACTTTAAATAACTTTTATATGATGGTAAAGCAACAAATACAATAATTAACAGGAAAAAATAGTAAAATGGATTTAAATAATTAACTACATACTTTTTGGTTAATAAAAAAAATACAATTGAAAATGCAAATGTAATCAAAATATTAAAATAAATCTTCCCCATTAAAAATACTTATTTATTACTTGTTTTAAGAAACCTTTTGAAGAAAAATTATAATTTTTTAATAATGTGAGATTTTCATACCAAATATTAGGATTTTCACCATTTAACCAACGCCAATCGTTGAAATATCCAATATAAGCATAAATTTTAGGTTTACAGTTAACTCCTGCTAAGTGTAATAAGGCAGTATCCACTGTTATTAAATAATCCATTTTTGATATGAAAGAATAAGAATCATAAAAATCTTTTATATTATCTTTCAATTGAATTATTCCATTTTCTTCCAAAAGTTTAACTTCTTCATCAGTAGCATCAAGTTGGAAAGAATATATTTGATATTTATTTTTATATGGAATTTCTGTTAAGAATAGAAATTCTTCTAAAGGTAAATTCCTTATATGCGTATGCTTATGTTTATCAGAACCACGCCAACAAATACCAATTTTCAATTTGTTTTCTACTTCTGGAATTTTAATTTCTTTTGTTGGAATACCAAAACAAGAATCTTTTTTACAATCGAAGATATTGTCTATAAAATGTTTAATTAAAGACAATTGATAAACGTAATAGTCATATTGAGATACTGAAATATTACCATTTATATCAATTATATTATCTATAAAATTAAGTTTTTGTAATAACGTAATTAAATTTTTCCTTACAGCAAAAGTTAAATTAGAATTTGGATATTTAATTTTCAAATATTTTATAAATCTCACAAAATTTATTGCATCTCCATAACCTTGTTCAAATAAAATTAAAATTTTTTTATCATTCAAGTTTTCGCCATTCCAATATGGAATTTCGAAATTTTTATATTTCAGTTCAGGTGTAATTCTTCTATATTCATATTCTTCAAAACCTTCGACAAAATTTCCTTGTGTTAATAAAATTGTAGCTAAATTGAGATGCACTCCATAACGATTAAAATCATTTCTTATAACTTGTTTGTATAAGCTTACAGCATCATTAAATTTGCCAATAACTTGCAATAATGACGCATAATTATACAATATATCATTATTATTAGGTTCCAATGCTAAAGCTTCTTTGTAAAGTTCTTCTGCTTGCGAATAATTTTCATTTTTTTGATATAAATTAGCTAAATAATTTAATGCTAATATATTATTCGGTTCTATGATTAACGCCTTTTGATAATATTCAATTGCTTTTACAGTATCTTTTTTTTCAGTATATATTTCACTTAACTTTAAAATTGAATGTATATCTTTAGGATTATTTTTATGTAATTCTAAATATGTATTTAATGCATCGTCAAGATTATTTTTTAATTCATTTTTAATTGCTTCAATAATTTTTAAGGCGTTATTTTCAGGTGCAAGCATTTTCAATTCATTATAGAGTTTATCTGCTAACTCATTATTACCAACTTTATAAAGAAAAATTATTATTGCTGGATATTTATTGTAATCTTTTAACCATTCAATATAATATTGAGTATACAATTTATTTGCTTCTTCAATATTATTATCTAATAAGTTTATGAAATTTTGGTAATTTTTATTTGGTAGAGTTATATTTTCGGTTAAATTATTAATATAACTAATCAGTTCATCAATTGGTTCATCCCAAATTTTATATTTTTTTTGCCTAAATATTCTGAAATTTTTGTAAAATAATGAATAATTTAAATTATCGAACCAGCGCCAGTCAGCGTTATACTTTAGTAAAAGACAAGTTTCCTTTCCTAAAGCACCGGAAAGGTGTGCAACTGCTGTATCTACGCAAATTACTAAATCAACATTACTTATTATTGCAGCTGTATCTTCAAATGTCTCAATTATATCGTTTAGTATTGTTACATTATCATAATTTTTAGTGGGATTATAATTATAAATCAAAATATTTGCATCAATTTTTTGAATTATTGTTTCAATTTGTTGGTCGCTCAAATCTTTTGTTATTATATTACCTGATGATTTTGGAACAAGTAAAATATTTAATTTGGCAGGATTTATATATTTTTCAATTTTTACATTTTTTTGATTATCCGATTTTAAATATGGAATACCTTCATAATCAGGTTTTATATTGAATATATATGGTAAACTCAATAAACTTACGAAATAATCATATTCAAGATTATCGACTTGATTGAAAGTATATATATTTTCACAAATATTAGCTGTTTTGTAAAGTTCGTATAATTCTGGTCGAGTAACAAAAAGAATTTTATAAGCTGTTATTTTTTTCAAATATCTTACAAATTGGATTGAATCTCCAATACCTTGCTCATCATAAACGAGAAGTATTTTATCATCGATATTTTCTCCCTTCCATTCAATACCTTTGAGATATAGTTTGCCATACTTTGGTAATTTTTTACGATATTCATATTTTCCCCATCCTTTTTCAAAATCTTGCAGCATTAAATACATTTCAGCTGCAGAAAACTGAGCGTCATAAAATTCTGGATTTATTGCAATTACTTTTAAATAAAGTTCTAATGCGTTTTGATAAAATTTTGTTTCTTCAAAAAATTTTCCAAGATTAAAATAAGCTTGATAATGATACGGATTAATGGATAAAACTTTAAACCAAAGTTCTGTTGCATTTTCAAAATCTTCATAATAGAAATAAGCACTGCCTAAATTTAGTAATAAATCAACATTATCACTATCATATTTTAATGCTAATTGGAAATATTTTAATGAATTTTCATAATTTTTTAATGTTTGGTTGATTAAACCAAGCAAGAAATATTTATCAAAATTTTCTGAAAATTTATTTTCGATTATTGGAATTATTTGTTTTAATTCATCAGTTTTTTCAATTTGGATGTAAATTTTTGTTAGGGTATTTATAATATCAATGTTATATTCATCGATTTGATGAGCTTTTTGAATGTAGATAATAGCTTTTTCAATTTGATTTAAATGATATAGACATAATCCATAGTTATAATTAAATATAGCATTATTTTGTTGTTGTTCTAAATAAGGACTTAATATTTCAATGACTTTTTGATAATTGCCTGATTTATAAAATTTTAAAGATTTTTGAAAATCATTTTCAAATTGTTGTGTTTTGATTTCTGATTTTTGGTTTTGAGATGAATCAGTTTTATTTAAAAACTCTTGATTTGTTATTTTTTTTTCTTCTGATTGGTTTATTATTATAGTTTCAGTTATTTCGCTATTTAGTTGTTGGTTTTTAGGTATTTCAGTATCTGTTTTAGTTTCAGGATGTTGTGATACATAATTATTTAATGTATTATCAATGATTGGGTTGGTTATATTGTTATTTGAGGATTCTATTTCTTCCCCGTGCGAAGCACGGGTTATGCTTATACCGTCCGAGCCCAATATTAAATCATTTAATCTAAAAATTAAGTCTTTCCAATTTGATTTTTTTCGTAAAATTTGCATTGTTGGATAATAAGGCGAAGTTTCAAGTTCCAATTCCCAGCGCCAGTCTGTGAATTCAGGAAGTAAAAGTATAACTTTTTTACCTAAAGCCCCAGCTAAATGAGCAACTGCTGTATCTACTGAAATTATTAAATCGAGTTCATTAATAATTGAAGCCAGCTGGTCAAAATTTGCAAAATTTGGCTCTTGATAATTTTCAAATTTTTGTAAGTGATTATATTTATCGGTTGCTAAATTCCAAAAGCAGATGTTTTTGTTTTCGAAAATAATTTGGAAATCGTCGATTGGGATATTTCTAATGTTGTTTAATTTATGAGCAGGGTTACCTGAAATGCAAAATCCGATATTAAATTTGTAAGTTGTGTTAAGTTTAATTTTTTTAGTAGGGAAAAGGTATGGAATTTTTGTTTGAATATCATTTTTGTCAATTTGAAGTATGGTTGCAATATCAAAAAGAGCGAAATGGGCATCGGGTTGCTCAATATATTGGCCGTAGAAGTAGAGCTCATCTATGTATTTGTAAGATTTAAATAAATCGTAAAGCTCTTTTTTACATTGAAAAGCAATTTTAAGGTTATATTTTTCTTTAAATATAGGTATTAATCGAATAAATTGTATTGTATCACCAAAGCCTTGTTCATCTGATATTAGGACTCGTGTATTAGGTTTTAAGTCTTCTAGTTTACTGAATGGGATTTTTGTGTTTTTGATTTTGTGTTGAAATTCATTTGTTTTCCATCGCCAGTAATATAGTTGAAAACCTTTTTTATAATTACCTTCACGTAAATAAATTAAGGAAAGATTCCAATACGCATCTGGGAATTCAGGATTAAGTTCTATAGTTCTGTTAAAATATTCTTTAGCAGTTTGAAATTCTTGCATTTCATAATAAATTACACCAATATTGTAAATACTTTCTGCGTGATTAGGGTTTATATCCAATACATTTTCGAAAACTTGAATAGCTTCTTTAAATTTATTTGCTCTTTTGAGTGTACAGCCTATATTATAAATGCAATTTATGTCATTATTTTTTAATTCAAGTGCTTTATTGAAATATTCGATAGCAAGTTCATAATTACCGTTTTCTGAAAGTACTATTGCATAGTTATAATTGTATTCGAATTGTTGAGGCTTGAGTTCAACAGCTTTGCGGTAATTAAATATAGCTTTTTCAAAATTATAAACTTTTGAATATAGAAAACCGAGTTTAAAGTTCAAATCGTCATCATTAGTATTTTTACTAATTAGCTCTTCGAGCAATTCAATAGCTTGATGGTAGAGCCCTTTTTCGTATAATTTTGCAACCGTATTTAATACGTGGTTGTAGCTAAATGTTTCCATTTTATATATAATTTGGTAATTTGTTTGCTATTTCCGAATTATTACTTCTTATATACGATAAAATTTTTTTATAATTTTCGCTATCACTTATTTTAATAAAAATTGATGCAAGATATAAAGCTGTTGATAATTTTGGTTCTATATCCATTGATTTTTGAAAATAAACAATTGCATTTTTAAAATCGTTCAATGCGGTAAAAATATTTCCAAGAGCATTTAAAATAATTGTATCATCAGTTTGTTTTTGAAAAATTTCTAATAGAATATTTTTTGCGATGTTGTGGTGTTTATAATTTTGCAATATATTGCAAAAAAAATCTTTTGTATCAGGATCAAATTTAGATATTATTAGAGAAGCAGACTTATCATCAATTTCTTTATTATTTAGTATCTTGATAATGGTATCTGCAAGTTCAGTTTCTATTTTTTTTAGTTCTAGAATAAATTCTTCCAAAACTTCTGAATTTCTAAAATTATATGCAATATTTAATGCAAAAAAGATAATTTTGAAAGGATTTAAGAATATTTCAAAACTGCTTGTACAATAATCTGTTAGATATAAATTATTATTTACGTAGGCAATTGTTAAATGTTTATAAAATTTATCGAAATCATTGATTTTCGCATAATAATTTGCAGCAACCAAATTAAGTAACGGTTGAGATGGATTGGCAGCTAAACCTTTAGCTATAAAATTATATGCTTGGTTAAAGTTTAAGTTATTAAGATAATAATCAGCTATGTATCTTGCAGCGTGAGATAAATAATCGTTCGGAATATCTTGATACTCAATTGCTTTGTTCATATGGAAGAAAGCATAATCTTCATTTTTTAGGATAGAATATGTTTGTGCTAGTTGAAAATGATAGTACCAATTATCTTCAGGATTTTTTAATAAAATATTTAAATTTCTTTTAGCTTTTTTTTGTAAAAGTTTTTCATCAATATCATAACCATAATGTATAATTTCTACAGTTGAATTTAAGATTACATATTTATTTTTGATAAGAGAAGGAAGAATTTGCTCGTGAATTGCTCCTTCAAAATAGATATTTTCACTTCTGTTAAACAAACGAGGATAACTCATCTGATTGGTAAAAATGTTTTTATCAGCAGAAAAACTTTTAACTTTACATAAATAAGCTGTTTTAGCAAGATTTTTGGATTTTTTAATTTCATTAATCTCTTGTATAGATTTATCAGTTAATTTTTCATCAGCATCAATATATAAAATTAAATCTTTATTACATTTGCTAAGAGCAAAATTTCTTGCTTTGGAAAAATTGTCACACCATTCAAAATTAAAAACATCGACATTGTAATTTTTCAAAATATTTAAAGTGTTATCAGTAGAACCAGTATCGACAATAACAATTTGTTCTGCAATAGGTAAAAGATGTTCTATAGAATTTTTAATAAATTTTTCTTCATTTTTGACAATAAGGAAAACGGAAAGAGTTTGCATATGGAAATATTAGTTTTTTTAAATAAGAAATAAGATAAGAAAAAAAAATTAATTAAACAATTTAAAACAAGCGAGGTTGTCCTCGGGGTAAGACAACCTCAACAACATAATATAGGGGGATTTATCGCATAAGCGGGGGACCTATGCTCTTATTTAGTAAGGATAACCAGCTCTTTTGCGAACTTTTTTTGTAATATCGAAAGTTTTTCTAAAAACATTTTCTTCTTCTTCAGACATAATGTAATTACGTCTTGCCATCACTCTTTTAGCTGTTTCAATAGCTCTTTCAAGGTCATAAGTTGTGCTAGCAGAACCACACCCTCCCCAAGTAAATGACGGGAGGCTTTTAGAAGGAAATCCAGCACCAAAAACATTACTTGAAAAACCAACCACTGTTCCTGTATTAAACATTGTATTTATAGCAACTTTTGTATGATCGCCAATTACGACACCGAGAAATTGTTGATTTGTGACAATTGCTTCACCATTGACGAACATACGTACAAAACCGT
>DAOSVM010000005.1:0-95264 GCA_035379625.1 Ignavibacteriales bacterium | reverse complement strand
CAAAGCTAGAAAGTTTTGGTTCAGCTTCATGCGTTACAACATAAGGATTAGGTACTACTTTGATTTTATCTAAATCACTTTTAGCCTTAGCATTATCTACAGATGGTGGTGTTATTGTAAATGTAAGTTCATCTGAACTTAAAAATGGTTTTGAAGTAGTGATTAATAACTTACCGCTAGTTGGTAATTGTTTATTAGGATTTTCATATCTTAAATCAACACGCCATGTTCTAGTGTATATATTATTACTATATTCCTTAAACCATAAAGAATATATTACTGAAGTTGCCCCTTTATTAACGTTATAAACATATTCAACAGGTGTTCCACCTAATGTAAGATTCTTAACTCTTATATTTGTTGATTTAGCTGCGATTTGATAAGTTCCTATTGTATCTGGAACACTCATTTCTGTTGCATTAGGTAAAAATTCAATTTCATAGTCATAAGGTACAGCTAAACCATTATATTTTGGATTATTAGGAACATTGAACACATAAATTGATTGTTTAATAGTATCTGAAACACCTATAAATTTTGTTTTACTTGTATCTATTGCAATTATATCTGGTGATACAGCAACACTTATACCATTAAATATTTTGGTTGGCTCGTTAAAAAGATCTGAATTTTTAAATAGTGTATCGTTTCCACTTATTAAAGACCAATAAGCTGTTTTTCTAGAAGCACCTGTATCAACAAAAGTCATTTTGTATTGTTTTGTTTCAGTTATAGCTTTATTATCAATAATGTCAACAAATACTTCTCCGGTTCCGAGGAAACCATCTTTTTTATTTATTTGCACGCTAGCTCGTTGGAAACCAGCAACATTTCTACCAGGTCTAATATATGCTGTGTTACCACCTTTGGTTAAAATTTCACCAGTAGGTGTTACCATAATAGTTTTTGAATTAATTGATGGAAATATACTTTTACTTGCATCGCCTCTGTCATAAGCACAAACTGCATAATAATATGTTAATCCAGGTGTAACAGAAGAATCAACAAATTTATTAGTTATACCTGTATTCTTTCCGAGATAGAAAGAATAACCACCAATAATATCTAACATTTCTTTTGTTGCGTAAAAGAAACCTTGTATAGAGTCATCTAAATCGTATTGTGCAATAGGTTTATCATCAACTAAAGAACCAAAAGCATTAGTAATAACTCTTGCATCGCGGAAATCATTGTCTGTAGCTCTGTAAATTTTAAAGCCTTGAAAATCTTTTTCTTTAGTCATTACATCTATAGTATTTTCAGAAATAGCTGGATCCCAATATAATGTAACTTTGCCATCTTCTTGAGTAATATTTACTCTTGGTGCTCTAGGAGGTTTAGCAAAAGTATAACCATTGTTATAAATTGTTTGCATAGAGCGTTTCATTCTAATCACTGCATCATAATCATCACCAAAGAGCAATGCTACAGAGAAGGTTTCTTCTTTATCAGGTAATAATGGGAAATAACCAGATGAATAAATAAAATCACCATCTTGAGGTTTAGCTGGTATAACATCAAATCTACCTGGTTCCATTCTTTGCCACAAATCTTCATCCTGGCTCATATCTGGACCATCAGCTAATGCAAAGAAATTAAAACCTGTTAATCCTATCTGATCACTTTCATCAGAATCAGTTTTCCCAAAATTAGGTTCGCCTTGATCTGGTTTTCCATTTCCTTCACTACCGTCTGGATCAGGACCAGTATAACCATCATCTAAAGGTCCAATACCATCACTACCAACATCATCTGTTTCAGGATTCCAATCTCCATCTTCATCACCTGACCAAAATGTTTTTAGTTCCACACCATCTTTGGTTTTGACATAGGTTGTAATTTTATTACCAGCATCATTGTCTCTTTTTTCATCGACCAAAGGATGCCAATAAGTATTATAATCTTTTGTAGACAATAATTTGAAGTAATCAATTCTTTTTAAAGCTGGCTTTGGTTTTGTGGTACCGTCAGGTGCTTGATAATTTACCCTAGCTAAATAATGTAATGATTGGTTTTCATCAATCAAACCATCTAAATCGTTATCAATACCATCATAAGCAGATTCATGCATAACAGCAACAGCACCTTTTATAGGATTTGGTTTTAACCCTTTTTGGCCTGGCCAAATATAACCAATAATCCATCCTTCTCTTCGTGGTGTAACACCAGCTTCAACAACAACAGTAGTTCCGCAAGTTTTGAAATAGTTAGTACCAGGTTGAACAGTAGCCTTTGTTCTGTTATATAAACTATCAATTAGAATTACTTCATCACCAACATTAAATACCTTTGTTGTGTCAAAATCGGCAGCGGTAAATCTTTCAATATTTGGACTTGGACAGTCATCATCATCATCAATACCATTATATGCATTGCCAGGTGATTCCAAATAAGCATACCCCACATAACCAACTTTTTGTCCTTTATTACCTTTATTATCTGCATCCCATGAATAAGTAATCCAATCTTGTGGGTCAAAGAACCCTAAATCGTCCTGAGAATCACCATCACCACCTGCAAGTGTACCCACTACAGTACCGAAAGCAGCTTTTCTAAATGGATTAACCCCATCATTTTTGATTTTGTATAACCAAAATATTACATCCTGTGCTAAAATATTATTCCATTGGAAACCTCTTACAAACATTTGTAATCCCATACCCATACGAGAAGTATCACCACTTAAAGCATTTGGATAAAAATTATATGTTTTGTTAAATTCTCTATCCCAATGGTCATCTGCTACATAATAAGTTTCAAGATCAGCATTTATTACACCTCTACCAAAATAACCATTCCATTGTGTATTTCCTTTTTCATCTTTCCAGGTAGGTTGATCAGCCCAACCTTCAACTGGCCATGATTTAGGTTCATCGCTTATTGCTACAGATTGATATTGTGGATTTCTAAAACCTGGAACTGGATTAAATCCCCAGAACAAGCCAGTTTTAGGATCTTTTTCATCGTATTGACCTTTTCTTGGACCTCTTGATATACTAACCGAGTGGAATTTAGTTTTAGCACTATCATTAGCAAAAGCTTCAACACCTATAAGAGGAGTTAAATCACCAATATAATTATATCCAGAACCTAAAGGCCATTCACCTCTAATATCAACACCTTGATTAAAACCAGAAATTGCACCGTCATTATAGAAAGATATACCCACGCGGTTACCTGTCATGTAACCAATAGTATATAAAGATGGATCACTTGTTCTTAGCTTAGTGGGATTTTGTGCTAATGTGATACTAACAAAAGCACAAATCAGTAATACTATTTTATTTATTTTCTGCATTTTCATACCTCATTAAAAGTTATATCTTGCACCAATTTCGATTCTTCTTGGTTCTGCAAAATTAGCAGGATTGTAGAACAATTGTTCTAATGTATTTATACCATATAAATCTGGTTTAATTTTTCTAGCATCTAATAAACCAAATGAGAAATATGGATCACCAGTATCTGTATTAACCCATCTTGGATTATCAAAATCAAACAAGTTATATACATTCACAAATATTGATAAATAATTATTTCCGCTAATTTGGAAATCTTTATTAAACCTTAAATCAACATTATATTGATCTGGTCTTCTTGAGCTATTTCTTGGGAATGCATTTTGTTTAACTGGTGAATTTTTGTTAATAGATGGTGTATATGGTTGACCAGAGTAATAATAAGTTATAATTGAAAAACCAAAGTCTCTTGCTTTATTATATGCAACTGAAAGATTAATAGAATGTGTTTGATCCCAATCTAAAGGAGCAATATATGTTTCTGGTAAAGCACCACCGGCAATAGCATTTCTTGCATCAGCAGGGTTAGAAGCATTACCTTTTACTTCTGAATATGTATAATCTAAATTAACGGATAAACCGCCATAAAATCTTTTTGCTAATTTGATTACGAAACCTTTTGATAAACCGAAGTCAGTATTATCATATTGGCTATAAGATCTTGCTTTACCGTAAACAAGTATTTCTTTATTTTGAGTTCCTGTTAAGTCTCTGAAATCTTCAAAGAATACTGTACCATCAACAGAGATGTCTTCGCCAATTTGTTGTTGGATACCAATTTCACCTTTTATTGTTTTTTGAGGCTTCAAATCAGCATTCCCAACTATACCTTGATTACCTGAACCTTGACCAATTTTAAATTCTGGGTTTGTGTATAACAATTCATATGATGGGAATTGATAAAATTGACCATATGAAAAGTGAATTACTCCCTTTTCAGTAATAGGAAATGCAAGACCTAATCTAGGAGATAATTGATATTTAGCTTTTGCTTTTTTATACCAATATGCTTTTCTATCTTCTACTGTTTTTGTAGCTTCGTCAGGATTCTGTATACCATTACCATTATTATCAAAGAATTGGTTTTCTGGTTTCATTGGTGCATAAATATTTGGATCTTCTGGATCTGCTAAGATATGACCATCTGGATCGAAATAATCAAATCTTAAACCTGCATTAAGAATCATATTAAAAGCTTCAATTTTTGTTTGAACATAAGCAGCAGCTTCTAATGGTTTCCTTGTATATTCATCATAATTTGGTGAAGATTTTTCAGGAATCATTACGCTATAAGGCTTAACTTCACGACCTCTTTCATCAGTCATTGGAATTAAATTAAAACTTTTGTAGAATAAATCTAATTGTTTAACATCAAAACCAGTTTGAATAGAAATTTCTTTTGTCACCTGAGATGTTAAATCAAATTTTACTCCATATGTTTTTGTTCTTCTTTCAAATCTATTATTATCAGTACCACCAATTCCAAAAACATAAGAAGGATTTTGAATTAAACGATTATCAACATAATTTGTTGGGCGAACCCAAAATGTATCTACTCCTATGATGCTTTGATAGGCTGGACCAGTATAAATGTCTTCAAATAAGTAATGTTTATACTGTTTATCGAAGTAAGAAAAGTTTAAGTTATAAAAGGTTGTATTGGAAAGAACATGGTTTAATGTTAATGTAGTTGTTAAACCATTTCTAAATCTTTGTAAATTATTATCCGGTGTTAATCTAGCACCATGATTGTATAATTTGAATTTTTCATAATCATACATAGTATTGCTAGAAATGTTAACACCATTCATTAATCTATAGGTTAATTTAATCTGTCCATAAAGACGATCATTAGGATTCATTGAAACATATTTTTCATCAGCAAATTTACGACCTGGTTCGAGATCAACTTTTACATAATTACCTTGTATATAGTCATAAATATAGTAACCACCGCCTTGTGATGATGTTTTAGCTACTGGAATATTATATGTATGGAATTTCCTTTTTCCATATAAATAGCCATCTGTGCTATAATATCTAAAGTTAGTAAAATAAAAGAATTTATCTTTAATAATAGGTCCTGAAAAGCTTGCATCAACATTTCTTATTGCTGGTCTAACTTTGTCTAAATTCCAGAATAAATCATTTCTTGTTGTATAGTAAGAACCAGTGTAAGCTTGAACATTACCAGAGAATTTATTGTCACCATCTTTGGTTACAATGTTGATAATACCAGACATTGCTTGCCCAAATTCAGCATTAAAAGCACCCGATACAACTTGAAGTTCCTGGATAGAACTTGTACCAACGTCAATAACAGCAGAATTATCGTAACCATCTGTAATAGTAACACCATCAATTTGATATGCTACTTGCCCAGCACGACCGCCACGGAAGTGTAATTCACCACCACCACCTTTTGTAACACCTGCTTGTAACTTTAAGATATCATCAACATTTGTAACAGGAAGTTCTTTGATTAAATCAGAATTTACAATAGAAGTGGTAGCTGTAAGGTCTTTTTGTACGAGAGGTCTTTGTGCACGAACAATAACTTCTTGTTTTTGGATTGCTTTTGAAGTTATTTCAAAATCCTGTGTTGTGGTTAAACCAATACTAACACTGATACCCTGTACTGTCATTTCGTTGTAGCCAACAACATTGGTAACTCGTACATCGTATTTGCCAGGTCTTACACCAATTATAGTATAATAACCATTTACGTCAGTACGTGCAACTTTTTTTTGAGCATCGGTGTTAATATTCAAGAGCTCTTCAAGCGAGAGGTCATCATAATTAGGGGTTAAGACAACAACAGCCGCGATTATTGGCTCTTTTGTATCGCTGTCTATCACCCTGCCAGTAACTTTACCATATTGCGCGAATAGCTGCTGCGACCCAGCTATTAAAAGCGCAATGATAAATAGAAGGTGATTTTTTTTCATGTGTAACTCCAAAAAGTTTACATTTATTAATATTTTTTTTAACAATTATTTAAACTTTAAACATTCTTGTTATTAAATAAAAAAGGTTTAAATAAAAAAAGCAAATTAAATTTTAACTTTTTTTAATTTTTTTTTTATCCAGAATATTTAAAAGTTTATTTTCTTTTAATATTTTCCATTTATTTTTTCTAGTTATATTATCTTATTTTATTTCAATATGTTATTAAACCGCCATCACTAATATATTTATATTACTTTATTAATATTTTTATACACTATAATATTATTTTTAACCGAGCTTATAATAATTATATAATTGTATTTACAATATATTTGTATTTGCAATATTATTTATATACGATATATTGTTTTTTTTAAGCCATACTAACTTTTTTTTATATTTGTTTTTTTCATATTATTTTCTTTAATTATAAGATTTTTTATTTTATATTTTGTTTTTGTTTATTTATAATTTTTATATATCTTATTATTTATCAGTAGGTTATAAATATTTTTAATTTTTAGTAAATATTTTGATAAAAATAGTATTTTATCTATATATTAAGCTAATTTAAATTTATTTTTTATTATATATTTAAATATTTCTATATAATTATTGCTTACGGATAAATTACTTTATTTTGTCTAATTTTTAACAATTTTTTAATTGAGGTATAATTTTTATTTAATTTTTCAAATTAAGAGTGCTAAAATTAATAGTTAAATTAATATTATTCTATTGTAACATTAACGAGAATAAAAGATTGTGAGTATTTCAAAAATTTTTTGTTAACATGCTCAAGGTTAATGATTTGTGTTAAGGTTAGGTGTAAAGTTATAAATTTAAGGTGATAATTGCTATATTCTAAGCTTATACTGCCCGAGCCCAATAACAAAAAAGCTGCCTTATTAGACAGCTTCTTCTTCTTTATAGGGTACTTTTGCTTGTTTTGAGAATGAAAGTAAAAAGAATAGTATGCTTAAGGCAATATATGCTAATGAAAATTGATAAGGAATAACTTGTAAGTATGCTGGTAATGTCCAAGGTAAATACATATTCCCGTTTGGTAAAGCTGAATGAATTATTCCAAAAAATGATAATAACGCAAGAAGTAATAAGTAGAAACAACTATGTATAAATTTTCTATCGATTAAATTTGCAATGAATGCAGCCCAAAGCATAGCCGTGAGAATAAATCCGTTACCGAGTGCAACAATAACTGAAATTTCAGGTATGTGTTTCCCAATTGTTTTTGTAAGAGTTTCAAAAACGTTAGTTGGGACATATTCTGGGTTTGTTAGTTTTATTTCGAGTAACCTGGCAACTGTAGGGAAGTATGCAAAAGCGACAGCCATAGAATACTTTGGTTTAACAACGTGAAACGCCATTGCCATGATATCTAAAGCGACAAATACAAGTATTGGTGCTAATACTGCTCTTGGAATAAGCTCAACAATAAAAGAAGCATAACCAAAAATACCGCCAAGTCCTACAAAAAGTCCGGTAATAATTGTATAGCCAATTCTACTTCCCATAGCTTTGTAAGCAGGATGTCCTATATAAGGTGTTGTTTGAGCAACGCCGCCTGACAAACCGGAAATTGTAGTTGCTAAAGCATCGACCCACATTATTTCTTTTACTTTATAATCATCGCCAGCGACATTTGCACTTTCAGTAACATTGATAGCACCTGCAATTGTTAATAATGCAAAAGGAAAAGCTATTGGTAGATAATTTAATGATTCTACAAAACCGTTAATAAAATTAAAAGTTGGAATTGGTAAGCCGAAATGCAATTCTAATTTGGGCATTTCAAAGCTAGTACCAACAAAGCCTAAAGGAGCAATTATATAATAAAGAATTGTTCCAATAACAACGGCGAATAAAACAGGAGGAATTTTTCCAGGAAGTTGGATACGGGCAATCAAAGTATAAAGGATTATTCCTAAAGAAATTACTCCAACAATTGGCATACCGAAAATTTCGGCAATTGGCATAAATCCTATTAAAGCTAGGCCAATACCAGCTAAAGAACCTAATAAACCAGCTTGTGGTAATAATTTTTGTATTTTATGACCAATAAAGGAAAAAATAAATTTTGTAATTCCAATCATAACCATTGTAGACATACCGATATACCATGTCATCATTGCTGCATCTTGAACATTATATTTATTTTTTAAGTACAAGAATGCAGGTCCAAGTACAGTAAGAGCAATGCCAATAGTTGATGGTGTATCAAGTCCGAGGGGCATTGCAGTTACGTTTGGTTTACCGGTTTTATTTGCCAATCTAATAGCTAAATAAGAATATAATAAATCTCCAACTAAAACACCAAAAGCAGTACCTGGGAACATTTTTCCAAAAACAATTTCAGCAGGATATTGAAAGACGAAGATTAAAATGCCAGCTAAAAAAGATAAAACTGTTAAATTATCAAACATTAAAGCAAAAAAACCGTTTAAATCGCCGGGAACAAACAACTTATAATTTTTTTGTTGCATAAATTCCACCTTTTAAGCTAAATCGATAAATTTCTTAACTAATCTTGCAAATTTATCTTTAACAAGCTCTGCTGTTCTGGTAACATCTTCATGAGAAAGTTTTTCATCAGAAATTCCAGCTGCAAAATTTGTAATACAAGAAATTGCGGCTACTTTCATACCTAATGTTGCAGCGAAAATAGCTTCGTGTGCAGTAGACATTCCGACAGCATCACCACCGAAATTTTTTATCATACGGATTTCTGCAGGAGTTTCATAAGAAGGGCCTTTCATATACCAATATGTACCTTCTTTCAAATGAATTTTTTCATCCAAAGCTGCATTTAAAATTACTTCATTTAATTGTTTAGATGGGAAATCGATCAATTTATTTCTTGTTTCAATTTCTGCAAGTGGTAGAACTTGAGATAGTTCTTTTTTAATCATATCATATAGAAATGAAGTTGTAAGCATTAAATCGCCGGGAGCGAAATTAGAATTTACACCTCCAGCAGCATTAGTTAATAATATTTTTTTTGCTCCAAGTTTATAAGAAATAAATACAGGGAGTAAACATTCACTAATTTTATAACCTTCGTAGAAGTGAATTCTACCTTGGAAGAGTAAAACTTTTTTGCCGTTATGATCGACAAAATGAATTTTACCGCTATGTCCTTCAACAGTTGATGGAGGATAATCCGGTAAAGATACTGTAGGAATACTTTTTACAGTATTAACTTTTTCTGCGAAATCTCCAAGGCCACTACCCAAAACAATAGCAAGCTCAACTTCAAAAGGGGCTTCAGATTTAATTTTATCGATTAAAGATTCGTATTTAGCTTCAAAGTCGAACATATAATAACTCCATAATTAGATTATTAAAATAACATACCAACAACTGTAGCAGTCAATAAAGTTGCTAAAGAACCACCTAAAACTGCTTTTAAACCGAATTTTGCAATTTCACTTCTTCTTTCAGGTGCAAGTTGACCAATGCACCCCATTTGAATAGCAATCGAAGAAAAATTAGCAAAACCGCAAAGAGCGTATGTTGCCATTAAAATTGTTTTATCGTTTAATATTATTTTATTGCTTATTAAATTCATCAAATTGCTATATGCGACAAATTCATTTAATACAACTTTTGTTCCATATAAGCTACCAAAATTTAATGCATCTTGCCAAGGAATACCAATAGCCATACCAACAAATTGTAAAACTAAGCCAATTAGTAATTCAAAACTCAATGGTTTATGAAAATAGGATTGAGTAATGGCATTTAATCCAGTAAAATTACCTACATTCCAAAGAATTGAATTTAACATAGCGATAAGAGCCAAAAATGCAATAAGCATACCGGCAATAGCAACGGCAATTTTTATACCATCGTTAACGCCAACAGCTGCAGCTTCAATTACATTAGCTCCGTGCCTTTCAATTTCAATTTTTACTGTATCTTTTGTTACTGGCTCTTCAGTTTCAGGATATAAAATTTTTGAGAACATAAGGCCAGCAGGAACAGCCATAATACTAGCGCCCAGCAAGTAAGTTGCGAATTTAACATTTGCAGTTTCAAGTGGTAAATTCATAGCTTTTGCGTAAGCACTTCCTAAAAATTGAATATAAGCTGCCATTACACTTCCAGCAATTGTAGCCATACCGCCAACCATAATTGTCAAAAGTTCACTTTTGGTTAATTTTGGTATGAAAGGTCTAATCAATAAAGGAGCTTCCGATTGGCCAACAAAAACACTACCGCTACAAGAAAGAGATTCGGCACCACTTGTTCCTAATATTTTAGAGAAAACCCAAGCCATTGCTTGAACCACTCTTTGCATAATTCCAAGATAATATAATATTGACATTAGAGCTGCAAAAAATATTACGGCAGGCAAAACTTGGAATGCAAATAAAAATCCAGTTGGTGCATTACTAACCGCTAAGCTTCCAAAAACAAATTTAGCTCCTTCTTCTGAATAGTGTAATAACATAACAACACCATAGCCAATTCCTTCAATTCCCTTTTTGAACCACCCGAGTGGAGCAAATAATTTTCCTAAATCTTCACCTTTGTTAATCAAAATAGCAAATAAAATTTGCAATCCTAATGCTTTTAAAATCATAATCCAATTAACTCTTTTTCGGTTGTTAGAAAATAACAAAGCTAAAGCAATTAGGAATAAAACTCCAAACAAACCATTTAAATATTTTAATAATAATTCCATTTAAACTCCAATTATTCAATTACTGTATGACATTTTCTACAACGAGCTTCATACATTCCGGAAGCTCCAACAAGTACTTTTTCGTTAGATTTTACATTTCTTTGAGTTCTATCAGCAGGATTACCGCAAACAACACAAATTGCAAGAGTTTTTGTAACATATTCAGCAATTGCCATAAGTTGTGGCATTGGTTCAAAGGGCACTCCCTTATAATCCATATCAAGGCCAGCGACAATTACTCTTTTCCCTTCGTTAGCTAATTTATTTACTACATCAACTAAATCATTTGAAAAAAATTGCGCTTCATCTACACCAACAACTTGAGCATCTTTTGATTTTTCATAAATTTCTTTTGCGCTTGAAACTACTATAGAAGGTAATGAAGTTTCGTTATGAGAAACGATTTCTGTTTCAGAATATCTATTATCAATTTCTGGTTTGAAAACAATAACATCTTGTTTTGCAATTTTAGCTCTTTTTAATCTTCTGATTAACTCTTCGGTTTTTCCGCTGAACATACAACCTGTAATAACTTCAACCCAGCCTGTTCCAATGGGTTGTAAATGAGGAGAAGTAATCATTATTTTTCCTCCTCGTTTAGCATATCTGAACCGAATGAAAATGGCATAAGTTCTGACATTTTCATTACTTTTAGCTCATTTTTATGATTAACCATAATAAAATCTATATCGCCACATAAATCCCATAATACTTGACGACAAGCACCACAAGGTGGAGTAAAGCCTTCGTAATCGCTTGAAATAGCAATTGCTGTAAATTCTCTTTCCCCTTCAGAATAAGCTTTAAAAGCTGCTGTTCTTTCAGCACACATAGTTAAACCATAAGATGAAATTTCTACGTTGCAACCTTTATAAACTTTTCCATCTTTTGTTAGTAATGCTGCACCAACATGGAATTTTGAATAAGGTGGATAAGCATTTTGTTTTGCTTCAATAGCCAATTTGGCTAATTCTTCATTAGTCATTCTACCCTCACTAAATTTAATGTATTTTTTTTACAGTTTCATTAATCTATTTGCAGCTTCATATAAAATTTCATCTTTTTTAGCAAAGCAAAAGCGAATAATTTTATTATCTGTTCTATCTTTGTAGAAAAATGAAATTGGAATTGTTCCAACGCCATATTCTTTAATTAAATGAGTTGCAAAAGATAAATCATCCATATCTGAAAGATGTTTATAGGAAGCTATCATAAAATAAGAGCCATAAGATGGAAAAACTTCAAGTTTTGTTTGTTTTAGGAGATTGTAAAAATTATCTCGTTTTTTTTCGAAAAATTCACTTAAATAAAGATAATTTTCTTTATTCGATAAATAATCTGCAGCTGCCCATTGTATTGGTGTTATACAAGTATAACTATTGAATTGGTGATATTTTCTTATATCTTCTGTAATTTCTTTTGCCGCTATTGTATATCCTAATCTCCAACCTGTTGTATGCAAGGTTTTACCTAATGAAAAAACTGCAATAGATTTTTCTCTTAATTCAGGATATTGTAAAATTGTAATATGTTTTTTACCATCAAAAATTATATGTTCATAAACTTCATCAGATATTATATAAATATCCTTATTTTTTGTAATTTCTATTAAATTTTTAAAATCAATATCTTCTAATAAAGTACCGGTAGGATTATGTGGAGAATTTATTATTATTAACCTTGTTTTTTCAGTTATACTATCTTTTACTTTATTCCAATTAATTGAAAAATTAGGGAGTTCAAGTTTAATTGGAACAACTTTTCCTTTGAAGTATTCAATTACTGGGGCATAAGAATCATAAGCAGGCTCAAAAATAATTGCTTCGTCACCTTCATCGATTATTGCTGCTATTGAATTAAATAATCCTTCTGCTGCACCAGTATGAACAGTAATTTCAGCAATAGGATCAACTTTTACATTATGACAATCTTCATATTTTTTTGCTAAAACTTCACGGAAATGAACAACTCCATCAGCTGGCGCATATTGATTTTTATCTTCATTTACATATTTGGCAACTAATTCTTTTAATTCTGAATCTATAGGAAAATCTGGAAAACCTTGTGAAAGATTAATTGCATTATGTTCATTACAGAGCCTTGTCATCATCGGAAATATTGATTCTCCAATATGGCTAACTTTGGATCTGTTCATTTTAAATCCCTTTTTATTTTATTATATAAATATAATTTGGCAATTTTATTTTAATTCCTGTATTTTTTCCTTCCATATCACTCCATTGATCACCCACACAAGCTATAATTTGATATCCTTTTTTTACTAATTCTTCTCTTTTTTGTTCTTTATATTTACCTGTTGTTGTATTATTTCCATTTCTTGATTTTGTAATGATTGTATCAAAATTTTTTATTCCTAAATCATTTAAATTTTTCTTTGTCTTTTCATATTGATCTGCATATCGCCCAGTTATAAAAATAATTTTAATATTTTTATTTTCCAAATAATCATATAATTTTTTTGTTGGTTTGATGACAGGTGCCTTTGCTTCGTCAACCCATTTATCCCATAATTCTGGTATATAACCGAAATCTAACATTTTCATATGTGGATAATTGGATAATATCGTTTCATCGATATCAAAAACAACTGCTACATTATTTTTACCTTTTGAATTTTTAATTTGTAAATCTAATTGTTTTTTCATTTTTTGTATAGCTTTCTCATATTCTTTTTCAATTTTTCCAGTTTCGTAATAACTAACAATTTCTTCTTTTACTTGTGATAAATTTGCTTTTGGTTGTGCAAAGCAATAACTTATGCTAATAACAAGCACAATAATTAACATTTTTTTCATTTTTTGCTTCCTATTTTTTATTTGGGCTTGTAAAAATAACAATAATTTAATCAAAACAAATTTTTAAATTAACATTTTTTTTATTATATTCAAATAAAAAATATTGCTATGAGTTCTAATTTATGAATGTTTTTAAGCTTACTGGAAATATACAACATTATGATTGGGGAACACGAAACGAAAATGCTTATATCCCAAAACTTTTAAATATTAAAACAGAACCAAATAAACCATATGCTGAGTATTGGTTAGGTGTTCATCCATCTTTACCTTCAAAAATAATTTATAAAAATGAAACTATTTTATTATCTGATTTTATTGAAAAAGAAAAAGATATAATTGGTACAAAGTTTTATGAAAAATATATTAAACTTCCATTTCTTTTAAAAGTATTATCGATTGAGCAACCGCTTTCAATTCAGGCTCATCCGAATAAGCAACAAGCTGCGGTATTACATTTGAAAGATCCTAATAATTATCCTGATGACAACCATAAACCTGAAATTGCAATAGCAATAGATAAATTGGAAGCTTTGGTTGGTTTAAAATCCATTGAAAAGTTGAATGAACTTTTTGTTATTTTTCCAGAAATTAAAACTTATTTAAATCATTTTATTAATGTTGAAAGTCATTCACCAAGCGATATATTTAAAGCTTATGTTAGTAATTCTCAAAATAATCCTGAGTATGCTAAATTAACCGATTTTATTTATAATAAAATCAAGTCAGAAAATGATAAATTATCTAATTATTATAAATTTTGTTATGAAAAGTATGGAAAATATGATGTTGGTTTATTGTGCCTTTATTTATTGAATTTTGTTGAGTTAAAAGAAGGTGAAGCTGTATTTTTGGAAGCTGGAATTCCGCACGCTTACTTAACTGGAAATATTGTCGAATGTATGGCTAATTCTGATAATGTTGTAAGAATTGGTTTAACTCCTAAGTTCAAGGATATTGCAACTCTTATAAAAATTTTCAAAGTAACTGATGATCTTTTATTGATTAAACCTGTTAGTGAAGTTTTCGACTATATAACAGAAGGTTTTGGTGCTAAAAGTCAGTTACAGCGGCCATCAAGCTTACACCGTCCGAGCCAAATAGAAAACTCAAAAAATGCTTTTAATATTGAATTTAACATTCGGCGAGTTTTTTCGAAAAGTCAGGTAGAATTTAATTCATATGATAAATTTTATATTTTATTAAATATTGGTAATAGTTTTGCTCTTAGAAACTTTAACGAAGAAATTATTGTTAATAAAGGTGAAGCGTATTTAATTGGAGTAAATAACGATTTGAAGTTTATCCCAACTACTGATTTGCAAATTTTTTTAGTGAGTTATAACTAATGGCTTTAGAAAATTTAATATACGATTTTAGGCAAAAAAGTTCATTGGAATTATCTTTTAGAAAGGACACACAGCTTTTTATAGAGAATTTGTTGGGGCTATTGTTCCCGCATTTTAGCCAAAAGAGATATAGCTCATTGGAAGAAATCACTGTTGAAAAGCTTAAATTAAGAATTGATTTAATAAAAATATTACGTCATATTGTTGATGAGAAGGAAATTACTGCTATTGCGGATATATTTTTTAATAGATTAGAAGAAATTTATTTATCACTGCTGCAAGATGCGGATGCAATAGAGCGTGGTGATCCAGCCGCTGAAAATGTTGATGAAGTTATAATAACTTATCCCGGATTTTTAGCTATTTCCATTTATCGCGTTGCTAATGTTTTTTATGAATTAAATGTTCCTATTTTTCCAAGATTGTTAACCGAGTATGCGCATCAATTGACGGGAATAGATATTCATCCTGGTGCAAAAATTGGTAAACGTTTCTGTATTGACCACGGCACTGGTATTGTTATTGGTGAAACTACAGTAATTGGAGATAATGTTAAACTTTACCAAGGTGTTACATTAGGTGCGTTAAGTGTTGAAAAAACTACCAACAAAAGCAAAAGGCACCCAACTATTGAAGATAATGTTATCATATATTCTGGTGCAACTATTTTGGGCGGAGATACTGTTATTGGTAATAATAGCATTATTGGCGGTAATGTTTGGCTCATTGAAAGCGTTCCACCTTTTTCGGTTGTTTATCATAAAAGTAATGTAAAAGTTCGCAATCAAAAAGATGATGATAATATTATAAACTATGTGATTTAATATGATTTACTATATTTACATACACAATTCACGTCCTATTTATCATTACATCGATATCTGCTGCCCCTTGGGGGCAAAATAAAATAAATATATCTAAGTCACACCTTTTTTTATTTTCTTACAATTAAAAATTAAAAATATAAGGAGAAGCGATTATGCCATTCAATAATATATTAGAAGTTATTGGTAATACCCCAATTGTTAAAATAAATAAACTTTATAATACAAACCATAATATTTTTATAAAGTTGGAAAAACAAAATCCAGGCGGAAGCATCAAAGATAGAATAGCCCTTGCAATGATAAACGATGCCGAGCAAAAAGGTTTAATAAATAAAGATACTGTTATTATTGAACCAACATCTGGCAATACAGGAATTGGTCTTGCAATGGTTGCAGCTGTAAAAGGTTATAAATTAATTTTAACAATGCCAGAATCGATGTCTATTGAAAGACGAAAAATTATGAAAGCCTACGGTGCCGAATTAGTTTTAACACCAAGAGAAAAGGGAATGAAAGGAGCAATCGAAAAAGCAAGTGAGTTACACCAAGAAATTAAAAATTCCTGGATTCCACAACAATTTGAAAACGAAGCAAATGTAAAGATTCATATTGAAACTACTGCACAAGAAGTTTTGCGCGATTTCCCTAACGGAATTGATTATTTAATAACGGGCGTTGGAACCGGTGGGCATATTACAGGTGTTGCAAAAGTAGTTAAAGAAAAATTCCCTAATATGAAAGCTTTTGCGGTTGAGCCTGAACTTTCTCCTGTTTTAAGCGGCGGCCAACCAGGTCCTCATCCTATTCAAGGTATTGGTGCAGGATTTGTACCTAAAATTTTAAAAACAGATTTATTGGACGGTATAATTCAAGTTAGCAAAGATGAAGCTTTTGAGTATATGAAAAAAATAGCAAAAACTGAAGGAATATTGGTCGGTATTTCCACTGGTGCATCTTTAGCAGCAGTTGCTAAAAAACTTCCAGAAATTCCAGAAAACTCAACTATTTTAACTTTTAATTACGACACTGGCGAAAGATACATTTCCAACGAAGAACTTTTTGAAAACGTATAAATATAGAAAAAGCTCTCTGTAAAAGAGAGCTTTTTATTTAAAAGTTATATACAACACTTAAAAAATATTCTCTCCCTTTCGATGGTAGTGGCATATGTTTTGCATTGTATGCTTGTATATAATTATAATCCGCATCTAAAATATTTTTTATTCCTAATTGAATATCCAAATTGTTGAAATTCACGTATAATACGTTTGCATTTAGTAATACTAACGATTTTTCTTTTTCGTAACCTCCAGGAGTAAATTTATACCTATCACTCAAATATGTCATATTTGCATTTATCGATAAATTATTTGATATATTATATGAAGTAATCAAATTAACTTTATGTTGTGGAAAAGCCAAATTAACATCTTTGTTTGTTGGAACAACATAATCTGCAACTTCATTTTTATTATTTTTATAATATGAATAATTTAACTCAAATTTACCAAATTTTTCTTTATACAAATACTGAAATTCTACACCTTGTGTTCCCATTTTAGTTAAATTCTTATATCCTTCACCATTAGATGTTACCACATAAATAATTGGATCTTTTATTTTTATATCAAATAAATTAATTGTAAAAATCATATTTTTATTTAATACATAGCCTAATTCTGTTTCTATAACCGTTGTTTTTTCAGGATCTAATTTTGTTAATTGTAAATCAATATTTCTTATACCTGGGCTACGAAACGCATTTGAATACAATAATTTAAAATGAAAATCATCAATAACTTTTGTTATAGCAAATCTTGGTATAAATGAACTCCAACCTTCACTGTGTTTATCATATCTTAAACCTAATGTTAAATTTGCTATACTATGTTTATAAAGCAGTTGTGTATAAATAGCGTATTGATCATATTTAACTCTGTATTTTTCTTGTGTTTGGAAAAGACTTTTATGATTATTGGAAGTACCTCTATCCCAAAGCTCTTCAGCTCCAAATAAAATATTTAATTCTTTGCTATAATCATAATTAGCTAAAAGTGTTGCGGCATACCTTTCAGATGTAAAATCAGAATTGAAATATTTGCTATAGTAAACACTATCAGGTAAACCTGTTTCAGAAACATATGCATCAGAAACAGCCCAGGCATTATGCTTTTTATAGTAAAATCTTGGAGTAAGCTTAAAATTATCAACCAAATTCCAATCATATTTCATTTCAATATAACTATAATTAAAATCCGTTGGTGTTGGTTTTATATTTGACGGAATAGCATCAATAACTTGATCTTTTTGTTCAAGCAATAATTTATCCCAAATATATCTAAAGCTAAAATCTTTGTATTTATAGTTGAAATTTAAATATAAAGGATAAATATTTGAATTTTTTCTCATATTATATTTTACACCATAAAAATCTGTATAATCTTTATCAGATTGAATTGATTTTCCAATAGCGGTATGAAGTGCTACTTCGCTTTCACCTAATGCGCTACCAACAGAAAATTGAACATTTCTATTATAAAATCCTTTATCACCTGCAGATAAATATGTTTTTAGGAAGCCGCCATTTAATGATTTTCCACTTTTGGTAACAATATTTATTACACCTAATTCGGAGTTTCCCCCATAAATTGCTGAGCCAGGGCCACGGATAATTTCAATTTTCTCAATATTTTCTAATAAAATTCTATCATTAATTACAAGATTTGAATAATTTAATTCATTAACCTCAAAACCATCTATATACAAAGATATTTTTCCTTCGTGTGCCCAATTACCTCTTATACCAATACTAAAAGCTCCTTCAACATCAGCTCCATATTCAAAACCGGGAACTAATCTTAATATTTCTACCAAATCATTAGCACCTGATTTTTTAATATCTTCTTGAGTAATAACACTTATAATACCAGGTGTTTCCCTTGGAGTTAAAGAAGATTTCGTTGCAACTGTAACATCCATATTTAATAGCTCTTCAAGCGAATAATTCATTAAATCATTAAAGTTATTTTCTTGCGCTGCAATTATTAAAGATAGAAAAAATAAAAAAAGGATTTTTTTCATAAATACCTCGAATTTATTTTATATAAAATATATGTTTGTTTAATTTACTAAAGTATTTTTAACTTAACATAAGGTTCATTTATTTTGCTATTTTCAATAATAGGTCAACAACTCTGTTTGAGTATCCCCATTCGTTATCGTACCAAGATACAATTTTGAAGAATCTCTTTTCGCCTTTTAAGTTATTTTGTAAAGTAGCTAAAGAGTCATAAATGGATGATCTTTCATCGTGGATAAAGTCTGTAGAAACAACTTCTTCGTTGCAATATCCTAATATACCTTTTAAGTATGTTTCAGAAGCTTTTTTCATTAAAGCATCAATTTCTTCAATAGATGTATCTCTTTCAGATCTGAAAACAAGGTCAACTACAGAAACAGTAGGAGTAGGAACTCTGAAAGACATACCAGTTAATTTACCTTTAACTTGTGGTAATACTTCACCAACAGCTTTAGCAGCACCAGTTGTTGAAGGAATAATGTTGATTGCAGCAGCTCTACCACCTCTCCAATCTTTTTTAGAAGGGCCATCAACTGTTTTTTGTGTAGCTGTATATGAGTGAATTGTTGTCATTAAACCTGTTTCAATTCCAATACCTTCTTTCAATAATACGTGAACAAGTGGAGCTAAGCAGTTTGTTGTACAAGAAGCATTTGAAATAATATTGTGTTGTTCTGCAACATATTCATTATCGTTTACGCCCATAACAATTGTTTTAACATCACCTTTAGCAGGAGCAGAAATAATTACTTTTTTTGCACCAGCTGCTAAGTGACCTTTAGCTTTTTCTGAGTCTGTGAAAAGACCTGTAGATTCAATTACATATTCAACCCCTAATTCTTTCCAAGGTAATTGATCAGGTGATTTAGTAGCAGCAACACATTTAATTTTATGACCGTTTACTACTAAAATATCATCTTCTGCTAATTCTGGATTGCTTTTTTCTGTTGATAATGTACCGTTGAATTTTCCTTGTACAGAGTCATATTTCAATTGATATGCAAAATATTTTGCATCTGTACTGATATCAACAACAGCTACAACATCAATTTCTTTACCTAACAAACCTCTGTTTGCTAAAGCACTGAAAACCAATCTACCAATTCTACCAAAACCATTAATACCAACTTTAACAGCCATTTTTAAGTCTCCTAGTTTTGTTTAAATACCATTGCAAAAATACAAAAAAATTATTAATTTACAAAATTAATTATATATGCCAACTGTACAATTCTTTCATATAATTAGCTCTATGATAAGCATTTGCTTCCTTAACAGATTTCTCACTCAAACTTCCTTGCATCTGCTTAATAGAAACATATTCTTTTTCTTCCATCCATTTTGTTAAATCATTTAATATTTCTGCAATACGCCCAATACCATTTTTTAGGAGTTCACTACAAACCATAGCAACATTAGCTCCAACCATCATAGCTTTTAAAACATCTTGATATGTATGAACACCAGATGTAATAGCAAAAGATGTATTAACTTTACCATACAACATTGCGACCCATCTTAAAGGAAGCCTCATTTCCCAATTTGTACTCAATACAAGGTTAGGTACAACAGTTAATTCATCCAAATCAATATCAGGCTGATAAAACCTATTAAACAGAACTAATCCTTTAGCTCCTGCCAACTCAACCTGTTTTGCAAAATGTGGCAATGATGTAAAAAAAGGTGATAATTTTACAGCTACTGGAATTTTCACTTCGCTTGCAACTGTTTTGATTATTTCAATATATTCCTTTTCTACTTCCACAGCGCTAACATCAATTCTTGTAGGTAAATTAAATAAATTTAACTCCAGAGCATCTGCGCCCGCCTCTTCAATCAATTTTGCATACTTAAGCCAACCACCTGTTGTAAAACCATTCAATGATGCAATAATAGGAATATCAACAGCATTTTTTGCCTTCTTTATATGCTCAAGATAATCCACCGGTCCGTGATTATATTCCAAATTTGTAGGAAAATAACTAATAGCTTCCGCAAACGATTCTCCCCCATAATTCAAAAAATGATCTAACGCAGCCTCTTCCCTTAAAATCTGCTCCTCAAAAAGTGAATATAAAACAACTCCCGCAGCCCCTGCATCTTCCAATCTTTTTATACTATCAATTTCTCCACTTAATGGTGATGCACTTGGTAGAAGTGGATTTTTTAGTTCCAATCCTAAATATTTAGTTGTAAGATCCATAAAAATTTTCCTTATATTGTTTCCTTGTGTTTATCTATTAATTTTTTAACATCACTATCAATAAGATGATAAAAAAATGTTTGAAATTGCGAATAATTAAATTCTTTCTTAAATCTAACAATAAAATCCGGATCAATCGTTCCAGCGTTTTCTAAATAAACAATCTCCAACAATTTTTTTCCTGCCCAAAAACTAATATCCCCAAACAAACGAGAATTATTTGACAATTTCAACAAATCAACATAATATTTCTGATCCGATGAATAAATCTCAATCAGTGTTTTACCAGCAAGATTTTTAACTTCCTTAATATTAGATTTCAAAACCTCTTCCAAATTTTCAGTTTCTTTCGAATTTTTATAATTGTTTATTGCCTTTTCATAAATCTGATTGATAATTCCTACAGCATTTTTCTTAACTTCATCATTTATGAACTGAGAAATCTCAACCTTAACCAGCATATCAAGTTGCAAATTATTTTTATATTTTTCCAAAACATTATTAGCAGCCGTAGAAACAGACTTCAGAGCGTGCTCCTTTATAAAACCAGGCTTTTCATTTTGATAAATAATAATAATTTCCTGCCACTCTCCTTTTTTAGCTAATTCATTAATTTTTTCAAAAATAACATCACGTGGATCTTTCCTCGCTCTTTCCTCGCGCAACCTTTCTTGAATAAGTTCCTGTTTTTTTTCTCTCAAAATTTCAGCCGTTTTATCGATATAAACTTGAGTTGCAGCCTTTTTTATTTCCTCAATTTTTTTTCTTAAGTCATCCATAATTCATACTTTTTTTTAAGTAATATAAACAATTTAAGAATATAACTCAAATTAAAAATAAAAATTTTCATTAGCTCGGACAGTATAAGCTTAAACCTATTGCACTCTTAACAAGTAGTTGCCTGCCAGCACGCAGGTATAGCGGAGCTTTACCTAATATATATCACTAATACAATTATATTATTTATACTATTGTTTTACATTACTAATATTTTCGTTTTTTTATACAATATCGTATATAAGTATATATTTTCGCAAATTTAATTTATATTGCAGGTACAATTATATCGTATATACAAAAATATTATAAGAATTTTACATTTGCTATTAATATTCATAATTTTTCATTTTTGATTATTGTAAAAAATATAAATATACTGTAATTCATTGAAAATAGGTAAGTTATAGCGTGTTAGTAAGAATTTTTCTGGGCTTTAGCCTTGCCCGCGCAAGCGGGCTAAGCTTACACCGTCTGAGCTAATAAAAATATATATCGTGTTTACAAAATATTTAACTTGACAATTATATTTATTTTACATAATTTATATATAACAAATATTAACAAGGAGTTAAAATGAAAAAATTATTTTATTTTTTATTTATATCTTTTACATTAAATGCTCAAGTAATATTTAGCGATTCATTTGAAGGAACTTGGTCTCCTAGTACAAACGGTACAGCACCTTCAGGTTGGGCACAAATCGCTACCGGTACAAATACATCAATATATTGGGAAAAGGCAGTATGGAGTGGTTCTTGGTCTCCTTTAGGTAATGGGACTAAACCTACTGGGGCTTATGATGGTTCTGCAGTTGCTCATTTCAATGATTATTATTGTAATTCTGGTAATACCAGAAGACTTATAACACCACAAATTGATTTATCATCAACATCAAGTAAAAGGTTGTCATTTTATCATTATTACTATTCTGGTTCGGCTATAGTTAAAGTATACGCTTCATCTGACGGTGGTAGCACTTTTAATCAAATAGGAAGTAATGTTACAACATCAACAAGTTGGACAAAAAAAAACGTTTGATATTCCACTAGCTTATAATGTAAATAATGCAAAATTTGCTTTGGAAGTAAATGCAGCTTACAGTTTAAATGATGTTTGGATTGATAAATTTGAAATTAGTGTTGTAAATAATAATGATATAAAAGTAAATTCTGTCCAATTATACACTGGTAACCAAATTGCGGGAAATGAACAAACATTTAGAGTTAACGTATCTAATGAAGGTTTAAATAATCTTTCCAATATTACAATTAATTTGAAAGTTGGGACTAATACAGTCAATAGTGGTACAATAGCAAGTCTTAACGCCGGTCAAACAACCAATATTGATATTCCTTGGACTCCAACAGTTGGTGGTATTTTCACTGTTACAGCTGAATCTCAAGCTGATGATAATAATACGAATAATACTGCCAACACAAATGTTACTATTTTCCCAGCAGGTACAACAGCGGAAGGATTTGAAAATATAACTTTCCCACCTACAGGTTGGTCTGCAAGCACAAAATATAGTAGAAATACATCAATTTATAGACCTGGTGGAAATGCAAGTGCTCAATGTTATTCTAGCAGTAGTTTTACTGATGAGAAAATCTACAAAAATGTAACATTACAAGGTGGGAGTGGGTTAATCCAATTTTATAATTATGGTTCTGGTAGTAATAAAGTGTTATATTCTACAGATAACGGAACAAATTGGACACAAATTGGTTCAACTTTTAACGCAGTTTATTCTTGGAATTTATGTAGCGTAGATTTATCACCTCTTGCGGCGGGTAATTATCTAATTGCAATAGGAGCAAGTGGGAATTCATACCAATCCAACTATATAGATGATGTAATAATCATCGATGGTCCGCTTCCTGTTGAGTTATCTTCATTTAACTATAGATATATTAACTCAAAAATTGAGCTAACTTGGATTACAAAATCTGAGGTTAATAGTAATAGATTTGAAGTTGAAAAATTAGTTTCGGGAAAATGGTTAAAGGTTGGTGAAGTTACAGCAGCAGGAAATTCAAATGTGGAACATAAATATAGTTTTGAAGACAATAATATTACGTCAAATAGTTCATATCGTTTGAAGATAGTAGATAACGATGGCAGCTACAAATACAGCAATACATTGGTATTGGAAAACATACGTCCAATGCAATATGAATTAAAACAAAATTATCCAAATCCTTTTAATCCAACTACAGTAATAAATTATGGTATACCACAAAGCTCAAAAGTTATATTGAAAGTCTACAACATTGCAGGCCAAGAAGTTATGAAATTATATGAAGGCGAGCAAGAAGCAGGTTATTACAGCATCAACTTCAATGGAAATAGCTTAACAAGTGGTATTTATATTTACAGTTTAGAAGCAGGAAATGTAAAAATTAGCAAAAAGATGATGTTGGTCAAATAAAGATATAATTATTTATCTAGCCCTTGCTAACCAAGCAAGGGCTTTTTTTTATTATTGAAAAAAAAATTTTTCATTAGCTCGGACAGTATAAGCATAGCCTTTAATCCCCTTTTGTAAGGGGAATTAATTTTCTTCCTTAATATAAAGTTGGTTGGCGAAGCATTTTTGCTAACAATTAAAAATCTTCTTATCTACAAAAAAAATTCCTGCAATATTTTAATTACTTACAGCTTTTAAAACTATATCTATAAAACAATATAATTTTGAAGATAATATATATCGTAGATACAATATTATTACAAATACAAATATAATACAATTACAAAGATATTTTTAATAATTGCTAATATATCGTAAATACAAATATATTGCAAATACGAATATATTATTTGTATAAAAAACTATAAATTTTAGTTGATTTTATGCTAAATAAATAGCGTAAGGTGTTGATTATATTGTTGATATGGGGTTGTATGTTAAATATTTATTCTGGGCTTTAGCCCTGCCCGCGCAAGCGGGCTAAGCTTACACCGTCTGAGCTAAATAAAAGGAGATAAAAAAAAACCGCCCTTACGGGCGGCCTTTATTTTAATTGTTTTCGTATAGCTTACCAAAGTTTTGATAAATCTTTGTCTTAAGGTTAACCATCTCTTGAGCTTTATCCAACAATTCTTTTGCGTGCTCTGGATCTGCTTTTGTAAGCATTTTGTATCTTGTCTCACGATAAATATAATTATCCAATGATACTTTAGGCGATTTACTATCGAGAACAAATGGATTTTTGCCTTCAGCCATTAAATCTGGATTGAATCGCATTAAAGGCCAATGGCCTGATTCTACAGCTAATTTTTGTTGTTCAAGACCTTTAGCCATATCAATACCGTGAGCGATACAATGAGAATATGCAATAATTATGGATGGTCCATCATAAGCTTCAGCTTCAAGGAATACTTTTAATGTGTGTAAATCGTTTGCGCCCATTGCTACACGTGCAACATATACATTTTGATATGTCATTGCCAACATAGCTAAATCTTTTTTCATTGCTGGTTTACCTGAAGCAGCAAATTTTGCTACCGCACCAATTGGTGTAGATTTTGATGCCTGACCACCTGTATTTGAATAAACTTCTGTATCAAGTACAAGAATATTAACATTTTTACCAGATGCTAAAACGTGATCTAAACCACCGTAACCTATATCGTATGCCCAACCATCACCACCAATAATCCATACAGATTTTTTAACTAAATAATCTGCAACGGATAACAAATCTTTTGCCCATTGCTCGCTAATACCACTAATTTTTTCTTTTAATTTTGCAACATTTTCACGTTGTATTTGAATTTCATTTTCAGTCTTTTGACTGTTACTCAAAATTGCTTCAACAAGCTCAACACCAATAGAATTTTTGTGATGTGATATCAATTCTACCGCAAATTCTGTGTTCTTATCTACAGCTAGCCTCATTCCTAAACCAAATTCAGCATTATCTTCGAACAATGAATTAGACCAAGCAGGGCCTCTTCCTTCTTTGTTTACGCTCCAAGGTGTTGTTGGCAAGTTTCCACCATAAATTGAGGAACAACCTGTTGCGTTTGCAACAATTAATCTATCACCAAACAACTGTGAAACTAATTTAACGTAAGGAGTTTCACCACAACCAGCGCACGCACCAGAATATTCAAATAATGGTTGTAATAATTGTGATCCTTTTATTGTATTAACTGATATTTTGCTTCTATCAAATTCTGGAATAGAAAGGAAAAAATCGTAATTTTTGATTTCTCTTTCTTTAATATCCAATACAGATTGCATATTAATAGCTTTTCTGCTAGCATCGGATTTATCTTTAGCTGGGCAAGCCTCAACGCACAATCCGCAACCTGTACAATCTTCTGGTGCTACCTGAACTGTATAATATGTATTTTCATCAAATTCTTTACCTTTTGCAGCAACTGCTTTAAATTCGGCTGGTGCATTTGCTAAAACTGCTTTATCATAGGCTTTTGTTCTAATTGCAGCGTGTGGGCATACAAAAGCACATTTACCGCATTGTATACATAAATCGCTTTCCCAAATTGGCACATCTAAAGCAATATTTCTCTTTTCCCATTGTGTTGTGGCTGATGGGAATGTACCATCAACTGGCATTTCACTAACTTTTACTTTATCGCCATAACCGGCAATCATTTTACCTAATGTTTCTTTTACATATTCAGGAGCTTGTTCTGGTACAGGTGGCTTTAAATCGAAATCTGAAATTGGTAAACCTTCATATTTTAACTCGTGTAGATGTTCCAAAGTGTGATCTACTGCCGCAAAGTTTTTCTTAACAACTTCTTCACCTTTGGCGCTGTATGTTTTTTTAATAGCATTTTTAATTTTTTCTATAGCTTGTTCTTTCGGTAATACGCCAGATATTGCAAAGAAACAAGTTTGCATTATTGTATTAATTCTTGTGCCCATACCAGTATTCTTTGCAACTTCATAAGCATCAATTACATAGAATTTTGCTTTTTTCTTTATAATTTCTTGTTGTATTGTCTTTGGTAATTTTTTCCAAGTTTCTTCAACACTGTAAGGAGAATTCAATAAGAATACGCCATTTTCTTGTAAGTTTTCAACAACGTTAATTCTTTCAACAAATTGGAACTGATGGCAGGCAACAAATTCAGCTTCTTTAATTAAAAATTCAGCTTTAATAGGTTCTTCCCCAAATCTTAAGTGTGAAATTGTCATCGAGCCAGATTTTTTTGAATCGTAAACAAAATAACCTTGAACGTAATAGTCAGTCTCTTCACCAATAATTTTGATTGTATTTTTGTTAGCACCGACTGTACCATCAGCACCTAAACCGTAGAACATTGCTCTAAATGTTTTAATACCTAATGGGAAGTTTTCATCATAGCTTAAGCTTGTATTTGTAACATCGTCATCTATACCGACTGTAAAATGATTTTTAGGATCATCTTTTGCTAATTCATCGTAAATAGCTTTAACCATACCAGGAGTAAATTCTTTTGAACCTAAGCCGTATCTTCCACCAATAATTTTAGGGAATTTTTCAAATTGTAAAGTACCATTATTCATACCTTCGGCAATAGCGGAAGTTACATCCAAATATAAAGGTTCACCAAGACTTCCAGGTTCTTTTGTTCTATCTAAAACAGCAATTTTTTTAACAGTTTTTGGTAAAACTTTCAAGAAGTGTTCAACTGAGAAAGGTCTAAATAATCTTACAACCAACACACCAACATTGTAACCATATTTTTCATTTAAAACTTTAGCAGTAACTTCAGCAGTTTGAGCACCGCTACCAATAATAACTATAACTCTTTCAGCATTTGGGCTACCATAATAATCGAATAAATTATATTGTCTTCCTACTATTTTAGCAAATTTATCCATCATTTCTTGAACAATAGCCGGTGTTGCTAAATAGAATTTATTTACAGTTTCTCTACCTTGGAAATAAACATCTGGATTTTGAGCTGTACCTCTAATAAAAGGATTATCTGGATTTAACGCTCTTCTTTTATGTTCATAAACCCATTCGTTATCAATCATCGCTTTGATATCTTCTTCACTAAGCGCCTCAATTTTGGAAACTTCGTGAGATGTTCTAAAACCATCGAAAAAGTGTAAGAAAGGAACTCGTGATTTTAATGTTGAAGCGTGAGCAATAAGAGCCATATCCATAACTTCTTGCACAGATGTAGAAGCCAACATAGCAAAACCAGTTTGTCTTACAGACATAACATCGGAATGATCACCAAAAATAGATAAAGCAGCAGCAGCCAAAGCTCTAGCAGTCACGTGAAAAACTGTAGGTGTTAATTCACCTGCAATTTTATACATATTTGGGATCATCAAAAGCAATCCTTGGGATGCTGTAAATGTTGTTGACAACGTACCAGCTTGCAAAGCACCGTGTACAGCACCAGCTGCACCCCCTTCACTTTGCATTTCCATTACAGTTGGTACTGTTCCCCAAATATTTTTAACTTTTTTTGCTGACCAATCATCACTAAATTCTCCCATTGGTGATGATGGTGTAATAGGATATATGGAAATAACTTCACTAAGTCGGTAGGCAACATAAGCAGCGGCTTCGTTACCATCCACTGTAATTTTTTTTCTACCCATTTAACCCCTCACTAAAATTTTAAAAAAAATGCCAAATTTAAAATTATAATATAAACAATTTCTAACTTTTTTTCTTTATTTAAAAAAATTTTAACAATAATTTAATTCCATAAATTGTAGTTATAGAAATGATATGATGCAAAAAACAAAATTTATTTTCAAAAATATTAAAAAATTCATTTTTTTATCATAGCTCAGACGGTATAAGCATAGCCCACGTGCGGCGTTGCCGCACGTGGGCGCGGGCCGGAACGGCCCGCATAAAATCTTTTCTTTAACACCTAACAAAGTGTAGTGCTTTGGCCTTTATACTTATATCTTTCCAAAATACCTGGCAACCCGTAGGATAAGGAGTGTTTGATAAAAATTAATCTTTTGACTAAGCTAAAATGTAATTTTGCAAATTTTTACATATGATGCTATGTTTTTTATAGTATAATTGCATTTACAATTATATTGTTAAAGCTATTATATCGTATTTACGAATATATTATAAGATTTGAAAACTTGCCGGTAAATTATAAAAAATATTTCATAAAATTTTTATTCTTGATGAAAAATATAAATATTGTAACTGGTTGGTAATGTGGTGGTTATGGCGCTTAAATGGAATATTATTTTTTTGGGCTTCAGCCCGCCCGTGCGCCGCCAGGCGCACGGGCTTTATGCTTACACTGTCTGAGCTAATAATTATAAAAAACCCGGCTATGCCGGGCCAATAAATTTATTTCTTTTCGTTGTAGAGTGCTGTTGATTTTTCAAGTATGTAATTTATGTGGCTTGCAAATGTAGTAGGATCATTTAAATAACCATCTAATAATAATGCAGTATCGAATAACTCATCGATGCTACGCTTTAAAAATTCGTCTTCTTTATCTTTTGTGAATATTTGTAATAGATTGCGGATAATTTTGTGATCTTTGTTAATTTCAAATACCTTAGGTGGTATGGATGTATCTTTGTTCATCATTTTAATAATTTTTTGGAATGAAGACGAAAACATTCCATCGCTATCTACCAAACAAGCCGGACTTGTTAATAATCGATTGGATTCTTTTACTTCTTTTACTTTATCACCTAAATATTTTTTGATATAAACTAAAAATTCTCCAAATTTTACAGCTTCATCATCTGTAAGATTTTCTACATCTTTATCTTTTGTTACTTCATCTGGCATTTTGTTAATTTTTTGGATATCTGCGTTTTCAATCAATACAAATTTTTTATCTTTGTAATTAGCAAGGGCTGATAACATAAATTCGTCAAATGGATCATATAAAAATAATACTTCTAGACCTTTTCTTTCAAATATTTCAAAATGAGGATTATTTTTAATAGAGTTATATGAATTTCCTAAGCTGTAATAAATTTCTTCTTGTTCAGGTTTCATTCTGGAAACATAATCATTTAAGGATATTATTTCGTCTTGGTTTTGGCAAGTTGAAGAATTAAAACGAATTAGCTCGATAAATTTATCTTTATTTGAAAAATCGCTGTATCCGTGTTTAAATACCTTAGCGTGTTCTTTCCAGAATAATTTATAATCATCTGGTCGCTCTGTTGCTAATTTTTGTAAATGGCTAAATACTTGCGATACTAAATTTGATGAAATTTTTCTTAAAATTGCATTTTCTTGAATGGATTCGCGAGAAACATTTAATGGTAAATCTTCTGAATCTACAACACCTTGTAAAAATCCTAAATATTCTGGTAATAAATCTTTGAATTTATGTTTAATAAGTACACGGTTTGAATATAAATCTAATCCGTAGTCTTCTTTTAATATTCCATAAAAATCGTATGCACTTTTGGGAATAAAAAGTAAAGCTTTGTATTGTATTGGAGCATCAATTGAAATGTGAATGTAATCTAATGGTTCTTGGTAATCGTGAGTTAAAAATTTGTAAAAATCTTCATATTGCTCTTTTCGGAGTGTATTTTTAGGTTCTCTCCAAATAGCAGCTAAAGTGTTTACACGTTCTCCTTCAACAAAAATTGGGAATGAAATAAATGATGAATGTGTATTAATGATTTCTTTTAATTTTGATGGCTCGGTGTATTCTTTTGCATCATCTTTTAAGTAGATATGGATTTTTGTACCACGTGTAATGTTTTGGTCTTCATCAATTTCATAAACTTCATATGAGTTTTTACCATCGGAAATCCATTTAACAGGTTTATTTCCCGGAATTGCAGATTTTGTAATTATTTCTACTTCGTCGGCAACCATAAAGACAGAATAAAAGCCAACACCAAATCTACCAATTAAGGATTCAACTTCTTTTCTATCCTTGGGCAAATTTTTTATGAATTCTTCGGTACCAGATTTAGCAATTGTACCTAAATTTTTAATAGCCTCATCTTTTGTCATTCCAATACCATTATCAGCAACAATAAGAATATTTTTTTCTTTATCAGCTTTCAAATGAATTTCATAAGGTAAATCATTGTCAACAATTTCATCCCCCTTGATGGAGAGAAATCTAACTTTATCCAGCGCGTCGGAAGCGTTTGAAATCAACTCCCGTAAAAAGATATCTTTATTTGTATAAAGGGAATGGATTAAAATATCGAGCACTTTTTGAGTTTCGGCTTTAAATTCAAACTTTTGAGCTTGTTCATTATTGTTAACCATAGTTTCACCTCCTTAAATTAATTTGCAAATTTTAATTAAATCTTCATAGTTTATAATTTTATCAAAAAATTTATCGATTATTAATTTCAAATAATGTGCGTCGACATCACAAAAATTTTCAAGTTTAGGACTATCGACATCAAACACGCCGAATTTTTGATTATTTTTGTAAAATGGCACAACAATTTCAGATTGTGATGCGGCATCACACGCAATATGCCCTTCAAATTGATGAACATCTTTGACAACAACAACTTGATCAGTTGAGAAAGCTTTTCCGCATACACCACGATTATAATCGATATTTGTACAGGCAATTTTTCCTTGAAATGGACCTAAAACTAATTTTTTACCATCATCAAAATAAAAACCAGCCCAGTTTAGGTTTTCGAATGTATCGTAATAAACGGCAGCAAAGTTCGATAGATTAGATAAAATATGATCATTTTTATCAAAAAAAGTTTCCAAATTGTTCAACAAGTAAATATATTTTTCTTCTTTTCCGCTTATTTTTTCGATTGTTTTCATATTTTACTCGTTAATGAATAAATATTTGTAAGCTTCAAAATAATTTTTAACAAAAATAATATTGAGCCCTGCTTTAATATCTTGTTTTATTTCGGTTAAATCTTTTTCATTTTCAGCAGGAATAATAACATTATTGATTTTTAATCTTTTAGCAGCTAATAATTTTTCATTTAATCCACCAATTGGCAAAATATTACCTTGTAAAGTAATTTCACCTGTCATCGCAAAATCAGGATTAACTTTCTTATTAGCTAAAATAGAAACTAACACTGTAGCGATAGTTATTCCAGCCGAAGGTCCATCTTTTGGTATAGCACCTTCAGGGAAATGGATATGGATATCTTTTTTCTCGTAAGTTTCTGGATTTATACCAAAATAATCGGCATTAGCTTTAATAAAACTAAATGCGGTTGTAGCCGATTCTTTCATCACGTCACCAAGTTTACCGGTAAGAATAAGTTTTTCACTTCCTTTCATAGCAGTAGCTTCAACAACCATAACATCACCTCCGGTGGATGTCCACGCAAGCCCATTTGCTACGCCAATTTTTGGCTCAGTATATGCAAAATCTTTTGTATATTTTGGTACGCCTAAATAACTTGTAATTTTCTTTTCTGTTAAAGTAATTGTTAATTTATCATCGATTTTCATTTTATTTTCAACAATATCTTTTGCAATTTTTCTCATCAAACTTGCTATTGTTCTTTCTAAATTTCTAACTCCAGCTTCACGAGTATAATTATCAATTAAATAATTTAAAGAAGATTTTTGCCAAATTATTTTAATATCTTTCAGGCCGTTTAATTCTTTTTGTTTTGGAATTATATGATTTAAAGCAATATGTATTTTTTCATTGCTAAGATAGCCGGGTAATTCAATAACTTCCATTCTATCCAACAAAGGTGCAGGAATATTATACATTACGTTAGCTGTAGTAATAAAAAAGACATTTGAAAGATCATAATCAACTTCAAGATAATGATCGTTGAAAGCTTTATTTTGCTCGGGATCTAAAACTTCCAACATAGCGGATGCTGGATCGCCACGGAAATCGCTTGTCATTTTATCAATTTCATCAAGTAATATAACAGGATTGATACTACCAGCTTTTTTCATAGCTTGAATAATTTTACCAGGCAAAGCACCTACATAAGTTCTTCTGTGCCCTCTAATTTCTGCTTCATCACGAACACCACCAAGTGATATTCTTACAAAATTTCTATTCAGTGCTCTTGCGATAGATTTAGCCAAAGATGTTTTACCAACTCCCGGTGGCCCAACTAAACATAAAATTTGACCTCTGAGTGATTTTACTAAATTGAGAACTGAAATATATTCCAAAATTCTTTCTTTAGGTTTCTCTAAACCGTAATGATCTTCATCCAAAATCTTTTTTACAACACTTATATCCAAATTATCCTTTGTCTTTTTTGTCCACGGAACTTTTTCCAACCATTCTATATAATTACGAGTTACACTATATTCTGGTGAAAATGGATGAGTTTTAGCTAATTTTTTAATTTCTTCATTAAATTTTTCATAAATATTTTTTGGTAATTTGGCTTTTTTGGCCATTTCTTTGAATTTTTGAATATCAGTATCTTCTATCTCGTCAACTTCATCGCCCAATTCTTGCTTTAAAATTCTAATTTGCTCTTGAATAATAGCTTTTTTCTGGTTGCTAACTAGTTTTTCTCGTACTTTGTTTTCAATTTCTTTATGTACTTTCAAAACTTGCAATTCAGTTTCAAGCAAATTAATTGCAATTAGAATCTGTTCTTTCAAATTTGGTGCTTCTAAGAGTTGTTGTTTGGTTTTATTTTTTTCATTTATATTTGCAACAACAAAAAAAACTTTTTGTTGAAATGATTCCAAATTTTCATATGTATCCAATAGCTCATTTGGGATATTATCATTAGCACGCACATACTCTGTAAACAATCTTTCTAATTGTTTAAAGAGAATTTCTAAATCTTTATCATTTTTGTCATCTCGATAATCTATAACTTTAAAAGTACATTCCAAATAATCATTTGTATTTGTAACCGACTGTATATGAGCAGGATATAAACCTTCAAGTAATATTTTTAAAAGGCCATTTGGTAGTCTGACCATACTAACGATAGTAGCAATAGTCCCGAAAGAAAAAATATCATCAGGATTTAATTTTTCCGTTTTATTTTCTTTTTGTGCAACAACAAACAACATTTTATTGTTGTTCATAGCCATCATAACTGCTTCAAGGGATTGCTCCCTACCAACTAATACAGGAAGAACCATCCCGGGGAATAACACTTTATCTACAAGTGGTAGAACAGGTAAAATTTCTGGTAATTGTGTATTCTTTACTTTTTTCATACTCTCCTCTTATTTAATAAGCAAACAACAAAAACATTAATAATGCACTTGCTTCTCGAAAAAGTTTAAAGATCGTAATTTTGCTTTCGGATAAATCATTTGTTGGAGCGACATCAGCTTTTACATTAAAAAACTCACACATTTTTTGAGCTCTTAGAACGTGTAAATAATCTGAAATTATAAGAATATTTTTATTTTGTTTAAGCAATAATTTTACGTAATAAATTTGTTCAGCTGTAGATTTTGTTTCTTTTTCTAAAATTATATTGTCCAAAATATCTTTTTCTGGATATTTTTTTTGAATATAATTAAAAGCAACTTCTGCCTCGCTCAGTTCTCCTGGCGCATTTCCACCAGTTAAATATATTTTTTCAATATTTCCACTTTTAAATAATGTAATTGCTCGCTCAACTCTTTCAATTAGTGAAGGACTTGGCCTATTATTAGACCATACAGCAGCCCCTAAAACTACTCCATAATCATATTTTTTGTTTTCATTAAAACTAACTTTTGAAAATAAATTTGCAAATGATATAACATAAAGTATTGAAAAAAATATGGTTATAAAAAGTAAATGCTCCAGGATTTTAGGAGTTCTTCTTTGTAAAGAACCTAATAAGATTGAAGAAATATAAAATTGTAATATTTGAACAAACATAAAAGCTACTAAAATTAAAATTTTTTTTATGTGATAATAACCTATATATATTTTAGGAATAGGAATGTTAAATTCAGTTAAAATAAAAACGACAAAAAGTGAAATAAAAATTCCAAATGTTAATCCATAAATTTGTGTAATTTTAATTTTGCTAAAATTATTTTTTATTAATACTACAGCTAATAGTATAATATTAAATAAAACACAACTCAAATTTATTACATTTCCCAATGTAAATTTGAATTCGGTAATTGATAAATTTTGATTTCTGTATTTAATTGCGTATAAAAGAATTAGATTAAGTAACCAAATAAATGAATTTTGTAAAAAGACTAGTATTTTTGTATTATTTATTTTCAAATTTAAACAGCTAATGTTATTATTTTTTTATTATTATGGCTATAAATTTCAAACTCTGTTTCATAAATATCATTTAAAATATTCTTGGTAAGAATATTCTGCACTTTATCAAAATATTTTAATTCTCCGTTTTTTATCACGGCTAATTTATCAGCATAACAAGAAAGCAAATTCAAATCGTGAGATATTAAGACAATAATTTTTCCAGCTTTGTTTAATTCAATAAGTACTTTAAAAATTTCAACTTGGTGGCGATAATCTAAAAATGAGCTTGGCTCATCTAAAAGTATAACATCTGTATTTTGTGCTAAAGCTCTTGCAATCAATACTCTCTGGAGTTCACCACCTGATAATTTATCAATCGTTTTATTTCTTAAATTCCAAATATCCATTATTTTTAATTTTTCTTCTACTATCTGAACATCTATATCCTTAGGTATTCCATAGCTACTTAAATTTGGAGCTCTCCCCATCATTACCAACTCATAAACTGTAAAAGGATAAGTTACAGATATATTTTGTGGAACATAAGAAACTAACTTGTAAAACTCTTGATTTTTGTAAGAATTATATTTTTTTTTATTCAATAAACAATTACCTTCTTGAGGCAAAAGTAAATTGGCAATTATTTTTATAAGTGTTGTTTTACCTGAACCATTTGGCCCAACAATACCAACAAAATCACCAGAATTAAATTCAATAGAAAGTTTTTTTATTATATATTCTGTTGACTCATTATATTTGAATGAAACTTGGTCTAATTTTATCATAAATTATATTTAATAATTAAACTTTTAAAAATACAAAAAAAAGAGACTTTTTAAAACAAGCATATGAATTTATTTACATAACTATAATATATTATTAACATTTTTTTAAAATTTGTACTTGCATTTTTAATATAAAATTTTATATTAAAAAGTTCATAAAATAGGAGAAAATATGCAGGATAAAAACAAAATACGTGAAAAAATTAATCAAATAGATGAGCAATTATTATCATTATTGGCAGAAAGAAGGAGTTTGAGCCAAGAAATTGTTAAAGTTAAAAATTTAGAAGGCGCACAAGTAAGAGATAAAAAACGTGAAGAAGAATTACTATTCAGATTGATTAAAAAAGGGAAAGAATTAGGTATAGATTCATATTTTATAACTCAAATATTTAATGAAATAATAGAAGATTCATTAAGAATTCAACAATATTATTTGCAACAAACTGCAAATCCTGAATTAGATGATTTGGAAATAATACGCATTGCAATACAGGGAGTAGAAGGCTCATACAGTCACAAAGCAAGTAAAAAGTTTTTTATTCACAACGATGCTCGCCTTTCCTTCCTCTCCAAATCCACCTTTAAAGATGTTGTAACAGCTGTTGAAGAAGGTCAAGTTGATTATGGAGTTTTACCAATTGAAAATACAACATCAGGTAGCATCAATGAAGTTTACGATGTTTTATCGCACGCTCAAATTTCAATTGTTGGAGAAGTAAAAGTTAAAGTAGAACATTGTTTGATTGCTATTGAAGATATTCCATTAAACAAAATCGAAAAGATTTATTCGCATCCACAAGCAATTATGCAATGTAGCAATTTTTTACAATCATTCCCTGATGTAAAAATTGAATATTATGAAGATACAGCATTGGCTGTTCACAAAATAAAAAATGAAAATAATAAAAATTATGCCGCAATTGCAAGTGAAGAAGCTGCTCAGATTTATGAAATGACAATTTTAAGGAAAAACATAGCAAACCAATCTGAAAATTACACGAGATTTTTAGTAATTGCGCGAAATGCACAAAAAGTTGATTTAAGAATCCCTTGTAAAACAAGTTTAGTATTAGCAACAGAGCAAAAACCAGGTGCTCTTGTTGATGCACTTTCTATTTTCAAAGAGCATAATTTAAATATGACCAAAATTCAATCCCGTCCAATTATTGGAAATCCTTGGGAAGAATTATTTTATATCGATTTTGAAGGAAATATGGATGATCCAGATGTTGCTACAGCTATTGACGAATTAAGGAAAGTTACAAGGTTTTTGAAAATACTCGGGTCATATCCAGCCTATGATATTGAACGACTAGTAACAGTACCAGTAAATATTGATACTGAAACAAAAGAAATAAAATCAGAACCAAAAGTTGAATTAAGAGAAAATAAAGAAAAACCTAAAACTCCAAGCGGTTATAAATTAGCAAGTCGTGCATATAAACCAGAAAATACGGTTGTTACTGTTAAGAATATAAAAATTGGTGATGGAAATTTTGTTGTTATGGCCGGACCTTGTGCAGTTGAATCATATGATCAAATTATGGTGACTGCAAAAGAGGTTAAAGAATACGGTGGTGTTATTCTACGTGGTGGTTGTTTCAAACCAAGAACTTCTCCATATAGTTTCCAAGGGCTTGGTTTTGAAGGTTTAAAAATGATGAAAGAAGCAGGAAATACTTTTGGTATGCCAATTGTAACAGAAGTTCTTGCCCCAGAAGATGTTGAACCAATAATTCGTGGCGGTTGTGATATGTTACAAATTGGCGCAAGAAATATGGCTAACTTTGCATTATTAAAAGAAGTTGGTAAAACTAACGTTCCAGTTTTATTAAAACGCGGAATGATGTCTTCTATTGAAGAACTTTTGCAAGCCGCAGAATACATTTTAGCACAAGGTAACCAGCAAGTGGTATTGTGTGAACGTGGAATTAGAACTTTTGAAACTGCAACACGCAACACTTTGGATATCGCAGCAGTACCAATTTTGAAAGAACTTACACATTTACCTGTAATTGTTGATCCATCTCACAGTGCAAAACATAGAAATTTAGTTGTACCACTTGCTAAAGCTGCTAAAGCTGTTGGCGCCGATGGAATTATAGTTGAAATACATCCAGAGCCTGAAAAAGCTCTTTCCGATGGGCCACAAGCACTTACTTTCGATATGTACGAAAACCTTATGAAAGATTTACTCAACATATAAAAACATAAAAAAAAAAGAACCTTAACGGTTCTTTTTTTTGTTTTTAATGTAACAATTAATTTGAAAATTCATCTTAAAAAAAAAAGAGAAAATTATGTTAAAAACAATCTTAATAATTGCAATAACAGTTATCGCTATTTTTTATTTATTTCAATGGTTTATCATACGAAAAAGCAAAAAATTAATCGGTCATAAAATTAATTTAGATAAATTCAAACCAGATTTTGCAAAAAAATTAAACAACAAAAAAATTTACTTGTATTTTTATAATCCAAGTTGTTCAGTTTGCAAAACACAAACTCCTATAGTTGAAGAGCTAAAAAAGGAAAATATTAATATTGAATCAATTGATGCAACGAAGGATTTCGATTTGGCAAATTTTTTTAAGATTAAGGCTGTTCCATCGATAATACTTAATGAAAATAACGAAGTAAAGCAATATTTGATAGGTATCAATAGTAAAGAAAAATTATTAAACCTTTATCAAGCAAATTAATTTTATTTGATTTAGTGAATATAATTTTAATAAACCAAGGGTATCAATTTTATGAAACGTTTTTTTGAATTATTCAAAAAAAATAAATATCTTAGAGTTGTTGTTTTTGCTATTTTAGGTGCTACATTTGGATATCTGTATTACTATTTTATTGGATGCCAAAGTGGAAGTTGTCCAATAACATCAAAATGGTATAACTCAACTTTATACGGAATGGTTATGGGAGTAATTTTAGGCTTCCCATCGAAAAAATAATAACTAATTGGGGCTAAATATGTTAACAATTGACAATTATTTGGATGTTCATTATGTACATAAAAGCAATTGGGTTAGAGCAGCAGTTTTAGGAGCAAATGATGGTATAATTTCAATTGCAAGTTTGGCAATTGGAGTTGCAAGTGCTACAAATATAAGAGATCATATTGTTCTTTCAACGTTAGCTGGATTAGTAGCTGGCTCATTATCTATGGCCGCAGGAGAATACGTTTCAGTTAGCTCGCAGGAAGATATTGAGAAATCTGATATTGAAAGAGAAGCACAAGAATTGAAAGAAAATCCAGAAGTGGAGTTGAAGATATTAGCACAAATATATGAAAGACGCGGATTGAAAAAAGAGACCGCTATGCAGGTAGCAAAGGAGTTAACCGAACACGATGCGCTTGCCGCTCACGTAAGAGATGAGTTGGGGATTAATGAAATTCATCAAGCTAATGCTTTACAAGCAGCTTTATCATCTGGAGCGTCCTTTATCGCCGGTGGTATTTTACCACTTTTGGTAACATTGTTTACACCAATTCAATATATGATTTATGCAATTTATTTATTTGCAATTATTTCTTTAATTCTTTTAGGAGCAGTTTCAGCAAAAACTGGCGGAGCAGATATAAAAAAAGCAACAATAAGAATTTTAATTCTTGGTACTTTATCAATGGTTCTTTCTGCCATTGTGGGATATATTTTCGGAGTTTCGGTTGCGTAAAAAAAGGCTGCTACTGCAGCCTTTTTTTATTAAGGTTCAATTTTGCTACCAAGTATTTTTAAGAATTGTCTCATCCATTCTGGATGTGCTGGCCAAGCTGGAGCAGTAACTATGTTATCATCTGTAAGAGCATTATCTGCATTTGGAGAAACTTCACCAAAATTAGCTCCTGCAATTTTGCATTCTGGACCAACAGCTGGATAAGAAATTACATTTCTACCTTTTAAAACTCCAGCTGCTGCTAATATTTGCGGACCGTGACAAATTGCAGCAATCGGCTTTTTAGAATCTGCAAAGTGTTTTGTAATTTCAATAACTCGCGGATTTAGTCTTAAATATTCAGGTGCTCTACCGCCAGGAATTACTAAAGCATCATATTCTTTTTCATTAATGGTATCAAAATCTGCATTGATTAAAAAACGATGGCCTTGTAATTCGACATATGTTTGGTCACCTATAAAATCGTGAACTGCTGTTTTCACTGTTTCACCTTTCTTTTTACCAGGACAAACAGTATGAACTGTATGCCCTACCATTGTTAAGATTTGGTAAGGGACCATAGCTTCGTAATCTTCTACGAAGTCTCCTACAAGCATCAAAATTTTTTTAGCTGCCATAATACCTCCTGTTTTTTTATAATTCGCTCAATAATTGTAGACCTTAAAATCAATTTATTAAGGTAATTTATAAAAGTCAATAGCTCTAACAAAAATATTTTCAAGTTATTGACAATTAGAGAGTGCATTATTTTTATCATATTTTTTGCTTTTTTGTCTTAATATATATCATTTTGTCATATTGTACGACATGTAACCAATTATGTGTTATTTTTATTGTAATTTTTATAACTCATTGTTCATCAATTAGTTGTAAAGATATTGCAACTTTTGGCACGGTAGTTGTATTATTATTGGCGAAATTAAATAACAAAATTAAAAATTTGGAGGGTGCCATGACATTAGTAAGATTTAATCCAGTGTTATCTTTATTCAAAGAATTCGATAATTTACTAAATGATGTACAAACAAGAAACAATGTAAATTATAATCATTTAGTAAAAGTTGATGCTTATGAAGAAGATAACAAAATAATCTTAGAAGTAGAAATACCTGGTTTCAAAAAGGACGATGTAAAAATAACCTTAGAAGAAAACATGTTAACAATTTCGGGAGAAAAGAAATTAGAAACTGAAAAGAAAGATAGGAAGTATTACTTTAGCGAAAGAATGAGTGGTTCATTCTCAAGAAGCTTTACACTTGATGAAACAATTGACAAAGAAAATATTTCAGCTAGTTTTGAAAACGGAGTTTTGACAATAACATTAAACAAAATAGAACCTGTTAAACCAGAAGTAAAACAAATAGAAATAAAATAATAATTAAAAATATGGAGGTGCGCTATGGCATTAGTAAAGTATAATCCGTTCAAAGAATTTGAAAATGCTATTAAAGAATTTGAACGTTATGTAACTGATGTCTTTGCAGCTCCTTCAACAACAAAATTATATCCATCAATCGATGTTTATGAAAAAGATGGAAAATTAAACTTCGAGATTGAAGTTCCTGGTTTCAAAAAAGATGATATTAAAGTAACTCTTGATAATAATGTTCTCACAATCCAAGGTGAAAAAAGATTTGAAAAAACAGAAAAAGATAAGAAATATTATTTATCTGAACGAGTTGAAGGAGCGTTTACAAGAAGCTTTAACCTCGGTGATGATGTCTTAACAGACACAATTGAAGCTAATTACGAAAATGGTGTACTTACAATTACAATGCAAAAGAAAGAACCTGAAAAACCAGCTGCAAAACAAATAGAAATTAAGTAAATTCAAATAGGTGCACCATGTGCACCTATTTTTATGAAAATTTGTCATATTTACTGTAATATCTACAGAATGAATATTAAATTTTATTAACAACTTTTTTGTTTTCATATATTTATATATTTTTGGAAACATAATTATTCAATAAGGAGAAAAATATGGGTAAAATAATAGGAATTGACTTAGGAACAACCAACTCATGCGTAGCTGTAATGATCGGCAATGAGCCCGTTGTAATTGCAAATTCAGAAGGCGGAAGAACTACACCATCAGTTGTAGCTTTTACAAAAAATGGTGATAGATTAGTAGGGCAACCTGCTAAAAGACAAGCAGTAACTAATCCGCACAATACAATTTATTCAATTAAAAGATTTATGGGACGTAGAATGGATGAAGTAACTGAAGAAATTAAAAAAGTCCCATATAAAGTTGTAGCAGGTGATAATAATTCTGCAAGAGTAGATATTGGAGGGAAATTATATTCACCACCAGAAATTTCAGCAATGATTTTACAAAAAATGAAAAAAACAGCCGAAGATTATCTTGGTGAAGAAGTTACAGAAGCTGTTATTACAGTTCCAGCTTACTTCAATGATGCCCAAAGACAAGCTACAAAAGATGCTGGAGAAATTGCAGGATTGACAGTAAGAAGAATTATAAATGAACCAACCGCTGCAGCTTTGGCTTATGGTTTGGATAAAAAGAATAAAGAACAACTTGTTGCTGTATATGACTTAGGTGGTGGTACATTTGATATTTCAATTCTTCAAATTGGTGAAGGTGTATTTGAAGTAAAATCAACAAATGGTGATACTCATTTAGGTGGTGATGATTTCGACCAAAGATTAATTGATTACATTGCTGATGAATTCCAAAAGCAAGAAGGTATCGATATCAGAAAAGATCCAATGGCATTACAAAGACTTAAAGAAGCAGCTGAAAAAGCTAAAATCGAATTATCAGCTAGCATGCAAACAGAAGTAAATTTACCATTTATAACAGCTGATGCTAATGGTCCTAAACACTTAAATTTAACTATTACACGAGCTAAATTCGAACAATTAATTGATGATCTTGTAGAAAGAACAGCTATTCCTTGTGAAAAAGCATTGAAAGATGCAGGTGTAACAGCAGACCAAATTGATGAAGTCATTTTAGTTGGTGGTTCAACTCGTGTCCCTAAAGTACAAGAATTAGTAAAGAGAATTTTTAAAAAAGAACCTCATAAAGGCGTAAATCCAGATGAAGTTGTCACAATTGGTGCTGCAATTCAAGGTGGTGTTTTAGCTGGTGAAGTTAAAGATGTATTATTGCTCGATGTAACTCCATTATCTTTAGGTATCGAAACACTTGGCGGTGTAATGACAGTAATGATTCCGGCTAATACTACAATTCCAACAAAGAAATCTGAAATTTTCTCAACTGCATCAGATAATCAACCAAGTGTTGAAATTCATGTTTTACAAGGTGAACGACCCATGGCAGCTGATAACAGAACACTAGGTAGATTCCATCTTGATGGTATTCCACCAGCTCCAAGAGGCGTTCCTCAAATTGAAGTTACATTTGATATTGACGCTAACGGTATTTTACACGTTTCTGCAAAAGATAAAGCTACAGGTAAAGAACAAAGCATTAGAATTACTTCTTCAAGCGGCTTGAACAAAGAAGAAGTTGAAAAAATGAAAAAAGAAGCTCAAGCTCACGCCGAAGAAGATAAAAGAAAGAAAGAACAAGCTGAAATTCGAAATAATGCTGATAATCTTGTATTCAGTACTAAAAAACAAATTACCGAATTTGGTGATAAAATAAGTGCTGATGATAAGCAAAAACTTGAACAACAAGCTAATAAATTAGAAGAAGCTATTAAATCTAATAACTTTGATGCTATGAAAGTTGAGACTGAAAACTTACAAAAATTATGGTCAGAAGTTTCAACTAGAATGTATCAAAGTGGACAAGCAAATCCTGCAGAAGCAGCACCTAATAATAATCCAAATCCAGACAGTAGCGGCCCTGAAACTACTCAATATACTGTCGAAGATGACAAATAACAAATTAAAATTGAGGCGTAATTTCTTACGTCTCAATTTTTTTATAGAATTCATCATAGTTCACATTTAACATTGATTATTTGAACATTTTTAGTATATTTATTGTTAGTAAAAGAAAAGGTAATTAAAAAATGGAACAAAATTATTCTGATAATTTCCAAAATATTGTAAGATTAGCTAGAGAAGAAGCCTATAGACTTGGAAATGATTACATTTCTCCAACTCATTTCCTCTTGGCTATGCTCACCTTACATTCATCAACTGCTTATAAGATTTTAGCATCTTTAGTTGATGATATGCCAAGGTTAAAACATATTCTTGAAGATTCCGTAAGATATAATCCCGGTATTTTAAGTATAGGAAGCATGCCATTAAATAAAGAGGCAGAAAAAGCATTAAAACTTGCTAATATTGAAGCTAAATTCAAATCTTCTGATGTTGTATCCTCAGAACATCTATTATTAGCAATTTTAAAAGATGAGGAATGTAAAACAACACAAATATTAAGTCAATTTAATGTTAATTATTCAAATGTAAATGATGAAATAAATAGAATCAATAAACCATCTTCTCAATCATTTTCTTCCAAACCTGTAGAACCTAAAAAAACTGAAAAAATTAAAACACCTGTTCTTGATAATTTCGGGCGTGATTTAACTAAATTAGCTTTAGAAGATAAATTAGATCCTGTTATAGGTAGAGATAAAGAAATTGAAAGAGTTGCTCAAGTATTAAGTAGAAGGAAGAAAAACAATCCTGTTCTTATAGGAGAACCAGGAGTGGGAAAAACCGCTATAGCAGAAGGTTTAGCTCTAAGAATTATACAAAAAAAAGTACCTCGAGTACTATATGATAAAAGATTAGTTACATTGGATTTAGCAGGTCTAGTTGCTGGTACAAAGTATCGAGGCCAATTCGAAGAAAGAATGAAAGCATTGATGAATGAACTTGAAAAAGCTAAAGATGTAATATTATTTATCGATGAGTTACATACATTAGTAGGGGCAGGAAGTACATCAGGTACCTTAGATGCATCAAACATTTTTAAACCTGCTTTAGCTCGTGGCGATATCCAATGCATTGGTGCTACAACTTTAGATGAATATAAAAAATATATTGAAACAGATGGCGCTCTTGATAGACGTTTTCAAAAAATAATAATTGATCCCCCTACTCCTGCAGAAACTTTAACAATTTTAAAAAATATCGCTTATAAATATGAAGAGCATCATCATGTAAAATATACCCCTGAAGCACTTGATGCAGCAGTTAATTTAAGTGTAAGGTATATATCAGATAGATTTTTGCCAGATAAAGCTATTGACGTTATCGACGAAGCCGGCGCACGTGTTCATATGCATAACTTTAAAGTTCCTCAATACATTTTAGATATTGAAAATAAAATTGAAGAAGTAAAACAACAAAAAATACAAGTCGTTAAAAAACAAGATTACGAAGAAGCTGCTAGACTTAGAGATATTGAAAGAGCTTTACTTACAGATTTAGAAAAAGCTAAACAAGAATGGGAAGAACAATCACAAAATCAAATTTACGAAGTTACAGAAGAAGATATTGCCGAAGTCGTTGCAATGATTACAGGTATTCCTGTTAAACGAGTAGCTGAAGAAGAAGGTCAAAAATTACTTAAAATGGCTGATATCCTTAAAGAACATATCGTTGGACAAGATGAAGCAATCGACAAACTCGTTCGAGCTATTAGAAGAGCAAGAGCAGGATTAAAAAATCCAAAACGTCCAATCGGAAGTTTTATTTTCTTAGGCCCAACTGGTGTTGGTAAAACTGAACTTACTAAAGTTCTTGCTAAATATCTCTTTGATTCCGAAGATGCTTTAATCCGCATCGATATGTCTGAATACATGGAAAAACATTCTGTATCTAAATTAATTGGTTCTCCTCCTGGATACGTAGGATATGAAGAAGGTGGACAATTAACCGAAAAAGTACGTAGAAAACCTTATTCTGTTGTTCTATTTGATGAAATTGAAAAAGCTCATCCTGATGTTTTCAATATATTGCTTCAAGTTCTTGATGATGGTCAGCTTACAGATAGTCTGGGTAGAAAAGTTGATTTCAAAAATACAATTATAATTATGACGTCCAACGTTGGTACCAAAGATATTAGAGCCCAAGGTCAATCCTATGGCTTTGTACCACCATCTCAAACCGATGATTATAAAAATTTAAAGGATACTGTTGAAGAAGCTATGCGTCGCCTCTTTAATCCTGAGTTCTTAAATAGAATCGACGATACAATTGTATTCCGTTCTTTAACAAAAGATGATATAATGAAAATTATTGATGTCGAACTCAAAGAATTATTTGAAAATATTAAAGAATCCAAAAAAGAAATTTTCTTAACTGAAAAAGCTAAAGAGTTCATTGTAACCAAAGGTTATGATCCAAAATATGGCGCAAGACCATTAAAAAGAGCTTTACAAAAATATGTACAAGATCCTTTAGCTGAAGAAATTCTTTTAGGTCACTTTAAAGAAAATGCCGTTATTAAAGTAGATTACATAGAAAATGCTGAAGAACTTACTTTTATAGATATCACGGAAGAAAGCCAAAACGACGAGATTATTCATAATAGTACGGATACGAATAATTAAAAAACTGGCCAATAGGCCAGTTTTTTATTAGCTAATCTTGAACTGGGCTATCATTTCATTCAAGTTATGAGAAACCATTGCTAAATCATTTATTGCTTTAGCTATTTGTTCCACGCCATAACTGCTATCTTTTGATATAATTGAAATTTGTTCTACATTTTGTGCAATAGTTGATAATTTTTCACTTAATCTATAACTATCTTCATATATTACATTAACTTTCTTAGCCACATCAATGACATTATCTTTTATTTGATTAATTTTACTTTCTACATCCTTAGATAAATTCTGAGAAACTTCAACAGCCACTGTGCCTTTTTGCATATTTTCAACAGCTAATTTAGTCTCATTTTGAATTGATCTAATAATTTCTGAAATTTCTTTAGTAGCTTTTCCGGTTCTTTCTGCCAATTTCCTTACCTCATCTGCTACAACAGCAAAACCTCTTCCCTGCTCACCTGCACGAGCTGCTTCAATTGCTGCATTTAATGCAAGTAAATTTGTTTGGTCAGCTATTTCATCAATAGCTGAGGCAATTTGACCAATTTGATCACTATTTTTACCCAATTGTTCAACCGTTTTGGCAGCCTCAAATACTGTTTTAGAAATTTCCGAAATAGATTGAATGTTATTATCTATTACTTTTTTACCATTTTCTGCATTATTTGTTGATACTTCAGCTTTTCTTAATGTTTCGGTTACAGCTTCAGAAGTTAATTTAAAAGAATTATTTAATTCAATAATTTCTCTGTTTATTTCATCTGTGTTATTAGTTTGTTCTCTAATACCAACTGTTATCTTTTCAACACTCGCAGAAATTTCACCAGATGCAGCAGCTAAATTTTCACTCAATTCTAAAACTTCTTTTATTAAAGCACGAACCTTATCAAATGATTTATTTAAATCTTTAAAGAAAACAGCAATTCTTTCATCACCTTCATCATAAAATTTAACTGATAAATCACCTGAAGCTATCTTATCAACATTATCATAATTTCGTTCAATATACTCTAAAGATTTTTCTACTATTTGATGATTATACACATAACAACTCTCTTTATTATAAATATCATTATATACAGCTATTGCAAATTTTTCACAATTGTTATAACCGCATGATGGACAATTTTTTATATCATTTTTAGTTTCTTTTTTCATAATTGCAAAAAGCTTATCAATTTCACTTTTATTCGGTATTTTAATTTTATTTTTAAATAAATTTGATAAATTTTTATAACTTCTATCGTATAAGCCTTCTTTCCAATACCTATTTATAATACTTCTTATCTTAGATTTGGATATTTTTTTTGTCAATTTGCTTTCATATCTTTTTTGCATTTCCTTGCTTCTTTCAGAAATAAGATATTCTACTTCGTCAATTGATTTATTTCTTGAAAGTGTACCAGTTCCGCCATTACAACCCATATCACAATTAAGACAATCTATAAGTAAAGGATTTATACCTTCTTGAATCATTTTTGGTAATTTTTCAAAGTAATGATAAAGAATATGTGGACCTTCAATTTTTCTAGCACTATTTCTAATTCCCGGCACTTCTCTTATTGCAGTTTCTAATAAACCACCTGGAGATGAAAATAATACTGCTCTTTCTGCCGGCGGATTATCATAATCAACTTCAGGATAACTTGAAAGATATATTCTTTTTTCATCAAAATATTCTTGTATTCTTCGCATCGTAACATTATAATCTCCATATCCAATTTCATCAAATTCCCTTCTTTTTGCAACACAAGGAGATATAACTACAATTTTATGATTGCTATACTCTGGATAAAATTCCTTTATCATTTTCATGGTATGTGCCATTGGACTATCAGCGGGAGCTAAATAAGGTAGCAATTCTGGTTGATAAATTTGAATATAAGTAACCAAAGCAGGACAAGGTTGGGCTATAACAGCTTTTGGTTTATTTTTTTTGACATGCTCTAAATAAGATTTAATTGTAAGTTCTGCACCAAAACTTACATCAAAAATTGCTTTAACACCTATAGATTTTAGCCATCCATTAAGATTCAAATATTGATGTGGGAAATTAGCAGCTATAGCGGGGGCAACTATTGCAACCATATTAACACCACATTTCAAATCATTTATCCATTTTTCAAAATCATCAATACCTATTCTAGCATCGTGAGTACAAGCATCAATACAGTTACCACAACCAATACATAAATCAGGATCAACATCAACATAACCTTCTTCTTTTACAACATTACAATATTTAACAGGGCAAACTTGAATACACTGATGACAATTAACGCATTTATCTTTGTCAACAGCAATTACTTGAGCTAATTGTGCCATAACTAGTACCCCCATAAATTAATAATATTAAAAATTAAAATTAATATTTTTATTATTATAATACAATTATTTTATATAATTTATCTTAAAATTTTTCACTCCCCCATCTTTTATAAAGCTTAAAATATAAACTCCTGATGAAAAATTATTTAATTGAATTGGGTATTGATAACTTCCCGCTGGCATGTGTTGATTTGATGTGATATTTAAAACTTTGTTACCTAAAATATCATATAAAATAATACTAACATTTGCCGATTTTGCTAATTTAAAAGATACTGATGATGAGTTATTAAAAGGATTAGGATATACTTTTACGGTTTCCTCCTCTTGCTGGCTGGATAAATCTTCTATTCCAACTACTGTTGTTGCCTTTTTCAAAACTATTTCATTTAAAGGATCAAATATTACCTGTGTTACTTTTTTAGGAAAATTAAATGTAAAAATTTCACCATTATAATTATTCCACACTTTAATTGTTGTATCACTCAGGTCCTGAAACTTAAATTTCAATTTTACGGGCATAATATAAAATTGCGTATTTGTTTGATAAAATTTGAAATGCACAGTTGAACCTTCTCCATTATCAATTATATCATAAGCATTTTCATAAATTGGATGATTAGGCCTTTTTATCCATTGCTCCATAAACCAATTGTAATCATCACCTGTTACAGAAGTTACAATATTAAAAAAATCTTTTATTGTTGCACTCTGGTATTTGTAAGTATTGAAATATTTATTTATCACATTAAAAAATAGACTATCACCAAGCGTATATTTTAAAAGATGAACAACACAAGCCCCTTTACAATATGTTATTGCATAATTAAAAAGTGTATTTACGTTCGGTAGATTATCTGCCCACGAAGGATTATAAATTGCATAACCCGGATTATTTTGCAAATAATAATTTGCTTTTTTCTTTATATCACTCAAATATGCATTATATCCACCATCCCTTTCAAGCCAATATGCTTCAGCCCAAGTTGCAAAACCTTCATTAAGCCAAATATCTGCCCAAGTTTTACAAGTTACCATATCACCGAACCACTGATGTGCAAATTCGTGAATTAACAAATTTTCATCCCAACAACCAGGACATAAACTAGTTAAAGTCTGATTTTCCATCCCTCCCCAACTAAAATCGCTATTTAATGTAGCAAAACCATTTTTATCAAATGGATGCGGATACCATTTCTCCGAAAAATAATTGTATGCATTTATTATCGATTGCTTTAATTCGTCTGAGATTGCTTCACCTGTATTATAATATAATCTTATTGGTATATATTTATTTTGCCATTTATCAAAAACATAAAACTCATTTAAATTGTAATTTACTCTGGAAGTTATTACAATTAAATAAGTTGCAATTGCTTGATTACTTACCCAACGATATTTTATATAACTACCATAATTAACAGAATCGGCCAAAATTCCATTAGAACCCAAAAGCACATTTGAAGGTGTAAATGCTACTAATTCCATCAATGCCTTATCGGATGGTAAATCATTACAAGGGAACCAATTCCTTGCACCTATTGGTTCACAATCTGTAAAAACAAAGCCATCATTAACGTAAAAAGCTCCATCCGATATATCATTATGTTTATAGTAAATTTTAAGTTTTGTTTCTATCTCCGGTAAATATGTATTGTTAAAATTTATTAACAATTTATTGTTACTATGTTGATACGATTTTACATCACCAATAATAGAATCGATAGTAATTGATTGGGAATTAGCATCCAATTCAATGTATTTGGCAACAGAATCTAATCTTATATCAATTTCTACATTACCTGTAAAAAACCTTGCGTAAGGATAAACATAATTATTTCTTAAATCAACAGTTATTTTATACTTCAAAACATCATAATTCCTTTGTATCAAATTTAAATTTTCCTTTAATCCAATATTGGTATAACGTTCAATTTTTTTCTTACTACAAAAAAAAGCACCATCCATATTTTGAGCAAAAAGCCAATAAGCTAAAACAAATATAATTAATATCTTTTTCATAAACATATTTCCTTTATAAAATTTTGCTTACAAATTACAATTTTACTTGATTTTTTACAAATAATATTGTATATTTATAGTTCAAAAAATTTAAGCTACGGAAGGGTGGGTGAGTGGCTTAAACCAACGGTTTGCTAAACCGTCGTAGGGTTAAACCCCTACCGAGGGTTCGAATCCCTCCCCTTCCGCCAAATAGCTACTTCATTAATAAGTAGCTTTTTTTTATTTTAAAACAAAAAAGCCGTTATCTTTAACGGCTTTTTACTTATATTCAATTTTATAATTGTATCAACATATTGTATGGATTTTCTAAAATATCAATAATGTATCTCAAAAATCTTATCCCATCAGCTCCATCTATTACTCTATGATCATATGATAACGATAAAGGCAACATCAATCTTGGCTCAAAAGTTGTTCCATTATATTTGGGCTCATACGAACTTCTAGATATTCCTAATATAGCAACTTCAGGATAATTTACTATCGGTGTAAAATAGGTACCTCCAATACCACCTAAATTCGATATTGTAAATGTTCCCCCCTGCATCTCTTCTAATGATAATTTTTTATCTCTTGCTTTGATTGCTAATAAATTTATATCCTTTGATATATCAAATAATGATTTTTTGTCAACATCCCTTACTACTGGAACAACCAAACCTTTGTCGGTATCAACTGCAATACCAATATGGTAATAATTCTTATAAATTAATTTATTATTTTGTAAATCTAAACTTGAATTAAATTGTGGAAATTTCTTCAATGCTAAGCTTAGAACTTTTGCAATTATGGATGTAATTGTAATCTTCGAATCAGGATACTTTTTAACAAGCTTCAAACGAAACTCTTCTAAATCTGTAATATCTGCCTTATCAAACTGCGTAACATGCGGTATTTGCGACCACGAAAAATGTAAATGCTGCGCGGTTACTCTTCGGATATTACTTAATTCCTCAGCTTTTATATCTCCCCACTTAGTAAAATCTGGAAGCGGTTCAAAATATCCGCTCTGTGGAATTTTAGCTTGATTAACTTCAGCTTTACCTAAATTTTGCAATATATTTTTAGCATGCTGCTTCACATCTTCAATTGTAACTCTTTTGCCATCAGATGGTTTTACGTCAGATATTGTTACTCCAATTTCTCTTGCAAATTTCCTTACTGAAGGTGATGCAAGCACAAAAATATTTTTACTTACATTATACGTATCAACTTTAAATTCATCAGTGTTAGCTATTTTTTCTTGTTTAGGTTCAATCTTTGTGTCAACTTGAACTTCTTTTTTAATTTCAGGTGAAACCTCCTTCGGTTTATCCGAAGGCAAGCTTATTTCTGTCCGAGCCAATATAGTATAAATTTTATCCCCTATTTTAATTTTATCCCCTTCTTTAACAAAAACAGCTTTAATCGAACCGTCATACTCCGATGTAATCTCCAATGATGCCTTACCGGTTTCAACCTCAAGAACAATTTCATTTTTCTTAATTTCATCACCAACCTTAATATTTACCTTAACAACGGTAGCCTCTGCAATATTCTCTCCCAAATTTGGTAATAATACTTCAATTTCTTCAGAAATATTATTTTTTTTCTCTTCTTTAATTGGCTCAGACGGTGTAAGTGTGGTCTGTTGCGCCGGTAACTCTTCCTTTATAATTGGGTCCTGAGGTGTTTCAACCGTAACCTCATATTCAACAATATCACCCAAAGGAAGAATTTTATCCCCTTCATTTGCTAACAATTTTGTTATCTTACCATCGAAATCTGCCTGTATTTCTAGATTTGCTTTTCCGGCTTCAACTTCCATCAAAATTTGATCTTTTTTAACAGTATCTCCAACTTTAACATAAAGTTTTACTATTGTAGCTTCTGATATATTTTCACCTAATTGTGGAACCTTAAAAATTTGTGTCATAAAATTTCCTCATAACAGTTAAATAAAAATAACAACAAAAGTATTTCTATAGTTCCAAAAACATACCATTTATTTAATACTAATACCTACATGGCGGTAATAAAATATCTGTTTATTCAAATAGATAACGGAAACAATTAAAAATTTACCTATCTTAAAGTTATCAAATATCCATAAATAGATCTTATAAAAAATCAATATATTCCATTCTATTTTATCAATTGCATCTTAATAAATTTTGTCTTATTTGCAACACTTAATTTTGCAAAATAAACACCTGACGATAAATTGTTTCCATCAAAATCAACACTGTAAATTCCTGAAGGCAGGTTTTTATTAATAAGTGTAGCTATTTCTCTCCCCAAAATATCATATACCTTTAATTCTACTAAATAATTTGAAAGATTTTCTGGTATAGAAAAATTAATTTTTGTTTTAGGGTTAAATGGATTTGGATAATTTTGATAAAGCTCAAATTTCTCGATTTTTACATTTGTATTTTTGAAAAACTCTTCTGTACCAATTAATAAATCAAATGATAATGTATCACTTAAATTATTAGTATATTCAAATTCCTTTAAATTCTTCAAATCAATAACCTTACCATTAGATTTATTGACGAAAATAATTCGATAATCATCATTTAATTTATTATCTAATTTGAATTTAATTCCACCATTTTTACTAACTACTTTTAGGTTATATTTTTGCCCAATACCAATATATCTTGCATCAGATTTAAATTTTTTATAATCAATATTTGCACTCGTATTTTCTATAAAAGCAGTTAATGAATTAAAAGAAATTGGCGGCAATAATTCGTCATATCTATCATAATCTTTTGTTGATGTGGGAACATTCCAAACAATTAAATTAGTTGTATCTTGTTCATTACTTATCATTAAATTCAAATATTGATAATTATTACTACTTATTTTATTAAAAGTTTTGTTTAATGGATAAGGAATTTTTAATTTTTTAAGTTTTGTTCTATTATAGTAAAAATATCCTCTATAAGGTTCAAGAATTGCTTGTTTTTTATATCCTTGTGTGCCTAAATACTCATAAATATTATCTGTTTCGAATATTGGTTTATTTAAAAAATCTGAATTATTAAAATCAATAATATCTTTCCAATTTACTGGCTGATCAAATGGATTAGCAATAATATTCCATAAATTACCAGTTGTATCCAAAGGAATTTCGTAATAAGCAACAATTTTATCATTTTTTAAAATTACATTAGTCGGTACATTATATGCTTGGAAATAATTACTTCTTTCAATAATTAATGGCACCTTAGAAAGAACCCAAAATGCTTTTCCTGGAGCAAATTTAAAAACTCCACGTGTTTTATTTTCATAAGGTATAAGTTTACCATCTGAACTATATTTAAAACCAATCCAATCTCTATTTGGAACGCCTTGGAATAAAGAATCTAATAAATATGAATTCGACCTAATTGGAACACCTGGCAAGCTAATAATTCTGTAGCTAGTTTGCAGCTTATAATCATTGAAGAAAAATGACTTTTCGAGAAAATATTTTTCACTAATAACATTCGTTAGTAACTCAACCCCACTTAAACCATAACCCAATTTAATAGTATCTTTATAAATTGAAGAAATCGCAAAAATACTATCATTTGGATAATTATATTTATCGTTAATCCATTTAACATTAGTAAAAAAGGTAGATTGAGATGCCTTTCTCCAAACCAACAATGTTATTTTATCCCCTACTGAATATCCCTCTTTGTTGCGCGTATCGGGATAATCAGCCCAAATAGTTAATTCTTGGGGGATATCTCCATTCCATTGGAAAAAACCAGCACAAGCGAGAGTATCATTACTTTTTTTATAAAATGCACCCACAAAATCACCATCTTCAATATAATAATCATCAATTTTAACGGACTGGCGGGATGGGAAAATTACTTTATGATAATTAGTTGTTGGAGTAAAAACCCAACCGGGATCGGTTGCAGAAATTATTTTTAATGATATTAAAGAATCTAAAATAGTTCTACCATTTGGAATAAAGAAAGTATCATTTGGGGAATCGCTTCTTACTTTCGCTTTAACTTCAATAATTTTTCTTTCTGCAACAATAAAAATATAAAAAGTAATCTTTTCATTATTAAAAAAACCTTCCTTTGGAACAGTATTTGCATTATCTCCATAAATTTTAAATTCAACATCAGCTGCACCATTCCACTCTCCATAACCTGCACAGGCTTTGTTACCTAATGAATCGAAAAAACCGCCAACATAAATAGGTGGAACTTGTTTAATTTTGTTTACAACAATATTTAAACTTTTAGGTAATACTATTGTATGAAAAACAGTTGTTTTATTAAAGGTCCAAGGAGGTAATACTTTGTCTCCTAAAGATTGAATAATAGACGTTCCATTAGGAGTATAAACAACTTGTCCAGATTTAAATTGTACAGCTACATCATAAATTTGATTATTACTTTTTTTCCATACCTTCCATACAAAATTTTCATTTGCAGCAAAACCTTCTTTCTTATCATTTGTAAAAATATCATCACCTAACGCAGAAATTGCAATATTTTTATCCCCTTCCCACATCTTAAAACCACCACAAGCAAATTTAATACCTAAAGAATCATAAAATACACCAATATAATCACCTGCTTGCAATGGTACACCATTAACTTTAGGATTTGCATCCAATGGTATAACAATAGTATGATTCGACCCAGCTAAACTTGGGTTTACTTTCCAATCCGGTTTTGTTTGAGCCAGTACAAAGGATATAACTAATAAACTTATATTTATTACTTTCTTTACCATATCCACAATCCAACATTAAATTGTAGCTTAGTATTTAAATCTTTATTTGTATAATAATTATACTTTACTCCTGCCCATATTTTATTGTATTTAAAATTAATTCCAGTAGATAAAACTAAAGATCTATATTGATACTTGTCATTATTGTAATCAATAGTAGTTGCATTATAACCTACTGAATAGTCATTATAAAATTTCCCCCAAAAAACAAAAGGGCTATAATTTATAAAAATTTCATAATTATTAATTTTTAAAGTCTTAGGGAAACTCCCATTGGGATTATATGGAGGCAATGGGAAATAAATTTTAGCATCATTCAAATCATATGTTAAACTATTAAAACTAAAATCTAATGATAAAGGATTATAAAAATATGAAACAATTGCACCATATGATAAAGGATTTATATTTTTAGACCAAATAGGTAAACCTGTAATTTTATTCAATAAATTAGTTTTAATTTCAACAGTTTGTAAATTTATACCTATTCTAATACCATTTGAAGTTTTCGAAATAAGTTCATCACCGAAGAAATTAGTTCTCAAAAATTCAAACTGAATACCTGAATAATCAATAATATCAAATAAATTATAATATTTTCTCGGATTTAATCGATAAGCTATTAGAAAATTGGCCTTAGCTTTTGGATAATTTGCATTCTTTAAATAAGCCATTCCAATGGCATAATAATAATCAGCATTTTTTTTATTTTTTTTAATTGCTGTATTATATGCAACTATTGCATTATCATAATCTTCTAAATTAAAATATGCATTCCCCAAATTATAGAAGATAGGACCATCAGCAGTTTTAACTTTAGCAAGTTTTTTATATGCCCAAAGTGATTGATTGTAATCTTTTAATTTATAACTTAATAAACCTACTTGTGCTAAAGCATCTAAATTTAAAGTATCAATATCATATGCGGCCTTATATGACTTTAATGCATCGTTATCTTTTCCTATTTTTGAGTAAGCTTTGGCAGAATTGTAATATGCAGAAGAGTTATTTTTATTTAAGGAAATAGCTTTATCAAAATTTTGTAAAGCTGCTGAATAATCTTCTTTATTAAAATAACATAATCCTAAACTTACATAAACTGTATCCCAATCATTTTTTGCTTTTATAGATTTTTCAAACCATTGTATAGCTTTATCATATTCACCTTTATTAAAAAAATCCATTCCTTTATTATAATTTTTAATATATGGTTTTTGTGCAAGACATATAGATAAAAAAATTAATATTAAAACAAATAATTTGATTAAAAACTTCATAATTATTTCTTCATAATTATATTCGCAAAAGTAGTATCACCAGCTAAAACTTTAATTTTAATTGTTGCATTAGTGAAACCTATTTTACTAGCTGTTAATGTATATTCACCAGCTGCAACATTTCTAATATAAAATATTCCTTTTGTATCCGTTGTAACAGAACTTGTTGATGGATTTGTTGTAATATTTACATTATACAATGCTTTACTTGAATCGGTTACTATCCCTTTAATTGTACCATAAGAAGGAACTAATGACCAGTTTACTAAAGTTGTTTTTTTACTACTTACAATAATATTATCTTTTTGTGAGTCATAACCTAACTTGCTAACTGTAATTTCATAATTACCAGATGGTACGTTATTAATTATAAACTTACCATCTTTATCAGTAAATGCTGACCCTATATTAGGATTAGTTACAATCATAGCATCTTGTAATGGTAACTGAGTTTTAGAATCTTTTATTGTTCCTGATATTGATCCAAATTGGTTAATTTCAATATCAGCAACAACACGTGTCCCACTTCTAACATAGACTTTTACAGACGATGAATCATAATAAGTTCTAAAAGCAACAACTCTATATTCTCCTTCTGGAACATTAGTTATTAAATAATACCCATCTGCATCTGTTCGTACCGATTGTGTAGAAGGTACTGTCTTTACAAAAATATTACTAATTCCTATCCCGTTTTCTGTTACTTTACCTGAAATTTTTCCTGTATTTGAACTTACAGGATTTTTACAACCAATAAGAAACGCTATTAAAAATATTAAATATTTAATTTTTTTCATAGTTCACAAAGTTTTTTTTAATATATATCAAAAATAATACCAATATAAAAAAAGGGCTCTTAAAGAGCCCTTTTTTTCAGAAAAAAACATTATTTAATTAACATCATTTTCTTAACAGCAGTGAATTTCCCTGCTTCTATCTTGTAGAAGTAAATTCCACTTGATAAGCCAGCAGCATTGAATTGAACTGTATGATAACCAGCTTCAAATTCACCATTAGCCAATTCAGCAACTTTTTGACCAACAACGTTGTAAACATTTATTACAACTTTTGCATCAACAGGAAGAGCAAATTTTATAGTTGTTGTTGGGTTGAATGGATTAGGATAATTTTGACTAATATCAAATTTATTTGGTAATGGTCTGAATTCTTCAACACCTTTAACATTTTCTATCACATAAACACCGTTAGGAGTATAAACTTTATCACTGCTTGTTGTTTTCAATACAAACTCTTTGTTAGCATCTTTCTTGAATAATCTAATTGAGAATTTATCACCATTTGCTAAACCTTCAGCTTTTTCATTTCCAGTTTCTTTACCCCAAGCAGTTACAACAACTGTTCCGTTTGTATAAACAGCAGAACCAACCAATTTACCTTCATTATTAAATATACCTACTTCATCACCTTCTTTAGCATATTTAGAAATAACGTTTTCAGGTATTGCTACTGTAGCATTGTTATCACTATTAAAGTTAACAACATATTTTTCAGGTTTTGGAATTTCTACATTTTGTTGTTTCTTTGGTAACAATGTATTTGCAGGATAGAATAATGAAACTTGCGAAATACCTGATTTAGTCTTTATTAAGTAACCTTGTCCTGGTTGCATTTGGCCAATATTGTTAATTCCATAAAGTGGCCAGTAAACATTTCCAGCACCATCTTTTACAAGTTCAATCTTATCTAATATATTAACTAAAGCATCAGATATATTCATATTTGTTTTTCTTAAATATGCAACTTGATTCCATACACCTGGTTGTAAAGTTATACCTGTATTTTGAGGAGATAAAATATTTCCATTACCTGTTCTTGGGAAAATTAAGTTTGCTGCTGCTGTTAATTTAATGTAGTATGAACTTGTATTTACCCAAGTACCAAGTTGATTCACATTTTGAGCTGGCCATAAAATATTAGCAGCAGGGTCTTTAACTAATTCACATACTTCTCCTAATGTATCTAAAACACCAGTCGCTTTATTGGAACCAATTCTAAATTGTCTATCAAATTCAACTGTTAAACCAGCAACATCAATATATGATGATACCAAATTCCAACCACTACTTAAAGCAACAGTTTGTGAACCTGTACCTTCAGTTGAGGCTGAGCTTGAACCACGTAGATATCTCAAGGAATCTAATATAATAGCTGAATTATTTTGAAATACTATACCAGTTACTGCATTATTCTTGTATGGATAGACAACACTATCAACAGGAATTATTTTGCCGTTTATATCATATTCAGCATTTTTCTCAACAACTGAGGTTGTTCTGAACCATCTTGGTCTCCAAACTTTAAATGTTAATTGCTCACCAGCAGAAGCACCATCTGTAACTGAAGTATTTGGATCATCACCCCAAACTTTTAATGATATTGCATTTGTCAAAGTACCATCGGGAACGGTAGTTACTTTAACAAAACCTGCACAATTTTGTCCACCATTATAGAATGCCCCGATATAGTCTCCAACTTGAACTCTATAATAATATGGACCTGGACCTAAAAGATCACCATTATAACGTATAGTGCCGTTGCCAGGTGCAGCATTCAAGTTAAATACAGCATCTTTTATTATTATTGTTTGCGATACACTTGTTGAGTCTGTATATAACCAATCTGCATAAGGTGCTGGCTCAAGAGTAATTGAAGCGGTATTTGCAGTATCTACAATATTAGCTCCACTTACTGTCGTAGGCGTCGTACCAAAATTTCTTACAATTACTATTTTACCAACTGCATTATTAATACCTGTAGTTAAAGTATCAGTTGGAGGTGTCCATAAATATTCACCATTTACTTCTTTTGTATTAACATTGGAAGCTATTAAGTCAACAGCACAATTAGCATTTCCAATTGTTAATGAATTTGCCGCTCTAAGATCCATATTTCTTCTTTTGTAATAAATATTTACATTTGTACCGGCTGAGTCAATTACAGTCCATTTAATTTTTATTGGTTTCCCACTATAAATTGTTTGTGCATTACCAGTAGATACTCCATTCACAGAAATTACTTTACCTCTATTCGCATTATAATTGACAAAATCTTGGTATCCATAATAAACATAAGTAGACGCATTTCCATCATAATCATATAAAGTAACAGTAAATCTCATATAATTATCATCCCATAACGCACCTGAAGTAGTAGGGTATGGATCTCTATAGACTTGAATTTCATAGGATCCATTATTCGGAACATAAAGTATACTTCGTGTACTTGTATAATTAGCATCCGAAGTACCTACATCTGTGGTGCCAGTTGTATCAATTTTAATTCTTACAAATGGATAATGCTTTGCCGAATTCCATCTTAAAGTATATCCACCTCTTGCTGAAATAGTTGATGTGAATGTTGGGTTTGATGTTGTTGTACCTAAACCATCAATTGTACCGGAACCATTACCTGATGTATTCAGTAATGCTAACATTGTTGTAGGGTTAGTTACTGTACTAGTTGGGAATTTAGAGTTTGAAGTGGGTGACGAAGAAGTTTTCCAATTCCAATAGTTAACTGTTCCACTTAAATCCATGCTAAATAAACCATCTAAGGTTTCTGTTAAATACCAATAATTTTGAGTAAAATCATCTTGTGGGTTTGATGGACTCACAGGAGTAGTTCTTCTACTCTTTACCTGGACCTGAGTATTGCCACCATTATTGCTTTTAATATTATTTAAGTTTGCAATTATTTTAGGCGCCCCAACGCTTGTTCCTGTAATAGTAGAATATAACTGATCAGTAGCCAAATTAACTTCACAAATATCAAAACCATAAGAACTATTACTATCAACAGTAGAAGTAATAAAATTAACTTCTGAAGCACCACCTACTAAAACACCCCTGCTTGAATTTTTGTGAATTGTACTTAACTCTACCAATAGTTTTCCACCATTTGTTAAAATACCATGGAATGTATTGCTTGCTATAGAATCTTTATAAATTTTTATGTATCCACCTTTATTAAATACACCCGATTTAGTATTTTTATAAATGTAAGACTCTTGAACTGTATTCAAATTTGCAAATGTATTAGCTACATTATTATAGATACCAGTACCAGATGTTAACACTTTAGAATTATTAATTGTTAAAGAACCGGCCTTAAGTTCAATACCTACACCAGTTGCTTTTTGTACATATGCATTATTAATGGTTATTCCTTCTTTTGCAATTGATATACCAGTACCAGAATTATAAACAGTATCAATTTTTATTCCATGATAGAATGAAGATGACAGGCTGTTAAAATTATTTATTTTTACACCAGTATTGTACGAATTTTGTACCTTAACACCAATTGCATATAAATCTCTAGAAACATCTAAACCAACATAGGCATTCTTAATTGTAACAAATTTAATTGTGTCTCTGTAGTTAGTGTTAGTAGAATTTAAAATTATACCCTGCCAATGGTTATTAACTGGATATATCTCTTTAGGTTGAAATACTACTGGGCTTGATAGTGTACCATTAATAATCAATTTCCCACCATCTTCAACTTGTAATTTGAAATCTCCTATGCTATCAGCATTAGCATCAGCATAAAAAACCTCTATTGTAACTCCTGCTTCTATGGTCAATTTTCCACCTGATTTAACAATAACAGGTACATTAAATTGCTTATTTGTTGACCACGTTTCACTTCCTGTAATTTCATAAGCACCCTGTGCAAAAAGTGAAACATTAATAAATAATACCATCAGAATTGTCAACAATTTGAAGAATTTAGTCATCACACCTCCATGTGTTGTTGGATTAAATTTACCTAATTTATTTATTTTCGAAAATTTTTGTTAATAGTTTAATAAAATTATTATCATAAGACAAATTAATTTTATACAATATAATTTTGTAAAAACATTTTTTTTCATTATACTTATAATTTAAATTGGAGATTTTGAAATGGATAAAACAGAAGTAGTTGTTTTTGGATTATCTACAACATCTACAAGCAGCGGCGGTTATGCACTTATTTTAAAAGCTATTAATTCAAATAAAAGAATACCAATTATTATTGGTGGTGCTGAAGCACATGCTATTGCGTTGGAACTTGAAGGTTATAACGTACCGAGACCTTTAACCCACGATTTATTAAAAAACGTGATCACAACATTGGGTGGTGAAGTTATAGAAGTTAATATAGTTGATTTGAGAGATAATACCTTTTTTGCTAACATTATAATTGAACAATCTGGTTTACGTATTGAAATCGATGCTCGCCCAAGTGATGCAATTGCTCTTGCCCTACGAACTGGTTCCCCTATATACATATACGATGATGTAATGGATAAAGTTGCATTTGAACCACCTGAAAATACCCAATTTCCTCAAGCTAACTCATTAAATAATGATGATTATGATGAAGATAGAATTCAACAAAATGATGATGAAGATGAGGATGAACCGTTTTTAAGGAAAATTTCTAAAAATGATAATGATTTAGAACTATCATCAAATTCGTCTGATGATATCTCATTTCTTGAAATACAATTACGAGAAGCTCTCGAAAAAGAAGATTACGAACGCGCTGCTATTTTAAGGGATAAAATAAATAAATTAAAAAACAATAATTAAATAACCATTCATTTTAGACTTCTCCTTAATGAATACTTAATTAAACTTTCTGCTTCATATTAGTTATTTTTGTATGTCAAAACTAATTATTTATTAAGGAGAAGTAATGAAACAAAAATTTCTTGTTTTTTTGTTTATCGCTTCATCATTATTCGCAAGTGGCTTCCAATTGAATGAATTCGGAGCTAAAGCTATGGGAATGGGTGGAGCATTTACAGCTGTTGCTAATACTCCAACAGCAATTTTTTTCAATCCTGCAGGCATAACACAACTTAACGGTACACAATTATCAATTGGGTCAAATATTATCACCCTTGGCTCAACTTTTCGTGGTGTTTCTCCTAATATCACTGAATATAAACTCAAAGACCAAATTTTCACACCAATTATCGGTCAATTTACTTATAAATACGATGATAATCTTTCTTTTGGTATAGGTTTAGGCAATCCTTTTGGTCTTGGTACTAAATGGGATGACAATTGGATTGGCAGATATATCACTACTGAAATTGAAATCAGAGTATTTTCTTTACAACCAGTTGTTGCATATAAAATTTTTGATAATCTCTCTTTATCAGCTGGTATAAATTACAACTATGCTGATGTTTTAATTAGAAAAAATGTCAATCTTGCCCCATTTTCTACAACAGACGGACAAGTTAAAATTACTGGTGATGATCAATCACTCGGTTACGCATTTGGTATTCTTTATAAACCGACTGATAATTTAAGCTTCGGTTTAGGATACAGAAGTAAAGTAAAATATGAATTTTCTGGCACTACATCAAAGGTCGCTCCTGCTCAATTAGCTGGAAAATTACCTTCCGGAAAAACATCAGCAAAATTGACTACTCCTGTAAATCTTTCTGTAGGTGTTGCTTACAAATTTGACAACTTATTATTAAGTTGCGACTATCAATATGTTGGATGGTCTTCTTACGACAGTTTAAATATCAAATTTAATGAAAGTAACTTAGAATCCAAATCCTATCGTGGTTACAATAATTCATATATAATTAGATTCGGTCTTGATTATAATGTAAATGACATTTTGAATCTCTATGCTGGAATATATTATGATAAATCCCCTGTAAAAGATGAACATCTCGATCCTACATTACCAGATGCAAATAGAATGGGATATAGTGCAGGTTTTGGTTACAAATTTAATGAGAATATTCAATTAGATTTATCATATCTTTTCTTGAGAATGGAAGAAAGAAAAATAACAAATTCTGAAATCAACTATTCAGGTATTGCTGGAGCAATCGCTCCTTTCAATGGCGTCTATAACAGCTATGCTCATTTATTTAGTCTAACATTAAATTATTCGTTTTAATAGTAGGTGAAACATGAAAAAAATAAAAATTTTAATATATCTTAAACTATTTATAATTTCCTTTTTACTTACATCTTGTGAAGATAGATCAAATCTTTCTGCCCCTATCGTAGAAAATGGATCAGCTAATTTTACAACCTTTGTAACAATAGGAAATAGTTTAACAGCTGGTTATCAATCAGGCACTTTATTTGAATCTGCTCAAAAATATTCATATGGCGCATTAATTGCCAAACAGGTTGGTACTACTTATGAAATACCTTATATTTCAGACCCCGGAACAGGCAATAGAATGGAAGTTAAATCCGTTGATTTAAATAAAGGTACAGCTGAAATTGTTTATAATACTGCTTCAGGGTCTCCATTAAATTCTAATTACCCAAAAGCTTACAACAACTTAGGCATTCCTGGTGCAACTTTATACGATATTATAAATGCTACATCTTCTTCTAATTGTTATGCTGCTATCTATGGTGGATCACCAAATCCGATGTTCGATCTGATTTTAAGAGGCAAAGGTTCTCAATTTTCTCAAGCCAAATCATTAAAACCAACTTTTGTTATTTTATGGATCGGTAATAATGATATTTTAGGATATGCTACATCAGGCGGAACAGTACCTTACACTCCTGTTGCTAACTTCCAATTTTTATATTCTCAGTTAGTTGATAGTATTGCCTCCTTAAATGCTCAAGTTGTGGTGTTAAATATACCAGATGTTTTATCAATTCCATTTTTCACAACAGTTCCACCAGTGGTCCAAAATCCAGCTGATGGTTCTTTAATTAATTTATACGGCATTGTAGGCGGTACTACCAAACAATTAAAACTTGGTAAAGATTTTCTTACCTTAACTTCTAAAAGTGAAATAGCTGCAGGAAAAGGTCTCTCACCATCTAATCCACTACCTGATAAATATGTTCTTGATAGCGCAGAAGTGGCAACAGCTAAAAATATCATAGCTCAATATAATTCAACAATTGCTACATTAGCATCTGCCAAGGGCTTCACACTCGTAGATATAAACTCAGTTTTAAACAATATTGCAACATCCACAAACGGAGTATTATTCAATGGTGTAAGATTTTCTACAAAATATCTAACTGGAAACTTATTTAGTCTTGATGGCGTACATCCTACCAGCCAAGGACAAGCAATTATAGCAAATGAAATCATAAAGGCCATAAACTCGAAATATAATGCTAATATACCTTTAATAAATGTTGCTACTATCCCCGGAAGTATAATATTACAAAAATACAACTCTAATAACAATATAATTCCAATATTTAACAACGATAAATTCAATATACTTTTTTAAAAATAAGAGCTCCACTAAAAAGAATCTTTTCCTTAGCTCAGACGGTATAAGCATAAAGCCCGTGCGCACGAAGGCGCACGGGCGGGCTAAAGCCCAAAAATTATTCTAATTATCCCCCTTTATCTACCATATTATCTACCACTTACAACATTTATATTTTTATACAAATAATTATTGAAGTAAGTTTTATATGTAGGTTGAAAATTTTAAAATTCATATAATATATTCGTATCTTCGATATAATTGTAATTACGATATAATGGCAATTATACAAAATATATTTGTATTTACAATATATTTGTATTAACGATATAATTAAATTTTTGAAAATATATTTGTTTTTACAATATAATTGTATAATCTATATATTTGTAATTATGATATACCATAATTTACAACCTTTGCTCTCCAACAACGCTGTCAATAGGATTTTATTCCCCCTTGTAAATGAGCTATTAGAAAAATTTTAGCGAGCCCTTACCGGCCCGCTGGCCTCTTGCAGCTTTCATCAAGCTGCAAGAGGCATAAACTTACACTGTCTGAGCTAATGAATAAAAATAAAGCAAGCTTGCTTATGCTCGCTTGCTTTATTTAATAATGTATCATTCGTACATTATTGAATAATATCAAATTTAGTATATGGTCTTAAAACCTCAGGTACAACAATTGAACCATCATCTTGTTGATAATTTTCCAGTATCGAAACCATTAATCTACTAGTTGCTAGCCCTGAACCATTCAATGTATGAACATATTCAACCTTTTTATCTCCTTTTCTTCTAAATCTTATATTTGCTCTCCTAGCTTGGAATGCCTCAAAATTACTACAAGATGAAGCCTCTAACCATCTATTTTCAGCTGGCGACCATGTTTCAATATCATAACATTTCGCAGCTGAAAAACTTAAATCTCCTGTGCAGAGCAACAATACTCTATAAGGAATTTTTAAAGCTTTAAGAATATCTTCAGCATCGTTCACCAATTTTTCTAATTCATCATACGAATTTTCTGGTTTTGAAAATTTAACCATTTCTACTTTATTAAATTGATGAACACGTAAAAAACCTTTACTTTCTTTACCATATGAACCAGCTTCTCTCCTAAAACATGCTGAATAACCAACATAATACAAAGGTAAATCATCTTCGTTTAATATTTCTTCTCTATGAATATTTGTAATAGGTACTTCTGCAGTTGGAACAGGGAATAAATCATCTTTTGTAATACAATACATATCTTCTTCCATTTTTGGCAATTGTCCAGTACCTCGCATAGAATCTCGATTTACTAAAAATGGTGGAAAAATTTCACTATAACCATGTTTTTCCAAATGATAATCTAACATAAAATTAATCAAAGCTCTTTCTAAAGTAGCACCTTTACCTTTATATAGTGGAAATCCAGAGCCTGATATTTTTGCACCTCTTTCAAAATCTAAAATGCTTAATTTTTTACCGAGTTCAATATGATCTAAAACATTATCTTTCTTATTTTCAATATTCATTCCTTCGGGGATCCATCGTCTCACTTCTACATTATCTTCAGAACTTTTGCCAACTGGCACAGAAGAATGTGGCATATTAGGTGTCCAACGTAATATCTCATCAATTTTAACTTCCAAATCCTTAACTTCATCATCTAAAGACTTAATTTCGTCAGAAATACTTTTCATTTTTGCGAATATTTCTGTTGTATCTTTATTCTCTTTCTTTAATTGTGCTATTTCTTTTGATACCCTATTCTGATAAGCTTTTAATTCTTCTACTTTACTTAAAATCTCACGTCTTTTCTTATCTAATTCCAATAATTCATCAATTCTGTCTTTCTCGTTCTTATTTTTTATTGCTTGTTTTACTAAATCTGAATTTTGTCTAATGAATTTAATATCTAACATAAGAACCTCTATTTTATAATTATATCCTGAGATCTTTTTGATTTGGGGAATTGACTTTTTGCTGTTTTATCTTTAACTATTATTGTTCCAATCATATTACCATTATATCTTACAACTTTATATCCATTATCTGCGTCAATATTAAAGTTACTTCCCATTAAATAATTTTTTAATTGCAAACTGTCTACATCAACAATATTATTTGCTATTTTATTCGAAAATATTTGTGTAAAATACGTATGTGGAACTATTTGATCGAATTTATTTATAGTTCCAATTTTAATACCTGTCCTGTTAAAATAATTTAAGTATTCAACTGGAGTTTCAATAGTTGACATATAAATATCATTTCCACGAATTAAAAACAATTTATCAGAAAATAATCCATAATCAAGACCAAAATAATCTGCAAGATATTTAATGTAATCACTATTTTTATTATTTCCAAAATAGAAATAATCATTTGGCTTATCAACTTTTGAAAATTTTTCTTTTGCATCAAGTTTATCAATTTTTCTCAACTTACAAATATAAAACCCTTCAGATTGAATTTCCCAAGGAAAAGTACGCTTTGCTTTTAACAATTCCGGATTATACTGGTCACCTTTATATTCTAATTTTGAAGGATGGCTAGGTACTGGCAAATCAAAATCTATAACTTCAACAGGATAATTTTTTAAAATTTTATCAACAATATATTCATTTTCTTCAATAGTCAATGAACAAGTAGAATAGACAATAGTCCCACCTACTTTAGCTACTCTTATTGCAGCAAGCAGCAATTTATATTGTATATCTAAAATTGCATCAACTATTTTTTTTGACCACCAATTCTTAATCTCATTCTTTTTGTTCAAAATTCCCAAACCTGTACACGGGACATCAGCTAATACTTTATCAAATTCATCATCAAAATATTTACTCAAAAGTTCGCCACGATTTATCATAATAGCTGTATTATAAGCTTTATATTTATCAAGATTATGTGCTAAAGTTTTAACTCTTTTTATATCAATTTCATTAGCTACTAAAAATCCAGAATAATCCATCATTTCAGAAATTTGAGTAGTTTTAGATCCTGGAGCGGCACATAAATCAACTACTTTTTCACCCTTAGTAGGATTCAAAACATATGGAGGCAACATTGAAGATAAACTTTGAATATAATAATCACCTATTACAAATTCAATAGTTTTTCCGATATAATTATTTGGGTCATTTTTAACTTTGTAAATATTATCGATGAATTTTTCAACAATAATATTATAATCATACAACCTTTTTTCTATATCGTAATTAATATTATTTCTAACACGAATATAATCAACAATAGGTTGATTTATATATTTGTAATAACTATTTAAGTAATCTTGTCCGTAAACTTCAATAAAATAATTATCAATATGAGAACTAATATTATTTTGCGTCATAGTTTAAATATTTTTGAACTCCGTTTTCGTTAATATCCTTTAATATTTCACTGATTAATGGCATAAATTCATTTTCAACTGCTTCATCAGTGATATTTTCTAAATCCTTACCATACTTTTTAGTCATCTTACCAATTGCAATTTCATTAGCAATTAAAAGAGAAGCATTTAAAGTATTATATTCCTCTATCATTTGTTCAAATTCTTCTTGAATATCTTCTAATTTATCCTCATCTACTCCATATTTTTCATGTAATGAATATAAATCATCCAGAATGTCATCTAATTTATTTTTTGCAAGCTCATCATCTGAAACAACATCTAAAATTACTTTGTAAGAACTAATTGCTTTTAACAATAGCTCATAATGTTCTTTTTTGAAAAGATTATCCATTTTTATATCCTTATTAAATTAAAAAATTAAAGACGCATTAAAAAATGCGTCTTGAAAAATATTAGTTAAAATATTTCTGATACTTTTTATCTTTTTTAGTTTTTTCTATATCATCTAGCCATTGTTTTGCAGTTTGGTTAGTTGGGTCAAGTGAATATGCTTTATTCAAATATTCTACAGCTTTTGCAGTAACATCTTTCAAGAAAGGTACATCAACTTTTTTAGCTCTTACAGCATTATAAAACTTTGAATAATAATATCCACCAAATGAAAAATTAACTTCAGCAATTTGTTTTGCATTTTTATCGGGTTTAGCTATTTCCAAGAATTTATTATAAATTGGAATAGCATTATCAAAACCATTTACTGTATCTTGACGAGAAACAGCAGAAGCTTTGAAATAATATCCCATTGGTTCTTCAGGTCTTAATTCAATCATTTTGTCGAAATTTTCAATAGCTTTATCATATTTAGCATCTGCTAAATATAGATTTCCTAAAAGATAATAATCATTAAAAATAACTTTACCAGTTCCTTTAACCTTTTCAAAATATTCAATAGCTTTAACAATATTATTAACTTTCTGATATGCAATAGCTAATTCTCTATATAGATAAACTTTATTGTTATCCAATTTTAAAGCTTTATTGACAGCATCTTCAGCAATAGATAGTCTATTAGGTATATCATTATCACTACCTGACATTAAATATCTTGCATATGCCTCATAGTCTACAGCATTAATCTTTTCAGCTGGAGCGTATTTAAAGAATTTTTCATAACTTTCAGCGGCTAATTTGAATTCACCTTTTTTGCTATAACCAAATGCTAATAATCTCAAAACTCTATAATTATTAGGGAATTGTGGATCAAGATTTAAACCAATTTCAAGAGCTTTTTCATAATCATCAAAAATAACTGCTCTAGTAGCATAATACAACTGATTTTCAAAAGTAGGCTCTGACCATAATAAATACTGATCATAATATTCCTTAAATTTAGAGTAATATTCCTTAGCTTTATCATCATTACCTTGGCCTTTTGCTTCAATACCTTTGACATTATAAATATCAGCTAATCCTTTAAAGGCTTTTGAGAAAGTAGGATCATATTGTATACACAATTCGAATTGTTCTTTTGCGGCATCATATGCTCTTGCTTTAAAGTAATATTCTCCATAATAATAGTAACCTAGTGCAAATGTTTCATCAAAATTTATAGCAGATTTGTAATTTTCTAATGCTTTTTGAGAATTACCTAACTTAGTATACAAATCGCCATAAGCAATAAAAATAGCAGCATTTCTTTTCTTTTGTCCTTTTGATTGCTGAACTTCTTTTCTATCTAATTCATTAGCAACATCAAGAATTTCTTTTGCTTTATCTAAATTAACATTTTCAATTTCTAAGAAAACGTTAAAGGAATTTAACAATTCAGAAACATTTTCAATATCTTTAGTGTAATCAAGACCTTTTTCTGTTAATATTTTAACTGAATCATTATTTTTTAATAGAGCATATATTTTGGCAGCACCGTAGTAATTTAAATCAAATCTTTTATCCTTTTTAATACCAATTAAATAATAGTTTTTAGCATTATTTAACATATTTTCATTTCTTGTACCTTCTTCACCTTGAAGTGACATTTTATATTCAATTTCTCCTAAATAGAAATATCCTTTTCCATCTTTTGGTTTTGCAGAAACATAATTAGTAAGTATCTGTTTTGCTTTTTCATATTTTTCCTGATTTATCAATTTTTTTGCTTCATCGATTTCATTTTGTGCAAAAATAACATTAAAAATAAATAACAATGAAAGAAGCATTTTTAGTCTTTTCATTATATACTCCAATATTTATTAAAAACTCTTAATTCAATATAAAAAAATTTAGGTAATTATAAAATTAAATTTTTTATTTTACTATGTTAATATTATCATTCGTAACTTGAACTATTCTTAACGCTGCCCTTGTAGGTAAAAGACCTTCTTTTTTGATAATATTCTGTCCAGGTTGACTTAAAATAAATGATATTAACCCATGTCCTAAACCATTATATGGCTCTTTTTTTATAGCATAAATATATCTTCTAAATGGATAATATTTAAGAGCTATATAAGCTTGATAAGGCTTGTAATAATCAAATTCAACATTTTTTGTTGTATCTGCTGGCATTATTTCTGCTACTGTAACATCTTTTAAAAATCTTAAAGCTTCTGGATTATCTTTATCACTAATCCAATTAACTCCAATAAATCCAATACTATTTTTATTCTCTTTAACCTTCTGAATTAAATCTTCTGGTCCTTTAGCTGCATAAGCATTGTTTATTGTTTGTAAATTAAAGATTTCCTTAAAATATCTTACAGTGCAAGAATTAGCATCATCAAATATTGGTATTATTTCAGAATTCATACCATGTTTATTAATACTTTTCCAATTAGTAATTTTATTAGCTAAAATGTCTTTTATATCATCAAACATTAATAAAGTATCTTTATTTTCTTTATTAACAATAATAGCTATTGCATCAATAGCAATTTTATAAACTTTATATCCAAACCCACGCTGTTCTAAAAATTTAATTTCATCATTATTTAATTCCCTAGAAAAAAATAGTACTCTTGATGAATCATTTAAAAACTGTTCCAAAGCCAAATTTTCTGGTTTAGAAATTAATCGTATTTTAGCATCTCTATATAATGAAGTAAAAGTCTCAACCTCTGCTTTAATTACATTATAGAAACTATTATCTGTTATAACTGTTATGTCTCCTTTGGTTGGCGTATCTAAATTACTAGAAGAATTATTATTGCATCCTATAATTAAGAGTAAAACTAAAATTACATATTTTTGAATTTTATTCGCTATCATCTTCTATATCCTTAAATTTTCTATAAATTGTATAGCCTCTGTAAATCGAATACATTATTAAACTAAAACCAAATATCTTAGCATATGTAGGATCAACAATAATTCGATATTTTTCTTGAATGAACATATAAGAACCCAAAAGAAAATAAACTATAGTAACAAAATATGCTAATATTTTAAAGAAATTTTGCATGCTTATTCCTTAATTTGAAAATATGATTGGTAATATTAATCTAACTTTTATCGGTTTACCATCTTGTTTACCTGGTATCCATTTAGGCATAAGTTTGATAATTCTTATAGCTTCTTCATTGCAATCATAACCTATACCTTTAACAACTTTTGGCTCGATAATTTTTCCATCTTCACTAACTATAAATTCTATTAGTACCTTTCCAGATATGCCTGCTTTTCGTGCCAATTCAGGATATTTAATATTATTAGCTATAAAGTTATACAATTCTTCTTCACCACCAGGGAAAGAAGGCATTTCTTCCGCAAATGTAGATATTTCAGAAGAATTAATGTTCTCATCACCTTCTAAAACGTTCTTGACTTCTGAAGTGTCTTTAATTATTGACGATTTAGCATAAACAAATGAAAATAAAAGAAAAGAAAAGAAAATAAAATAATTTTCATAATACCTCCTTTAATTTATATTCATTTAAAATAGAATATGAGACACAGAAAAAATCTATGTCTCATATTTATTATAGTTATGTCGTTCAATCTTAATTTGTTAATTTAAATTGAATTGGAACAGTAATTCTTACAGGTACAGGCACACCATTTTGTTTGCCTGGGTTCCATCTTGGCATGCTTCTAATAACTCTAACTGCTTCTTCATCGCAACCAGCACCAATTCCTTTGAGCACTCTTACGTTACTTACTCTACCATCTTTTCCAACGGTAAATTCAACAATTACTTTACCTTCAGCACCTGCCTTTTTAGCTATCTCAGGATATTGTATATTTTGTCCAATATAAGCATATAATTCTTCGTCACCACCAGGGAACGAGGGCATTTCTTCCGCAAAAGTAAATACTTCTTCTTTTTCCTGAGTTTTGTCTTCTGTACCAACAACATTGCTTTGTTCAACAGAAAGCATATCACCTACATCGAGACTATAAACACCAGTACCTTCCTGAGTAACTTTACCAGGATCTTTGAATTGCATTTCTTCTTGCGTTGGAATAAATTCCTCAGTTACAAGCGCATCAGGTTTTACAACAGGAGGAAGAAATTGAACAGTAGAAACTGCTGGTTTATTTTCTACCACAGGAGCTACCTGTTTTTCTTCTTCTTTGTTTTTATCTTTTAAATTATCGGCTTCAATAAGTTCAACTGATTTCACAACTTTTCTGGCAGGAGCTTTAGGTTTATGCGCATCTCGCCATTCCACATATCTATCATAAGCGAATGGACCAACAGTACCTGCTGAAAATACAATTATTCCTAAAATAATAGATATTTTTGCAATTTTAGGATATTTTTTTCTAAGTTGATATGCGCCATAATCTTTATTTTTACCATGAAAGATAATATCATTTAAGTCAATTATATTCATATTAGTCATTTAGCCCCTCCTGCCTAAATCTTCTTCTTAATTAAATCAAGTTCCTGCGGAGTAACATCAACAATCGCATATCTACTTACAGCACAAATATTCATTTCATCAAGTATATCAACCATATTTCGATAATTAGCATCATCCATAGGTTTAATCAATACAACAAGTTTCCATATTTTTTTGATAGTAGCAGGATCTTTGCCTGCCTTTTTAGCTTCAGTAATCAATCTCTCTCTTGCTTGTATATCTTCGCCTACTTCTCTTTTTTTCTTGAGAATTATCTTTCTAATACCTTCGCTAGAATAATCAGTTACTTGAATATCCTCAGGTTTAGTAGCTAACCCTTCATAATAATAAATTTTATTTTCTGGGCCTAAAATTACTGTTAAAGCATTAGAAGCTTTTACATCTTGAGCTTGTTCTTCAGCATTTGCTTCAGCTTTAACAGGCATATTTAATTGCATAGCCTGAGGTTTAGAGAAAGTAGTCGTTAACATAAAAAAGGTTAGCAAAAGAAAGATAACATCCACCATGGGCGCCATATCAACACGGGTTGAAAGTTTCTTACCTCTTTTCTTCCCGCCTTTTTTATGACCCCCGCCTTTCGATGTATCTATATCAGCCATATTGTTTTTCTCATATTTGTTTTTTAATCTTCTACAGGTTTATCAGATTTATCTAAATCTGTGATCAAAATATATTTATTTATTTTTTTGCTTTGTAAAGCGTTAATAATTCCTTTTATTGTCTTATAAGGTACTTTTTGATCTGCTTTAATAGCAACATCTGCTGTAATAGGTTTACCTACATTTGGATCTTGCATATTTCTCTCAGCTGTTGCAACTCTACCATAACCTATCCAAATCAACAATTGATTCTTTGTTTGATCTAAGGAGGTATCTATTGGAATACCAGGATTATTCTTGGCTTGTTGCATGTCTTGTGAATTAAGCTTCAAATAATTTGGTAAATCCTGCAATGGCACAGCAAAACCTGGTAAATTAGAAAATTTTTCAATCTGTTCGTCTGTTAAACCAAGATTAAAATCTTGATTTACTTTTTCAATCATTATTTTTCTTTTAAATTTACCATCTAAAGAGAAATATACTTTACCTTCTTTGTCTACAGAGATAGTCATTATATTTCTTTCAGGTACCTTGAATTCAGCTATTGATGATGGCGTATCAACTGTTATTGCTTCTTCACCTTTAAATTGTGTTGTTAAGATGAAAAAAGTAAGTAACAATGTTGCTACGTCACTCATTGGCGTCATATCAATAAAAGTACTTTTTCGTGCAACTTTGACTTTTGGCATTTTTTTTCTCTTCTAGCTTGTTAATAATTATTTATGTTTTGCTAAGAAGTTTTGTATTATTGCAACTGTTGCTTCATCAATAGCATAAGTCATTTTATCAATTTTATTTGAGAAATAAGCATAAGAGAAAATAGCTAATACTGATGTACCGATACCGAAAGCTGTATTAATAAGAGCTTCTGAAATACCAACCGCAAGAGCAGCAGCATCAGGAGCACCTGCGTTAGCTAAAGCAGCGAAAGCTCTAATCATACCTAATACTGTACCTAAAAGACCTGTCAATGTAGCAGCTGATGACAATGTAGCTACAATTACTAAGTTTTGTTCTAATATAGGTAATTCTAAGCCTATTGCTTCTTCGATTTCAGCTTTAATTGCTGTTACTTTTTGATCTCTATCTTTTGTTGTATCGTTAGCTACTTCTTTATATTTCAATAAACCTGTTTTTAATACACTTGCTACTGAACCTCTTTGTTTATCGCATTCTTCTATTGCAGCATCAATATTATCTTGAGATAATAACATATGAATTTTTGCAATGAAAGAATTGATATTTCCTTTTCCTTTTGCTTTTGTTAATACAATAAATCTTTCAATAGAAAATGAAATTACTGTCATTAAGAATGTCATAAGAATTGGAACGATAAATCCACCTTTATAAACTGTACCTAAATAATTACCTTGTTTAGGTTCGTTAGCTGGGTTACCACCAACAAAGTTATTTGGATTACCCATTACATATTTGAAAATTAAAACTGCAACGATAAAAAGAATTGGAATTAAAAAAGCAGCTAATGCTACATTACCTTTTACTTTTGTTTTTGTACTCACAGTACCCCTCATTATTTAGTTATTAATTAAAAAATTAGTTCGTTTTTTGAAACTAAATATATTATAAATTTTGTTTTTTTACAAAATTATTTTTTTAAAATTTTATTTTGCTTCAATTACTGCAATTGATGTAATATTAATAATATCTTCAACACAAGCACCATTCTGTATTACATGTACTGATTTTTTCAATCCTGTCAGTATTGGTCCTATTAATGTAGCACCACCGAATTCTAGCATTAGTTTGTATGCAATATTTCCTGAATTTAAGTCTGGGAAAATTAAAACATTTGCTTTTTCTTTTAATGAACTAAAAGGGTAGTAATTTTCAATAATTGTATGATTTACGGCTGTATCAAGTTGCATTTCACCATCTATTATTATATCAGGTCTAACTTTTTTTACAATTTCAGTAGCTAATCTAACTTTTTCTGTTTGTTCATCTCTAACACTTCCAAAATTGCTATATGATAACATTGCTACTTTTGGTGTAATATCAAAGTCTCTAACTGTATCAGCTGTAAGTATTGCAATTTCAGCAAGCTGTTGTGGAGTTGGATTCTTATTTATTGTTGTATCAGCAAAGAAATATATATCATTTTTGGTCACGATTATATACATACCGCTAACAACATTTACGCCTTCTTTTAATCCAATAATTTGTAGTGCAGGGCGAATAGTATCTGGATAATTTCTTTCGTATCCACTAATTAAGGCATCTGCTTCCCCTAACTTTAGCATTGCCATACCAAGATAGTTGTTGTTATTCAATAATTCCTTAGCTTTATTATATGAAACACCTTTTCTTTGTCGTATTTTATATATCTCATCAGCATATTTATCGAAATTTTCTTTCTTTGTTACGTCAATTATTTGGAATTTTTTATAATCAACAGATAACTTTTTAGAGGTTTCAATAATTTTATCTTTTCTGCCTATTAAAATTGGATAAGCTATTCCATCATTATATACTTCTGAAGCTGCTAAAATAATATTTACACTTTCTCCTTCAGGATAAATTACCTTTTTAGGTGTTCTTGAAGCGTTCTGTGTTATTATTCTTATTGCTTCTTTTGTGTAGCCTAATCTTTCTTTAAGTTCAACAACATACCTATCCCAATCTGTTATTATTTTTTGTGCAACACCACTTTCTATAGCTGCTTTTGCAACTGCGGGAGCCACATACCACAGTACTCTTGGATCAAATGGTTTTGGTATTATATAATCTTTACCAAATTCAAATTTTTCACCCCCATATGCTCTTATTACAATGTCAGGCACTTCTTCTTTCGCTAAATCCGCAATAGCTTTAACAGCTGCAATTTTCATTTCTTCATTAATTTTAGTAGCTCTTACGTCTAAAGCTCCACGAAAGATAAAAGGAAAACCTAAAACATTATTCACTTGATTTTTAAAGTCACTTCTACCAGTAGCTACAATAGCATCTGGAACTGCCTCTTTAGCTAAATCATAATTTATTTCAGGGTCTGGATTAGCCAAAGCAAATATTATAGGTTCTGGGGCCATTTTCTTTATCATTTCTGGAGTTAAAATATTAGCAACAGATAATCCAACAAAAACGTCAGCTCCTTGTAAAGCATCTTCAAGTGATTTAAATAGATTTTCATTTGCAAATTCTGCTTTATATTTATTTAAATCGGTTCTATCTTTATGGATTAAGCCTTTTGTATCAAACATAAAAATATTTTCTTTTTTAACCCCTGCTTTTACATATAACCTACAACAAGAAATAGCTGCTGCACCTGCACCATTAACAATAATTCTTATTTCATCTAGTTTTCTCTTAGTGATTTCAACAGAATTTAATAAAGCTGCACAAGATATTATTGCAGTACCATGCTGATCATCATGGAATACAGGTATATTCATTATTTTTTGTAGTTCTTCTTCTATCTCAAAACATTCAGGAGCTTTTATATCTTCTAAATTTATTCCACCAAATGTTGGCTCTAATACTTTTATAGCATTAATTATCTCTTTTGTATCTTTAGAATTTATTTCAATATCAAAAACGTCAATGTCAGCAAATCTTTTGAAAAGAATACCTTTGCCTTCCATTACCGGCTTTGCAGCATAAGGGCCAATATTCCCTAGTCCTAATACTGCTGTGCCATTGGAAATAACTGCAACCAAATTACCTTTAGCAGTATATTTATAAACTTCATTTTGTTGTTTAGCTATTATTTTTGATACTTCTGCAACACCCGGTGAGTAAGCTAAAGCTAAATCTCTAGCTGTATAACACGCTTTTGTAGGTATAACTTCTATTTTACCGGGTCTTCCACTAGAATGATAATCAAGTGCATCCTGTGGATTAACTTTTTTTTGGTTCATTGACAATTGCCCCTTATTTTCTTTAAATATAAAAAAATCTGAATTTAAATTTATTTTTTTTTATACAAATTTTAAATTATTTTTACAACAAAATAACAATAATTTGGAGTTTTTAAGAAATGTTTACAAAAACTGTTATTCAAGCTCCACGAGGTAGTCAACTTAATACAAAAGGATGGATTCAAGAAGCAGCTTTAAGGATGTTAATGAATAACCTTGACCCCGAAGTTGCAGAACGTCCTCAAGATCTAGTTGTATACGGTGGTATTGGTAAAGCTGCACGTAATTGGGATGCATTTGAAGCTATTGTCAATTCTTTAAAAAACCTTGAAAATGATGAAACACTTCTCGTACAATCTGGTAAACCTGTTGCAATTTTTAAAACTCATTCTGATGCACCAAGAGTTATAATATCTAACTCAATGCTTGTGCCTAAATGGGCAACTTGGGATTATTTCCGCGAATTAGATGCCAAAGGTTTAATTATGTACGGACAGATGACAGCCGGTAGCTGGATTTACATTGGTACGCAAGGTATTCTGCAAGGTACTTATGAAACTTTTGCAGAATGTGCACAGAAGCATTTCAATTCAGATTTATCTGGGAAATTTGTTCTTACAGCAGGTTTAGGCGGTATGGGTGGAGCTCAACCTTTAGCTGCTACTATGAACGGTGCTGCTTTCCTTGGTATAGATGTTGACCGTTCGCGTATTCAAAAGCGTCTGGATACTGGATACGTAGATATTCTTACTGATAATTTGGATGAAGCTATAAAAATTGTACTTGATGCTAAATCTAATAAGAAAGCTTTATCTGTAGGACTTGTTGGTAATGCTGGAGAAATTCTGCCTGAACTTATTAAACGAAACATAATACCAGACGTTCTTACAGATCAAACTTCCGCTCACGATACTTTAAATGGCTACGTTCCTATGGGAATGTCTTACGAACAAGCTCTTGGGTTAAGAAAATCAAATCCACAAAAATATATACAACTCGCAAAAGGAACTATTGCTGTACACGTTCGTGCAATGTTAGAAATGCAAAAAAGAGGGGCAATAGCATTTGATTATGGTAATAATATTCGTGCTGAAGCTAAAGAAATGGGCGTAGAAGATGCTTTTAATATTCCAGGTTTTGTACCAGAATACATTCGCCCGCTATTTTGCGATGGCAAAGGGCCTTTTCGTTGGGCAGCTCTTTCAGGCGATCCTGAAGATATTTACATTACCGACCAAGCTGTTATGGACGCTTTCCCTGATAATAAACATTTGATAAATTGGATTAGAATGGCCCAAAAGAAAGTTCATTTCCAAGGATTACCTGCAAGAATTTGCTGGCTTGGTTATGGCGAAAGAGCTAAAATAGGTAAAATTTTTAATGATTTGGTTGCATCTGGTAAAGTTAAAGCACCAATTGTTATCGGTCGTGATCATCTAGATTGCGGTTCTGTTGCTTCTCCAAACCGTGAAACTGAAGCTATGTTGGATGGTAGCGATGCTATTGCCGATTGGCCTATACTTAACGCTCTCCTTAATACTATTGGAGGTGCTAGTTGGGTTTCTGTTCATCACGGCGGCGGTGTTGGTATGGGATACTCCATTCACGCTGGTATGGTGATTGTTGCGGACGGTACTAAAGAAGCTGAAAAACGTCTCGATCGTGTTCTTACTTATGATCCAGGTATGGGTATTGTTCGCCACGCAGACGCTGGATATCAACGTGCTATTGATAATGCTAAAAAATTCAATATTAAGATTCCTATGCTTCCTAAATAATTTATACTTTCAGACTGTCAGATAAGTTTTCTCGCACTTTCTGACAGTCTTATTTTTTAATTTCATATCGTATTATAAATATTTTTATTTTTACTATTATATTGTGCTTACGAATATATTTTATAAAATTACAATTGTATCGTATATATAAATATATTGTAATTACAAATATATTTTTAAAAATTGCTAATATATCGTAAATACTATTTTATCGTATTTGCGAATATATTTTATGACTTGTCAAATCTGCTGCCAACTTAAATATTTTTATTTAAAATCTGGCTTTGGTAAAAATATAACCATTGTAAGAGGTTGATAAGATGGTAAATATAGTATAATAAGTTGAATAATTTTTGGCTTTAGCTCGCCCGTGCGCCTTCGTGGCGCACGGGCTTTAAGCCTACACTGTCCGAGCTATAATATATTTTCTTGATGAGTATTTCGCTTATTTTATTTCATATAAAGAACTTTTTGAACATAAATATCTTTTTTATCTATTATGCTGATGATATAAATTCCGCTACTCAAGTCATCAAAATCGAGATTTATCACAGTTTTACCTGTTAAATTGAGTATTTCTTTACTTTTCAAACAATGGCCCAGTAAATCGTAGATATTAACATTAATTCTTTCACTAAATATTGTAAAAGATATTTTTGCTTTTCCATTAAATGGATTTGGATATATTTTTATTTTATTATTATTTTTATTGTATATTATTTCATTATTTATTAAATAATTTGCATAATTTATGCCTGGTAAAGCATCACCATTAAAATCAAACAGACAGCAATTTTCCCACATAGAACCATATTTTTGAGTACTTATCCACGCAGGTTCCCAATAAAATATGCCTTTGACTTTTGGATAATTCATCAATAAAGTAACTAAATCAGTTAAATATCTTCTTTGACCATCTGCACTTGCTTCATAATTTGCTAAAAGTTGAGTATTTGAACCAACAACATTAAAAACATCATCGTTCCACAAAAGCGTAAAAGGATAAGCTGTCTCAACAATAATAATTTCTTTATTGTATCTATTACTCAATCCGAACAAATTAGAATTTAATTTTGTAAAGTCGCCTTGCCACCAAGGATAATAAGACAAACCGATTATATCAAAATTTACACCGTAATTTAACAAATTATCGAAAAACCATTGACAACTGCTGAAATCCCCCCCTTTATCAGTATGAATCATAATTTTTATTGAATCCCCATAACTTAACGCATCTTTAACACCACTAATTGCATCTTTCAACAAATTTGTAAATTTTTTCCATTTATCCACACTCCCATCTAATCTCCCATCATCCCACAAAAAGCCACCGCTAATTTCATTCCCAATTTGAACAATATTAGGTAGGCAATTATATTGCTTCATCGAACTAATCACATATTTTGTATAATTATACACACTATCTCGTAAAACATCATAATTCAAATTCTGCCATTTATTCGGCTTAGTCTGATGCCCGGGATCAGCCCAAGTATCGGAATAGTGTATATCCAATAAAATTTTAAATCCTAAATTTTTAGCCTTTTTCGATACATCAATTACATCGTCCAAATCATTAAATCCATCAGAAGGTGAATGCCACAATTTCAACCTAATAAAATTAAAATTATTTTCCTTGAAAATTTCTAACGCATCTTTTTGAAACCCTTTATATTTAAAAATCCCATTGCCTTCTATTACTTTTTTATATGACGAAACATCAATTCCAAAATAAAAATCATTTTGAGCAAAAATATTTATATATAACAATAAAAAAATAAAATACTTCATCAACCACCTAAATAAATTCAATTTAATAATAATAAAATAAAACAAATTACTAAAATCAATTTTCAATAATTTTTAAGCTATTTAAGAAAACAAGTTTAAAAAAAAGCAAGTTAGCTTTTGCTCACTTGCTTTGGAATTATAATTTTATTTAACTTTCAATTAATTGTCAGTGATAAGCTTTAATCCTATTCTTCCACGTTTAAGGTCAATACTCATCACTGCAACATCGACAATATCACCAACAGAAAGAACATCTAAAGGATTTTTAACAAATTTATTTCCCATTTGTGAAATATGTATCAATCCATCTTGTTTAACACCAATATCAACAAATGCTCCAAAATCTACAATATTTCTAACAGTTCCTTTAAGTTGCATGCCTTCTTGTAAATCTTCCATTTTCAAAACATCACTTCTTAAGATAGGTTTAGGCAAATCTTCACGCGGGTCACGCCCAGGTTTAGCAAGGTTTTGTAAAATATCATGCAAAGTAGGTTCACCAACTCCAATTTCAGCAGCTATTTTTGCTAATCCTTTTTGTTTTACAGCAAGTTCAAGTATAGCGCCTTTTTCTTTGATTTCTTCAGGTTTAAGTTTAAATTTATCTAATAATTTTATTGTTGCCTCATAAGACTCTGGATGGATAAAAGTATTATCAAGAACATTTTTCCCGTTTAAAATTTTCAAGAATCCGGCAGCTTGTTCAAAAACTTTTTCTGTAAAACCGGGAACTTTCTTTAACGCATTTCTATCAGAAAATGGGCCGTGTTCATCCCTAAATTCAACAATTTTCTGAGCTAATCGTTTATTCAAACCAGAAACGTAATTTAATAACGAAGGCGATGCAGTATTTACATCAACACCTACATAGTTTACGCAACTTTCAACAACATTATCTAGTTTTTGTGCTAATAACTTTTGATCGACATCGTGCTGATAAAGTCCAACTCCAATAGATTTTGGATCAATTTTCACCAATTCTGCAAGTGGATCAAGTAACCTTCGTGCTATTGAAATATTTCCTCTTTGTGCTGCTTCTAAATCTGGAAATTCTTTTTTTGCTAATTCAGATGCAGAATAAACCGATGCGCCAGCTTCACTAACTATAATATAATGGCATTTTAATTTATATTTCTTTATTATATCTGCAACCAATTGTTCTGTTTCCCGACTTGCCGTACCATTACCTATTGCAATAATATCAACTTTGAATAATTTTACAGCTTCAACAATTTTATCTTCAGCATCTTCTACTTTATTTTTAGGCGGATGTGGATAAATTGTATTACCATATAAATATTTTCCTGTTTCATCAATAACTGCTATTTTACAACCGGAAACATAGCCAGGATCTATGCCCATTATGATTTTTCCAGCTATAGGTGGTTGTAAAAGGAGTTGTTTCAAGTTTGCAGCAAAAATTTCAATGGCATGTAACTCGGCTTTTTCTGTTAACATATTCCTAACTTCTCTTTCAATAGATGGATATAACAAACGTGTAAAAGCATCTTCAATTGTACTTTCGAGTATATCCATAAACACAGATTTATTGTATGGCAAAAAAGTATTTCTAATAATTCCAAGTATATAATCTTTTTGGAAACTAAAGGAAACTTTTAATACTTCCTCTTTTTCACCACGATTTATAGCTAACACTTGATAAGGTTTAATTTTTGTAATTTCACATTTAAAATCAAAATAAATTTCATAAACATCATTACGATCTTTACTTTTAACTCCTGATGAAAATTTAATATCCTCTTCTTCAATCTCTGAATATTCTTTATCTTCTTTTTTCTTTTTAGCAGAAACTTTTTCTTTTACTTTTTCACTAACTACTGTTGCTTCATTTTCTAGAACTTCTCTTACAGCTTTTCGAACTTCAGCATTATCATTAATCATTTCTGCAAGAATATCCTTAGCCCCTTGCAAAGCTTCTTGAGTATTATTTACACCAAGCTCAGGATTTACAAATTCAGCTAATTTTTGATCAAAATCACCATCAAATTTAGGATTTTCAAGAATAAATAAAGCTAATGGCTCTAATCCTTTTGCTTTTGCTACTGTTGCGCGTGTTTTTCTTTTTGGTTTATAAGGTAGGTATAAATCTTCTAATTCATTTAATCGTAAGCAATTATTAATTTTATCAGCTAATTCTGGAGTAAGTTTACCTTGTTCATCGATAGTCTTTAAAATAGTTTGTTTTCTATCTTCGAGAACTGTAAGATATCCCATTCTTTCATCAATTTTACGTATCTGCTCTTCGTCCAATCCACCTGTTCGCTCTTTTCTATATCGAGCAATAAAAGGTACTGTTGCCCCTTCATTAAATAACGATATAACTTCATTTACTTGGTAAGGCTTAATTCCTAATTCACGAGCTATAATTTCAGGAATATTTAACATTAAGACACCTCAATAAATTTATGATTTCAAAGAACACAAATAAAAAATAAAAAAAGAAATTAAACAAGTTGCAAAATTTGAAAAATTTTATTATTACTCAAAAAGAAATTCCATAATTTTTTCTGCACGCTGCTCCTTTGATAAATCATAAATAAATCCAAAAACATCATCAATCTTATTTTTAATTATACATTGAGTTAAACCTTCAATTTCTTCATTAGCAAGCGTGCCATCGGATAATCCTTGAATAATAATTCCTGCTATTTCCATATTAACTTGTGGATTATTAAAAACAGATACTATTGTTTCCATATCTTTAGCATCAATTGGTATTTTCGGATCTTCAATAGTTTGTACAATAAATTTAACATCTTGTTCAATCATTCTACCTTCTGCAACAGCTTGTTTTAATAATTCAATTGTTTGATCACTAAAACCAAAAGATTTTAAAATCCCATAATTATCACCTGGTGCAACAACTGGAGCAGGTTTTTTGCCTGAAATAGCAATCGCTACTTGCTCCATCATATTAATTTTCGGCAACACGTATTTATTAAAATATTCCGTCTTTTTATCTTGTACATAGAAATCTATTGCGTCCTTTAAACCTTGAATGTCATTATATTCAATCAATTCATTAATATATTTAGGTGTTACCTTCCCCTCAATTAAAGCTATTGTTAAAGCTAATTTATCAACATTCCTTAAATTTACACTTTGTAATTCAATAATAACTTTTATTGCCTTTATGCTTAATTTACCACTTTTAATATGAGATAAAAATAAATTTCTCCTTCTTTCATCATTAACACCCATTAAACTAAGAGCTTCTAAAAACTCATCAAGTATTTGATTATCAATATTATTCATATTTCAATTTTCTAATTTGTGAAAAATTCAAATTACCAATATTAAAACTAAAAGTTATTAAATAATCTTCATCTTTATCTAATTTTGGTAATTTTGATATACTAAATGGTATATTTTTTTCATTTATATCATAAATAATATTTTTGTATGTATCTTTTTTATTCAACGAAATTTTATAATCATTGCTGAATATTGTGATTTCATCCAAAACTAAAGAAACATTAGTTATTGCTGTTGCATATGCCCCTTTAATCAAAAAAGTGTATGTATTTGATGAATCATTAGTTGGTCTATCAAAATAAATATATCCTTCATTATAATTTAAACCATCTTTTTCTACAACATATCCTTTCTCATCAACTATTAAAATTGAAAAATCAGTAAATTTATTAAAATCAGCTTTTGACATACATAATTTAAATTCCTTTGCTTTTTCGTCATTATTAAATTTGAATTTGTATTCCAAAATATCTTTATTACTTTCCCCCAATATCAAATAATGAGTTTTAATTTTTCGATTAACTTTGGCACTCAGACTAAAATCTTCCGATTTGCTTAAAGCATTTTCAACAGTTATTTGTTGTAATTTATTACTAATAATGTTTTCTTTAACATTCAATCCAACTAATTTTATATTTAAATTACACACAGATAAGCCTGAAGCTATGAAATTACCGTGTACAACAACTTCATAAACTCCGCCTTGCTCTAAAGTATAAACCCTTGAGCTTGATGGCATATTTGCTAAAGTATTATTTGAAAAAGTTCCAATAATTTGTCCATCTGGCTTTATAAATCTAATAACTGCATTTGAATAATGATTATCTAAAGCTTCTACATTTAAATTAATCGCAGTAGCCCCTTTAGGAATATTTATAAAATATCTTATATGTTCACCCGGTAAAACTTTAATATTTTCAAATTTTAAGTTGTAATTGTTGGAAGCATCTAAATAATAAGGTTTTATAAAAGTTGCTAAAAATGAAAATTCGGGATAATTTGAAGCATCATCCCTATATGCAAAAATTTTGGATACATATAAACCGGGATTTGTAAAATATTTTTTATCTACAGTAAAACGTATATTTGCAATTTGATCATTTCTAATGTAAATTTTTTGTTGAGCAAGCTTAATAAATGGCATTTCAGCAACTAATTTATAAGCTCTATAAAATTTATCTTTATTATTTACTATTTTACAATTTACATTAAAAACTTCATTATCATTAACCAAATTTACATTTCTTACATACACATTTTGAGATTTCCCATTTTCAAGATAGTAATTTTGTGTAGAAGTAACATAAAATTGATATTTTAAGTGCTCATTATTTTTGATATATTTTTTTAATAAATCATATGCTTTCATAACGTCAATTAAACCAAAACCATAATCCAAGGAATTGTAGCCTTGCATTGGCTGAGCTGAATATCTAATTGCATCAAATAAAACTTTGTTAGGGATACGAATATCAGAGAATTCTTGCATTGCAGCACTTAATAATAAAGCCCCAACACCAGCTGAGTATGGGCTTGCCATTGAAGTTCCCCACATTTTATCACTATATTCCCATTCTGGCACAGTTGATGTCGCCGCACCTGGTGAAACAACATCAGGTTTAAACACTTCTCCACCACGTGAACTAAAATGTAAAATTATATCACGATTTATTACAGTTCCATAATTATTTTTACCGACTTCTTCAGCTAACACAGCTCCACTTGAAAATACAAATGGTGATGCTGCTGGTATTCCTGCCGTTGAAAGCCCCGGGCCCTCATTACCATTTGATGTGAAAAAATACAAATATGGATTTTCTGTCAATACTTGATTCAAATATTTTTCTATTTCTGCATCACCTTCTATAACTGAGCCAATTCCATAACTCATATTTATAACACAAGGTACCTTTTTATCTTTAGAAATTTTATTTGCAAAATCTATTGCTTTTTTCATACTATAACTCACAGTAGCACCACCTGAAAGTGAATTATCACCTATTTTTACACTAATAACTTTTGCTCCAGGTGCTATTCCATTTAATTGTAAACCTCCTATTTTATAACCTGCGGCTATCCCTGCACAATGTGTTCCGTGAGCACCATCATCAAAATGTAGATTTAATCTCTTTTCTTCTGGATAAATATTCATACTAAATGTTATTTTTTTATTATTTGGCACATTATCAAAAACAAAATAATCAAAATTTCTTTTGTAATCAGTCATTGCTTTATCATCTGATATATCACCATTCAAATTAAAATCGAAATAAGCAACCCAAAATTCGTTATTATTTTTATCTTTAGTACAAAATGTTACAAACGGAAAAGCATCATCTTCTTTGTTATTATTATTCACATCCTTAACGCCAGAATTAGAATTCTTTAATTTATCTTCATTAAAAAATCCAACATAATATTTGTTATCTATAGCTTTATATTCAATTTTATCAATACCATTAAGTTTTATATTTTTGTATTCAATAGTATTTTTATTCAAATTTGCTAAATCAAAAAAGCAATCTCCTTCACCGGTAAAGTCAACAACATCAATAACTTTTGTTTCACCAGTTGAAGTATACTTTAAGCCTTCAATTGCTTGGTCTACCCCTGTATCAAAAATAAAAATTATTACACCTCTACCATCATATTTAGGATATTTTTTCCAAAAATCTGCAACTTTTGTAGATTTTACCCCCAAGAATAATTGTAATGAATCTTGTGAAAAAACCAATAAATTAACAAACAAAATAAAGTATAAAACTTTTCGTAGTTTCATAAATTCCTCTTACTTAAGCTCTAATAAAATATTGAAATTTAATGAATTTGAAAAATCAGGTGCTTCATTAATTGTTACACCAAAATAATAATTTTCTGAAATTTGATTTTTGTTATAGCTTACAGCAGTCCTTGCTGCATTTATCGCACTGATAAATCTATTCAAAGCTAAAGTTGTTAGAACAAGTCTTGCATTACTTTTTACAATTTCACTCGATTTCCAATTAGAACGATATCTCAATCTACTATCAACATCTTGCCAATTCCAATATTTCTCATCTGTATTATAAACTTGATTAAATTGTCTCAATCTTAATTTTTCATTGTTATAATCATAAACTGTGTTATATTTGCCAATATTCGACCAAAAATCATCATCAGTTTTGCTATTACCAATATTTGCATATGATTTTGCAAATCCTTTATAATTTGAACTTATATATCGTGAATACGAATTCAAACCCAAATATGTACCCCATATACAACCTTCTGCTATGGTAAAGTATTTCCCTGATGAATAATTGCCAGCGTATAATTCTCCCATACCCGGCAAAATTAATGAATAAATTACTGCCAAACCTACGCTTTTTTTATTACTTTGTTCTGGTATTATTTTTTTTTGTTGGAATTGTTGTGCGGATAAACTTATTATTACTGCTAGGAAAATTGTTATTCTTTTCATAATCATAATTATTTTTTTTATAGATTTGTTAATTTAATATATTCATATTAAAAAAAAAAGGAAATTAATTAAATGCCCATAACACTAAAAAAATTAGAACTATCAGAAATTGACAATCTACTTCAAATGATGAATGAATTTTATATTTTCGAAAATATACCATTCGTATACGATGAAATGAAACAACTTATAATGGAATTATTAAACAATACAATTTATGGCGAAATTTTATTAATCAAATTAGACGATATCATTTTAGGATATGTAGTTTTAACAAAAGGTTACAGTTTAGAATATAAAGGTATTTTCTATCTCTTAGATGAATTTTTTATTAAACAAGATTTCCGTTCTAAAGGTTATGGAACCTCTGTAATAAACTATTTAAAATATTATTTATCTAAAAAAAATGCAAACTATCTACTTTTAGAAGTTGATAACTTTAATAATCGAGCATATCAATTATACATTCGCAACGGGTTTATTGATAAAGATAGAAAATTTTTAAGATGTAAAATATAATTTTTAATAAAAAATATTTTTGTTATCTTTAATTATAAACATCTCTAAAATAAGGAGGAACAGTGAAAAAAATTTTTGTTTTATTTGTACTATTTGTTACCATAATCTTTGCTCAAGAAGAAAATCTTGATGCCAAAATTACCAATTTAGCAAAAACAATTCTCCAGAAATATCCAGACAAAACCACCGTTTATTTAGGTATTTACAAATTCCAAACAGAAGATGGTAAAGAAAATAATTTGTGTAAATATTTAGCTGAAGAACTTTACAACAGATATCTTGATAGTAAAAGATTTAAAATGGTTGAAAGAGCTATCCTTCTTCAAGAATTCCAAAAAAACAAATTCGATTTTTCTAAAATGAACAATCAACAACTACTTGAAAAAATTTCACAAAATATTTTTAAAACAACAAATTATGTCCCCGAAGCTTACCTATTCGGAACATTGAAAGATTACGATGATGTAATAAAATTATCAATCAAAATTATTTCAGTATCAACAGGAAATACAATATTAAATATGTCATATGATCTTGCTGCAGACGAACAAACAGATAAATTATTAGGTAAACCTATAAGAAAAAAGCAAAAAAAAGTTGATACAGTTGTTGTTGTCAAAGAAAAAGTCGTCCCAGTTGAAAAAGTTGTTGTTAAAGAAGTAGTTGTAGAAAAACCTGTTTACAAAGAAACACCGACACAATCACAAACACAAGAACCTCAAACTGGAAATTTTTTCCCAAAACAAGTAACAATTGATAATATCACTTTTACATTTCTTGATTGCTATTGGGAAGGTGGCAAAGTTCAAATAAATTTTTCAGTTATAAATAACGATCCAGAAAAAGATTTAGAAATTAAGGTTGATAAGTCCCATTTCTTCAGCAATAATGGTAACGAATATAAAGATATTTATGTAGAATTAGGCACAAACCAAAGTTGGAATTATATTAAAAAAATTATGCCTTCTAAAGTTATGTTTAAGGGAAAAATTACTATTGATAATGTTAAAAGCAATGAAACTTCAATGCAATTATTTGAAATGATTATTAATGACAAAAAACTAACTTTAAGAGATGTTCCAATTCTCAGAAAAGAATAATATTTCAACATTCCAACAAATTCAAGCAAGTAAGCGCAAGCGAGCTTGCTTTTTTTTATTCATTAGCTCAGACGGTGTAAGCTTAGCCCCTTGCGGCTTGAACCAAGCCGCAAGGGGCAGCGGGCCGGAACGGCCCGCTGAAACTTTTTCTTTATTTCCTTACAATGTGTAGTGCTTTCTGGCCTTAATATTCAAATCTTTCCCAAATACACGGCAGCTTACAATTGATGCAATTTTTTTTTAATATAATTGCATTTTCAATTATATCGTAAAATCAATTATATTGTATTTACAAATATATTACAATAAATTGCTGATATATCGTTTATACAATTATATTACAAATACAAATATATTTTTTAAAAAAAAGTCAATATATCGTAAATGCAATTATATCGTAATTACGAATATTTTTTAATACTTTTAAGGTTTGCTATTACTTTGGAAAATTTTCAATCAATATTAATTTAGTAGATGTATAAATGTTGTATGTCGTTGATATTATAACAGATATGGTTAAATTAATGAAATATTTTTTGAGCTTTAGCCTGCCCGTGCGCACGGGCTTTAAGCTTACACTGTCCGAGCTACATAATGAAAAAAAGCTCCACAACGAGAGCTTTTCTTTTTGAGCCAACCGGGGGACTTGAACCCCCGACCTACGCATTACGAATGCGCTGCTCTACCAAACTGAGCTAGGCTGGCAAAAGAAATTAAAGATTATCTTAATTTCTTCTTATGTCTGTTTTTACGTAATCTTTTCTTTCTTTTATGAGTTGCCATTTTATGTCTTTTTCTTTTTCTACCGCAAGGCATTTTTTACCTCCAAATTTTTAATTTTTAATTTTGTTTAATTTCCTTTAACACTACTTCTTTAAATTTCTTGGATATCTTAAAGGATGGCTCATAATGAGCTGGTATTTTTACTTCTTCGCCTGTTTTTGGATTTCTGCCTATTCTTTCTTTTTTCAATTTTGGCTTGAATGTTCCAAATCCCCTTATTTCAATATGTTTACCTTCACTAATTACATTTATTATTGTTTTTATGAAACCATCAACCACTGCTTCGGTTTCTAATTTTGTTAAACCTGTTTCTTTTGCTATAATATCCACAATATCAGATTTACGCATTATTTCTCCAAATTATTTTTATTACAAGCATTTAATTTATATAATATTTATGAAAAAATCAAATTAAAAAATTAAAATGATATTTCCAAAGTTATAATTTTTTTAGGCATTATTACAACTTCTGTTTCATTATTATTTTTAGTTAAAATTTCAGTTATTTTATCTTCTTCCAATGTCGTTTTTCCAACTTCTTTAAATTTCTTGTAAAATCTTATTTTTGTCTTTTGAGTTGTTTCCATTGGATTATAAAATCTAAGGATATATTTATTTCCCTCTTTTGTTTCTTTTTGCTTAAATGCTGTAGGAATTAAATTTTTATTTTCTATCTCATAAAAAGACACTGTATCAGACAAATTACCACTAATATTTTTACCCATTTGAATAGCCATTAGATCATAATTAAATTTGTAAGCATTTTTAATTACTTCAGAATTTTGATAATCGTTCTTATGCGGATATATAGCAAAATTGTATTCCCTCTTTCCTATTTCCTGAGAGCTTAAATCATACGAAAAATCTTGTTTTGATGCTGGTGCAATAATATATTTATAAGCTCTTAAAAGCGTGAAACATAAAGAATTTCTCTCGTCATTTTTATATTCATATTCTTTAATTCCATCTGAAAATACAGCAATAGATCTATTTTCAGATGCTACATCAACAAAATTATTGAAAGGAAAATCATACATTGGTTGCTCAACCCAATTTGATGTATCCGGTCTTTCAGAAGTGCGTTTAACAACGTCAAAATTTGTTTCTGCATAATGGAATGGTGCATTAATATCTGTTGGTATAACTAATCTTAATCTATGATCTAATGACTGATTATTAACCATAACTTTTATTTTTAAGAAATCACTACTTACCGGAAGTTCAAGATTAACTGTTATTTCAATTTTTTTATCAGGTGTTTTATTCAATAATCTGGTGTTTATATCCGAAAAAATGTTAAAATTGTATTGGATTATAGCTTTTTGTACTAATTTATTTTTATAGATAATAACGGCAGGTTTTTCATTTAATGTTGTTAGAGTTGGCTCAACTGATTTATGAACCCAAGCGTGCCCTTCTTCACCTTCATCAATAAAATAAAGAATATTTTCAAATTTATTATTATTAACTTTATCAAAAATATTTATTGTTCCATTTTCATTAATTCTAACTTCCAGATATTCATTTCTTAAGATTTTTTCATTGTCAAAAATTTTCTTTTCAAATGTAGAAGTTTTAGGAACAATCTCAAAAATTTTATAACCATTTGCAGGTATATTTTCAAAATTTATTAATGTTTCAAATCTTTTCATTTTGAAATACATTGGTCTATTTGTCATCTCTTCAACAACTGGTTCAACATTTTCAAAAAAAAGAATTTCTTTTTCCATCACCTTTCCATCGTAAATAATATCAAAGTCCTCTGCCATATAATCTTCTGGAATGTCAACATATACTTTACAGATTTCACTTCTGTTATAATTCAAAGGATTAAATACTGCAATAAATAAATCTGATTGCTTAGTTGAAAGATTTACATTTTTAAGAATATATTTTGCTGCTCTTTCAAAAACACCAGTAGAAATTTCATATGCATTTTTATACCTTAGCATCATATCATCATGAATAGATGTTAAAGAACATCCACCAATTGAATCGTGCGCTGAATTTTGAACTAAATATTCCCAAGCAATATCAAGATAATTATTATTTATATCTTGCCCTAAAATACCAGATAATGAATAAAATGGTTCAGCATAATATTGCAGTAATTTTTCAGTTTTAAAATTAGTTAACTTTAAATAAGTTCTTGAAGATGTAACATAACCATAAAGATTACCACATCTCAAATCATTTTGTGCACTTCTTCTTTCTCCTTTTACAACAGGCAATTTATCCTTTTGAGCAGTTTCTAAAAGAGCTTTTGAATATTCTTCTAAAGTGCTATGCTTTACATTCAAATTTGGAAATTTCTTTTTTATATCTTTAATAATTTGAACGGTTTTTGCATTTGGTCCACTTGAATCATGCCCTTCCATCCAAATAACATTTGGAGTTGTAAAATCATTAACTTGCCTATTTATAATATCATTTACAGAATTCTCAATATTCTCTTCATAGTAAGAATTATCAGGAGAAATAAGGTAATAATCCTCCTTGTAAAATTGTTCATCTGCTAAATGGAAAGGTACAACTCTTTTATCCCATTTTAATTCAACATCATAAGGAGTTTGATTATACAGAACAGGTCTATAAATAAGAAAATAAAAATTATACCTTGGCATAGTAGAAAATCTTGATGCTAAAGCCTGAGTTCCATCAGCACCTTCCCAAATAAACTCAGCGTTATAACTATCAAGAGAATTAACACCTCGATAGAACATTATTACATCAATACCAAACTCTTTGTAAATTTGTGGAAGTTGAGAAATTTGCCCCCAAGAAAATGGTGAATATCCAACTTTTGATACACCACCATATTTTTTACAGATTTTATGCCCAATTAATAAATTTCTAATTAAATTTTCACCTCCAACAAGGAACTCATCTGGTAAAATATACCAAGGACCAATTAGTAGTCTTCCTTCTTTGACAAACTTTCTAATAACTTCTTCTTTGTGTGGCTTTATTTCAAGATAATCCTTTATTACAATAGATTGGCTATCCAAATGGAATGCTCTATACTCTGGTTCATTTTCCAAAATTTCAAGAACAGAATCTATCATATCCACTAACATCTGTCTATTCCTTTGGAAAGGATATCTCCACTCTCTATCCCAGTGAGTATTTGAAATAATATGAAAAATTCTTTCTTCTAAACGCATTTGTCCCCCTATGTAGATAATAATTTGCAAATTTAAATAAAAAAATGAAAATAGGAATTTATTATATGTTAATTATATTTAAACTATTTGTTTATTATTTATATATTGTATTTACAATATTTATTTATATTATAACTATATTTATTTATCAATTTTATTCAAATTAAAAAAGAAATAATTTATATTTTCTTATTAAAACTTTACATTTTATTTATTTTTATTTAAATTAGTTTTTTTTATAAATGTATATATAGAGGTAACCATGAAATATTCTAATGTAGCGTCTTCAATTACAGAAAGTAGAACTCTTCAAGTAACAAGTTTAATCAAAAAATTAAAAGCCGAAGGGCATAACGTTTTAACTTTTAGCGCAGGCGAGCCAGATTTTCCAACCCCTAAATTTATATGTGATGCAGGCATACAAGCTATCGAAAAAGGAATAACAAAATATACAAATGCGGAAGGTTCACCAGAATTAATTAAAGCTATAGTTGAAAAATTCAAAAATGAAAATAATATAAACTACGAACCAGCAGAAATTGTAGTTTCCAGTGGTGCTAAGAATTCACTTTATAATGCTTTGTTTGCATTATGCAATCCAGGAGATGAAGTAATTTTACAATCCCCTTATTGGGTTAGTTATATAGAAATGATAAAATTAGTTTCCGCAGTGCCAGTTATTCTACCTACATCATTCGAAACTGGATTTAAGCTTACAGTTGAACAAATTGAAGCTGCAATTACCCCTAAAACTAAAGCTATTTTATTAAATTCACCATCAAATCCTTCAGGTGCTGTTTACACAGAAGAAGAATTAAGAAATATTGCCGATTTAGTTAAAAACAGAGATATTTTCATTGTCACAGATGAAATTTATGAGAAATTAATTTATGATGGCGCTAGCCATTTCAGTATTGCTTCAATACCAGAAATTAGAGATAAAGTTGTGACAATAAACGGAATGAGTAAATCTTTTTCTATGACAGGTTGGAGAATTGGATATTTAGGAACGAATAAAGAATTAGCAATTCTGATTAAGAATTTCCAAAGTCACGCTGTTTCTCACCCATCAACAATTTCAATGGCGGCTTCTGTTGCAGCTTTAAAAATGGATCCATCAGTAGTTGAAGGGATGAGAGAACAATTTGAAAAAAGAAGAAATTTTCTATTTGATGCATTGTCTGAAATAAATGGACTAAAATTATTTAAGCCAACCGGTGCTTTCTATTTATTTTTTGATGTAAGTAATTTTTATGGTAAAGAGTATAATGGCTTTAAGGTTGAAGATTCCACAAGCTTTTGCAGTTATGTATTAAATGAAGGTAAAATTGGAATAGTACCCGGTGAAGCATTCGGCGATGATAATTGCGTAAGAATGTCATTTGCATATTCAGAAGCCGATTTATCTGAAGGAGTAAAAAGACTTAAAGAAGCTTTAAATAAATTAAAATAATATTTATGGCTGCCAGCGATGGCAGTCTTTTTTTTTATTCCTTAGCTCAGACAGTGTAAGCTTAAGCCCCTTGCAGCTTGAACCAAGCTGCAAGGGGCCAGCGGGCCGGAACGGCCCGCTGAAAATCTTTTCTTTATCACCTTACAAAGTATAGCTTAACGGTTTCAAAATCTCACAACTCCATAAATTCATCACCATAACGATTTTTTCTTAATAATATATTTGTATTTACATTATATTTGTATTACGATATATTATCAAAACCCTATAAATATTTTCGTAAATACGAATATATTAATTTTACTATATAATTTTATACATTTTTTACCATATTATATATTTTTTTATTAAACCCAAATTATTCAATAGGAAGAAAAAAACTTGATAAGTTCGAAAAAAACATTAAATTAAGGAGAAAAAAAAAGGATAAGAAAAAATGGGAATAATAAAATATGAATTAGTAGATAAAGCTGTAACATCGTGGGGCGGTATGCGAATGATGAAGGTATTATTAGATAAATTAGAGATAAAGGAATATATGAAAGAAATACCATTACCGAA